>CAWBSV010000017.1:0-64844 GCA_963791505.1 uncultured Acidobacteriaceae bacterium
CGAAGGTTATAACATGGCGACGAATTGCTGGAAATGGCAGCGAGGGTTGAAGAAGGTGGTTGAATCCATCAAAACCTCGCGGCCCTTTGTTTTCTAACTTACGGGGAATTCTATTCGCACGGTGTACCGATTAGAATTTCCCCTGCCTCGTGGGAGGCTGCTCAGGAAGAGCGAGCGCCGGATTGGAGTTTCGCGGTGCATGTCCTTTCCTTGCAAGCATTTGATAATTCCCACAGGGAGTATACCATAAAGTACTGGCAATTGCAAGACAATTCTGGCGGGTCTAAAATGAAGAAGACAAAGAAGTTATAGCGGAGGGGCGGACCGCGATCTCGAGTTTGAGTTAGTTGTGTCTTTTGAAGGATGTGTACGGATTTGTTTTGCTCAAAGCAGACGGTTGTTGTGTCAAAAACACCTTATTGGAGCAAGATGAACTGAAACGAAAAAAAAAAAAAAAAAAAAAACTAGCCATTTCGTAACAACTTCAGTTTCCACACTCGAACGGGCCTTTGTTGCTGCTTCCTTCAAAACCCGTGCCGGCTCACCTTTAAACCGCAAACTGATTGATGTGCACGAGTTCGTTCTTACCTATACCCGTTGGCATTTTTCTTCCTCCCATCTGGCGCTTTGCACTTCTGTTCTGGCAGAGAATCGAAGTCTGTAGCGGCTTACCACTCTGCCATTTTTTTGCCTCCGAACTTTTCAGGGTTCGCGTATACAATCTTTGCTCCCGCCCGCACCGGCCAGTCGCCAGGATTCAGGGCTACCGGGCTGTCGTCGAAGCGGTTGGTGCTGCGCGTGACAAAAAAGTTCGGCAGCCGGGGTGCGATCTCGACCACGTATCCCCGGGCCGCATCCATCATCCGCTGCTGGGTCTCCGCGTCGGGATTACCCGTCGCCGGAAGCTCGTCTTGGGGAGGATCGAGAAACGAGGATTCGTCGGCCAGCAGTTGCAGCGCCAGAGCGGTGCGCGGCCCCAACGGGAGGCTCTTCGCAAACTTGCCCAGCGTGATCTCGGTCAGACGCTCCGTCATCTCCACTTCGCCCAGTTTGCGGGCGATTTCCGCGTCGGGTCGGTGATCCGCGAAGTCCGACGAGAGCGCCTTCTCCAACTGAAGCACGGTCATGCGCCTTGCCGCAGCGGCGGGAAAAGCCACCGTTGCCACGAGCAAAAGCAAGATCAGCCTGCGCATTCCACCCACCCCGCTTCAATTGGCTCTGCCTGATGGACGGCGAATCCGATCCAAAAGCTGCGCAGCCGTGAAGAAAATCGCTTTGGCACTGAAAGAATTTGGCGCTCCAGGCGGCGGAGATTCACCGTCGATAGAACTCTACACACGCCAAGGCAAGGTGGACAACTGGGGAGTCGGGAGCGGACTCTTGTTCAGATTCCGAGGTTGATGGGGTGCCCCATCCATCCTCGGCTTCATCATGGATGGGTGGGACTTACACCATCTGGTTCTCGACCTTGCTCTTGAAGAACTCGAGCGACTTTGCCAGCCCCTGCTGAAGAGAAACCTTAGGCTCCCACCCCAGCAGCGTCCGCGCCCGGGTGATGTCCGGGCAGCGCCGCGTCGGATCGTCCTGCGGTAGCTCCATAAAGCGCAATTCGCTCTTCGATCCGGTGGCCTCGAGCACTGCCTGGGCGCACTCAAGAATCGTGAACTCTCCGGGGTTTCCGATGTTCACTGGCATACGCTCATCCGACTTGGACAGCCGCACGATTCCGTCGATCAGATCATCCACGTAGCAAAAGCTGCGCGTCTGGCTGCCGTCTCCATAAATGGTCAGCGGCTCCCCGCGCAGCGCTTGAATCATGAAATTCGAAATCACGCGCCCGTCGCTCGGGTGCAGCCGCGGCCCATATGTATTAAAGATGCGCACCAGGTGCGTTTTCACGCCGCGCGAGCGATGGTAGGCCATCGTGAGCGCCTCCGCGTAGCGCTTCGCCTCGTCATAAACCGATCGCGGACCCACAGGATTCACATTGCCCCAATAGTCTTCAGTCTGCGGATGCACGCTCGGATCGCCATAGCACTCCGACGTCGACGCATGTAGAAATCCTGCGTTGTGCCGCTCCGCAATCTGCAGGGCGTTCTCTGTTCCCACTGACCCCACGCGCAAGGTCTCAATTGCAAGGCGCATGTACTCCGGAGGGCTCGCCGGCGACGCCATATTGAACACATAGTCAACCGGACCGGAATCAAACGGCAGGCAGATATCTCTCTGCTCAAACTCAAAGCGCGGGTGGTTTGCCAGGTGAGCCAGATTCTCGCGATCGCTGGTCGCAAGATTGTCGATCCCGATCACCGAATGACCTTCATCCAGGAGCCGATCTGTAAGATGCGAGCCGAGAAATCCGGCCGCGCCTGTTATAAGAATTCGCATGAAAACACGGCTCCAGGTTTGAGAGCTTCCAATATATTGAGCAGGCTCGTCTTTCGATGATTTAAGGGCCGATGGAACGTAAATCAAGATACCACGCCCCTCGGTTTCCCCTGCTGCGCTTGATAACTCGCCGGCCTGCCTACACTCACATAGGTAAAGCCGTGTTCCAGCATGAATCCGGGCTTATACAGATTGCGTCCATCAATCATGATCGGGAACCGCACCTGTTGATTCAGTCGAACGAGATCTAAACGGCCAAATTCTTTCCAGTCAGTCAAAATCAACACAGCGTCTGCGTCCTTAGATGCTTCATATGGGTCGTTCGCATAGCGCATTTTTTCAGAAGGCGGCAACACTGCCTTGGCGCGATCCATCGCAGCCGGGTCATAAGCCGTCACCGTTGCTCCCGCCTCAAGCAGTTTACGAATCACTTCAATCGCGGGAGACTCCCGAATGTCGTCCGTGTCCCCCTTAAAGGCCAGCCCCAGCGCTACAAGCCGCTTGCCGCGCAATGTCCACAGTGCCGAAAGCACCTTGTTAAAGAAAATATCCCGCTGTCTCTCGTTGATTTTTGAAATTTCCTGCAACAACTGGAAGTTCACACCATGCTGCTGCGCCACCCAGTGGAATGCCGCCACATCCTTAGGGAAACACGAGCCGCCGTATCCAAGCCCTGCCTTCAGAAAACGGTTCCCGATGCGGCTGTCGAGTCCGATGCCGGCCGCGATATCTTCAATATCCGCATCCACTGCTTCGGCAAGATTCGCAACCGCGTTGATGAACGAGATTTTCAGCGCCAGAAAGGCATTCGATGCGTGCTTGATGATCTCCGCGCTCTGCGCCGACGTCACCAGGATCCTGGCTGGTTTGTCTGGATTGCATGGTCCAGCCATCGCGCCTGGCTGCTTGTAATAGCTGCCGCTGGTCAGCGGCTCGTAGATCCGTCCCAGCAACTCCGCCGCCTGCTCGCTGCCCGCACCCACCACGATGCGATCAGGATGAAGGAAATCAAGAATCGCAGTGCCTTCGCGGAGAAACTCAGGATTCGAAACAATGTCAAAGCTGCTCGGGTTCACGCCGTGCCGATGCAGAACCCGCCCGATCCATTCATTCGTGTACACCGGCACCGTGCTCTTCTCAACGATCACCTTGTAGCCTGAAATGCCCCGCGCAATCTCTGAAACCACGGCCTCCACGTACGACAAATCCGCCGCGCCCGTATCGCCCTGCGGCGTGCCTACCGCGATGAAGATTGCCTCGCTCTGTTCCACGGCGTGCCCAAGATCGGTTGCGAATTCGACCCCATGGTCCCGGTGTTTCGCCAGCAACTCCGGCAGTTGGTCCTCGAAGATGGGAACTCCGCCCTTGCGAAGCATCTTCACCCGGGCTTCGTCATTGTCGACACAGATGACCTTGTGGCCGATCTCTGCAAAACACACCGCCGCAACGAGTCCGACATATCCTGACCCGATCACACAGATGGAAACTGGCTTTGACATGCTTGGTTCAATCTCTTTCGAGGATCTTTTGAGATGGGCGCACGAACGCGGTGCGTCTCTTTAGGCTATCTGCTCCTGCCATCATCGGGCAATGAATCGAGATGACCAAAGTGCTTTTTGACTGGATGTTGATCTTCCTCGTCAATGAAAGAAGGAACACTGTGCCTGCATCGACCTCCAGGCAAAGTAGGCATTGTCCTTTCGGCACTACGGTCCGGCGCTGAATGTCTGCTAGATTGAAATCGAGTTTTGACGCACACCGTTTTGACGCACACCATGGATCGGATCAGGATTGATCCGGAATCGAATGCCCCGAAAGGCGAAGCGGCTTTCCATGACGGCAGACTGGCGCGAATCCGTAAGAAACTACATTCGCAAAGAAGCGCAGCCGCAAGACAAGTTCGGCCATCAGCCGCGTCTTTACGCTCTCGCCGTGCGCATAGCCGAGGGGCTCGTCTATGACGACGACGTGGTCTTTGCAGCCGCATGGATGCACGACCTCGGCGTCTTTCTCGGACACCGTCCCAGCGATCCGCTCGAACTCGCGCGCTGGAATCACATTCCCTACACCCTCGAGCACTCGCGCACACTTCTTGCCGGTTGGGGATTTCCCACCGCCAAGCTCGATAGCGTTGCCGCAGCCATCGCCACCCATCAGCCACACGACACACCCATCGAGATTGAAGCGGTCCTCTTGCACGACGCTGACATTCTGGAGCAATTAGGTGCTATCGGAGCCATACGCGCTCTCGTCAAAGTAGGAAGAGATACGCGGTACCCTACTTATTCATCCGTCTTACCGGTATTAAAAAAGGCAGTCGATGAGCTGCCGTCCAAGTTGAATCTCACAACTTCGCGACTTTTCGCCGCGCCTCGTGTTGAACGACTAAGGTCGTGGATCGAACAGATCGAAGATGAATCCAACGGGCTGCTTTACTAGCGCACAAAGCATCCAATCGTGCAATACCAAAATTGGAGTGTAAGGTTAGGCACCAAAGTTTTTTCAATGCAGTCTCCGGGCCTTGAATTTCAAACCAGCGCATGTACACTTGGCCCCACGGGGTGTTGTCCATGCAAGGTTTATCCCCCACAGTTTGAAGGAGAAAGCAGTATGCAATTACGCCAGGCTCTTAGAATATTTTTTGCAGCATTATTTCTATTCGCGGCTGTCCCCATGTTTTCTCAAGTCAAGCCGAGCGGATACGAGGGCAAATTTCCTCTGGTCGTCGGCGCCGGTCTTGCCGACTACCGTCTGGATTGGGGTTTCGACTATTACGGGCATCGCCGCACCATGTTCGGAGAGACCGGCTGGATCGACTGGAATTTCTATTCGCTGCCGCGCAGACTGAACGGTCTGGGTGTCGAAGTCGAACTGCAAGACTTGAGCTGGGGTGGACCCAAAGAGCTGACCACCAGCTATCCAGGCAACAACGCCAGCATGCGGCATGACACAGCGGCAGCCGGTGTGATTTACACCTGGCGGCATTGGAACAGAATCAACCCCTACGGCAAATTCCTGCCCGGATTCGGAAGCATGGATTTTCCCAGCAACGCTCTTCGTCCCGATGGCACACCCTATACCCATGACACGCGTACCATCTACGCGGTGGGTGGCGGCGCGAACTTCGTCGAATGGACACGGGTGGCGATCCGAGCCGATTATGAGTACCAGTTCTGGCCGCACTTTCTCGGTCATCCGAATCCCCTGAACCCCAGCGGCTTTTCCCTCGGCGCGACCTACAACTTCACTCCCTTCCGGAAGCACGGCATCCAGCGGGAACAACAATAGCCGGGCATTGCTGATTGCGGCCCGCAGAGCCATGAACTTTGAGCCTTTATCCTGGGCGCGATTTACGGCACGGCCCATTCATGGATGCATCCCCTGTTTGGCGGCACCCCGTTACGAAGGGCCCCGGCTTGCTCCGGCGTCATTCGGTGTGTGAAATACTGGTTGCGAGGGGCGAGGCCATGAAGAGCTTCCCGCGCTCTTGCACGGCGGAGAACTCTCTCAAGCGAATCGTACCTATCTTCGTTTCCGCAAGCAGCCCTGTGCGGCCAGGCGACATCTTCACCTTGCAAGGGGAAAGTTCTGAATGGGAATCCGTGGTGCTCACGTCTTAGTCTGCGGAGCCGGTGGCTTTATCGGCGGCCACCTGGTCAACACACTCCATGAAAAAGGCGCGGCCAGCGTGCGCGCCGTCGACATTAAGCCTTTCGATGAGTGGTACCAGAAAAATCCGAGCGCTGAGAACCTGGTCCTCGACCTGCAACTTCGGGACAATTGTCTCCAGGCCGCCGAAGGCATGGAAGGCGTCTTTCAGCTCGCTGCCGACATGGGCGGCATGGGCTTTATTGAAAACAACAAGGCCCTCTGCATGCTCAGCGTTCTCACCAGCACCCACATGCTGGTCGCGGCGCGCGATGCCGGCGTGAAACGCCTCTTCTATTCCTCCTCCGCCTGTGTCTACAACGCTGACAAGCAGAAGAATCCTGAAGTCGTCGCACTCAAAGAAGAGGACGCCTACCCCGCCCTCCCCGAAGACGGCTACGGCTGGGAAAAGCTCTTCACCGAGCGCATGTGCCGCCACTTCCGCGAGGACTACGGCCTTGAGACGCGCATCGCCCGCTTCCACAATGTCTACGGGCCCCTCGGCACCTGGACCGGCGGGCGCGAGAAAGCTCCCGCAGCCGTCAGCCGCAAGGTTCTCGAGGCCAAGCACACCGGCAAGCACGAGATCGAGATCTGGGGCGACGGTCATCAAACCCGAAGCTTCATGTACATCGATGACTGCACCAAGGGCGTGTGCGAAATCTACGAGAGCGACATCCTCGAGCCGATCAATCTCGGTTCCAGCGAGCTGGTCACCATCAACCAACTGGTCGACATCGCCGAACAGATCGCCGGCGTCAAGCTGAAGCGGAATTACAACCTCAGCGCGCCCAAAGGCGTGAACGGCCGCAACAGCGACAACACGCTCATCGAAAAATACCTGGGCTGGGAGCCCTCCATCCGTCTCCGCGACGGCATGGAAAAGACCATGGCCTGGGTCGAGCAGCAAATGCTTGCCGGAGTTGCATCCAAGTAAGCGGGAGTTCGGCGAGCAGCCGTATGATTCCTCCCGATCTTCTTCAGGAGCACGCATGACGAAGCAGAAAGTCCGCTTCCAGCAGATTCTGGGCATTCGATTCTTTGTTGGCTCCGCCCGCGACGCGATCGATCAGATCACAGCCACCGGCGGCCTGGTCGTTGTTCCTGCTGCTCCCGCCCTTAAAAATCTCGCCCACGACAAGCGCTACCGCGACGCCCTTCTCGGCGCCGACTTCGCCATCGCCGACAGCGCGCTCATGGTCCTGCTCTGGAACCTCATCCAACGTGACCGCATCCCCAAACTCTCCGGCCTGCGCTATCTCCGTGCACTCCTCGAGCGCCAGGAGTTTCGCGGCCCCGGCGCTACGTTCTGGGTGATGCCCACGCCCGCCTCAGCGCAACGCAATGTAGAGTGGCTTGCCGCCAACGGCGTTCAGCTCGCGGACGAGGATGTCTACATCGCCCCCATGTATGGCCCCATCATCGATGACCCGGAACTGATTCGCCGCATCAACGACCGAAAACCCACCCACGTCGTACTTGGCCTTGGGGGCGGCACGCAAGAGCGGCTCGGCCTGTATTTGAAACAAAGCCTCGCCTCAACGCCGGCCATCCATTGCATCGGCGCAGCCATCGCCTTTCTCTCTGGTGACCAGGTGCGCATCCCGGTTTGGGTCGACCACGCCGGCCTTGGCTGGCTGTGGCGCAGCGTGTCGCAACCCAAAATCTACGCACCCCGTTACTGGGAGGCGCGGCATCTGGCCCCTCTGCTTCTCCGCTACCGCGAGCGCCTGCCCAGCGCCGCCTCCTAACCCGCGCAATCTAAAGGGTACTGGCTTAGTGTCTGCGTGAGAGCTGGGTGCTATCACCGGAAGTGATGGAAGGCTTAGGCAAAGCCGGTTTAACAAACAGCAAGTTAGCGCCGCTTCGCGGAGTAGCAAGTCAGCAAGTCAGCAGAAGAAATCCTGGGCATCCTCCATGGCATCGCATCACCACTCGCCCGCCAAGAATTCTTGCCCGTTCTTTGAATTTTCAACACCGGCTCACCCCAGCCTGCATCAATATTTGTGTTCCAACCCAATTCCATCAGGCACAATTTAAGGCGATATGAGTTTCCGAATTGCAGTCTCGCAAGATCTACGCGGCGCCTACGATCAGGCGTCCGCCGATTGGCAGAAGAACAACAAAATCGATCGCTTCTGGAAGAAAGATCCCACCCTCTGGACCCAGGATGGGGAAGAGAAGTGGATGGGCTGGATCGACATCGTCGAGCGCCAGCAAAAGGACCTCGCCGACTTCGCCTCCCTCGGCGGCGAGATCAAATCCGCCGACTTCGAAACCGTCCTGCTCGTCGGCATGGGCGGCTCAAGCCTCTGCCCTGAAGTCCTCGCAAAAACCTTTGGCGATCAGGAAGGCTTCCCCGCGCTGCGCATCATCGACTCCACCAGTCCGGAGTACATCTGGGAAGTACGCAACGAGCTCAACCCCGCCGACACGATGGTCATCGTCTCCAGCAAATCCGGATCCACGCTCGAGCCCAACATCCTCAAGCAGTACTTTTTTGAGCAGGTCAAAGATGCCGTCGGCGACGAAGAAGTGGGCAGCCACTTCATCGCTATCACCGATCCCGGCTCCAAAATGGAGCAGGTCGCCAAAGACGACAAGTTCCGCTACATCTTCTATGGCGATCCCGCCATCGGCGGCCGCTACTCCGCTCTCTCCGACTTCGGCGTAGTCCCGGCGACCGTCGCAGGCCTCAACACCGGCAGGCTGCTTGAAGAGGCCTCGAACGCCGTCGCCTCGTCCAAGCTGACGCTCTCCTCCAATCCCGCCGTTCAGCTCGGCCTGCTCCTCGGCACCGCGGCCAACGCCGGCCGCGACAAGATCACGATCTTTACTTCGCCGGAGATCTACGATCTCGGCGCATGGCTTGAGCAACTCATCGCGGAATCGACCGGCAAGATCGGCAAGGGCATCACGCCCATCGATCGCGAAGCCATTGGCGCACCCGACGTCTACTCCAACGACCGCATCTTCGCTTACATCAAGCTCAGGGTCACGGCCGACTCCAGCCTCGACGCCAAAGTCGCCGCACTCGAGGCTGCCGGCCACCCCGTCGTCACCATCGTCATCGAAGACCTCTACGAAATCTTCGGCCAGTTCTTCTCCTGGGAGATCGCGACAGCCGTTGCCGGCTCTGTCATCGGCATCAATCCCTTCAACCAGCCCGATGTCGAGGCCGCCAAAATCGAGACCCGCGCCCTCATGGACGAATACGACAAGACCGGCAAGCTCAAGACCAGCACCCCGATCCTGGTTGACCAGGGCATAGGCATTTACGCCGACGGCGACTACGCCGCCAAGTTGAAATCGACCGCGACTGCGCAGACCCTCGCCGGCTATCTGCGCGCCCACCTCGCCCAGATCAAACCCTCCGACTACTTCGCCACGTTGGCCTATCTGCCCATGTTCCACCGCAACGAAGAGATCATTCAGGGCTTTCGCCACAAGGTGCGCGACGCCAAAAAAGTCGCCACCTGCCTTGGCTTCGGTCCGCGCTTCCTTCACTCCACCGGACAGGACTATAAGGGCGGCCCCAACACCGGCGTCTTCGTCCAGATCACCTCCGAAACCGACCGCGACCTCGACATCCCGGGACAGAAATACAGCTTCGGTGTCGTCATCGCCGCACAGGCCGCCGGAGACCTCGCGGTGCTCCAATCCCGTGGTCGCCGCGCTCTGCGTGTCCACCTCGGCAAGAACGTCGCCGAGGGCCTGGAAACGCTGGCCGCAGCCTTTGATGAGGCGCTTCGCTAGTTGTCTGGATCGATCCTCGCGAGTCGACGCACTCGACACGCGATAGCCCGGATATACTCTTGACAGTATATCCGTTCGAGGGTATTTTAAAAGTGCTATGGACGGTCCTGCTTGCGGACGAGTTTGAGCCGGAATTCCTAGCCCTGGAAAAAGACGTCCAGGACGAGATTCTGGCGCTGACGGGCCTCCTCCAGCAGTTCGGCCCGAATCTTGGACGCCCGCGGGTCGACACGCTGAAGGATTCCCGGCACGCGAACATGAAGGAGATGCGCTTCAACGCCATGGACGGTGTTTGGCGAGTGGCATTCGCTTTCGACCCGAAACGCAGAGCGATCCTGCTCGTCGCAGGCGACAAATCGGGAGCCGGCGAGAAGCGGTTCTATCGCGAACTGATCCGCAAGGCCGACCTGCGGTTCGGCGCGCATCTTGGCCGAATCAAAAAAGAAGGGAAGTAACCATGGCCCGGAACGTCAACGATCTTGTCAAGAGCCTGCCGGCCAGCCGCCGCCACAAAATCGAGAAGCGCGCCGCGGCCCTGATCGCCGAGGAAATGACGCTGCAGGAACTCCGTCGTGCCCGCGCCATGACTCAGGACCGCCTGGCAAAAAACCTCGGCGTTGCGCAGAAGCAGATCTCCGAAATCGAGAAGCGGACCGACATGCACATCTCGACCCTGCGCCGCTCAATCGAGGCGATGGGCGGCAAGCTATCCCTTGTCGTTGAGTTTCCCGACCGCAAGCCTATCGTGTTGTCCGGCATTTCTTCCATTGATGCCTAGGCCGTGTTTGACGAGTTCTGCGCAGGGAGTTTCGTAACGGTGTCCCGTTCACCTCAAGGCGCGCAAGCGCGAGTCGGCCCCGCCGCCGGCGCATCCAACGTTACGGGTGCGGAACTTTTCGCTGCGTCCCGTGTTTTAAAAGTTGACGGCCCGGCCAAAAGCTCGTCTATCCGACTGAGCTTGTGGCAGAGCCCGTGCAGAACCTCAGGCAGAGGAGAAGGTTACAAATGAAACAGCTCTTCCTTAAAGCATTCGTTCTCCAGTCCTTCTGGACAAGAGCGCTGGCTACAGCCGCGCTCGTCGTCCTAGGCGGCGCAATGGCCATCGCACAGGACGCGGGCCAAAATCCCAGCCAGAACCCGAGTCAGGACCCGAACCAGCCTGCTGCTTCCGGCCAGCGCACCGACGGCCAGATCGAGATGGATGTTGTCCACTCGCTCGATGCCTCCGACGCCCTCAAAAATGATCTCATCACCGCTGCCACCATTCAGAGTGAAGTGACCCTCTCAGGCACGGTTTCGACCCAGGCTTCGAAAAACCTGGCAGAGTCGATCGCGAGCCACGTTCAAGGCGTCACCAAGGTTCACAATAATCTCAAGATCGGCAACCCCCAGGATGCGCAGGATGCGCAAGCAACCGCGGACCAGAGCCAGCAGATTGCCGACAATCAGCAGCCCGATGACTCCATGGCGCCCGTTCCCCCGCCCGTCGACAACGGCCAGGGAAACCAAGCCCCCTACCCCGGCCAGAATCCCAACCAGTACCCGAACAACAGCCAGGTTCCTTATCCCAACCAGGGCCAGTATCCCAACCAGGGGCAATATCCCCAGCCCGGCCAGGCTCCCTATCCGGGACAACAGCAGGGTCAATATCCGAACTATCCGCCGCAGGGGCAGTACCCGCCCCCGCGTCCGGCCTACGGATACAACCAGCCACCGCAGCCCCCGATGCCGAGCTACCGTCCGGCGAACGGCCCTGTAACCATCCCCCAGGGAACCCTGATTCAGCTCCGCACCAGCGAGTCGCTCGATAACAAGCGCGCCAAAGACGGAACGCCGGTCCAGTTCACGGTCATTCGCGATGTGGCCGTCAACGGTGTCCTCGCCATTCCCAAGGGCGCAACAGTTCACGGGGTGGTCTCGGAAAGCAAGAATGCGGGCGACCTGGGCGGCAGCCCAGTGCTGGCTCTCAATCTGACCTCGCTTGATCTCGGCGGCCATAGCTACGAGCTTGCCTCCGACCAGTTCAAGGTGAGAGGCCCCAACAAGGCTGACCGGACCGTCGGCAACGCCATTGGCGGCGGCGTCATCGGCACCATCATCGGCTGCGCTGTAGGCCGTGGCGTCGGATGCGCAGTCGGAGCCGGCGCGGGCGTTGCAGCGGGCACCGCAGCCTCCGCAGCCTCACCCGGTCCCCGTGCCTGGATTCCGGCCGAAGCCCTCGTCACCTTCCATCTGGCCAACCCCGTCACCGTCGACCCGGTTGACCCGCAGGAAGCAGCCCGGCTCGCCCAGGGACTCTACCAGGGCGGACCGAATCTCTATCGCCGGGGACCGTACGGCGCTGCCTATGCGCCCTACCCCTACGGCTACCCGCCCGTCTACTACCGGCCGTACTACGTCGTGGGCGGTGCCTACTACTGGCGCTGAGACCTCAAAACGGGGCGTGGAGTTTTCCACGCCCCGCGCATATTCCTCTCCCCTCGAAACCCCTCTTAAAATGATAGACTTAGAGTGCTAAATCCATTAAGCACTCTCAAGTTTTAACCAAAATAGCTCTTGCCAGTCAGGAATCTCCGTGTGAGACTGACTGTCTACTCTGGGACACATTTGGCTCCAGAAAGAGGGAGGTCCAATGTCGGCTATCGCACTGAATGTCCGGCATTTGACCTCGCGTTCCTTGGTCCGCACGGCCCTCCTCGCCGCCACTCTTTCCGCCATCCTGCTCCTGACCTCCGCGGCCCGCGCCGACGTCCTCGAAGGAATCTCTGGGAACGCAAACGAGTCGTTCTCCCTCGAACCCGGACCATCCTTCACCACCGATGTGCGCGACCTCGACTTCTCTGCGTCGGCAACCTACGTCAATCCCATCGAGATTTCATTCTCAGATCCGCAAAGCAACGCAAATCTGCAGGCCGGCGCCGGCGACACACCGTATCTGATCCAAGCCTTCCTCGGCGACCAGCGTTTTGACGCCTACGTCATCGGGTTCGGGACGTCGCCCTCCTACTACGGCTACTATGACGACTCGTTGAGCGCGATTCAGGTCAAATCGAGGGGCACCGGAACCGGTCCGTCCTTTCTGCTCGACAACATCGAGATGACCACCCTGGGCAGCACCGTTCCCGAGCCCAACACCCTGCTTCTTCTCAGCTCCGCCATGCTGGTCCTTGGCGTAGGGCTGCGCTGCCTCTTCGCCCGCGACTAACCCGCCTCCAGTCTGCCCGGCTCCGGTCTCTTTAGCGCCGGCCTTCAGCGCCCTGCATCTCAAATGCGCCTCCTCAACCGTCTATAATGACAACAAACCGCCTCGCCACACCTGCGCCCATTTTCCGGGCCGAAGGCGTAAAGAATTGAAGGTTTAAGTCCATCCATGATTCGTTTCCTGCAAAGCAAGGACAATCGCCTGGTTAAGGCTGTCTTCGTCGTCATCATCGGCGTCGTTTCCGTCGGCATGGTCGTCTATCTGATCCCCGGCCTCACAGGCCAGGGTGCCGCCACCGCCGATACGTATGCCGTCATCTATCCGCACTGGTACAGCCGCTTCCTCTCTGCCGGCGACACCGTCAGCCAGCAGCGCGTCGAGAAGATGGCCCGCCAGCAGTTGGCGCAGCAGCGCTACCCGGACAATCCCATGATCCTCGGGCTCTTCGAGCAGCGCGTCGGCCAGCAGATGGTCCAGGAGCAGGTGCTGCTCGACGAAGCCGAGAAGCTCGGCGTCCGCGCCACCGAGAGTGACGTCTCAACTTACCTGCAGACCGGCGCACCCGGTCAGGTCCTCTACCCCAATGGCAAGTTCATCGGCAAGGATCAATACGCGAGCCTCATCGCCACCCGCTTCAACCTCTCTGTTCCCGAGTTTGAAGACGACGTGCGCCGCGACATCACGGTGCGGCGTCTTGAGGCCCTGATCACCGCCGGCGTCACCGTCAGCGACCAGGAAGTGCGCGACACCTATCGCAAAGACGCCATCAAGATCAAGTTCGACTACGCAGTCATCTCCGCCGACGACATCCGCAAGGGCATCAATCCCTCTGACAGCGACCTCGAAAACTTCTTCAAGAAGAACGCAGCGCGCTACGCGACTGCCTTCCCTGAAGAGCGCAAGGTCACCTACTTCGCCTTCACGCCCAACGACATTCCCGGCGGCGTTCCGCAGCCTACGCAGCAGGAGATGCAGCAGTACTACACCGCGCACCAGAGCGAGTACTCGACTCCCGAGCAGGCTCGCTCACGGCACATCCTGATTGAAGTGCCCGCCGGCGCCGATGCCAAGACCGACGCAGCCGCCAAGGCCAAAGCCGACGACATTCTCAAGCAGCTCAAGGGCGGCGCCAACTTCGCCGACCTCGCCAAGCAGTACTCCGCCGATCCAGGAAGCAAAGACAAGGGCGGTGAGCTGGGTTTCGCGCGTCAGGGGACCATGGTGCCTGAGTTCGACAAGGCCATCTTCAACCAGAAGATCGGCGACTATTCCATCGTGAAGACCCAGTTCGGCTATCACATCATCCAGGTGGAAGAGCGCCAGCCCGCGCACGCGCAGGCCTTCAATGAAGTGCTGCCCACCATCCAGGCAACGCTGATCCGCCAGAAAGAAGCGGCCGCGGAAGAGAACTACGCGCACACGCTCACCTCTGAAGCCATCAAGAACGGCTTGGAGAAGACCGCTGCGGCGCACAACCTGCAAGTGGTCACTTCGCCGCTCTTCGGCCAGCAGGGCGTCATCTCCGCGCTGCCTGATGGGTCGCAGTTGATCGCCAAGGCATTCGAATCCAAGCAGGGCGATCCGCCGCAGTACGCGCAGACCGGCGAAGGCTACGCCATCTTCCAGGTCACCGGCATTCAGCCCGCGCACGCGCCCGACTTCGTGAGCTGGCGTCCGCACGTGCTCGAGGACTATCGCAACGAGCAGGTACCGGTTCTGCTCTCGCAGAAGACGGCTGAGCTTGCCGCCAAGGCCAAAGCCTCAAACGATCTCGCCAAGGCAGCCAAGGAAGTGGGCGCGGCCTTCAAGACCAGCGACCTCGTCGCTCCCGATGGACAGGTTCCTGATCTCGGCCAGGTCGCGCAGGTGGCTCCGCAGCTTCTCGACATGCCTGTGGGCGCAATCAGCGGCCCCATCAACGCGCAGCGCACCGGCGTGGTCGCCAAGATCCTCGACAAGCAGGAGCCCAGCGCCGACGAGATCGCCAAGAACTTCGATCAGCTTCGCGATCAGATGCTGCAGCAGAAGCGCTCTGAAGCCTTCCAGGTCTTCCTGAGCACGGTGATGGCCGACTACAAGAAGAGCAACCGCATCCGCCTCAACGCCAAAGCCCAGCAGGCCCCATCCATTCCGGGCATGTAGCTTTGTACCGCCGGCCTCCCGGCCTCCGCCAACTTTGCAAACGCAATGAAACGGCCCGCGCAAGCGGGCCGTTTTCCTTTACCGCTTGGGTGCCCCGGGTGCCTCGCACTCGGGCACCCGGTATCCACAAACCAGGGCCAGCCGAGACATGAATCGGGGTCCGGCCTCCAAGGAGCTTTGTAATAAGGGCACGGCTTCAGCCGGGCCAATGAGGTCAGCGGAATGATCCGGGCTTCAGCCCCTGCCATCCTTGCATGTCATCAGCACTACAATATTGCTCATGCTCCGCAAGAACCGAATAAGCGTGGCGCTCTTCTTTATCGCCCTCGTGACGCGGGCGAGCCACCCGAACCGATAACGACTGCCTCCGCAGTCGCGTATCCGGTCGAACTTGAATTCTTCCCGCAACCATCAATTAGGGCCGTTCCCGGGCCCGTAGCACTTCAGGCATGTTTGAACGGATGGGAGTTTCTATGACACGTATATGCATCATCCAATTGGTTGCTCTGCCATTCCTCCTGATGAGCAACAAGGGCGAGGCGCAAGTGACTAGCAGGATCGTTGGAACACCGACGGCCTGTGCTGATGAAGTCGGCGAGATAAACGTGACTTATCGAATAAGTCACAGTTTCCGAAACACAGCCCGCACGTCCTTGCAAGTCCGAATTGGGGTATCCTCTGACGAGAGCTTTTACCTCTTTAGATCTACGGATTCATCAGACCCCGACGCGGCTATTTATCGATCAGGTCCAGACTCGGTGACGGCGCCTAAATCCAGAACTCGGACGATCAAGCCAAACAAATCAATAACGTGGGTCAGGGAAGCAACGATAGAAATTGCAGGAGGCCCCAATGCGCCGAAGGGCTTGCCGGAACCTGGAAACTACTATTTGCTTCCTGTCGCTGAAATGCAAATCATTCGCCCCTCCCTCCCTGAAGTTAAGCGTTCGACCGATGAGCAATTTATCCCTGTCACTATCCTCAAGCCATCGGGAATTCCCCGGAGCTGCAAAAGGTGAACCGGCCCGCATCCTCCGGCCGTTTTCGCATCACCGCAGCCCCACCGTCTGATAAGGCAACCCCGTCTCCGGCCAATGCCCCGGCTGCGCCTCAACATTCGGCGCGATCGCCACGCCCGTCGTCCCGCCCTCCGCCACCGACACATTCCACCCATCCACCACGACGAGCGCATCATCCCGTACAAAATCTCCCATTAAAGCCTCAATCGTGATGGCCCTAGTCTCATCCGGCGCAAGCGACACATAGTTGTCGCTGTAAAAAACCGGCAGCACCCGCTCGCCCGTCGCCTTGTGCCGTAGCTGCACATGCGTCATCAGCGCAATGTTCTTCGTCGAGTTATGCAGCGTCACCGTGATCACGCGCCGGCTCGGCGTCAGGTTCTGCGATTGCACCTGCGCATCGAGAGTCACCATCGGCATCGTGTTCAGATCGGTGAAATCGTCGGGATGTTCGGCGAGTGCCCGCCAGTAAAAATTGGTCGAGAGAACCTTGCCCTCCGCATCCTTCAAATCCAGCTTCAAGAAATGCACGGCCGTCACCGTCGCCGGAAATTCAACCGCCCCCAGCGTCGTCACCGCATCCGCCTCCGCATCCACCGGCACATCGTGCTCCGCCGCTACATCGCCATTGCGGTTGTAAATCGTCTCGTGCACCACCGCGCCCTTCAACGCGCGCGGCAGATTGTTCACCACCTGCAGATCGCCGGTCGACTGGTTGAACTGCACGTGCACCATCTCGCCCGCTTTTTTCACGGCGAACAGCGAAGCGTTCGGCTCCAGGTCGTAGTGATAGAGCTGCCACACAAAACTCGGCTGCGCGGGATTGCTCATCCACGTAATCACCGCCCGCGTCGGATGAAACATCAGCGCGTTCCGCCCCTCATACATGGCGCGGTACGCCTCGTAGTTCATCAACTGCGCCTTGCGCACAAAATCCGCCAGGTTCGCGACCTTGCCATAGCGCGCCGCCATCTCCGCCGGATAATCCTGCGCCCCCGAATTGCCCTTGGCGAAATCATGTTCGGCCCAGTCGTCGCCGATCGTTTCCCAATCTTTCTTCGGCATCATGCCGTGAATCGACTCGAGCGTCGGCACCGAAACCGATCCTGTCTCCGTCTTGAACCAGTCGTCCGTTACGGTGTAGAACTCCTTCGGCGTGCGCCAGGAGTACGGCCCATGCGAGCGCACCCCTGGGCCATCGGTCGAGCTCGGCTGGTAGCGCCGCGTCGGCTCAATCTCGGCCAGGACCTTGCGCAGCGCGTCGTCAATCTCCTTCGGCGGCAGCCCCTCATTCCGTGCGCACCACACAATAATCGATGGATGATTGCGATAGTGCAGAATCTTGTCGCGCACATTCGCAATGTACGTGTCCAGGTCCGACGGGTCCGGCCCATCGCCCGGGTTGGGCTGAAAAAATTCATCCCAGATCAAAATCCCGTACTTGTCGCACAGCTCGTAAAAGTCTTCGCCCGTGCTCTGCCCCACCCAGTTGCGAATCAGGTTGAGATTCGCAAGCTGATGCATATGAATCTCCGCATCCAACCGCTCGCGGGGAATCCGCTTCAGCGCCTCATCGAGGCCCCAGTTTCCGCCGCGAATAAACATCGACACGCCATTCACTGAGATCGCCAGCGCGTCCGTGCCCGGCACCGAATAGCTGACCTTGCGCACGCCGAACGTCACATCCTGCGCATCCGAAATCTGCGAGGCGGTCTTGAAGCTCAGGTGCAGCGTGTAGAGATTCTGCGCGCCATAGCCATTCGGCCACCACAGCCGCGGCTCCGCCATGTGCAGCGCTGGCGTGTTGGTCGCGTCAAAGTGAACCTTCTGCGTGCTGTGCGGCGCCAGCTCAACCGCCTGTCCAAAGTGGATGTTCTCGATGGTCCCCTGCAGATCGCCCTTCACCGGCAGATCGGTTACGTTCTCAACGGTCGCCTCCACCGTGATGTCCGTCGAGTCCGTTTTTGGAAGAGGAAGATCGGTTGTCACCAGCGGATCCTTCACGACCGCCGGTCCCGTCGCCGTGAGATACACCTTCTGCCAGATCCCCGTATCGCGATCGCGAATCGTTGGAATCCAATCCCATCCAATGGTGCACAAAAACGTCGGCCCATCAATCGCCGACTCGCCGCCGTTCGGCCCCACCCCGTCGCGCAGCGTGTGTTCATGCGCCGCGCCGGGATGCGGCTGCGGCGCCACCAGCACCGCGATCACCGCTGTCTGCCCTGCCTTCACGTGATCGGTAATGTCGAACACCCCGCGGATAAACGCGCCGCGCGTCGTGCCCACCTGCGCCCCATTCACCCACACCGTCGATGAATAGTTGATCCCGTCGAAGTGCAGCCACACGCGCTCGCCCTTATAGGTCTTCGGCACCGCGATGGTCGTGCGATACCAGTACGACGCATGCGCCAGGCTGTCGGGAATAATCTCCGGCCGATTGTTCTCCCCATACAGCGGCTGCGGATAGACATGATTGTTGACGAGCGTCGTCAGCACCGTCCCCGGCACCGTGGCCGCGTACCAGCCTGTCGTGGCGAACCCCGCGGCCGAAACTTCCGCGCCCGTCCCCGTCACCTTGGCCGCATCCTGCAGTTGCCAACCGCTCGCGAGCGTCATCGGCGCGGGCTGATTCGAAGCCGCATGCAAAAACAATGGAAGAGCAAGAAGCAAACCCGCAACCGCCGCACACACCCAACCCCGACAAGAGCGAATAATCAAAGGCCCCAACCTCTTTCAACGAACGGATTCGACGCCGTCGCGCCGGACACAGGGATTATAGAAGCTGACTCTTTCCCGCCATCCCCGCACCTTCCCATTCCATCGGATAATGTCTCCATGCAGTTCCAACGTTCCTCCGGCATTCTTCTCCATGTCTCCTCTCTGCCTTCGTACGGAGGCATCGGCGATCTCGGCCCCGCGGCCCACGCGTTCCTCAACTTCCTCGCCGCCGCCAAACAGCACGTCTGGCAGGTGCTGCCGCTCTGCCCCACGGGCTACGGCAACTCGCCCTACGCCGGCTCCTCCGCCTTTGCCGGAAACCCCTACCTCATCAGCCTTGAATATCTCTCTGACTGGGGATGGATCGGCGGCGACCGCATCGCCAACCTGGCCGGCCACACGGGCAACGTCGACTTCAACGCCGTCGAGACGCACAAGCTGCCCCTCATCTATGAGGCCGCCGGCAACTTTCTCGATCGCGGGCCGCATGACCCCGACCTCGCGCCGCAGTGGAAGGCGTTTGAACAATTCTGTGAGCGCGAGTCTTCATGGCTCACCGATTACTCCTACTACGCCGAACTGCGCCGCCAGTTCAATACCGGCGCCTGGACTACCTGGCCTGAAGACATCCGCCGCCGCACGCCCGAAGCGCTGGAGCGCGTCGCACAGCAACACGGCCGCGCCCTCGCCCAGGAGCAGGCCGTCCAGTTCGCCTTCGCGAAGCAATGGACCAACCTCCGCAACGCCGGCGCCGCGCATGGGATCCGCATCCTCGGCGACATCGCCATCTTCGTCAGCATGGATTCGGCCGACGTCTGGGCGCACCCCGAGCTCTTCGAACTTGACGCCGACCTCAAGCCCATCCGCGTCGCCGGCGTGCCTCCCGACTACTTTTCGCCCACCGGCCAGCGCTGGGGCAACCCGCTCTATCGCTGGGACGTGCTCGCCCAGAGCGGCTTCCTCTGGTGGATCGAGCGCATCCGCCGGGCCACCGCCCTCTATGACATCATCCGCCTCGATCACTTCCGCGGCTTTGAAGCCTACTGGGCCATCCCCGCCACCGAACCCACCGCCATCAACGGCGAATGGATCAAGGCCCCCGGTCTCGCGCTCTTCCGTATCCTCGAGGCATCGCTTGGGGCTCTGCCGCTTGTCGCTGAGGACCTCGGCCTCATCACCAAAGAAGTTGAGGCCCTGCGCGTCGAGCTTAAAATGCCCGGCATGCGCGTACTGCAATTCGGCTTCAGCGACAAGGGCGCGCACATCCACTTGCCCCATCGCTTCACGCCCGACGCCGTCGCCTACACCGGCACCCACGACAACGACACCACGCAAGGCTGGTGGCGCGTCGCCAGCGTGGTCGAGCGCACCGCCGCCGAAGCTTATCTTGGACCACTCGGCGAAGCGCCCGTCTGGCCCATGATTCGCGCGGCCGAAGATAGCGTTGCCGAGCTCGCCATCGTTCCCGCGCAAGACCTGCTCGAACTCGGCTCTGAAGCGCGCATGAACACCCCCGCCGTGGCCCAGGGCAACTGGAGCTGGCGCGTCGGGGAAGCCGCCTTCACCCCCGCCCTCGCCGGCCGCCTGGCCGCAATCGCCGACGTCACCGACCGCGACAACGACCCCCTCGCTCCGCCAGCCGAAAGCGAGGCGTAGAGGACCCTCGCGGCAGACTCGGGCTCTCCGTCCCGGAAAGACGCGGAGATCAGGATTCCTGGATTGTCATTGAGCAGCGTTCGTTATCTATTTTAAGATCAGCTGTTTGAATCAAAAAATGAGAGCGAAAGTGTGTTTACTATTTAGTTAGTACCCGTGGTTACTGCTGGGTAGGGGGGTGGGTATATTTTCAGGATCCCGGTTCAGGGGCCGGTTGGCGGGAGTCGGAAGCTTTTGCTGATTTTGGACCTTTGGGAGCGCTCCGGAGGGCCCCGGTTGCGACCTGGGCGGCATAGAAGTATTTGGGCGCTGCGATGGGGTGGATCGCTCCGATGATCATGCCGTAGGTGACGCAGGCGATGAAGTCGCGGATGGACTCGTAATCAAGGAAGTTTGGCATGGCTCTGATATAAGCCTCTTCGCCGATTGTCTCGACTTTGTGACGATCGAGATTCGCGGCGTTGGCGCGGTCAATTGCCGAGAGGCGGGCCTGGCAACAGTGTTGGACGGCGGGGTTGGGGGTGGGCTCTTTGGATTGGACGGGTGGTTCGGTGACGGCGAGAGAGGTGGACATACGGGCTCCTTTGAACAGTGAACAGTGGACAGTGGGCGGTGAACAGTGGAGGGTTGGCGGTGAACGGTGAACAGTGGACAAGTATGATTGTTCGCTTTTCGCGGAAATAATATGCAAAAAATGGGGGCGGTTTTGATATTTATTTTTGGGGTTGGAATTCGAGCTTATCTTCCTGAATTTATTCAGTTTGAATGTGGGAATTCGCGGAGGCAGCAGAGGTTTTTGCGCCGGGTGGGGGCTTGACAAGATTTGAGGGCGGACTGCCGGGCAGGCCGCTGTGCGGGTTTCGAAACCAGCTCCGGTATCCTCGCCACTGAATCCCCGTACCCTCAAACGAGCCACTCACCGACCTTCAACCAAGGAGCTCAGATGGCTACAACAACCAGAAGCGCGGGCCCGCGCGCCTCTCTGCCGGGACGTCGCTACGACCGGCAGTTTTTCCTGGTCATGGTGCTCCTGCTGCTCGCCGTCATCGTCATCGGCTTCGCGGATCTTCGTCTCACTCCGTGGCACGGACTGACGGCTCTCAACCTTCGTTCGCTTGACACCGAATATCCGACCGAAATAGTCTTCTTTTAAATCGGACTCATTCAGTCGCATATTCTTTGTCGTGCAGGAGTGCCCCGGCAGTGTCGAACGCGTCCCGCTTCACCCCCTTATCTCTCGGCTTTGTTCGAGTTGCGACACTGCTGCTCGTCTGCGGCGGAACCCTCGGCCTGCTCCGCAGCGCTCACGCTCAACAGGAGCCGCCCTACTTCGTCACCTACTCGGCCGTTCTTGAGGAGCCCGGGAACCTTGAAATCGAGAACCAGAACATCGCCGCCGCGCCCAAAAACGCCAACGGCTTTTTCGCGCCGACCATCGAGTTCGAGTACGGCGTCGCCGCCTGGTGGACTGCCGAAGCCTACCTCCAGGGCCAGTCCACCGACCACGACTCGTCGGTCTTTACCGGCTTCCGCTTCGAGAATCGATTTCGCCCGCTGCCTGGCGATCACTGGATCAACCCCGTGCTCTACGTCGAGTACGAAGACGTCAGCGCCGCCGACAAGAGCTTCCTTGAAATCACCGGCAACACCACCATCACGACGCAGCAGGTCGCTAACGCCGCGCTCCGCAAGGAGGTCGAGCGCTCCATCGAAGGCAAGCTCATCCTCTCAAGCAACGTGAAGGGTTGGAACATCAGCGAGAACATCATCTCTGAAAAGGCCGTCAACGAAGCCGAGGCCTGGGAGTTCGGCTACGCGGTGGCCGCCTCGCGGCCGCTGTCGCTGGTGGGCAGCAGCAAAAGCTGCACCTTCTGCCGCCAGAACTTCTCCGCCGGCGCCGAGCTCTTCGGCGGACTCGGCACGCGTTCCACCTTCGGGCTCAAGCAGACCGAGCAGTATGTCGGCCCGATGATCGCCCTCAACACGCCTCGGGGATTCACCTACAAGTTTTCACCGGAATTCGGCTTGAACGACAACTCTGCTGCTGTCCTGTGGCGGTTTGGCGTCAGCTACGAAATTCCCCAGATTCGCGATTGGTTTCGGAGGACAAAATGAAGCACTGGAAGATCACGCTGGCGGCGACTCTTATTGTGCCGGCGATCGCGTTTGCGAAAGCCGATGGAGCGTGGCTGCGTAAGGTTCCTCAGGCCGAGCATGCGAAGACAGATCCGTATGCGGGGAACTCCGAAGCCGCTGCGGCTGGAAGGAATCTTTTTCTGAACAACTGCGCCAAGTGCCATGGCGCACATGCTGAAGGAAAGGGTTCGCGCCCCAGCCTGCGCAGTGAACGCATCGCGCTCGCCACGGATGGGGACCTGGCGTGGATCGTGAAGAACGGCAATCCTTATCGCGGCATGCCCGGCTGGGGCGGCCTGCCGGAGCAGGAGCGCTGGCAGATTGTCACCTATCTCCGCAGCCTGAACGCAAACGGCGCGAGCACGCCCGCAGCGGAGGCCCGGTAATGAAGCAGCTTCGCCTTGTCTTGGGAACCTCATGCGCCTTCGCGGCTCTGAGTCTTGGGTCCATCTTTTTTCTGCAGGGATGCGGGTCAGGAATCGCGCCCGCCGCGCTCACCGAATCCGACGCGACCCCGCCGGCTGACTCCATCGGCGAGGCACTCTTTCTCGACACGCGCTTTGGCGAGTACTTTGCCGCCAACATGACCAGCGTGAATGCACCGCTCGCAGTCGGCGATCCCGTCGTGCAGCAGGTCGAGACCACCAATGGACCCTTGCCCGGCCCCTTTGCGGGTCAGGCGATCAACTGCCGTTCGTGCCATTTCGTCACTGAGTTTGAAGGCGTCACGGGCGCGGGCAACCGCACGTATGCGGATTTCACCACGCACAGCCCGATGCCCCGGCAACAGGCCAACGGCTTCAATCACACGCCGCGCAACGCCATGCAGATGGTCGACTCGTTCACGAGCCGCTCGGGACCGGTCTTTCTGCATTTCGATGGCGAGTTCGCTTCCGGCGCGGATCTGGTCATCGGCACCATGACCGGCCGCAACTTTGGCTGGACGCCCGCGCAATATAACCAGGCGATTGCGCATATCGCGCAGGTGATTCGCGAGGACGACGGCAGCAGCCAGCTTGCCGCCGACCGGCTCGATGGCCTGAGTTACTCGGTCATCTTCAAGGGCACCGATCCGCGCATCACAAGCGACCTCTTGTTGCCGGCTTCGCAAAGGCTCGATGTATCGACGGCAACAGATATCCAGGTGGTCAACGAAGTGGCCATGTGCGTTGCGAAGTACATGTCCGACCTTCTCTTCCAGCGCGATGAGTTTGGCCGTTACATCGGCTCGCCGTACGACAATTTTCTGCGCGTGAACCACCTGCCCCAGGCGCCCCTGGCCGGCGAAACCAAGGCGGCCTACAATCAGCGCCTTCTGCAGCAGGTGCTGGCGCTGCAAAATCCCGTGTACATTACGCCTGCCGATGGCAGCTTTAAGTACCACGCGCAACCGTACCAATTCGGCGCACTGGAGTTACAGGGGCTGAAGATCTTTCTATCCTCCGCGGCAGCAGGGGCAACCAATGCGCATGCCGGCAATTGCGCGGCGTGTCATCAGGCACCGGACTTTTCTGACTTCGTCTTTCACAACACCGGCGTTTCGCAGGCGGAGTACGACGAAGCCAACAGCCTGGGCGCGTTCATGGCGCTCACCATCCCCACCAACGCGCAGCGCCTGGCTAACTTCGACGCGTATATGCCTGTCTCGGTGAACCATCCCAACGCGACAGAAAACTTCCGCCATCCTGCGCAGGCTGGGCATCCGGAATTTGCCGATCTGGGTCTCTGGAATATTTATCAGAATCCCGATGTGCCGAATCCGCAAAGCAACCTGCTGGGCTTTGTCTGCGCCACGGGGAAAGACTGCTCCGTCGACCAGGGGCTCGCGTCGACGATCGGGCAATTCAAGACGCCGGTGCTGCGCGATCTTGTGGACTCCGCGCCCTACTTCCATAACGGCAGCGCCCCTAAGTTCGACGATGTCGTCAACCACTACATAACGATGTCGCAGATTGCGCACGCGGGCGCCATGCGCAATGCGCCTCCCGAGTTCGCGAACATGTCGCTCAGCCAGGACGATCTGGCGGCCCTGGTGGCGTTTCTGCAATCGCTGACGGAGGACTACGACGATACCTAGAGCGTCTCGCCCCCGGGGCTAAAGCGCCCTTGGATCCTGGAGTCTTTGCGGCCCGACTCAAGTCGGGCCCTGACTCTTTTCGTCGCAGTCCGTTCGTTTTTTCCTTCCCAAATGATTTGTAAAAAATATTTGACATAGATATTGAACTGAGCTATGTTTTCTCGTGTAAAAGATTTTTTACACCAGGGGATGAACCAATGCCGAGTCTTTCGTACCGCGAGAAGTCTCTTTATGCTTCACTGATTGTAGAGCTGCTTGTCTACGGCCCCTACTTTGTCTTTCACAATCAGAACTCGGTGAACAAGGTTGCGGGCATGATTGCCTTGGTCATCGTGCTGCAGGTGATCCTGCAATTGATCATCGCCGGAGTTACGCGCAACCGGGTTACCGATGAGCGGGACCACTTGATTGAGCTGCGCGGTTATCGCGCTGGATATCTGACAGTCGCGACGTTGATGGTGCTTGGATTGGCCATGTTGTGGTTTCACAGCCAGGCGGGCAAAATGCACCTCGAAGGCCCGTGGGTCGGTCTCCATTTTCTCAGCGTGTTCTTCGGCATGCTGGTGATCTCGGACATCGTCAAGACCCTGACGCAGATCGTGTCCTACCGGAGAGCTCTCTGATGCCCGCGATTCGCAATCGAATTCGGGAACTGCGCGCGGCGCGTGAGATGACGCAGCAGGATCTTGCCGACCGCGTCGGCGTTACCCGCCAGACGGTCATTGCGATGGAGCAGGACAAGTACTCGCCCTCGCTCGAGACGGCTTTTAAAGTTGCGATCGAGCTGGGCGTGTCGCTCGAGCAGTGCTTTCAATACGACCCGCGCGGCAAGCGGTAAAACCCCATTGCACAGACCGTCATGAATTCAGCCAGGCGCCCGATCGCTGTGTTGCTCGTCTCGTGCCTCTACGTTGCTGTGGGGGCCATCGGATTTGTCGTCAACTTTCCCAAACTGACCGCGCTGCAACCCGAGAGCGTATGGATCGAGCTGACTGAGCTAACCGCTCTCATTGCGGGAGGCTTCATGCTGCGTGGCCGGAACTGGGCACGCTGGCTCGCGCTCCTCTGGATGGCCTTTCACGTAGCGATCAGTTTTCCGGCTGTTCGTCTGGTCGTCACCCACTCGATCATCTTCGTCTTGATTGCGTGGCTTCTTTTTCGTCCTGACTCGCAGCGATACTTCGTGCCCTTGAAACCAGGCTAAGAAGAGCGGCCCGTTTTCACGATGCGAAGGATTTGAGAGCGCAACTTCACGATACGGAACGAAGCAGAGTTCTAGCGTGCGGGTGCTGTAAACCTGAGAGGCTCGTTTCCCTCTAACCCCTCAGAGGGAAGCGTGAGGTTTGGGTCCTTTGCAGGATCCCCTCATTTGTGCGGGCAGGTTGTACGGCTCCTGATCCGCCTCTGGCAAGGGGCAATACGGAGCGCGTTAGGCCCTGTACGGTGTGGAGTCTGGCGAAGTGCGCCCTCGACATCTGCGGCGGTTTTCTTTTTTCTTCTGATTGCACCAGGTGGATGGATTCTCTCTGCGCAGAGCAGCGTTTTCCGCAACACCGATCCCTCTGTTGGATACGTCGGCTCCAAGACCTGCGCCGAATCGGGCTGCCACGAGAACATCAGCAAGGTTTATGAGCCCTCGCCCCATGGGCAGTCGATGGCTCCGGCCAATATTGCGAGCGACCTGGCGAGGGTGCCCAAACCGGTCACAGTCTTCAACGCTAAAAACAAGCGCTACTACACCGTTTATCAGGAGAACGGTGAGATGTATCAAAGCGCCTATGAGCTGAATAAAAGCGGCCACAAAATCTACGAAATCGATCATAGGATTGACTACGTGGCCGGCGGCGAAAGCGTGGGCTACAGCTATCTCTTTCAGGTCGGCCCGTGGATGATGCAGGCGCCGCTCAGCTATTATGCGCACTCGCAGACATGGGAGCTGTCGCCGGGCTATGCAGCGGATGATGTGGGCTTCACGCGCGTGATGACCACCGGCTGCCTGCTTTGTCACAATGGGCAGCCCGAGCCTGTGGGCAGTGAAGTTGGCACCTATCCCGACGGAAAATTCAAAGAGCCGCCCTTTCGCTTTGGCGAACTGGGCGTGAGCTGCGAGAGCTGCCACGGGCCGGGCGCTTTGCACGTCCAGGAGATGCAGGCGAAGAAAGGCAAAGTGCTCGCGCCCAATGAAGTCGACACCACGATCGTGAATCCGGCCAAGCTTTCGCCTCGTCTTGCCGGCGATCTTTGCCAGGAGTGTCATCAGGCCGGTGACGCGCAGGTCGTTCTTCCCGGGAAGTCGGTTCTTGACTATCGGCCGGGAACGCCGCTGGCCGAAACCATCGCGATTGTAAAGCGGCCCATCAAGCTCACGCAGCGCGCCGAGGCTGATCGCCTGGAGACGAATCCGCCCATTCGCGGCAGCCTCGAAGAACCTTTATGGTGGAAGAACTCCACGCTTGAATTGAGCAAGTGCTACACGGCAACGCACGGCCAGCTTACTTGCGGCACATGTCACTCGATCCACAATCCTCCGGCGCCGGGGCACGAGAAAGAGGCCTATCGCGCAGCCTGCCTCACATGCCATACGGTGCAAAGCTGCACGTTGAGGCCTGAAGACCCCAGGCGCGAGGCCGCGGAAGACTACTGCGTGCAGTGCCACATGGAAAAGCGCCCCGTTGCCGGCATTGCTCACTCCAACGACACCAAGCATCGCATTGTTCGCTATCCTGGCCAGCCGCTGCCCGATGTCGCTTTTGAGCAGCCTACGCCCGACCTGCCGGGGCTGCTCTGGATGAACCGTCCCGCGGGCGAAGCGGGCGAGCGCATGCCCGACCTGGCGCAGTTGCAGGCCTACTTCACGGCGGCGCGCAAAGACCCCAGCCTGTGGCCGCTCTGGTTTCGCAAGCTCACTGAATTGAGCACGACCAAGTCCGACGATCCCACCGTTCTCAATTCGCTGGGCGCGGTTGCCTTGGCAGTTCGAAAAGAGAACGCTGAAGCGGCGCTCGAATTTGCCCGCGCATTGAAGGCCGGTTCAGAGGAGCCGACGACTTATCTCGATCTGGCGACGGCCCTCGAGAACCTGGGCCACGGCCGCGAAGCCGAAAACATTCTCGAGCAAGGCGTGGCGCTCTATCCCTGGTCGAGCGCCCTGAATGCGAGTCTCGCCAGGGAATACGCAGCCAATGATGAGGCGTGGCGCGCACGTGCGCTGGTTGACAAATATCGGGCGGTATTTCCTGAGGATCTGACGATGCGCGCAGTGAAAAAGCATCTTGATGCAGCAGAGGGCAGCGGCGAGTCCTCGGCGCCGGCCCATTCCAATACCACCGCGCCGCCTCGCTGAGTCTGAAAAGGCAAGTTGTCGTTCCCATGCAAGCAGCTATGCGCGGGGCAGGAGTTGCTTTGTTCCCTGCAACCCATTCTTGTTATGCTTGCGGCAGATGAATAACGCGGCGATTCAGACTCATGGCCTCACAAGGCGATTCGGTGCCCTTACCGCCGTGGAAGATGTGACCTTCAGCGTCGCCGCCGGTCAGTTCTTCGGATTCCTGGGACCCAACGGAGCAGGCAAATCAACCACCATCAAAATGCTGACCGGCCTGCTCGAGCCAAGCGCCGGAACCATTGAGATTCTTGGCCAGCCCTTCAGTTCAGGGGCCCTCGATTTGAAGCGGCAGATTGGCGTGGTTCCTGAAGGCATGGCTCTGCTTGGCCGCCTCACGGCGCCGGAGTATCTGCATTTCGTCGGCCGCATGTATGGCCTGGACAAGGAAACGACGCGCCAGCGCACCGCAGAGCTGCTCGAATTCATGCAGCTTTCCAACGAGACGCGCAAGCTGGTCACCGATTTCTCGCACGGCATGCAGAAAAAGCTTGCCCTGGCCGCCGCCGTCATTCACGGACCCAAGGTGCTTTTTCTCGACGAGCCCTTTGAAGGCGTCGACGCCATTGCGGCGGGCATGCTCAAGACCATGCTGCAGGGCATGATCAATCGCGGCGCCACCATTTTTCTCACCACGCATGTGCTCGAGATTGTCGAGCGCTTGTGCAGCCACGTAGCCATCATCAGCCAAGGGCATCTTGTGGCCAACGGCTCGCTCGCGGAGTTGCGCGCCGGCGTGGCGTCAACACTTCCCGGCGCGCAGCAGGAGCAGCGGCTCACGCTCGAAGAGATTTTCCTGTCGATTGTGGGCGCCTCGGGCCAGGAGCAAGCCCAGGAGCTTTCATGGCTGGCGTAGAAGGCGGCATTTTTGGCCGCGAAGCGATGGGCCAATACGCGGCACTTGGCCGTCTGCGCTGGCACATGTTCACGAATGTCATGCGCTCGAACAAAGGAGCGCTCGAGCTCGGTGCTCGCACCTTCACGTTCATCGTGTATTGCTGCATGGGCCTTGGATTTGGCGCGGGCTCCGGCGGGGTCGCCTACCTGATGGCGCGGGACAGTTCCTGGAAGGGAATTGCCATGCTCATCTGGGGGATCTTCTTCATCTGGCAGATGGTCCCCATCATGCTTGCCTCCCTGCAGGAGCAGTTCGATCTCGGCATCCTGCTGCGTTTCCCGCTGCGCTTCGGGTCCTATTATCTGCTCTACGTTGTTTTCGGCGTTGCCGATGTCTCCACCATCCTCGGGGCTCTTTGTTGCCTCGGCGTGTGGACCGGCATCACGATCGCGCGGCCTGATCTGGCCGGCTGGGTGGCCCTGGCCCTGGTGATCTTTGCCGTCTTCAACATTTTTCTGGTGCGCGCAATCTTCGCGTGGATCGACCGTTGGCTGTCGCAGCGCAAGACTCGCGAGATTCTCGGCGCGCTTTTCATGATTGCCATCCTCAGCCTGCAGTTGCTCAACCCCGCCCTCCATCAGCATCGCCGGACCGCCGTGACAGAAGGACAACAGGGCATGGAGCAGGCCCGCAAGGTGCAGGCCGAGATCATGCCGTGGCTGAACACAGTTTACGGAGTGCAAAAATGGCTTCCGCCGGGACTGGCAGCAGACGCGATTCGCAAAGGAGCGGAGGACGAACCGCTGCCCGCGCTGGGATCGCTCGCGATTTTGGGGCTCTTCGTCGCAGGCGCGGGAACCGTGCTCGGCGCCCGCTTGAAGGCCGAATATCGCGGCGAAAACCTGGGCCAGGCTCCAGGCCGCAAGAAGCCCAGCCGCAGCGCGACCGTCACGATGGAGACAGATGTGCGGCGCAAGAGCGACATTCTCGGGGGCTCGAGTCCCATCGCCGCGGTAATTGAAAAGGAAGTGCGCGCTCTCATGCGCACCTTGCCGCTTCTCTACGCAATTGGATCGCCGCTGTTGCTCGTCCTGATTTTTTCGACTGCGTTCATGCGCGGCAGTGGACCCGCGATGAGCGTGTTCCCACTCGCGCTGCCGGTTTGCATGATTTATGCGCAGCTCGGCTTTACGCAGGTGTTCTACAACAATCTGGGAGCGGAGGGCGCGGGCATCCAGCTCTATTTCTTGTCGCCGACGCCCATACGCACGGTGATGCTGGCCAAGAACATTTTTCACGCCGCGCTGTTTGCGTGCGTCGCACTGATTGCCGCGACACTGACCTGCCTGCGCCTGGGCATTCCGCAGGGCGGTGTCATTCTCGCCACCATTGGCTGGCTTCTGTTTTCGCTGCCTTTGAACCTTGCTATCGGCGACATCTTCTCCGTCCGCATGGCATACCGGTTGAACCCGGGCCGCATCGCGCGCCAGCGAGGTTCACAATCGAATTCGCTGCTTAGCCTTTTGGTGCAATTGGCGGCGTTTTCGGTGGGAGCGGGCGTGTTCTGGCTCGGCTATTTCCTGGGCAGGCAATGGATCTCTGCCCTGATCTTCGTGGGCCTCTCTGCAATTGCCTTTATGGTGTGGTTCCGTGTTCTTGGCAGCATTGATGCGTGGGCCAACGGGCGTAAAGATGTTCTGGTGGCTACGCTGATGAAGACGGAATGAAGTGCGGACGCAGTCAATGAGGGAGTTCCAAAATGCATCTGGCGGCTAGGAAGCCGCCAGTACAGCCGGTTCGGAGACCGGCGCTACTCATCTTCTGGAGCTCTCTAGAACGGAATATCGTCGTCGGAGATTTCAGCCGACTGGGCATACTCGTCGGCGCCGGCCGCGGGTGCCGGACGCTGATCATAATTGGCGTTCGAGGAGCTGCCGCGGGTGTAGCCGCCCTGGCCGCCACCGCCGTCTTCACGGCCGGAGAGCAGGACCAGCTCGTTCACCAGGATTTCGGTCCGGTAGCGCTTCTGGCCCGTCTCCTTATCGTCCCAGCTATTGGTCGTGATCTTGCCTTCGATGTAGAGCTTCGAACCCTTCTTGACGTAGTCGCGCACAATCTCGGCGGTGCGGTTGAAGGCCTTGAGATTGTGCCATTCGGTTTTATCCTGCCAGTTGCCCTGAGCATCTTTTTGACGATCGCTGGTGGCCAGGGTGAGGCTCGCAACCATGACGCCGCCACCCGTGGAACGAATCTCGGGATCTTTGCCTACATTGCCTAACAACGTGACTTTGTTGACGCTTCTCGCCATGTGCTTCGACTCCGTTTTAAGTAAGGGAAGGATAGCAGAATTCACTGCCGGGCCGCGGTCACGAAAGTCTGCAAAAGCGGGGTGAAATGCGGTTCGCGCGGCCTTCGCGGCCCGCATTTTTGAAAGCGTTGAATAGTCGGGGGTGGGTGCAGCTACGTTCGGTGCCCGCGCATGGCGTGGTTCGTGCTCTGGCGCACGGCGCGGCTTCGCCGCGTACTGAATTCTGTTTCGTGATTCTGGGTGGGTGGCACGACTGAAGGCGTGCCCTGACTCTTGTTATCGGCCTCCGAAGGTGGGGTTGGTGAATCCCACCCATCCACGATGAGGCCGTGGATGGATGGGGTACCCGAATTAGTGGTCCGCGCGGTCGAGGCGCCGGTTGCGCAGCCATTTTGCGACGCCGAGGCACAACATCAATCCGCCGAAGGGCAGGCACATCAGTGCGACGATCAGGACGAACCACCCGGCATTGGTTTTGGCGCCGGTCGCGGAGAATCCGCCGAACACGGTTTCAAGCAGCAGGACAGAAAGCAATCCCGCAGCCACCGCTGAGCCGGCCCATTGCAGAAGCTGGCGTGTGCCGTCGTCGCGTTGCGGCATGGTATCGACTCCAGGCATGGGTTAGGCCTGCGCCAGGCGCAGCATCACATAGGTGATGACGCCGGTGACGGAAACGTAGAGCCAGATGGGAAAGGTCCAGCGCGCGATCTTGCGATGTTGCGGGATGCGGCCGGAAAGCGAAAAGAAAAAGGTGATCAGGACCAGGGGAAGAGCGACTACGGCCAGCAGAATGTGACTGGCCAGCAGCGGCAGATAGATCATGCGTCCTGCTGCGTGCAGCGGGATAGCGCACATCGCCATGCAGCGCGTGGTGCGCAATGTAGCTGACCAGAAACAGCGTTGAAAATCCAAACGCCGTGATCATGGCAGCGCGATGCGCCTTGATGCGGCGCGCGCGGATGAACGTGTAGCCGATCAGCAGGGCCGTCGCGGCAAGCCCGTTCAACACGGCGTTCAGGGCCGGCAGAAAAGCGTACTGCGTGCTCGATGCCGCCGCGGGATGAACATAGATGAGCCAGAAGAGAAACGCCGAGGCCGCCACGCTGATGGCGAGAATGGCCACGATCGCGGGACGCGTGCTCGATTTGGGCATTGCCGCTGTGGTCATAAATGCCTAGTTCCGCGCCGTTGCGCAGAGCATGAGCGTGGTGAAGAGCAGCGGCAGGTAGAGCACGCTCACCTTGAAAAGATCGCGCGCCAGCATGCGGCTCTCCGTATCGGACTTCGCGGTCAGGATGCCCGCAAAGCGGATCGTGTATCCCAAATAAACCAGCCCCAGCAGCGTGGCCAGAATCGCATACGCGATCCCGACGGTTCCCAGCATCCACGGTGTCAGGCTCACAGGAATCATAAGCACGGCAAAGAACAGGGCCTGCGCCACGGTCGATCGCCCGTCGGGCTGTACCACCGGCAGCACGCGGATGCCGGCGCGCGCGTAGTCATCGCGGTACATCCACGAGATGGCGAGCAAGTGAGGGAACTGCCAGAAGAACAGAATCGCGAACAGCGCGACACCAGGCCACTCGATCACGCCGCGAGCCGCAGTCCAGCCGAGTAGCGGGCCTGCAGCGCCGGGAAAGGCTCCGATGAAGGTCGCCATCGCCGTGACGCGCTTGAGCGGCGTGTAAATGGCAACGTAAGTGAATGCCGTGAGCAGCGCCAGGGCCAGCGTGAGCGGGTTGGTGTAGAGCATGAGCCACAGCGCGCCAAGCCCCAGCGCACCCAGGCCGGCCGCAATGCCGGCGGCGAGCGGAAATCTGCCCGAAGCGAGAGGACGGTCGGCGGTGCGCTTCATCTTGGCATCGGTCTTGCGTTCGAGGGCCTCGTTCAAAGCTCCCGCTCCGGCGGATACCAGGCCGATGCCGAGCAGCGTATCGAGCAGGCCGCGCTGCAGGCTTGAGATGCCCGACTGCATCGATCCCAGATAGAAGCCGCCCCAGCCGGTGACGAGCACCAGAGCGACGACGCGCACCTTGAACAGCTCGCGCAGATCGCCGATCAGGGTGGCGGTTGCGCCGGGGGTAGGCGCGTGCAGATGGCTTTCGCCGTGCGGACGCGGTTCGGCGAGAGGCGTCAGTTCCGCGGGGATTCCGATCTGAGGTGAAGGTGCTGTCATGAAGTGAGAGGCAGGTTGCGGCGTGCGGCCGCCAGATCCTGAGGGAAACAGGCCTTTTCTAATCATACCAAGCGAGGCTTGAGCTGCCTGCTCACCCGTTCGCGCGTTGCGCGTATTGATAGATCGCTTCAACGACTTCTTCGGGCGCCAGCGTGTCGACTGGGATAGAAATATGTGCTGCGCGATACAGGGGCAGGCGGCGCGCATACCGCGCTTCAAGATTGGCTTGGTCGGCGAGGATTGGCCGTGTGCCTTCGGTTCCGCGACAACGGTGCAAAGTCGTCGCGAGCGTCACTTCCAGGTGGACCAGCAGCGTTCCGTCGCTTTCGATCAGCAGTGTTCGCGTGCCGGCATCCTCAATTGCGCCGCCGCCGAGCGCGAGCACCAGCGACTCACCGCGCGCAAGCCGGCGATGGCGGCGCGTTCACGGGCGCGAAAGGCCGGCTCGCCTTCGCGCGCAAACAGCGCGGCGATGGTCGTTCCCGCTTCGGCTTCGATGTCTTCATCGACGTCGACAAAGCGCCAGCCCATGCGCGCGGCCAGCAGCGGGCCGACCGTGCTTTTGCCCGAGCCCATAAAGCCTGTAAGCACGATGCGGCGGGTGGCTTCGCTTTGTTGCTTGTTTGCCATGATGGATTGATACGAGCTTTCGTTAGTATAGGCAGTCCCGTCAGGATCGGACCGGTTGCATCAATGCGGTTTTGAAAGGGCACGACTTCCCAGGTTGCGGTAAATCAACGCACGCTCTGTAACAGGGCATGGCTTCAGCCATGCCGAAATGGCCGCATAAACACTGGGCTTTAGTCCCTGAGGCATGTTTTGACGCGCCCAGCCGACTACCCCAGCGCGATAATGACCGCGCCGGCCGTGATCAGCGCGCCGCCGACGATCGCCGTTCCAGTGAGTTTTTCGCCGAGCAATAACCACGCAAACACGATCACCAGCGGGACGGAAAGCTTGTCGATGGGCGCGACGCGGGATGCGGGGCCAAGCTGGAGCGCCCTGAAATAGCAGATCCACGAGAGGCCGGTCGCCATGCCGGAAAGCGCGAGAAACAGCAGGGTGCTGGCGATCGAGCGCTCGGATCTCGGCGGCCAGGCCGGCCTCGGGCCGCGTCAGGACGGCTGCCATCAGCCAGGCGAAGACCACCACCACGGTTGTGCGCAGGGCGGTTGCGAGGTTTGAATCCACATGGGCCACGCCGACCTTGGCCAGCAGTGCGGTGGCAGCGGCGAAGACGGCGGAGAGAAGCGCCCAGACGATCCAGTTCATGCCCGTCCAGTTCATATTGGTCCAGTTCATGTCTGGATGGTAACCAACTCAGCCACTGCTTCGAAATGCGTGTTGTACATTCGAAAAATGGAGCACGGCCGGCCAAGTAGAACAGCTCTTCGCGTGGCGATCCGCCGTGCCGCGCATCAGTTGATGGACCAGCCCTGCGTTCTCAACGATCCCATTGCTCTGCCGCTGATCGGGCCGGGATTTGAGCGCGATCTGGAGCGGGCAAGCCACAAAGTTGCGCGGGATTTTCGCGCCTTTATGGCCACGCGGAGCCGGTTTGTCGAGGACCAGCTTGCGGCGGCTGTGGCTGCCGGGGTGGGGCAGTACGTCGATTCTAGGCGCCGGACTCGATACGTTTGCGTATCGCAATCCCTTCGCTGCGCTGCATGTGTTTGAGGTGGATTTTCCCGCGACGCAGGAGTGGAAGCGCTGGATGCTTGCGGAGGCGCGCATCCCTGAGCCCGCGAATCTGACATTTGTCCCGCTGGATTTTGAGCACAAGGCTTTGGGCGAGGGTCTGCGCGAGGCGGGGTTCGATGCGATGCGGCCGGCCTTCTTTGGCTGGCTGGGCGTTGTGCCTTATCTGACACTTGAGGCCTTCCGCGCTACGCTGCATGCAATTGCCGCGCTGCCTGCAGGGAGCGCCGTCAGCTTCGATTTCGCGCTTTCGGCGGAGATGCTTTCACCTCTGGGCAAGGTCGCGCTGGCAGCGCTCTCAGTACGCGTGGCCGCTGCCGGAGAGCCGTTCAAGCTTTTTTTCACTCCGGCTGGGCTGGAGTCCGAACTGCGCGCGGCAGGCTTTGCACGCGTGGAGTTGACGGCCTCGAAGCAACTGAACGAGCTTTACTTTCGGAATCGGCAGGACGGACTGAAGCTGCCTGAGCCGGGGCTGGGGATGATGGCTACGGCTTGGGTGTGACGGGTTGGTCCACCGCGCAGGGTGGAGAAGGCGCCATCACTCAAAGCTCGAATAACTTCTGGATTGCCGACCATCCGGGCGTAAACTGAAAAGCGCTCTAGACGGAGAGGTGAGTCTTGTTCACACAGGAGGTCCTGAATGGGTTTCAGATGATCCATCGGGCCGCAGCCACCGAAATCCCCGCTAGTCGCGCTGGACATCGCGCCTTCATCGGCGTCTACCCTCCAGATGAGCAGCATCGAATCAGCCTTTGGAGGGTGCGAAGGTTCGAGATTCCGGTGGGTTTAGTGGACCAGTATTTTGGAGAAGAGCAACTTATCGATTCAGAGAGGATTGAACTCGTCACATTGGACGAAGTCGAAGATCTACTCGCCAAATGGAATGTGGATAGCCCTTCATTTAAGGCCCCGTGGAAGAGCGACTGGCCACTTTGACCACCGTGATTCACGGAGCGGTAGACCAGGAAACGGGCGGAACTCAAATATCGGAGTTCTGTCCGGATTGGCGACTATCCACCCGGAGCGCGATTTCGCGGGGCCGGTCTGAACCTCTTCAGTGTCTAAACTGTCAGTAGATTCACTCAGAGGGAGGCGATGTGAAACTGCGAGTCAGCAAATTGCTCTCTTTGGCTCTCTGTTTCGTGTTGTCCGCAGCGGCTGGGACTTCTCAGGGCAGCGGAGAGTCTGTGGTTATCGGGCAGATCAAACTTTCAATGGAGAAGGTTCGATCCGGTAAGACTATGGACGCCAGGACCGAGGCTGCAGAGCATCTCGCAAGCCTGACACAGAAGCTCAGCAGCAACGAAATCACAGAAGCGCTGGTGACCGATTTAACAAACCTGCTCGATTCTCCCGACGACTCAGTGCGGTATTGGGTGGCGTGGGCACTGGGAAATCTCGGATCTTCTGCAAAAGCAGCGATCCCCAAGCTAGAAGAACTGCTGCCTAAGGCGGATTGCATCAATGGAGCGATAACGTCGGCGAGTGGAATTCGATACGCCCTACTCAAAATGGGCATCAAGCCACCCCCACGTCAATGCAGGGTAACTGCGGCTTAGATGCTGTGCGGTAGCGCCCCGTGCCTGGGTTCCGAGTGGATTGCCGGCTATCCGGAAGTAACCCAGGGGCAGAAGCGTCATCTCGGACGGTCGATCATACATTCAGTCCCAGAGTCTTCTCCAAGCGACGTCTACGGCTGCGCGATAAGATGAGTCATGCGCCTGGCCGCCGTTCTTGTTCTTGCTTTTGCTGCGCTGGGGATTTCCGGCTGCGGATACCATGCGGTGGGCGCGGCGACGCACTTGCCTCCGGATCTGCACACGCTTGCCATCCCGGTCTTCGCGACGCGCACCGATGCTTATCACACGGAGACGGTGGTGACGGATGCCGTGCTGCGCGAGTTTGCGGCGCGCACGCGGTTTCGCGTTACGCCTTCGGCCGACGACAACGCCGATGCGGTGCTGCATGGAACCATCCTGAAGGAGTACGTCGCGCCCCTTACCTACAACGCGTCGACGCAGCAGTCGTCGAGCTTTCTCATTACCCTGGTCCTCTCCGTCACCCTGAACAGTCGCGACGGCAAGGTGCTCTACAAGAACGAAAACTATGTCTACCGGCAGCAGTATCAGTCGACCACCGACCTGGCCACCTTTATCCAGGAGAACCCGGCGGCGATGCAACGGCTCAGCCGCGACTTTGCCCGGCAGCTGGTCGCCGATGTGCTGGAAGGCTTTTGAAAGCCTTCCCAGGGAGGCTTCTTCAGTGCGAAATGCGCACCGCAGGGGCGAAAGCCGGGTGTGTGGGTCGCGTTTTTGGCCCGACTGAAGTCGGGCCTTGACTCTGTCCTTGGGGCTATGCAGTCGGGCCCTTTTCACAACGCGGTCATTCGAAGGTTGGGTTCGTGGTCTCCCACCCATCCACGATGAGGCCGTGGATGGATGGGGCACCCCGCCCTGGGAGTGTGGGCGGACTTTCGGCCCGACTGAAGTCGGGCCCTGACTCTGTCCTTGCGCGCCATAAGCCATTGCATACTCCGGCAACTGGCCCGGATATCCACCAATGGCGGCGTGCCGGTCACTATATTCTGGAGGGGCATGATACCCGCGTCCGGCTGCCGGTTGACGAAGTGCCCGCAACGTCGGAGGGCCGTCCGATGAGCACAGGCCGCTGGGGTGCCGGGTTTGCCGCCGTTGAGCGCTTCGTGAGCGAGATCGAAAACGCTGCGGCGGGCACGGGGCGGCTCAAGCCCGGGTATGTGCTGGCCGGCGATGAAACCTTCCTGATGGATCGATGCCGGGGGGCCGTCCTCAAAGGATTTGTCCCGCCCGATCTCAAGGATTTTTGCCTTTCGGAGATGGACCTCTCCGGCACTTCGATCTTTGAGATTCTTGATCGCGCGCAGACTCCCTCGCTGATGGCGCCCTTTCAGGTGATCTTTGTCCGCAACGTGAAGCAGCTTTACACGCGCGGGGCGAAAAAAGAGGAATTCGCGGCACTCGATCGCTATTTTCGCTCGCCGAATCCGCAGGCGCTGCTGATTTTCGTTGCCGACTTCATCCGCATTCCATCGGACATGCGCCGCATGGAGATGGACGACAAGAATCGCTTCGAGCGCCTGAACGAGACACTGGGCGAGCATTGCGGCATGGTCGAGCTGGCGCGCGTGAACGAAGAGGACGCGATGCGCTGGACGGTTGCGACCGCGCAGAAGGCCGAAACGCGGATTGATCCCGACGCGGCGCGCGAACTGGTGGACGCACTCGGCGCCGACATGCTGATGATCGCGTCGGAGATGGAGAAGCTTTTGCTCTACACGCTGGGCCGCGGCCGCATCACGCTGGGCGATGTGGAGACGATGGTGCTCGGCGCCAAGCAGCGCTCGCTGTATGAGCTGACGGACGCGATCAGCGCGCGCGATCGCGTCCGGGCGCTGGCCCTGTTGCACGGGCTGCTGAACAGCTCGGAGGCCGGCGAGGACGCGGCCATCGGGCACCTCTACATGCTGGCGCGGACTTTCCGGCAGATGCTCGTGATTCTCGAGAAAAATGTGCGGGACTCGCGCGCCATCTGGCAGGTGCTTTGGCAAGGGTTCCGCATGCCGCCCTTTGCCGCGGACGACCTGATTCGCCAGGCGCGCCGCTACAAGAGCCGCCGCGAACTGACGCGCGCGTTGCGGCTGGTGGCGCGGGCTGATCTGGAGATTCGCTCCTCGCCGCCCGACAAGCGATTGGTGCTTGAGCGGCTGGTGTACGAGCTGGCGTCCGACCCCAAGCCGATGCCGCCGCTGTTCGCGTCGTCGCAGCTGTCGTTTGAGGTGTAGCGTTCGCATCGAAGAACAACCGCAGATTCTTCGACTCACCACCCCCGAACTGAAGAACGTTCGGGGGCCCGTTCGCTCAGAATGACAGCCAGCTTGTGGCGGTTTTTTCAGACTCCAGATTGTTGCTGCTGCTATTTTCCCTTCACGTCCAACTCAGCGTGATCGAGAAACGGCACTGTGGGCGTGGTGTGGCCGTCGAGATCGAAGAGGACGATCTGGTTGTCGCCCGGCTTGAGCCATGGCCCTGGAAGATAGAGTGTGCCTTGTGGACCGATGTTCCAGAAGCGGCCGAGGGGGCGGCCGTTCACGAAGACTGCGCCCTTGGCAAGGCTGCGGGTGTCGACAAAGGTATCGGCGGGCTGGCCGACATGAAACGTTCCGCGATAAAAACAGGGCCCATCGCACGACGCTGATTTGAAGGTTTGCGCTTTCAGGTCCTGCATGGGCAGGGGGTAGATTTCCCATCCAGTCAGCGGTGTTCCAGCAAGGGTCACCTGTCTTGTGATCCCGGCGCGCTCATGCGGAAATTGGCGGCCGAAGTTCACGCGGCCGGTGTTTTCGACGAGGATATCGAGTTGGCTGCCGGCGCGGCCGCCGTGCAGTTCGACGGTGCTCTGGTTGAGCCTGCGGTCGATGGTTCCCTGCAGAGCGCCGTCGAGATAGACCTGCGCATAGCTGCGGACTTCATCGATCTTGAGAGCCCCGCTCGGCGTTGCGCTCAGGCGCGTGCGGTAGAGGATGTAGCCGTAGTTCTGGCCGGCCTGCTCCATCGTCTGCGTTTGTTCGGAGTGAATCGGTGTGGGCAGGGTGTTCCAGAGCGAGGCTGCGCCGGCAAAGTGGATTGGAGCCGGGGCGCGCGGAACAATGGGCGCCGGCGGATCAGGTGGGTTGACGCCGGTTACCTCGCGAATGACATCGCGGAAGAGAAAATACTTCGGCCGCAACTCGCCGCTCTCGGTGACGGGCACATCGTAGTCGTAGCTGGTGACGTCGGGCTCGTACTTGCCGCCATCGATGTTGGCGCCGTTCATCCAGCCGAAGCTGGTTCCGCCGTGAAACATGTAGAGATTCACGGAGTAGCCCTGCTGCAGCATCCACTTCAGCTCGTCTGCTTCCTTTTTGCCATCGGTGGTGTGGTGGTGCGCTCCCCAATGATCGAACCAACCATCCCAGTATTCGCCGCACATCTTGGGCGCGTTGGGGCGCTTCTTCTCGAAGGTTGCGAATTCGTGCCTGGCATCGCCGCCGCCGAAGTTGATGGCGGCGGGAAGTTCCGGCAGCGAACCGTTCTCGAGTTCATCCGCGCCGTCGGCTGTGTAGAGCATGGCTTTCTTGAATCCAGAGTCGAGAAGGAGGTGGTGGATCTGCTCCATGTAGGCGTGATCTGCCCCGAAGGAACCATATTCGTTTTCGACCTGGACGGCGATGATGGGTCCGCCGTTGCCGCTCAGCAGGGGGGCTAGCTCTTTGCCGAGACGATGAAGCCAGCGCGCCGCCGCAGCCATGAATGCTGGGTCGCTGCTGCGGACTTCGATTTTGGGGTCGTGCAGCAGCCACGCGGGCAGGCCGCCGAAGTCCCACTCGGCGCAGGCATAGGGGCCGGGGCGAAGGATGACGTAGAGTCCTTCCTGCTGCGCCTCACGAATGAACTCCGCAATGTCGTTCTGTCCGGAGAAATCGAAGTTGCCGGGGGTCATCTCATACACGTTCCAGAACACGTAGGTCTCGACGGTGTTCAGGCCCATGGCGCGCGCTTTGCGCAGACGGTCGCGCCAGTAGGCACGCGGCACGCGCGCAGAGTGAATGGCGCCGGAGATGATCTGAAACGGCTTGCCGTTCAGTTCGAAGTGATCGCCCTGCGGCCGCAGAATCTTCGGATCTTGGGCGGATAGGCGGGCTGCGATCAAGAGCAGCAAGAAAATTGAGGCGGCCACCGAATGCAATCGAGTCATGGCGTTTCGCTCCGTTATCTTGGGAGAGTCTTCTCAGGAATGGCCTCGAGCGTTAGAACCTCGAAGGGCGCCAAGTGGAATGTGTGCGGCTGTCCAGCTTGAAGCGCGAGTGCTGGTTTCCCTTGATCGGCAGCCCACGGGCTCTGGGCGCGATACCGCCGTGACGCCGATTCGGGAAGTTCGAATGCCTTGCCGATGTCCAGCGAAAAATCCTGCGCGCGATCGCTTGGGTTGCGAAGGGTCAGCAAGCCCTTCTGCGGCGTCCACGCCGCCCAGCCATAGACCTCAAGCCAGCGCGGATCGCCGCCGACCCAATGCGTGTCAATGAGCACGCTCGCGTTGCGACGCGACCACTTTGCTGCCTCGGCAAGAACATCCCAATCCGCACTGGTGAGAAGCGAGGGCGTGATGTAGAGCTCCTGCAACTGCGTGCCCGATCCAAAGTACGAATGAACCTCACTCGCAAAATCGTGGCCGGGATCGGTTTCAAGATGGGGCGCTTTCTGCGCGTAGACAATGCCATGCAGCATGAGCGAGTTAAGCGGATAGAGGCGGCCTGCCTTGACGATTTCGTCGTACGTGTCCGCGTCGCGATAGGTGATCCAGCGCTGACGGGGGGTGCCAACGCCGGCAAACTCCGTGTCGTCGCCACCGCGCCAGATTGAATCGGCATAGAAGAGCCAGAAAGGCGAGGGCCATGTGCCCGTAGTGAGATTGATGTAGAGATCGGGCTTGAGCTTGCGCAGGTCGTCGATCAGATGGATGGCGGCATCAAAGTCGCTCGAGAAGGCTGAGCCCTTCACCACCTGGTCGGCGTTGCCGGTGCCATCGAGCTTGAACTGGTTCACGCCATATTGCGTGACCATCTTCGTGGTTGCGTCGTGAAAGAGCGGGTAATAGCGCGGCCCTGAGAGCGCCAGGCCGCCATCGACAATCTCGTAGCCATCGCGTTTCGCGGTCGCGATACGCTCCTGCTTGGGAGGCCCGTAGCCGCCCCATGGGGAAAGCCAGACCCCAGGCGCTGCGCCATATTCGGCGGCAGCTTTGGTGAGTGGCGCAAAGCCATCGTGAAAGTCGGGGCGAATCTTCCAGAGATCGTTGTGGTCGTCCCAGCCATCGTCGAAGAGAAAGGAGTCGAGCGTCACGCCGCGCTTTTTGTTCAGCTCTTCGCCAAAGACATGAATGCGATTGAGCGCGTCTTCCTGGCTGTATGGTGTGAAGAACCCGATGTCGAACCAGCTGTTGTAGTGCAGAAAAGTTCTGTAGGGATGGGTGCGTTCGCGCTCAAGATAGGCGAGGAAGGCGCGCCGCATCTGGGTAGGTGAGGCAATGCCAATGACGGCCGAATAGGTGACGGATTGTCCGGCGCCGAGGGGAACGCCGCGCTCCAGTTCGCTGACGCCGCGGTCGCCGACAACGCTGCTTTCTGCGAGCGGCGATTCAAATCCCAGGAAGAAATTGCCGGCGACCAGGGGCGAGCCTTTGACAGTCCCTTCAACGGTCACGCCGGGTGCGCGAAAGTCGATGAGATCGACGGCCGCGAGCGGCAGAGGCTTGGGACTGGCCGTGATCGTCAGAGCCTGGCGAATGTAGCTGGAGCCGTCGCGCAGAATCAGGGACCATTCGGCGGTCAGATTCCGCTGCGCATCGTTGATCGGCAGATGCACGGCAATGCCGGCAAGCCGATCGGAGGCCCGTGAGGCGGAAGGCTCGGCCGCCAAGTTCTCAACGCGCGCCGGTCCGCAGACGAAGTCCGAGGCCGGCAGCACGCCTGCATCTTTCAGCTCGATTGAAAACGGCTCATCGAGCGTCAGTGAGGCGTCATGCGACGAGCCCGCTTTGTTCAGGATGGAGAGCCTCGCAAGATGGCCGCTGCGAACTGTCCAGATCGCTGCGATGCGCTGGTTCTCGAGTCGTCCGCCTTCGTCCCCATTCAAGTGAATGATCGGCGTTCCAGCAACGGCTCGGGCACCTGTTCCGGTCCCATCTGGTTGCGGGCCCCACGCACACAGGAGTGCCGGCACGCTTGACAGGCCGAGCGCCACAACCCCGGCGAAGACACGAAGCCTGCATCCACCGACCTGTTTCAACACGTAGTTCAGGGCTCGCTCCGCAGTTCAGGAAACAGTGTATCCGAGCCGTGCGGCGCCGGACTGCGTAGCGTGGCCCTCAGTGAACGCCCCGTTCATTCATCCAAGGTCCATACTCGTGATCCATGCGCTGAATGTGGTTGGTGAGCCAGTCGCGCAGAAAATTGAGCAGATGCAGGTTGAGCGTGATCTCGCCCCGCTCGAAGCGCTCCGCATAGTTCTCGACCTGCTTGATCAGCACGCGATGCTGCTCGCGATGCGCCACGATGCCCGGGTAACTTGTGCGCGCCATCAGGCCCTCTTCGGCGGTGAAGTGGGTGCGCGTATACTCCACCAGGTTCTTCAACAGCGATCCCGTGATCGACCCCGCGTTTCCCTTCATCATCGCCGCGTGCAGGTCATTGAGAATTTCAAAGAGCACATGGTGCTGTTCATCCATCTTATCGACACCGACAGAGAGTCTGCCGTTCCACGTCATCAGGGCCATCGATTTGTTCCTCCCAAAAAGGTCCGTAAGAAACCTATCGGAAAGAAGTGCGAAAAGGTTGAGAGGGGTTTCGAAGCGACTCAGTGGCAAGAGCAGCCGCGGCTACTCCAGAATCACCTGCGGCTCATTCTGGTGGCCGCGCGTGGTGAGGGTGATGGCCGCGGTCAGAATCAGAGCTCCGCCTGCCCAGGCGAATGGCCCCAGGTGTTCGCCCAGCAAACGCACACCGAGGTAGGAGCCGAGCGCCGGCTCAATGTTCAGAAACACGCCAGCGCGCGAGGCCGGCACATGGTGGATTCCCCAGTTCCAGAGAAATGTTGTGGTTGCCGTACAAAGGATGCCGCTGATGGCGAGCGCCGTCCAGGCTGTCACGCTGACCTGCGCCACCGGAAGCGGCGTCGCATGCTGATGCGTCCACGGGCTCAGAAGCCACGGGACGACAACGACGGCGATCAGCATGGCGGTTCCTGTGAGGATGGAGTACGACGTAACCACCAGCGGACTGTGGCCCTGCATGAGTTTCTTGCTGAGCAAGATCCAGGCCAGCGCCATGATGAGCGAGAGCACAACAAGCAGATCGCCAGCCAGTGAGGGCTCGCCGCGGGTTGCGGGACCGCGGTGGCCGCCGAGCACGATCAGGGCTGCGCCGACGGTTGATCCGCCGAGGGCGAGCCAGCCGATCCAATCGAGCCTCTCGTCGGCAAACAATGCCGCGGCCGCCGCCAGCAGCACCGGCATCGCGCCCACCATCAGCGACGCGTGGCTCACCGTGGTGAGCGTCAGGCCGTAAAACTGCAGCAGAAACTGGATGGGAATGCCGAAGGCTGCCGAGACCAGCAGCAGGCCCCACTCTTTGCCGGTGAGCCGTTCGCGGCGCATGAGGGCGACCGGCACCATGGCGAGAGAGGCAAACAGAAAGCGATAGAGCACCATGTGCTCCACACTCATCTCGTCGAGCGCGAGCCTGCCGAAATAGAATCCGGTTCCCCACAGGGAACCGGCAAGTGCGCAGGCGCCATAGCCCAGGAAGGTGATGCGCCGGCCCGTCAATTTTTTCTCCTGGTCACACTTTACTGTCGCACAGGCGGCCGTTCCCAACCCCTTGCTGCCAGATCTGGGTCGTGTCCTGACAAATCAGGGCCCTGATCGGCGAGAATGCTAGTTGATGAATTTGCCGCCTCATCGCAATGCATTCTGGATGGGAACGGTGCTGTCGCTCCTCCTGGGATCAGTGACAGCGTGCGTCCAGGCGCAGGCAATTCTGGGCCAGCCGCCTGACAAGCCCCATTCCTCAAGAGATTTGCTCCTCCCCGATCGCGTGCCCGACAAGCCCAGCATCCCACCGAGCTTTGCGATCCCCGTTGATAGTTTGGGCTTCACTCCGCCGGGGGCGAATTTTCTTGGCTCGCGCAACGTCATGACCTCGCTCGATTTTCTCGATGAGAAGCGGCTTCTGTTTACCTTCCGCGTCCCCGGACTGCTGCGCCGCGAGGCCGGCGAAGAGGGGGCGGATGAAGCGCGGCAAATCCGGGCCCTTTTGCTTTCCGCGGAGACGGGCGCGATTCAGTCCGAAGCTTTGTGGACCGTTCACGATCGCGTCCGCTACCTGTGGATGCTCAAGGACGGGCACTTCCTGCTGCGCGACCGCGACGGCATTGAAGAGGGGGATTCCTCGCTTATCCTGAAGCCGCTGCTCAAGTTCCCCGGCCCACTGATGTGGATTGAGATGGACCCGCAGCAGCAATATCTGGTGACCAACTCCCGGGAGCCGGTTGGCACACCCGAGAAGCCCGGAGACGTCGGCAGTCCGACCACTGCGAGCGCCACCATGACGGAGGAAGGGCAAAACGGTGATGCAAAGCCTGAGCTGGTGGTCCGCATCCTGCGTCGCGATTCGGGCAAGGTCATGCTGGTCAGCCGCACGCGCTCTGCCGTGCATCTGCCCATCAACTCCGAAGGGTATCTTGAGCGTCTCCGCGGCAACGGGCAGCAGTGGATCATGAACTTCAACTATTTCTCAGGCGGCAGCAAGATGATTGGGCACGTCGATTCATCCTGTTCGCCGACCTTTGACTTTATTGCGCAGAGCGAAGTGATCGTCACGGCATGCACGGCAATGGGCGGGAGCAAACTGGAGGCCTTCAGTCTCGACGGCAAGCGCCTGTGGGAGGACCAGACCGCTTCGACCTCAATTTGGCCCCTCATGATCGTGGCGCCCAACGGCTCGCGCCTGGCTCACGAGACGCTCTCAGTCACCCACGGCGTCAACGCCTACGCGGCGCTCGACGCCGACGACATCAAGGGACAACTGGTGCAGGTTCTCAACGCGTCTGACGGGAAGATCGCACTGGAGGCGCCCGCAAAGCCCCCGCTCGACGCCGGCGGCAATGTGGCTATCTCTCCTTCGGGACGCCGGGTAGCCGTTCTCAACGGAGGTGTCATCCAAGTGTTTGACCTGCCCGAGGCGCCGCCTCTTGCTCAGAACGAATTCTCCGGCGCAAGACAGTGAGAGAGCCAGGATCGGCTGGAATTTTCGCCTCAGTGTAGACTGGTCGATGGAGGTTCGTACGTGGCCACAGCCGTTGTCCGTTTTACAGCTGCAGCCGCCACAGATCGTGGCCGCAAACGCCCCTCCAACGAAGACGCCTTTGGTTTTTCCGTCGAAAAGGGCGTGTACGTGGTGTGTGACGGGATGGGCGGCGCCGCGGGCGGGGAGATCGCAAGCTCTCTGGCGGTGGACCACGCTCTGCGCGTTCTCAGCAGCCGAACCCAGGGCAATGGATCGCACGAGACGCTCTCGCAGCTTGCGATCGAATGCGTTGCCGCTGCGAACGAAGCAATCTTCTCCCGCGCTCAGCGCAACGTAAAGCTGAGCGGCATGGGCACCACGCTGGTGGGCCTGATTGCTGAAGGCGGCTCGGTGTCGGTCATGAACGTGGGAGACAGCCGCTGCTATCGCCTGCGCGGGTCGCGGCTGGAACAGATCACTCACGATCATTCTCTGGTGGAAGAGCAAGTAACCCTGGGCCGCATGACGCAGTCAGAGGCGCGGCGCTCGCCGCTGAGAAACGTCATCACGCGCGCTCTGGGAACGCAAAGCCAGGTGACTCCCGACGTTTTCAATCTGGAGGCGCAGCCCTCCGACCTTTTTCTGCTTTGTTCCGATGGCTTGACGCGCGAGTTGCCTGACTCGGCCATTGAGGCGATTCTCAGCCTCAACTTGCCGTTGGATGTCCTATGCAGCCGCCTGGTTGAGGATGCCAAGCAGGCCGGCGGCAACGACAATATCACCTGCGTGCTGGTGCGCGCGGAAGGCTGAGGCGCAAAGGCGGGGCATCCGGACGATTGCCGTCGCCGATAAATTCTCTCGATTGACACCTCCGGCACCATCGCTTTAGCGTTGAACTTCGCATCATTCGCACTCATCCAGCCGATCCAAGGAACGGTCATGCTCCAGCCCAATTCGCTCGGCAGAGTCGCCGTCGATCCAGCAGCGATTCCGCAAAGAAAGCTTGCGACCGGCGCGACCATGCCGGCGGTCGGCCTCGGCACCTTTGGGTCCGATCATGTGACGCCGGCCCAGGTGGCCGAAGCCGTGAAGGGCGCGGCCACTGTCGGCTACCGTCATTTCGATTGCGCGTCAGTCTATGGCAATGAAGCTGAAGTCGGCGCGGCGTTTGAAGAAATCAAGGTCGTCCGGTATCACGCCGCGAGGAGCTTTGGGTCACCTCCAAGCTGTGGAATGACAGGCATGGTGAAAACGATGTCATTGCCTCCTGCCGTCAGTCGCTCGCCGACCTGCGGCTTGAATATCTCGACCTCTATCTCGTGCATTGGCCGTTTCCCAACTTTCATCCGCCTGCATTGCGACGTGACTTCGCGCAGCCCCGATGCCAAGCCGTACATCCACGAAAACTATATGAAAACCTGGCGCAAGATGGAAGAGCTTGTCGACCTCGGCCTGGTGCGGCACATCGGCACGTCGAACATGACGATCCCCAAACTGAAGCTGGTGCTGCGGGATGCGCGCATCAAGCCGGCGGTGAATGAGATGGAGCTGCATCCGCATTTTCAGCAGCCGGAGCTGTTTCAGTTTGTCGTGGACAATGGCATGGCGCCGATCGGTTATTGTCCGGTTGGCTCGCCGGGCCGTCCCGAGCGAGACCGCACGCCGGAAGACACGTCGCCGACCGAGGATCCGGTGATCCTGGCAATTGCCGCGCGCCACGGGGTTCATCCCGCAGTGGTCTGCATCAAGTGGGCTGTGCAGCGCGGACAAACGCCCATTCCGTTTTCCATCAACAACTATGTGGCCAATTTGCAGGGCGCGGTTTTCGACCCGCTCGGCGATGAAGAGATGCGCCAGATTGCCGCAATCGATCGCAATTGCCGGCTCATTAAGGGGCAGGTCTTTTTGTGGAAGGATGGCCAGACCTGGGAAGACTTGTGGGATCTGAATGGCGAGATTACGCCTCCGTAGCAAACGAATCGCAATGCCCGGCGGACTCAAGATCCGGATTGATGCAGGAGTGAACGAATGAGCGCGACCATGACGGCGGCCTACCTGCCGGGAGACTCGACGGTTGAGATGCGCGTCGTGCCCGTGCCCACACCGGGGCATGGCGAGGTGCTGCTGCGCGTGAAAGCGTCGACCATCTGCGGGTCTGACATTCGCTGCATCTATCACGAGCATCTTGGCAAAGGGCCGGAGGGTTACCAGGGCGTGATCGCGGGCCACGAGCCCTGCGGCCAGATTGTTGCCACTGGGCCGGGCTGCCGGCGCTTCGAAATCGGCGATCGCGTCGATCGTTTACCACATCTCCGGTTGCGGGGTGTGCAACGATTGCCGCCGCGGCTACATGATCTCGTGCACCAGCGAGCAGTATCGCCGCGCGTATGGATGGCAGCGCGACGGCGGCATGGCCGAGTTCATGGTTGCCGAAGAGAAGGATCTGATCGCATTGCCCGACGACCTGAGCTTTGCCGATGGCGCGCAGGTGGCCTGCGGCTTTGGAACCGTTTATGAGGGGCTGCAGAAGATCGGCATCGACGGCAACCACGCCGTGCTCATCACCGGGTTGGGTCCGGTGGGACTGGCAACGGGGGCGCTTTGCCGGGCTTTGGGTGCAAACAAAATTATTGGCATTGATGTGGTGCCGGAGCGTATGCAGATTGCCCTTGACCTGGGTGTCTGTGACGATGTGCTCGCCTCGGGCTCCAGCAACGTTGCGCAGGTGAGGGAACTGACCGGCGGCTACGGCGTGGAGCGCGCCGTGGATTGCTCAGCGAACGCCGCGGCTCGCGCGACCGCCGTCCGCGCGACACGCAAATGGGGCAAGATCGTTTTCATCGGCGAAGGCGGCTCGGTGGAGCTGAACCCCTCGCCCGATATGATCCACGACCAGAAAACAATCTATGGCTCGTGGGTTACATCGACCTGGCTCATGGATGAGCTCGTCGAGCGGCTGGTGCGCTGGAACCTGCACCCCGCTGATATCATCACGCACCGGTTTCCGCTGGATCGCGCGGCGGAGGCGTACGCACTGATGGCCTCAGGCAAATGCGGTAAGGTTGCCGTATGCGCGGATGAGGAACTTTTTTAAGCTGCGCAGAGAGAAGGGTCCCGATGAGTGAAGAACCCGAAGTGAAACAGCCCGAATGGAGCCCTCATCTCGCGGCCCTGCTGCCACTCTATGGCCATCGCAATTGGATTGTGGTCGCCGATGCGGCGTATCCCGCGCAATCGCGACCTGGCATTGAGACGATCGCGGTTGCTGAAAGCCAGCCGGAGACCGTCACCTCGGTGCTCGCGGCCATCGATGCTTCTCCTCATATCCGGCCAATCATCCATCTCGATGCGGAACTCGACTTTGTGCGGGAGAGCGACGCGCCCGGCGTGGCCGAATACAGGCAACAGATCGGCAAAATTCTTTCGGGCCGTGCCGTTCAACGGCTTCCTCACGAAAAGATTATCGCCAGGCTCGATCAGGCGGCCCACCTCTTTCGGGTCTTAATTATCAAGACATCGATCACCATCCCCTACACCTCAGTTTTCTTTGAACTCGATTGCGGATACTGGAATGCTGACGCCGAACAACGGCTGCGGTTGGCCATGTCGGCTGGCCCTGCAAAGTAGCTTTGAATCTGGCAATTCGGCTTCACCGAACATTGAAAGGAACCAGGCCCAATGAAATGGAACCGGCGTGAAGTGTTGCAAACCCTTGGCGGCGCTGCCTCTGCACTTGCTCTGTCAAAACTTGCCAAAGCGCAGGGCAAGGAGTTCGCTGGCACGCGCGAATCGCTTCAGAGTTACAAGATTCCGGATTGGTATCGCGATGCCAAGTTCGGTATCTGGGCGCATTGGGGTCCGCAATCTGCAATCGAGCAGGGAGACTGGTACGCGCGCAACATGTACATGCAGGGCTCCGAACAGTATCGCTACCATGTCGAGCACTACGGACATCCCTCGAAGGTTGGCTACAAGGACCTTGTTGACGACTGGAAGGCAGCCAAGTGGGACCCCGACCACCTGATGGGCCTTTACAAGAAGGCAGGCGCCAAATACTTCGTCAGCATGGGCGTGCATCACGATAACTTTGACCTGTGGGACTCGAAGCACAATCGCTGGAACGCCGTGAACATGGGCCCGAAGCGCGACGTGGTCGGCACCTGGCGCGACATCGCCTATAAGCATGGACTGCGCTTCGGCGTCAGCGAACATCTGTGGATCAGCTACAAATGGTGGTCAGTGAGTCATCTGGCCGATCAGGCAGGCCCGTTGACCGGTGTGGCGTACGACGGACGCGATGCGAAGTTCGCCGACCTCTATCACGATGCGGATTGCGCGCGATTTGGCGAACGGCTTGACTGGAACGACGACGGGATCCCGGAGTCATGGAAGCGTCACTACCTCGACCGCATTACCGATCTCATCGATCAATATCAGCCCGACCTGCTCTACACCGACGGCCACCTGCCGTTTGAGGACTACGGTCTGAAGATGGTCGCGCATCTCTACAACGTGAGCGCGCAAAAGCACGGCGGCATCGCAGAGGCGGTCTACACCAGCAAGGAATCAACCGACTGCGCCATCGGCACTTGCCTGCTCGACCATGAGCGCGGCGTCTCCGATGGCATCGCGGTCAACCCGTGGCAGACTGACACCTGCATCGGCCAGTGGCACTACAAGCGGGGCGAGAACTACAAGTCGGCCAAAAAGGTGATTGATCTGCTCACGGATATTGTGAGCAAGAATGGCAACCTGCTCCTCAATTTTCCGCTGCCCAACTCCGGCGCCCTCGATCTGGAAGAGATGAACACGCTGAACGGCATCACTGAGTGGATGGCGATCAACAGCGAGGGCATCTATTCGACGCGCCCCTGGAAGATTTATGGCGAGGGGCCGTCGACCGAAGTGAAGATTGAAACCGGCAATTTCAACGAAGACAAGAAGAAGGACATGACCGCTGCCGATGTTCGCTTCACGACCAGGAACGGAGCCGTGTACGCCTTCGTCATGGGCTGGCCCGAGAAGCGTGCGGTCGTGAATTCATTTGGACTGGAGGCCAACCACAAGCCGGGGAAAATTGCCAATGTGGAACTGCTGGGATACGGCGGCAAGGTGAACTGGAAACAGGACGAGACTGCGCTGCGCGTGGAGTTGCCGGCGGAAAAAATCTCCGACATCGGGATCACGCTGAAGGCGACGATGGCGTGAGAGAGCGAGGCTGCGGCATCCCGATCATGGATGGGGCAGTGTACTTTGCCTGGTTCGACGAGGGATAAACTACCGCGTGGATTGCGCCATCACCGCCCGCACCACTGCGCAGGTACGGCTCATGTCTTCGCGACTCAGGGCCGGGTGAACCTGAAACGCGAGGCTGGTCTCGCCGAGCTGTTGAGCATTGGGGAGCCGTGCAGCGGGCCGCCACGCTTGTGGAAATGCCTTCTCGCGGTACACCTCGCTGCAACTTCCGGCGTAGCAGGGAATGCCTTGCTCTGTGATCGCGGCGATGATCCGATCCCGGCTCCAGTCCGGTCGAAGGGCATCCGGGACCACAAAGGTGTAGTACTTGTAGAAGGCGTGTCCGATGTGTTCCGGCGGAGTCGTGATGCGAAGGCCTGGAAGTTCTTTGAAACACTCCGTCAACATCGTGGCATTCTCTCGGCGCCTGGTCAACCATTCGGGAAGTTTCTTGAGTTGCAGCCTGCCGATCGCGGCTTGAATCTCAGTGAGCCGCCAGTTGGTTCCAAACGTCTCGTGCACCCACTTGAACCCGGGGCCAGCTGCGCTGTGGACGGCTTTGTAGCTTTTGCCGTGGTCTTTGTAGGCCCACGCGAATTCCCACGCTGATCCAGAGTTCAGCGTGACGATGCCACCTTCGCCCGCGGTGGAGATGATTTTGTCCTGGCAGAAGGAAAACGCGCCGGCATCGCCCATGGATCCGACCGGCCTTCCTTTATACGTGGCTCCGTGCGCCTGGGCGCAATCTTCAATCACCTTGAGGCCCTGTTCCTCCGCCAGCGCGAGAATCGGATCCATGTCGCAGGGCCGCCCCGCAAGATGAACAGCGATGATGGCACGCGTAGCAGGGGTTAGCGCGGCGCGAATCGTCTCCGCTGTGATGTTCTGGCTGTCCCGGTCGACATCCGCGAAAACGGGTCGCGCCCCCACAGCAACGGCGCAACTGGCCGAGGCGATGTAGGTACGCGGCGATGTGATGACTTCGTCGCCTTCCCCCACCCCCAGCGCACGCAGTGCAAGCTCAAGCGCAACGGTTCCGTTGGCCACTGCGACGGCGTGACGACTGCCTGTGAATCCGGCGTATTCGCGCTCGAAGCTCGAAGTCTCTTCACCAAACCAGGCGTTGACTTTTCCGGAGCGAAGGACGCGAGCCGCCGCGGCAACTTCGTCGTCGCCAAACACAGGCCAGGTGTGCGGATGCGTTTCGCTTGCCGCGCAGTCGTCCCGGAGCAATGCTTCCTTCATTGTTGTCGTGGCTGTGGATGAGGTGCTCAAGCGGCTCTCAGTCTCAAACTTGATTGTAAGCGACCATTGTTTGTGCGCTGACGCGCGGCGCTTGAACGCGGGCAGGAACACCATAGGCGGTCACGTCATCAGGGAGATCCATGGTCGCTAGCGAAAGAGCTCCCAGAATGCATCGTTTCCCGATGCGAATGGAGGGAAGCACTGCCGCGCCCATTCCAACAAATGCTAACTCGCCGGCCTGCGAGCCCCCTCCCAGGGTCGCGTGCGGCGCGATGTGCGCAAAGCCCCCGATCCGCGTATCGTGCTCGACAACGACGCCGGTGTTGAGAATGACCCCGCTCCCCAGAGACACTCCCGAGTTCACCACGGCGCCGGGCATGATTACCGTTCCCGCGCCGATCTCACACGAGGTCGAGACAACGGCATCCGAACTGACTATGGTTGACACGCCAATCCTATTGCCTTGCAGAAACTCAAAGATTGCTTTGCGGGCGTGATTGTCGCCCACGCCCAGCGCGACCCGCCAGCCGGGTGGGATGGAGCGCAGAAGCCATTCGCGACCTCCGAAAACGTGCGCCTGTCCGCAGTGCCCATCATTGGCTACCAGGTTATCGTCCACAAATCCAGCCACTCTCCAGCCGGCTCGCGTGGCGACCTCGGCGATCGCGCGCCCGTGTCCGCCGGCGCCAAAGACAATTACAGTTCGATCATTGTTCAATGTCGGTTCCTCTGAACTCCGTCATCGTGGCATGTCCCGGCGCAGAAATCCCGCACCGTTTCACCACCGCAAGAACAGTCAGCAAAAGTATCTTTAGATCAAGAAAAAAACTCGCGTGCCCCACATACCAAACGTCGAGTGCAAACTTCCCTTCCCAGGTAAGCGCATTTCTTCCGTTCACCTGCGCCCAGCCCGTGATTCCGGGAAGCACTCGATGACGCGTTGCCTGCCGAGCGGAGTAGCGGCTGAGATACTCAATTGGAAGCGGGCGCGGCCCGATCACGCTCATCTCGCCCTTGAGCACATTCCAAAGCTGGGGGATTTCATCCAGGCTTGTTTGGCGGATGAGACGCCCGATCTGCGTCAGTCGCAAGCCGTCGGCAAGGAGTGCGCCGTTTGTATCGCGTGCTTCGCGCATCGAGCGAAATTTCCATACTGTCAACCGCCGTTCATCGAGCCCGGCACGCACTTGATGAAAGAGGACCTTGCCCTCGCAGATCCAAAGGCAAAATGCGACAAGCATCGCAATGGGCGCGAAGAGAAGACCGAGGACTATGACGAGAATGAGGTCGAAGGTTCGCTTCGCTCTATACATCAACAGGCCTCGCCTTAAGCGAGCACAGCTTCATCGGCATCCATGGCGTTCAGCTTGGAAATTGTCGGTGCATTCTTGTCTTGACCCAGCGAACTGCCACGGTCGACGTTGATCCAGGATTGCTCAGTCACCGAGCGAAGCAAGGCAAATGTCGCGAGGGAGGTATTGAGGAGCTCCTCCATGGTGATGGGAGCCGGGCCGCCGGTGCAGACCGCATCGCGAAAGGCCCGCCACTCACCGCGGTGCCCCTTGTCGCTCCGTCCCCACAACCGGGTCGTCCGGGTCTTCCCCTCTTTTATTGTCGTAAGGTGGCGAAAATCCTCGAGCACCGCGACACGGCCCTGGGCGAAGACTTCAACTCGCTCCTTCGAAAACGACCGGTCACCATTCGCGCAATAAGTGATGGTCCCGATGGATCCATCGCCAAAGCGCAGAGTCGCCGCAAGGTTGTCGTCCGCATAGCGACCGGCATTTTCCATCAAGGTTCCCGTCACGGCGACAATCGGGCGCCCGCACAGAAAGCCAAGAAAATCGACGAAGTGACAAACTTCTCCGAGAATGCGCCCTCCGCCTTCCTCGGGATCCTGCGTCCAATGGTCTTTTGGAATGAAGCCGGCATTGACTCGATAGTGAATGACCATCGGTTCCCTGACATCGTTGAGGAACGCCTTGAGACGCCGGGCAAGCGGAGCAAATCGCCGGTTGTAGCCGACCTGCAAAAGAAGGTTCGAATCAGTCCCGGCGCAGGCTTCGGCGATTGAACTCAATTCCGGCATGCTGAGGGCGAGCGGCTTCTCGCAAAAAACATGCTTGCCTGCTTCCAGCGCGTCGCACACAAGTCGAGCGTGGCTGGTATGGCGGGTGCAAATCGCAATGCTATTGATGCCGGGATCATTGAGCAACTCGGCCGGATCGCTGGTGCAGAAACTGAAGCCTGCTCGCTCGCCGATGGTCCGCGCGCGCGTTCCGGTGGCTGTCGAGAGGCCGCCTAGTCTCGTTCCGCCAACTGCCTTGATCGCGGGCAGAAGAGTTGACTTAGCAAAGTTCCCCGCACCGACCATTCCGAGACAGATCGAACCAGGCGTCGACTCTGGGATCCGCGAAGCTGGGGCCTTGATCGTGGGTAACTCAATTCTGCGCGCGGGAAGCGGATCCTGCGGATAGGTGAGGACTACGCCAAGACAATCCAGGTTCGATTTGCCCGCGATTAGCGCGTACGCTTCTTCCCCACATTCAATGGGGAACCGATGCGTAATCAGCGGGCTAAAATCGACACGGCCCGCGGTCATGAGTTGCATCACCGTGGCCAGGTTGCGACCCTCTGTCCACCGCACATAGCCGATCGGATAGTCGCGTCCTTTTTCTTCGTAGTTTGCGTCATATCGTCCGGGACCATACGAGCGCGACACGCGAAAATCGAGTTCCTTCATATAGTAGGGCTTGCGCGGCAACTCCATGCCGACCGCGCCGATAGCCACCACGCGGGCACGATCACGCGCGATTTCCGCAGCCAGCGACACCGGCTCATCGCTTGCAGTTGCCGCCGCAATCAGCACCGCGTCCGCACCGCGTCCGGCGCTGGACCGGGCTGCGGCCCACTTCATTCCTTCGGCCGTGGTCACGGCCGCAGTGCAGCCGATCCGCTCCGCGAGGGCGCACCGCTCTTGCGAGGGATCCATGCCGATAACGATGCATCCACTGGCCCGCGCGAACTGCAGGGCCATCTGCCCGACAAGGCCCAGACCGATGACGGCAACCAGATCCCCAATCTGCAGCTCTGCGAGGCGGGCGCCATGCAGGGCAATCGCCGCCACCGCGCCCAGTGCCGCCTCCTCAAAGCTGACCTGCCGCAACCCATCGCCAGAGGGAATCAACGCGACAAGGTTTGCAGGAACGCAAACAACCTGGCTATGAGTGGCAAACCCGCCGCCAGCGCACGCCACGCGATCCCCGATGCGCAAGCCATTGACGCCGGCGCCAACTTCGAGAACGACGCCGGCATTGGAATAGCCGAGCGCCATCTCCTCATCGAGCCGACTCCTCACCGCATCAATCGCACTCAACCAGCCCTCACGCGTGGCTTTGTCGACCATCTGTTTCACGAGATCGGGTCGCGATCGAGCTTTGTCGAAGAGGCTCTTTCCCGCGAAATCGATGACGCTCCGCTCCGTGCCTGGAGAAATCGCCGATGCGGCCACCTGGACAAGGATGTGCCGCGGCCTCACCAGCGGGGCCGGCACGTCGACCACCGATGTCTTGCCGCCGGCAAGGTTCTGAAGAAGCTGCTTCATCGTACCGGCCCCGCGAGCAGCGCGGCCGCGGCGCCGCTGGCTGCTTTGCGGTTGCGAGATGCAACACGCGCGAGAAGCGCGGCCAATTCACGCGCTTGTTCATTGCGATTGAAGTGCAGTGAAACATAGGCGCGCGCCCGTGCTCCCATGGCCTGGGCCTGTTCAGGATGGTCAGCCAGCGTGCAGATCGCCTCTGAAAGCGCATTTGCGTCTCCTGGTGGGACAAATACGCCACCCTCCGCAGTCTCGATCACTTCGCGAATGACGCCATCGATGGCCAGGAGGGTCGGCCGCCCGGCTGCCATGTAGTCAAAGATCTTGTTGGGATAGGTGGTCCTGAATGCCTTGATGTTTTTCAGGATCCCAATGCATGCATCGGAGGCAGCCAGCACCTCGCGCATTCCGCTCTTCGCCACCGCTGCGAGGAAGGTCACATTCTTCAATTGCGCGCGATGGGCTTGTTCTTCGAGCCGCTTTCGCTCCTTGCCATCTCCAACAATCAGAATCTGAATGTCGTTGCGCATGCGCATCTTGGCAGCGGCGCTCAACACCACATCCAGGTTGTTCGGAATGCCGATCGCGCCCGCGTACGTCACAACAAATTTGCGTTCGAGGCCGTGCTCACGGCGAAATGCACCGCCGCGCTCATTCGGATCGAACATCTCTGGATCAGCGCCGTTGGCAATGAAAGTAATCTTGCCGGGCGGAATGCCTTTCGCGAGCAGATAGGTTCGATATGCGGGTGAATTCACCAACAGATGATCGGCGCGGCGATAGAGAAAGCTTTCCAGACCGCGGAGAAATTTGATCGCGATGGGATTTTTCAGCAGGCCGAGGTCGATCGCAAAGCCAGGCCAGAGGTCGCGCACTTCCAGAAGAAACGGCCGCCGGTGCCACACCGCAAGAAGCCACGCGGACAAAGCCTGGAACAGCTGCGGCGTGGTGCCAATCACCACGTCGGGCCTCTTCTCCGATAGCCCCGCGGCAAACGATGAAACCATGAAGGTGAGAAAAGACAGGACGCGCGAAGCAAGCCCGCATCCGGTCGCCGCGATGGTCCGCACGCGTCGGACGACGATCCCGTCTTCAACACTGCGGAACTCGGGCTTCACCCGCCCGAAGCGCCGCCCCGTCTGGTAGCTGATGCCGCTGGTGATGACTGTGAACGAATGGCCCTCGGCTACAAGCCTGCGGCCCAACTCGTAATGTCTTGTTCCGCCGGGCTCATCTTTCGACGCAAAGGCCTGATGAATTAGAAGTGCGCGATATGCCATGGTACTGTGCTCCTGGTTGTTCGTTCTCGCAGGCTCGTTCAGGAAAAACTGGAGCCTGCCCGATGGGTGCAAGTGAGATTGCGCGTTCGCCTATCCGCAGTTGCTGCATGGAGCGGTTGACATCGATCTTTGGCGAACTTCCGAGGGTCAAAACAGTGATAAAGCGTAGCGGCAGGGAAGAGGCGGTTTGCGCCGAGATCGAAAGCGCCGGTTTCTTCTGTGCGTAATAACGTGAAAGCCATCCTCTGGTGAGCTCAGGACTCTGATCGTCGCCTTCAAAGATGTGCTCCCCGGCGCAGACGCAATCGACTTGACTTGGCGCACTCGAAGCGATGAAAAGCCGTGCGGGCCCTGCGTCAAATGTGCAGTCCATTGTCCGGGCCGAGATGCGATTGATGGTGCCATGCGCCAGCAGCCAGTGAAGGCGTGCTTGATGATGGCCCGTGCCGACCACGTCATCGACGACGACCCAAATGTCCTTCCCAAATGGCGCCACCGCGCGCCGATGGACGACGCCGATCTTGCCATAGCCCGTGTGTTCTCCTTCCAGAACACACGGGCATTCCGCACCACCTGAACGTCGAACTTTGGCCTGCGCCCAGTTAGCCCAGAGAAAGCGGCTGAGGCGTGTCATTGGGTCGCGACCATCGATGGTGACGGTATTGTGATGGCGGGTCGAACAGAAGCTCGTGGGGAAATCCGCATCGGGATTGTAGCTGTAGGTTCCCGCGTCGCACAGGATGTTCTCGCCGCGCCACCACAGATCAACGTGCAACTGGTCAGAGTGCGAGGGCCGGCTCGTGAAGTGCGCCGCGCGCAGCATCATCCAGCTATCGGCACTGTGGGTTGTATAGAAACCGCCCTGGCGGCCATCCAGCTCATGCGTTGCGGTAGCCTGTTGAGCCGGAGGGGTCGAAAGCGCTTCGAAGCCATTGAGCCAGACCATCTCTTCGTCCCATGGACCCGGCGCGAAGGGCCGGCGGCGGCCGGCGGTCCATGCCGCGCTTTGCAATGCAGGGCGCATATCAGGAAATGCGCAATCGCTGAGCGGCAGCACCAGGGACCCATCATTTGCACCGCAGTTAGGAGCATGGCCACTCTGCTTGTCGACAAGGGCATCGAGGAACAAGACACTTCGCTCCAATGCATCGGAACAATCGTGAGCAAGCGGTTCATGGTTGCACGCACCCAGCTGAAGCGCCCAGGTCAGTAATTGAAGCAGCACGCGGTGATAATTCATCGAGTGCTGCACGTAGCTTCCGTCTGCCTCGACCTGCCGCCGGATCGCGCTTTCGATGATTCTTTTTCCCCGCCCGCGCCACGAATCCGCTCCACGGAGCTCGGGGAAGAGCAGACCGATCGTCCACAGTCCCACTCCCTCGCTGATTCCGTGATTATTGTTCTGCGAGCGCGCATAGCCGCTGAATGCTTCGATTCTTCGCGCATGAATCGCGAGGGCTGCAACCGCCCGCTGCAGGCGTGGCGCGCTCGCGGACGGTGAATCGGCAAGTGCGTACAACGAGAAGCAAATCGCCATAGCGCGCAGGGAAACTTCCTGTCCACACTTCCATTGAATGCCGAGATTGGGCGGATTGTGCACTATCCAGTCCTCGAACAATCGCCAGAACGCTTCGGCGTAAAGTTCATCGCGACTGCGCACATAAGCCCGGCTCAGCGTGAAGGCCCATCCGAACCGGCTCGCTTCCCAGGTCAGCTTCACATCGTTGGCGCAGAACTCATCGATGCGCGACCAGTGTCTTGAGGGCCACGGATTTTCGTTGAGCGGGTCGAGATTCCAGCGAGGCGGGAAGCCGAGAGATCGGGCGCGCCCGAAGAATGGGAACTCGCCACGCAGGATCAAGTCCGCGTCGCGCATGCAATTTGGGCCGATGAATCGCTGTGCTTGCTCCGTTGAGAAGGAAGCAAAGAGAAACGGGCGCGAGCTTTTCTTCCTCCATGCCCGATATTCTTCAGGCTTCGTTGGAACTCCCGGGACCAGCATGGTTGCGAGTGTGAAATCGCTCCAGGGTCGGAGGGGAGTCCGCTTCTCGAGCAGCCCGAGCTTCGCTTCAAGCAGAAGCTTCAAGCGCAGCAGCGCCCATAACCATCCCAGGGTCCGTGCAGCTCCGAATGCTGTAATGATGCGCTGGACTCCGGTTCTACCCGTCAAAGATGTCATGGCTTTGTGAAGAACGGCAGATTGCTGAAGGCCCTCGCCTCAACGTCGCGCACAGCGAAGGGTGGCCTTGAAAATCTGCTCAAATTTGCTGACTCCCACGGAGAGCGAGAGCTCGCGTCGATAGAAGTCTCTGCCGGCAGAGCCAAGTGCGGTGCGCGCCGCCGGGCTCATTCCAGCAAGCTTTATGACCGCGTTGGTGAGGCTTCGCGCGTCTCCGGGGGCGCAGACGACGCCGGCTCCCGCGCGCCGCACCAAAGCCGCTGCATCGCCGCGTGCGGCCATCAGGATCGGCTTTCCCGCGGCCATATAGGCTTGTGTCTTCGATGGAATCGATGCGTCGAGCAAAGGATCATCCTTCAAGTGAACAAGCAGGGCGTCGGCGTGCTTCCATGCTTCGTGCATGGCGTGCATCGGCTGGGCGGCCAGGAAAGTCATATTGGTCAGTTGGATCTTCCGCGCGAGCGCTTCGAGGCGCGTCCGCTCCACGCCGTTGCCCATCAGGACAAACCGTGCCGCGGGCAGTTCCTCCTGGCAAAGACCTGCAGCATGGATCAGCGTATCGAGATCCTGCGCCAGCCCTAAGGTTCCGGCGAACAGGACGACGAAGTGGCCGTCACTGCTTGCAGGCATGCGGTGCCGGGAGAGGTTCGTTTCCGTCTCATCGCACCGGTTATCGGACCAGTTGTAAATCACGTCAACCTTGCCCTGCGGCACACCCCTGTCCATTAGCCTCTGGCGGACTCCGGGCGAGAGCGCGACAAGTCGAGCCGCGCGGCGATAAAGCAACGAACTGAGTTGAGACAAAACCGCCAGCGCCCTCCGGTTGGCGATCATCCCTGTCGCGACAATCGTGTCAGGCCATGGATCCTGGATGTCGCAGACCAGAGGGACTCCGCGGAAGAAGCCGATGAAGGCAGCGGCGAGCCCGACCGTGATTGGGGGATGATACGCATAGATCACGTCCGGCGTATCGACCAAAGCCGTCCCCAGGACCGCCGCAGAAAGCGCGAAGCTGAGATAATTCGCGGCTCGCCGCCAGGCCGACCGGTCATGACTCGGATAGAGCGCGACACGGATCAGACTCACTCCATCAACCCGCTCCCGCGTCCAGGGTCGAATCCGATAGCCTGCATACAGCTTGCCGCCCGGATAATTCGGGAAGCCGGTCAGAACCTGCACCGAATGTCCATGCGCAACCAGCTCCCGCGCGAACAACAGACCCTTGGTGAACGGCTCTGGATCACACCATTGCGTCACGAACAGGATCTTCATCAATCAGGCCGAGGCTTCTATGGCGCACTGCTTGCGCCATACGTTTCGATTGACCGCGTCGGTATAACTGAGAAGAATGCGAACGACTTTTTCTGAAACAAGTCCCGCGTCGTAGTCCCGGACTGCTGGACGCGCGGGCCAACCTGGGCACGGCCCGTTGCCTTCGATGCGCAATGCTTCGATGACACGCGGTGCGTCCAGGCCGGTCATCATGATGGTCCCTTCCTCCATAGCCTCGGGCCGCTCGCAGGCATCGCGAAGATTCACAGCTCTGATTCCGAGAATCGATGCCTCTTCCGAGATCGTTCCGCTGTCAGAGAGCGTCGCCCTGGCATGCAGCATCAGGTGAACGTAGTCGGTGAAGCACAACGGCTTCGTCAAAATAATTGATTCCGGAAGTTCGACCCGTTGCTCCGCAAGCCGGTTGCGCGTGCGCGGGTGGACGGAGACCACGACTTGCAGGCCAAAGGTAGCGGCGAGTCGTTCCAACAGTCCGACGAATCTTCGGAACTGCGGCGGGGGCTCGATGTTTTCTTCGCGATGCGCGGATACAACGAAATACTTATCCGCATGGAGTCCCATCTTTTCAAGTACCGACGACCGGGCGATCCTGGCGCGATAGTGAGCCAAGACCTCCTGCATTGGGCTTCCAGTCTTGACGATTCGCTCGGGCGCAATTCCTTCGCGCAGAAGGTATTCGCGGGCAATATCGCTGTAAGGCAGGTTCACGTCGCTGATGTGGTCGACGATGCGGCGGTTCATCTCCTCCGGCACCCGCTCGTCGAAGCATCGGTTCCCGGCTTCCATGTGGAATAGGGGGATCTTCAGGCGCTTGGCCGCAATCGCCGCGAGCGCGCTGTTGGTGTCGCCAAGAATCAGCACTGCATCGGGCTCGATCCCGCTCAGAAGCGCATACGATTGCGCGACTACCATCCCAATCGTCTCCGCCGCGTTTTTCCCGCTGGCATGAAGAAAGTGGTCGGGCGCGCGCAGCTCGAGATCTTCAAACAACAACTGGTTCAATTCAGGTTCGTAGTTTTGCCCGGTATGAATGAGCACGTGGTCAAAATGCTTGTCCAGCGCAGGGATGACCCGTGAAAGACGGATGATCTCCGGACGCGTTCCGAGAATCGTTGCCACCTTCACGCGCGACACTCGCATATAACCTTCGGGCTCTCATCGAGCTCCACCAGGCAGGGAACTGTATCCGGCTTGGCTGGGTCGAACACGCTGCTCGACCAGACCAAACTTACCAACGCGCTGGCACCGACATTGGAGATCGAGTGCGTGGCTCCGGGTGGGATATCAAGAGTCTGCGGCAGATCCCCGGAAACGCGGAAGGTCTGGATCGTTCCGTCAGCCGAACGGAGCTTGATCAGCCCATCGCCGGCAAGAACAATGAACCGCTCAGTCTTTGCGTGATGGAAATGGTTGCCGCGCGTTGCTCCTGGGGGCATGCGCAAGATGAGGATCTGCCCGAAGTGTTGCTCCTTGAAGAGCTCGAACAATACGCCGCGCGAGTTTTGATGGGCCGTTACGGCACGAAGAAGACTCGGCGCGGGTACGTAGGACAAATAGGTCGAGTAGAGAGCTCGCGTAAGGGGATCGGAGAAGTCCGGGAGCACGGCCGTCTGCCCTATTCGATGAAGCTCGATGATCTTTTCGGCGAGGTCGCCGAGCGGCATGGGATAGACAGGAAGTTGCGCCTGACTCATTCGCTCAACGGGCAACGCGCTCAGTTCCTCAACGAAAGAATCCATCACATCATCGACGGAGGTCAGCTGCACCATCCGCTCCGGTTCATGGACATCGAGCGGTATCCCACGGGCGACGTTGTAGCAGAACGTCGCAACGACAGAGTTGTGATTAGGACGGGCCCACTTGCCGAACACGTTGTTAAGCCGGTAAATCCGAATGATGGCGCCGGTTTCGGCTGCGAAGCGGCGTAGTTCCTGTTCGGCACGCAATTTGCTTGATCCATAGTCCGAATTCAGCGCCGCTTGAATCGATGAACTGAACACAATCTTCGGAGATCTGCCGTGTCTTTTTAGGAGAGCGCAGAGTTCCGCAGTGACTTCGACATTCGCTTCGAAGCCTCTTGGATCTTCGCTGCGGCTTGTCCCCGCAAGAAGGAAAATCAGATCTGCCTTGAGCAGGCTTGATCGTTGGAGATCGGCCGCTATTTCGCGAGAAAGCACGCTCGTCTTGCAATCGCTTCGCTCCGCCAACCTGGCGGAGAGGTTGCGCCCCAGAAAACCGTGTGCGCCGGTGATTGCCACATGCATCATGCCAGAACGCACCCTTCGCGCAGTGCATGATGCACGCAGGCCAAGGGAGCGAGCAGAGCCATCATCTCGTCGACGCTCAGAATCCGAGTGGTTCGCGAGGTGTAGTCGGCGTCCAGCTTCGACACCATGTCGCGCGCGACCAGGCAGCGCGGCTCGGTCGACCTCTTTCCATCAAGCGGAATCCGGTAGCAGTCGCTCCAGTCCTCGGCAACCGCATACTCATGGCAATTGAGCAGTGTCTCAAAGACCTTCTCGCCCGGTCGCGGCCCTATGATTTCGATCTTGTTCTGCGCGTGCATCAGCCGCAGCAGCGCTTTGACGAGGGTTCCGAGTGTGGTCGCCGGCGCCTTCTGCACAAACAGATCGCCGGGTTTGCCATGCGCCAGGGCCGTCAGCACCAATGCCAGTGCCCCGGTTGAGGTGACGATGAAGCGCGTCATCTCGGGATCGGTAAGGGTCAACGGATTGCCTGCCATGATCTGCTCCAGAAACAAAGGCACCACCGAGCCGCGCGATCCGAGCACATTTCCATAGCGGGTTGCGCAGAGCACTGTTCCGGCGTCCGCCCCGCGCATGCGCGCACGCGCCATCATGCATTTCTCCATCAGCGCCTTCGACATGCCCATCGCGTTGATTGGATAGACCGCCTTGTCGGTGCTGATCAGAACCACCTTGCGCACACCGGCGGCGAAGGCGGCCTCCATAACGTTGTCCGCGCCCAGAGTGTTGGTCGAGATTGCTTCGCGCGGGAACTCCTCGCCCGAGGGTACCTGCTTCAAGGCTGCGGCATGAACCACCATGTCCACGCCGCGCATGGCGTCGAGAACACTGTTGTAGTTCCGCACGTCGCCGAGCAGAAAGCGAATCGGCCTGCCCTTGACCCGCCGGCGCATCTCCTCCTGCTTCTTTTCGTCGCGGCTAAAAATGACCAGCTCCCCAAAGTCTGTCTCAAGCGCGGAGTCAACCAGGGCATTCCCCAGCGTTCCGGTTCCGCCGGTAATCATGAGGCTCTTTCCGCTGAGTACGCCGTCAAAATCCATGGCTTCGATTTGAACCCTTCTTGAAGAGAGTCGGTACGACTCTGAAAGTTGTCTCGTTAGACCAATGATGGAGAGACGAGGGCGCTCTTCAGCATCTCCGCATGCTGCAAAGCCGACTCGTGCGCCGTGAATCGCCGGGCGTATCGTTGCGTACTCAAGAGCATGCGGCAGTACTCGCTCTGCCTCATCGCGACACATGCCTCGATCACCTCTGCCCATGCCCGTTTGCAGTTCAGAGGAATCACGAATCCTGCCTCGGACGCCTGCACATCGCTCCAGGGTGTCTCATCGCTCAAGATGACCGGGGTGCCGTTCAGGAGAGCTTCCACTGCCGCGTGGCAGAAGTTTTCGCCGCGCGTCGGCAACACAAAGAAGTGGTGCTCTCGCAAGGCCTCAGAGACCTCTTCATGCCGGAGCGCCCCATGGTAGACGGCGCACACGTTCATGGGCAGCCACTGGAGCTGCGCGCGGCACAGGTTCCAGTACTGCTCGTCCCCGGAAGCTACCGGACCGTAGATGTCGAGTTTCACTTGCCCGTGCACCTGCATCAGGACGCCGAGCAGGAAATCCAGGTTCTTCATCGCGCTGATGCGCGCCAGGAAGATGAGCTTGAGGCATCCCGGATCTTTGACCGGGCGTGGGTTGGACGCCGGATCCACCGTGCAGATCTCGCGAACCACTTTTACGTGGGTTGCAGAGATA
>CAWBSV010000018.1:0-56961 GCA_963791505.1 uncultured Acidobacteriaceae bacterium
TAGCAAAGCGCCGCAACATGGCGCATATCGTGTGTCCCTACACGACTCCAACTAAAATTGCCGCCACTAGACTTGCCATCTTCAATTCTGTAGGTATTACCTAGTGCTCGGGCACCAAGTGACAGAAGCTCTGCGTCAATCCCAGCGCGAACTGCAATCATTCTCAATCCGTCGTCTCCCGAAACGCCTTGCACAATCCAGTCCAAAGTCACAGTTGTAAGATCCCGTCTCGATGGCGGTTTATCCAGAAGGTACAATAGTTCTGCCGCAAATGGGTCTCCACTAGCTTTGAGCTCCGCCTGGAGTTGTGGAACAAGATGAGTTAGATTCTTAGCTCCGTATTCCAGAATTGAGTCACCGAAAGTGCGTACTTTGCTGCACACCGAGCATCTACAACCATTCCAGTCGTGCGCCATCCTGCGGATTTTGTCACACTTGTGGCAGTTGCAGCCTGACCACTGGTGCCCTTTATCGCGGGTCTCGCCACACCCAGAGCATTCGCAGCCTGACCACTTGTGGGCTTTATCGCGAGTTCGGTTACACTCAGCGCATATGCAGCCTCTCCAATCGTGCTTGCATTCATGGCAGCCCCACCGCAGGCAGATCCCTGCGCGTCTGTCATGATGGGGCTCATGGAATCCGAGGCGGCAAAGTAGATGTTTGCGGGTCGCGGAGCACCTAGAGCATTTACAGCCCCTCCATCGATGCGTGCGGGCTTCGCAGCCATACCGACCGCACCTACATTCGTATCTACCCTTTTCATGGAACCCGAGCCGACAGAGTATATGCATACAACCTCTCCTAGTCCGCCGGTCTCCTCAGGGAAATCCGGTTCATTGCATCACTTTCACTTCACGAACTGAACCCTGATTGCGTGACTGGGGCGGGCTCCAGTTGCCGGCGCCAACAGACGGCCGGTCGCCGGAACATAATCAACCGTGGCCTGCAGTTCCTTAGCGGTGGGTATGGCATATACATAAAACCAAGTCCCCGATTGCGTGTCTGCGTTACCTATATTAACCTCCCGTTCCCAACCCAGGAGAGGGCCATGTTGGAGAGGTCCCTCATCAAACTGGACGTACCGACCTCCTCCGCTCTCAGGTTCCACTACAAGGTAATAGACATGCCAGGGGACACCACCTCGCCCAACGATGGTCGGCTTTGATCCAACGATCCCATTATTCACTGGCTGCGTAATGCGCAGGGGCAGCAACAGCCCTGCGACCAAGACACAGAGAATCACGCACCCGACGGGCGCAAGGAGTCGCCACCTCGACACCGGAGTGGTGGGAGACGGCGGCAGAGACGGTTCCCTAATGCTCACTTCAATCCAAGTCGCCCGCGACTTTCCTCTAGGTGCGGGTGGGGCAGTGATTAGGATGGGGTCGCCAACGCCGTCGCTCTCGTAGTAGCCTTTCAGGCTCTTGCGAAGTCGATTCATTAGATTATTGACTTCTCCGTCGTCCCTCTGATGAGTCTTGCCCCAAATCTTCAATACCAGCAAATCCGGATTTGTGGCTTCATTCGCTTTGAAGTCCACAACCAGCTTCTTAAGCGCCTCTTGCATCTGCATAGCCCCCTCGAATGCGTTGCTTCCGAGAAGGAGCTTGACCTGCGCGTCAAGTGCTTTAGGATCAATTTGATTCGGAATGCTCATGGAGGGTGTCAACAGGTTAAGTGGACATCAAGTTGACGTCAACCAAGTAGGCCTTCGGACCCTGTTGATATCTATTGTCTGGCTTCTACAACTGGAACGTAGAAGATTTGATCCAGACTCGGCGGCTGAACATGGCATGCCACCGAACTCAGAAAAGGAGATTTCCAAATGAGACGTACAGCTCAATTCACGTTGCTTGTCGCGGTCGTCGGAGCCATTCTGACGATCACTGGGGCCGCAGCCGACCCAAAACCCAGCGTCAACATCACGAATCCCGCGCCGTGGGGTCCTGGCGGCGATGGCCCAACGGCTCCGATCAGCGGCACGGTGACGGATGCTCCCGTTGATGCAAAGGTCGTGGTGTTCGCCTTTGCGGGCTCGCAGTATTGGATTCAGCCGTGGGGGAACGCCTATAAAACTGCTATTAAGTCGAACACCTGGGCGACCGAAACACATCTCGGCCAAGAATACGTAGCCCTTTTGGTAAAGCCGTCGTTCCAGTCGTCAAGCCCATTATCGGACCTTCCGCCAATCGGGGCGGATGTCCTGGCAAAGTCGGCGGAGGTGCCGGGCCGGAAATGACCCATAGGGCTCCCCTCTACGCCCGTGGACGGGCTGCGGTCGCGCGAAAGCGGGGCCGCGGTCCAAGCCGGGTTTCATGGGCCTCGCCGTCCGCTTAGGCTCGATCATCAACCGCTTCGCCATTTGAATGGAGGACGGGCATGTCCTGCTCGCGACTATATCGATCACTTTCGCTGATGACGCTGTTTGCGTTGGGATTTCTATCCCCTACTCAAGTGTGCACACAACAAGTTGCAACTTCACCCACTCAAAGCCCACGACGCTGGAAGCTTGTCTGGCATGATGAATTTAGTGGTCCCGCGAACACTCCCCCCGCGCCGCGGAACTGGGCCTACGACCTCGGAAACGGCGGAGACAACCCTGGATGGGGAAACCACGAATTGGAGCGGTATACGAACTCGCTCGAAAATGTATTCCAAGACGGAGATGGACATCTAGTAATCCGCGCGCTGCGTGCCTCCGATGGCCAGTACACGTCCGGTCGCATCAAGACTCAACACAAGTTCTCGTTCATGTATGGAAAAGTCGTCGCGAGGATCAAGATTCCATCTGGAACGGGAATCTGGCCTGCCGTTTGGATGCTCGGCAATTCGTATCTTAATGTTCCATGGCCCGACACAGGGGAGATTGACATTGAGGAAAATTTTGGTGCCGCCCATGACGATCAATCTACTAATCATGGCAGTTTGCACGGGCCGGGGTACGCCGGGGCCGGAATCAGTGGGCAATATCATAGCCCTGACGATGGTGCGCTAGCCGATGCTTTCCACATCTTCTCTATTGAGAAGATGCCGGGCAGCGTTGAGTTTTTCGTCGATGGCAATTCTTACTTGAAGGTTACTCGCACGGACTTGCCTGCACATTCCCGCTGGGTCTTCGATCACCCATTCTTTCTGCTGTTTAATGTCGCAATAGGCGGATCCCCCGCACCGGTTGGATATCCCGATTCCGATACCCCGTTTCCTCAGGACATGCTTGTCGACTATGTACGTGTCTTCCAACTGCGACCGTAAACGCACGGTCAGCCGGCGAAGGTATCACCCGAAGGGCTGCGGTAAAAATGTATCTTGCGCGTCACAGGCAGGCGGATTCACCTGACGCGCCATTTCAATACGGAGGCTGCGCCGCAGACGTGGCCCTTCGACAAAGCTCTACCGCTGAGAGGAGTTGAGTAATGAGAGGCTCTTCGATCTGTTTCAGTCTTACGGTGCTGAACGCCGCGGTGATTATCGTCTGTCTTACCGGCTGTGCAACGCCGGCAACTACCACAACGATATCGTCCACTTCACCCTTTAGCGGGTCACCGCCGGCTCCGCCCTTTACCGTTAGTCACAAGATTTCCGGTCTGGGAGTCGGCCCGTTCGTTTTGAGCGGCCAAGACCCGAACCTCGGGACGGTTGTGCCGGATAACCAACTCCAGTATTTGATCTCGGACGCCGCTCAATATGCGAGCTTGATTCGCACCTTTGGCACCAGCAATACGCTACAGGATGCTGGCACGTACATTCATCAGGCGGGAGCCAAAGCCATGATCGGGGCCTCGCTTACAAATGAAAACACGGCCGCTAACATGCAGGCAAACACGGCTGAATTGAATCGCCTCATCGCGATGGCAAACGCCGGACAAGCCGACATCGTAACGGTTGGCGACGAGACGCTCTATACAGGAACCCTGACGCCGAGCCAACTCTTGGCGTATATGGCCTACGTGAAGGCGAACATTCCTGCATCAGTGCAGGTGAGCACAGTCGATACGTGGAGTATGTTGGTCAACAATCCGAGCGTCATTGCAGCTTGCGATGTGGTGCTGGCCAACATCTATCCGTTTTACGAAGACGTCACGGAAACAAACGCCTTGGCACAATTGCAGTCGGACTACGCTCAGATTCTGAAAGCCAGTGGAACCAAGCAGCTCATGATCGCTGAGACTGGTTGGCCGAGTTCTGGCTCGCCTCCATCGCAGGGCTCGGTAGCGATTCCGTCGCAGGCAAACCAACTCGCCTATTTCCTCAGTGCGGAGCAGTGGGCAAAGCAAACCAACATCGCAATTATTTGGTTCGAAGCCTTCTCGGAGCCGTGGAAGGCTAACTACAACGATTACCCATCGTGGGGAATCTTTGACTCTAACTACGTCATCGAGTCACAGTTTGCAGGTGCATTTCAGTAACTGACGATGTGCCACAGAAATCAATTCAAGCCCGTCGCCTGGACGGAGAGGGCCTCCGGCCAATGTGGGGAGCACAAATACAGGAGGGAGAGCGGGAATAGGAAAGACAGATTGATTTCTTGCCGAGCGCACAGATCTGTTCTTGTCATCCGACTCCGCATAGACGGCGCGGCAGGACTCCTACCCATGAAGACGACCCCCTTTCACCACACAAATAGGCTGTCGTCTTTTGTCGCCTTTAACGCTGAAGAAGACAGAAGAAGAAGAACGAAGAAGACATATATTGTGCTGTCGCCTGGGCTTGTTTTGCCCGCTCGAAATGTCGTCTTCCAGATGGGTAGGAATTCGGAGCCGATCCGCCTAGCCGCTTTTTACAGGGGCGACGCTCTAGCGCATGGCTAACTGCGGTACACTTTTGGGCGCCCCCCCGGTTAGAAGATTTCTATAATCCTGTGTAATGCCCACCGCTTCGGGCGGATCAATCGGCAGAGGGGAAGCTGTTTGGGTCAATGAAGTTCGCTCGAATGCACAGTTCAAAACTTTGATGGAGAAAAAGGTATGAGCTTCTTGAAACGACTGTTTCTCGGCCGAAAAATGGCTGCGGCACTCTTGGAGGCTGCTGAGCAGGGCAACGTTGACACCGCCAAGGCCCTTATCAAGGCTGGCGTGGACGTAAACGCGAGGGACCACAATGGCATCACTGCGCTCATGTGGGCTGCGTATAGAGGTCACGCGGATTGCGTCAAGGCCCTAATCGCTGGCCGTGCTCAAATGGAAGTGAAGGCAAGCATCGGCGGCGATACATCGCTAATATATGCTGCTGGGGGAGGTCACGCGGATTGCGTCAAGGCTCTCGTCGCTGCTGGAGCAAATGTAAACGCGAGGACCGACGGCGGCATGACGGCGCTTCAGGCGGCGGTCCTTAACAGCCACGCAGATTGTGCGGCCATTCTCCAGGCAGCGGAGAAGACCGTCGCAGTATTCCCGTCCGGATCGTCCGTCAACGAGGACTTGAAGGCGAGTTTGAACGCGAAGGACATGAACGGCAGACGGTGCTTATGAAGGCCGCTAGCGCGGGCGAAGCGGACGTCGTCAGGGACTTTATCGCCGCCGGAGCGAACGTGAATGCGACGGACAAGGACGGCTGGACGGCACTCTTATCGGCTGCTGCCCATGGCCACCCGGATTGCGTCGAGACCCTGATCGCCTCCGAAGCGGACCTGAACGCAAGAGACAACGGCGGCATTACAGCTCTGATATATGCTGCTCAGGAGGGCTACGCAGATTGCATCAAGGTGCTGATCGCCGCAGGATCAAGTCCGGCAACACCCTACTCGCCGCCTCCGCCATCGGAGAGAACTACTCTCCAGGATATTTGTGGCCAGGGCCTGAGGGCAGCGGACGTGCATGCGAGAAGCAACGACGGAAGAACGGCACTTATATCGGCTGCTGCCTACGGCCGCGCGGATTGCGTCGAGGTACTGATCGCCGCCGGAGCGGATGTGAACGCGAAGGCTTATGACGGTAACTCGGCGCTCATGACGGCATGCCAACAAGGACATGCGAACTGCGTCGCGGCTCTGATCGCCGGCGGAGCAGACCTGAAAACGAGGAACAACGACGGCGCCACGGCCCTCATGGTGGCTGCGGGCCACGCGGATTGTGTCAAGATGCTCGTCACGAGCGGTGTGGATATAGAAGCAAAGAACAAGGACGGACGGACAGCAATCATGACGGCTGCCGCTAGCGGCGACACGAATTACCTCTCAGCCCTGATCGCCGCAAGAGCTGAGGTGAATGCGAAGGACAGCGACGGCCAAACGGCTCTGATGTGGGTTGTCAGGACGGGTCACGCGAATTGCGTCAAGACCTTGGTCGCCGCAGGCGCGGACGTGAACGCGAAGGCCAACAACGGTGCGACGGTGGTCATGACGGCTGCTTTCAACGGCCACGCGGATTGCGTCAAGGCACTCATCGCCGAAGGCGCAGACGTGGACGCGAAGGCCAGTAATGGTGCGACGGCACTCATAGCTGCTGCCAAGAATGGCCACGCGGACATCGTGGCTATTCTTCGGGCTGCTGGGGCGACCGAGTAGGCGCTGGGTTCCCGGCACCAAAAGATCGGAACTGCACGAAGGACAGCCGCCGGCGGCGGCTCGTGCAAGGGAGATTTGCCGCTAAAAACGCCCCAACGGGGCAGCGGCAAATCAGAACAATCTCAGTTAAGAGCGTCCGGGCCGGACAATGTAAGGACACCTCCCCTGCGCCAGCCTCCGCCAGCGGCTCCGGCAAAAACGGCTTCGGGAGGTTCATGGTCAACGCGGCTTGTTGCGTTGACCTCTTTTGGATTTATCATGGGTCTCTGCCGCTTTCGACGCCTTGGCCTTGGCGTCGTCCGGTTGTGGGAGTTCCCATCCCGCCATCCCCTGCAATACGCGGTCGGCGTGCTTGATGGTGTTCACGTGTCCATAGTGGGTTTCAATCATGTGGACGGAAGTTCCCATCTGCTCGGCGAGGAAATACACGTCCACGCCTTCCTGCAATCGTAGCGTGGCGTAGGTGTGCCGGAAGCAATAGGTCGAGCGCGGAACGCCCTGCGTGCCCTCGCGCAGTTTCGCTTCGTTCAGAAGGTTTTCAATCAGACTGCTGTAAAGAGTTTTTGCGGGCTTGCCTGTGACATTGGTGAACACCCTGTCGTCAGGTTCTGTGGCTTTCGAGATTGAGCGGATGCGTTCTAAATAATCTCCGACGCTTTTGGGCGCGACCAGCTTGCGCGATTTGCCCTTGCCCTGCACGAACAAGACAACGATCTCGCGGCCCTCGCGGTCTTTTGCAGGCATGATGTCGCGCCAACGCAGATTCTTCATCTCCGCTGGCCTCATTCCTGTATTGCACGCAATCAGGATCATGTTGTAGGTGACGGTGCGATACCAAATGCTTGATGGCTTGTCAGCCTCGCCAATCCACTTGCGGCCTACAGTGTGGAGCTTGCGATATTCCTCCAGCGTGAACTCGTCACGCCGCATTGTCTTGAGCTTCGGGCGCTCGTCGAAACGCTGGCTTGCGGGAACATAGCGTTTCTTCACCGCATAGTTCATAATTGCCCCGAAGATGGACATCTCGAAGCGGATGGTGGAATCGCTGATGAAGGGAACCGCGTGAACATCCTGCGGTTGGACGGCAATCGGCTTCAAGACCCTGATGCCCAAGGTTTGCTGAACCTTGGTGCGGCGTGCGGATTCGTGGTCTGCGAAAGACTGCGCTACGTCGACTGTGACCTCCCGAACGCCGTTACGCTTGTGGCGTCCCGCACCGTTCTCCCGTCGCCATGCCGGATAGCTGCCCCAGCGTTCGTCACCGATCAGATGGACCTGCGTTGAACCTGCATACCTGTCTAACGTGCCCTCGATGACGGCGCGGAGTTTCTTGGGCCGCGCGGCACTGATCTCTCCGCGTTTCGCCCGCGCCTCCTGCGTCAACAGATACTCTCGCGCCACGTCACGGAAGGGGCGGTTGAACACAGGAACGTCATGCTTGATGCGGAATCGAACGTCCGCGTCCTGGTCGAAGGCCCGCTCGCGGGCCGCGCTGATGTCGGTTGTTTTGAGCGAAACCGTCTTATAGCGGTCGGCCTTCGGCATCTTCATGCGGCAATACCACATGCGATGGTCCACGTCGCCGCGCCGGAAGAGAATCAGGCCGGGTTTCAGCTCCTCTTTCTCGGTAATAAACGCCATGTTCGCCTCCTGCGGTTATTCCGTTCTGTGCAGTTTCCGTGTAGATTTTCTCTGCAAGCCATTGATTCTTCGTGGCTGTGCATACTTTGTATATAGCATTATAGAAAATTATGTAGTTTATTTCTAGTTATTTATGATAAAATTCTCATCCTGATCGAAGTTTGAGGAGTCGTTCCCATCCTGCGGGTCCACGTATTGATCGTCGCCGCTGGTGTTGTAGCTGGCGTCGTTGAATTGCGCGCCGCTCTGGTCCGCGGACTCATGGAAGTGTTGTTCGCCGGCTTCGCGGTGTTCTCCGCCTCCGGGCTGATCGTAGTAGTTGTTGACGATGTTTTCTTCCACCGGGCGCTCGAAGCCGGCCCCCATCATGCCGGGACCCCCAAAGCCTGCGCCGCCGAAGCCGAATCCTGGATGTCCGTAGTCACCGAGGCCGTGCAGGACTGCCTCGACACCTTCGAAGGCGAGTGCTCCGGCAGCAACGCCAGCGGCTGTCTGCATGGCTCCGCGCAGAAAGCTGGGCTGTCCGCCCATGGGGGCGTATTGCGGCTGGGCCTGAAAATATTGCGGCGGAGGGGGCGGCGGCGGAATGTATTGCGGCTGCGGCGGAACCGGATCGGGATCACGATGGCCGAGCAGGCTACCGAGAAAGCTGGTGGCATGAGCCGGCTGCGGACGGGCCTGCTGTTGCTGCAATTGCGCCACTTGCGCCTTGGCCTGTTCCAGCGCGATGTTCTGCACCAGCACCGTTTGCGCCATGATGTAGAGCGCATCGGGGTTGGGGCCAAGCGACGATTGAGCAACGCTTCGGCGTCGGGATCTTTTTCTTGAAGTTGTGTCTGATTTACTCGCTCGACGAGCGAGTTGAGAAGCTGTTCTTCCTGGGGAGTCACAGAATCCATCCTCCGGCGACCGCGACTTGCGGCCGGTCCGCATCTCAGGATGAGACGCACTCCGGCGGCAAAGTTGCGCCGCCGGGAAGAAGTACGCAGACGGGGGCGGCGGGTTCCAGGGAGGTGGGATCGATCCGTGCCTGAAGGCCCGATTATCCCCAGCCTTTCAAGGGCCTGAAGGCCCCTGTTCCCTCCGCCATGAACGGAGCCGGTGCTAGCCGACCAGCTCAAATGCGCGGATTTGTTCTTTGCGAACGGTCAGCCGTTCCACCAGATCGGTGCGCACTTCGTATCCGCGGCCCGGGCGTATCAGGAATGGCAATTTCACCCGCTGAAGAGACGGTGATCTCCGGCTCGACAATGTCTTCACGCCAGTAGCGCGCCGAAGCCGAAACATCTCCTGGCAGCGAGAAGTTCTCAAGCGTCGACAGCGCGATATTGTGCGAGCGGCCGATGCCGGACTCGAGCATTCCGCCGCACCAGACCGGGATGCCGCGCTCCTGCGCCGCGTTGTGCACGGCGATGGCCTCAGAGAATCCGCCCACGCGGCCCAGCTTGATGTTGATGATCCGGCACGACTCCATCTCGATGGCGGCCAGCGCATCGCGGCGGTTGCGGATCGATTCATCCAGGCAGATGGGCGTGTTCAGGCGCTTCTGCAGCATGGAGTGGTAATAGAAATCGTCGTGCCAGAGCGGCTGCTCGATCATGAGCAGATCGAAATGCGTCAAAGCTGACCAGGTGGTCCGCGTCCCTGAGCTTGTAGGCGGAGTTGGCATCGCAACTCAGCATGATCCCCGGCCAGCGGTTGCGCACGCGCTCGAAAACCTCGACATCCCAACCCGGCTTGCACTTGAGCTTGATGCGCTGATAGCCGGCTGCGAGCTCGCGCTCGATGATCGTCAGCAGCTCCGGAATGGAGGACTGGATGCCCAGCGATACGCCGCAGGGAATGCACTCTCGCACGCCGCCGATGCAGTTGGGACAGCGATATGCCTTCGCGCTGCGCTTCGAGATCCCAGATCGCGTTTTCAAGCGCGGCCTTGGCCATGCGGATTTCCGCGCACCAGCTTGAAGATCGCGGGACAGTCGCCGCCGTGTGCCGGCGATTCAGACGCGAGCATGGGCCCGAGCTCTTTGACGATCACCTGCCAGGCGCTGTCGGTCGATTCGCTGGAGAAGAAGGGCCGCTCGCCGGCCGTGCACTCGCCCCAGCCGGTCAGTCCCTCCGAGCGAATCTCGGCCAGCAGAATCCTCCGATCGCGGGTAATGCCAAAGCTGGTTTCAAACGGGCGCACCAGATGGCATGTGCAGTTCGCGCAGGATAATTGCATCAATTTTCATAGTTTTTCGCGTTCCTTGGGAAATTCGATTCGCATTCCGGTCGGAGTAGGGGCACCCAGTTCGAAGATTCCATTTCCTTCCGCATCCAGGGAGAAGCCAAGTACGGCCAATCCCTGCGAAAATGCCTGTTGAAACTTCCGGCGATTCTCCAACTGAACGGCGAGAGCCCGTTCCCGGTCCTGCTTCTGAGGCCTTCCATTGATAGATGGAAGCCGGGACCGTAATGCGTTCTTCAATGACACGTGAAGCTGCGGGGCGTCCTTCAAGTATTGCTTTCACTCGAGGTGAATCGAGCTCCCACTCGGCCACAAGCCGGTCAGTGGGAAGCCCCCCTTGCAGTCGAGATGAGGATAAACCATAAAAATCCACCCGATAGCTGCGGACAATGGCCCCAAGCCTGTGGATATTTAAGAAGGCGTTCTTGATCTCAAGTGGGTCAAAGGTCCACTCCATGTGGCTGAATTCCGCGCGAAAGCGCCTCATTGCGTTGTTCCCTTTTCAGGCGGTTGCCAAGGCCGCGATTGCGGTACGGGGCCTTCACCGCCAGCATGTGCGAGTGCATATAAGCCACCGGTCTTGCCGTTTTTGATCTTGACGCCGGGCAAAGAGAGGGCGAAAACCAACCAGAGATTTCGGGGCATCCGCCTCGGGATTCGCAATGCCCCCAGGCCTGGCTTCCGGGGCGGTGGCAATTTCGGTATCGAATGCGCCCATGCACCTGGCCGCCGATACTTTCGGGCAACGAGGAAGGCTTTGCGCGGAATCATGTCGCTGGGGTCGTAGCCCCAGGTCTCGAATCTGGAGTTGGACACAGGCTTCGAGTTCGTCGAAGCCCTGGCAGGGGCGGATTACGATCATGCGTTCCTGTCTCGTGCGTTGCGGAGCGCTGAGCCGGCAACTTCTTCTTAGCCTGCGCCCAGAGCGCTTCCAATATCGGGGGAAAGTTCTTCAAGCGGCCGATCAGAAGATAACTCCATCTCGCTGAAGCGATTGCGGAATCGCAAATTGCAGCCGCGCAAAGCCATCTCCGCATCGACGCCCAGATGGCGGCCGAGATTAACAGCGGTAAACAGCAGATCGCCCAGCTCGGCTTCGACGGCCGGTTTGCGGGCGGGGTTGCCAGAGGAAGCTTCAGCTTCGAGCTCGGCGGTTTCCTCGGCGAGTTTTGGCAGGAGATCGCGCCAGCTCGGCCAATCGAATCCTGACTTTTGGGCTTTGGCGCCGAGTTTGGCTGCTTCAGCCAAAGCGGGCAATCGCACGTTGCACGGTGTCGAGGCGCGAAGCCAGTTGATCCTGCTGAGTTGATTGACCGAAGCCGGGGCTTTTTCGGCCAGCCTTGATCTCCTCCCAGTTGCGCAGGACGCTTGGCCGAAGAACCTTCAACATCGGCATCGACTTCCGCGCGTTGTTCCCGGCCGCTTTGGAGGCCTCGTCGCCAAACACATGCGGATGCCGCCGGACGAGTTTGCGATTGAGATGATCGAGCACGTCGGCAATGGTGAAATGGCCTTCGTTGGCGGCCATCTCCGCATAGAACAAGCACCTGTAGCAGCAGATCGCCAAGTTCTTCAGCCAGATGCGGGAAGTCGCGCCGCTCAATGGCGTCAAAGACCTCATAGGTCTCTTCAAGCGTGTATTTGCGGATGGAGTCGAAGGACTGTTCGTGGTCCCAGGGACAGCCGCCGGGCGCGCGCAGGCGCTGCATGATCAGGACTGACTCTTCAAAGGCGGCAGCCGCATCTGCGGTGTCGGTCCTGAGATGCGGCTGCGGGTGTTCTGATTTTGGTGCTTCGGGCGGGCGGTCCATGCACCCTCAGTCTAACTCGAGGCGAGCAGCGGCCGTAGGTTGCTGCGTCTCAAGCCCGTATACTCAAGCTCGCATGTTTCGATTGCGGTAACAACTTTCGCAGGACTGCTGGGGCTGGCGTTCGGCAGCTTCCTGAACGTGTGCCTGACGCGCTGGCCGGAGGGTGAAAGCGTGGTCGCGCCGCGTTCGCATTGCCGCAATTGCGAACATACGCTGGCGTGGTGGGAGAACGTGCCGCTGGCGAGTTGGCTTGCACTGCGGGGCCGATGCCGTGCCTGCGGTATGGGATTGGCTGGCGATATCCACTGGTGGAACTGGCGGTGGGGGTGTTGTGGGCCCACGCGGCCTGGCAATGGGTTCCAGGTTTTCTGGAAGTGGGCGACCCCACCGTGCTTCTTATCCTCTACGCCGTGAACCTGGTCGGAGCGATGGTTTTCTCCTGGTTGATGGTCGCGCTTGCAATGCTTGATGCGGAAGACTACTGGCTTCCGAACTGGATCACGCTTCCTGGGATCACTGTGGGGTTTCTTGTCGTAATTGCCAAGTCGATTCTCGATACTCTTTCTCCATTTCATGACTTCGTGTACGGAACCGAACTCAAGATGGTCACTGAGGAAGCTGGATACGCGGCCCGTAATTGTGTTCTTGGCATCCTCGCTGCGGCTGGCTTGATCCTTCTCATCCGCTGGGTGTATTGGCTTGTCCGGCGGCGCGAAGGCATCGGCCTTGGCGACGCAAAGCTGATGGCGCTGCTGGCAGCGTGGCTTGGGCTCCCCGGCGCTTTGCTCGCGTTTGCTTTGGGCGTGCTGCTTGGCGCGGCCGTCGCGGTGATTCAACTCGCTGCCAGCTCAAAGCACTCTGAAGCAGCTCAATGGTCGCTTGGCAAATTGCCGCTGGGGACGTTTCTTTGCATCGGCGGAATCATTTCGAGCTTGTGGGGCCAGCAGATTCTTACCGCGTACTTCAAATTTGCCGGGCTTTAGCGCCAACTGACTTGTAGCGCCGGTCTCCTGACCGGCTGTGCTGAGGGCCTCCAGGCCCTCAGGTCAAACTAGTGGGCCTGATTGACCGACGAGGGCGCTTGCGGGGCAGCTTTCGCGTTGGCAATCTCCGGTTCCTTGAGCGCCTTGCGGGCGGCTTTGCCATGGGGGCCGTCGGGATCGAAATCAAGAACCTTCTGGTAGTTGGCGCGGGCATCGGCGAACTGGCCCAGGTTGCGCTGGCTCTCGGCCAGTCCCCAGTAGACTTCGGGCTCTTCAGGGGCCAGAACCAGCGCGGACTGGAAGCGGGAGAGCGCGGCTTTCCAGTTCTTGGCCTCGAGGTAATACTTGCCGACATCGAGATCTTCTTTGGAGGTTTCGACGTGCTCGGGGGGCTTGACGGCCATCTTGCGATGCTTGCCCTGCTGCTCGTCGTCGCCGGGATCGGTGATTCGGTCCGTTCCGGGAACGGTCGAGCTGGATTCAGTGGGCGCGATGTCGGCGGCGGGGTTGGGATCGTCGGGGCTGCGTACCGGGTCGGCATCGGCGTTGGGAAGGCTGATAGGTCTAGGCGCGGCCGAACCGGCATCGGTGTCTTCAGGGAGACTGGGCGCGCTCTTCGAGGGCATGATGGGAACGTTGCTTGTATCTTCAGGAAACGGATTGGACGAGCCGGGATTGGCTTGCGGGGTAGCCTGCTGCGCGGGCGGTTTTGGTGCAGAGCTGTTCGCAGGGGTCTGCGCCGAAGCCCCTGCGACGGCAGAGAGCATGCCTGCGAAAAGAATTGCGCGATGTAAGACAACAGGTTTCATGCAAAGTTTTGCCTTGTCTCTTGGTTGTTGATTGCCTGCCCGCCTTCTTTCCAACAGCGGGTAGACACAAGCTTCCCTCTCCAATGGTACGATGCGGTCCATACGTCACAAAAACCCAGTCGCAAAGGAAAACATCGAAACGACCTATGGGACTCGTAATCCGCTCGTCCTCTATTCATGCCGCAGGCTGCTACACCACGACGCGCATCCGCAAGGGGGCACGGGTGGCTGAGTACGATGGGCCGCGCATCACCAAGGCCGAGGCCGACACCAGCTATGAAGAGGCGCCCATCACCTATCTCTTTGGACTGGGCGACGGGTCGATGGTGATCGAAGGCCACTCGATGGCCATGTTCATCAACCATAGCTGCGACGCGAACTGCGAGACGGAAGAACTGGCTGGGCGCGTGTGGATCAGTGCCATCAAGAATATCCCCGCCGGCGCAGAGATTACGTATGACTACTGCCTGTACGATGGCGGGGAAGACGAGGCCATTTGCAACTGCGGCGCCAAGAAGTGCCGGGGCACCATGTATTCGCCTGAAGAGATTCGCCGGCGCAAGGCCTTGGCGAAAAAGAAGGCTCTAAAACTTCTCAAAGAGGCTGGGAAAGCAAAACGGGCGAAAACCAAACGGGCCAGGAGCGCGTCTGACCAGAAGGCAAAACGATGAAGTGGTTTGGACGAGAACGGAAGCAGGAGCCGCAGGCGCTCACCCCGGAACAGCTGTGGGTGCTGGAGCGATTCCTTTCGCTCGATATCAGCCTGGCCGAGCTACGCTGCGCGTTGGAAGGGGCCTTTGAGATCGAGTTCCGGCAGCCGCGACGCGATGCAACGGGCCTGGCGCGCCAGACTACGGTGATGAGCCGCTTCCGGCTGCCGGAGCCAGGCATCGTGATCACGCGCGAACACATCGCCAATGCGCTGAGCCGCAAACGGCTCGACGAAATCACCGAGCGCGACCTTGTGCAGTGGGCGACTGTGCTGCTGCTCAATGATGCGTACGTGCTCGATCCGGGCGACGAAGACCTGATCGCCGAATGGCTGAACGATATCAGCGTGAATCTTGACGGTGGGAACTGACGGACTAAGGGACCTGAAGGTGTCTGGCGAATCCCTGACGCTTTGTATTTTTTCGGGTTGAGCTTTGTAACAGGGCACGACTTTAGTCGTGCCGAGAAGGGCCTTTTTATTAACCGGGCTTCAGCCCCTGAGGGATGTTTTCCTTGAGGGCGCTACTCCTTCAGATCAGGGCAGCGTGATGGATCCCTCCATGTAGAGCCGCGCCGCACCAGCAATTTTGACCCGATCCCCTTCGACACTCGATTGCAATTGGCCGCCGCGTGCGCTGAGCTGGCGCACGCGGAAGGATTGCTTGCCTGTGCGCTCTGCCCAGTAGGGCGCGAGCGTGCAGTGAATGGAGCCGGTTGCTGGATCTTCGTTGATGCCGGCTGACGGAGCGAAGAGGCGGCAGACGTAGTCGGCGTGACCGTGACGCGGGGAGCCGGGAGCAGTCACGATGGCACCCCCGATGCCGAGATTCAGGTTGATCAAGGCAGCGAAATCTGGCTGCAGGGCCTCGACCTCGTCAGCGGAATCGAGAATGACAAGCACATCGCGAACAGAACGCAGGACCTCGCCCTTTTCGAGGCCAAGCGCTGCGAGGAGTTCGGGCCATGGCTCGCCTGGGATCGGCGGGCGGGCGGGAAAATCCATCTCGAAGAGATCGCCACGTTTGTCGGCCTGCGAGATGCGGTCGACGGTGAGCAACCCGGCGCGGGTATGAAAGCTGATTGGCCAACGGTTGTGGCCACGCAAGCCCAGGACAAATGCGGTAGCCAGCGTCGCGTGACCGCAGAGATCATCCTCGACCTGCGGAGTGAACCAGCGCAGGTCGAACCCCCCATCAAGACGCGCCACAACGAAGGCGGTTTCGCTGTGGCGATTTTCGGCGGCGATGGCGCGCATGGATTCATCGTCAGGGAAAGCCGGCAGGATGCAGACTCCCGCGGGGTTGCCGCCAAACAGCTCATCGGTGAAGGAATCGACATGGTAGTACGGGATCGGCATGCACGGTGAGGGTAGCAGAATGGGCGGGGGTGGGAACGATACAATCGCATCCAGGGCGCGGCGTTTTGGCGCGGCGCCGAGGAGCGAATTCCCCCATGGGTTACCAGGTTCTGGCACGCAAATATCGGCCGCAGCGGTTTGCCGACGTAGCCGGCCAGGACCACGTGACGCGCACGCTCCTGAACGCTCTCTCGCAGGGGCGCATCGCGCACGGATACATTTTTTCAGGACATCGCGGAATCGGGAAAACGACGATCGCGCGCATCGTAGCCATGGCGCTGAACTGCCGGACCGCGATTGGGTCTGCGCAGCGACCAACGCCAGAGCCGTGCGGCGTTTGCGAATCGTGCGTGGAAGTGCGTCAGGGAAATGCGGTCGACGTAATCGAAATCGACGCGGCCACCAATCGCGGTATCGATGAGATTCGCGAGCTGCGGGATGCCGCGCGGTATGCGCCGTCGCGCGATCGATACAAGATTTACATCCTTGACGAAGCGCACCAGATCACTGAGGCGGCCTTCAATGCGCTGCTGAAGACACTGGAAGAACCGCCGGAGCATGTCATCTTCATGATGGCGACTACTGAGCCGGAGAATATTCCGCAGACCATTCGGTCGCGCTGCCAGCACTTCAGCTTTCACGCGGTGAAGTTTGACGACATTCTCGGCCAGCTCAAGATGATTGCTGCGCAGGAGGCGATCGAGGCCGAGGAGGCCGCTCTTGCGCTTCTGGCTGAGGCGGGCGACGGGTCGATGCGCGATGCGCTCTCCATCATGGACCAGGCCATTGCCTCGGCGCCGGTTGAAGCGGGGCGACCGGTTTTGTCATCGGCGCAGATTCGCGAACTGATGGGCTCGGTTCCAAATGCAGTGTTTGAGCGGCTGCTGGAATGTGTGGCTGCGGGACAGAGCGCGGAGTTGATGGAGCAGTTGAATGGGCTGGTGAATGCGGGGCACAGTCCCAGTTCCCTTGCCCGGCAGATGGTGCGGTATCTGCGCAATGCGCTGATGGCCAAGCTGGGCGGGGAGCAGACTGAATTGCTTCAGATCTCAGGCGACGAGCGAGCGCGAGCGGCGCGGACTGCCCTGCTGTTTACGGAAGAAGAGCTGACGCGGAATCTGCAGATCGTGCTGCGGACGTTTGACGATTTGAATTATCGCCAGGAGCAGCGGTTTCATCTGGAGCTGGGGCTGATCAAGCTCATCCACGCGCAGCGTCTGTTGCCGATTGAGGAACTTCTGAGCGGGATGGCGGGTGGGGCTGGAGGAAATGCAGTTCGGGGATCGGGTGGGATGGCGGCGCCGCGGACGGCGGCTGCGCATTCGGCAGGTTCGTCAACAGCGTCGGCAACTGCGCCAACGCGGACCGCACCCGCCGCTGCTCCCTCTGCGCCTTCTGTTTCCCCGTTTGGCTCTACCGATTCGAAGTGGGGTTCAACGCATGAACCGGTGATCCCGAGAAAGAGCGAAAGCCCGGTTGCGAGTCCAGCGACCGTGAGTGCACCGGCTGCGCCCTCGGCGCCCATGGCTGCGGAAAATGGCAGGGTACCAGCGCTTGCAGAGGAACCCGCTCGGGTGGATGAAGCGCGAACGGCCAACGGGCAGGCAGGCGCGCCGAGTCTTGACGCGGTGCGGCACGCGATCGGGATGGCTCTGGTTGAGTCGGGGCATGTTTCCGCTGCGGAGTTGCTGGGAACGGCGAACTGGACGCTGGATAGCGCAAGCCTGCGCATCGAAGTGCCAGGGCTGGGCAAGAAGATGCTCGCGCTCACTGTGAATGCGGCAGCGGAAAAAATGATTCGGCAGGAGCTGCAGCGGCTGGGGGCACCGACGCGGTTTTTGATTGCGCCCGGCGATGGCCCGGTTTCGACATCGGCAAGTACTGCAGCCCCGATTGCGGGCAGCATCCAGGAAGCGGCGCTGAACAATCCGCTGGTGCAGAGGGCGAAGGAAATTTTCAATGCTGAAGTGCGCAGCGTCGTCGATTTACGGCAGAAATAGACAGAACATTATCGCGAGGTTCCCATCATGATTAATCCGCTCAAAATCTCTGAGATGCTTTCGCAGGCCAACCAGATGCAGGAGGAAGTCGCGCGCAAGATGGCAGAGACAGTCGTTGAGGGTGCGAGCGGCGGCGGCGCTGTGACGGTCTCAATGAACGGCAAGAAGGAGCTGCTGAAACTGCATATCGACCCCGCCGCCGTGGTGGGCTTAAGTGGCCCACAGCCGGATGTGGAGATGCTGGAAGATCTGATTGTGGCGGCGATCAACGAGGCGGGCCGGAAGGCCGATGAGGCCATCAAGTCGAACGTGCAGGGAATGCTTGGAGGCTTCAAAATTCCTGGCTTGACTTAGCATTCGCCTTGTTGCGGCGGTGGACCAGAATGACCGCTTGTATATTTCCCAGGAGGCAACCGCGTGGCACGCTATGCCGAGCCGATGGCCCGGCTCATTGAAGAGTTGAAGAAGCTGCCCGGCGTGGGCACCAAAAGCGCCCAGCGGTATGCGTTCCACATTCTGCGCTCGAGCGATGAGGATGCGTCCGCTGCTGGCCGATGCGGTGCGCGCGCTGAAGACGAGCCTGCGCCTGTGCTCGATTTGCAACAACGTGACCGATGTCGATCCGTGCGCGTATTGCACCAGCCCCACCCGAAATCAGCGGCTGGTGTGCGTGGTTGAGGAGCCGACCAACATCGAGGCTGTCGAGCGCAGCCGGGCTATCAGGGCGTTTACCACGTGCTGCACGGCACGCTTTCGCCGCTGCATGGCGTGGGTCCGGATCAGTTGCGGGCGCGCGGCCTGGTGGCGCGGGTTGAGAAAGGCGAAGTGGATGAAGTGATACTGGCGACGAGCCCGACGCTCGAGGGCGAGGCCACGGCAAGCTGGCTGGCTGGTTCGCTGCGAGGGTTTCCGGTGCGCATCACGCGCATTGCGACGGGCGTGCCGGCAGGCAGCGACATCGAATACGCCGATGAAGTCACGATGGCCCGCGCGATGGAGGGGCGGCGCGAGCTTTAGCTTCTCAGGCGCTGCGCAATTTGGTCAGCAGATCCTGGGGATGGACCGGTTTGGCAAGAATCTCGAACTCGTAGCCCTGGGCGCGCGCTTTCTCCAGCAGGTCCGCGGTGGCTGCCTGTCCGGAAAACAGCAGGATCTTGATCTTCGGCATCAGGCCGCGAATCTGAATGGCCGCGTCGATTCCGTTCAGATCGGCCATGATCACGTCGGAGATGAGCATGTCGGGTTGAAAGGTCGCGACCGTCTCCAGCGCCTTCTCGCCGGAGTAGACGGCGCGCGCTTCAAAGCCGCTCTGGTTCAGAATCATGGCCAGCGTGTCGGCGATGACTCGTTCATCGTCGACGACCAGCACTTTGGGTTTGGCACCGTTTTCGGGCATACTCTCCTTGGATTCCTATCGGCTCTCCGCCTTCAAGCTTGAGTGGCGCTCTGCCAGCATTCATTCTACTTGGTTTGGGGGACCTAAATCAGGGGAGCCGGACAGGAACCACGCAGGGTTACGATTGCACAGAATGATACCCTCACGTTTGATGCGCTTTTTGAATCTGTGACACAGCGCGAGGTGGAATTCTAAGGAAAATTCGTTGCCTCGCAAGAAAATTCGTCCATCGGAGAGAGTTGGATTCATCTGGCAGCAACCCGGTACCCGTAAACTTGCAGGTTCCATCACCCCCATCCCTGACCAAGACGGCATCCCTGGAGTGAACTGCGCATGCAGCAAGCTGGTCTCCCCACCCCATCCCTGCCTTCGGCCCCGGCTTCAGGGCTGCGGTCGAACCGATCATCCGCGCCGAAAAAATCGAGAAGTACTACGCTCAGCCCAGCCAGAACCGCATTCAAGTGATCTCGGCCACCGATCTCGCCATTTTGCCAGGAGAGATTCTCGCGCTGCTCGGCCCCTCGGGTTCGGGCAAGTCGACCATGTTGCGCATGCTGACTGGGCTTTCGACTCCCTCGGCGGGCAAGGTCTACTGGCATGAAAAGCCGATCACGGACACGGAGATCAACGTGTCGATTGTCTTCCAGAGCTTTGCGCTTTTTCCGTGGCTGACGGTTCTGGAGAATGTGGAGGCGCCGCTACAGGCGCGTGGCGTGGAGGCGGAAGAGCGGCGCGAGCGCAGCTTGAAGATGCTCGACACGGTGGGGCTGGACGGCTTTCAGGGGGCATATCCGAAGGAGCTTTCCGGCGGCATGCGGCAGCGAGTCGGTTTCGCGCGCGCCCTGGTTGTCGAGCCGGAAGTGCTTTTTATGGACGAGCCGTTTTCAGCGCTCGATGTGCTGACTGCGGAGAACCTTCGCTCGGAACTCCTGGAGCTTTGGGCCAACAAGACGATGCCGACGAAGGCCGTGTTCATTGTGACTCACAACATTGAAGAAGCGGTTCTGCTGGCCGATCGGATTATTGTGCTGGGGCGGAATCCGGGGCATATCCGCACCGACTTCAGGGTGCAGATTGCTCATCCGCGCGATCGCAAGTCGGAGCCATTCACGCAACTTGTGGACTACATCTACAAAGTGCTGACGCGGCCGGATGTGGCGCCGGCAGAGGCTCCTGAGCAGCAGACGCGGGCCGAAGGTCCGCGATCAGCGGCAGATGCACTACCAGATGCTGCCGCATGCGCGACCGGGCGGCATGGCCGGCTTGCTTGAGTTGCTGCTCGACAAGGGGGGCAAGGACGATATCTATCGCCTGGCGGACGATCTGGCTTTTGAGATCGACGATTTGCTGCCGATTGTGGACGCCGCGCAGTTGCTTGGCTTTTTGACGATCGAAGAGGGCGATGCGGCGATCACCGCGAGCGGAACCGAGTTTGCGAACTCTGAGATCCTGCGGCAGAAGGAGCTGTTCCGCGAGGCAGCTCTGGAACACATTCTGCTGCATGCGCCAGATTCGCCGCGCGCTTGAATCGAAGAGCGACCACACCGTGCCCGAAGACTTTTTTCTCGACATGCTCGATGAGCAGTTCAGTGAAGAGGAGTGCCTGCGGCAGTTGGAGACGGCGGTTACCTGGGGCCGCTACGCCGAGCTGTTCGACTTCGACGCCGGGCGCCGGCGCTTTATGCTTCCCGAAGCGCAGGAAGAAGAGGGCTGCCGCTAGCCGAGGAGGCCGAGTGAATCTGCCTCATCCTCTTGCGCGCACGCTGGTCACGGCGCAGCACATGGCCGGTACTGATCGACGCGGCGGTGGCCGCCTGCGGGCTTGCGATCTTCTTTTCGCTGGTCAGCACAGGCACCTACTGGCTGAGCAAGCCGATTCCCGGTGGTGCCGATTTCGCACTCGATCAGCGCCCTGCCTGTGTATGCGTTTTACTCCGTAACGCGCATCGCAATTGCGTACCTTCTGAGCCTGGTCTTTGCCGTCAGCTACGGCTATACGGCCGCGTATAACCCGCGGGTCGAGGCCTGGATGGTTGCGGTGCTCGACATTCTGCAATCGATTCCGGTTCTCAGTTTTCTGCCTCCGGTTGTGCTGGCCATGGTGGCGCTGGTGCCGGGGCATCAACTTGGCATTGAGATGGGCGTCATTCTCCTCATTTTTACGGGACAGGTATGGAATCTGGCCTTCAGCTTTTATTCGTCTCTGAAGAGCATTCCGCGCGAGATGCTGGAGGCGTCGCGCATCTATCGCTATTCGGCGTGGCAGCGATTCTGGCAACTGGAGATGCCGTACGCCGCGATCGGGTTGGTGTGGAACTCCATTGTCTCGGTGGCAGGCGGGTGGTTCGCCCTGATTGCCTGCGAGATGTTCACGATGGGCGACCGCAACTTTCAACTGCCTGGATTGGGGAGCTACCTGCAGACGGCGACGGTATCCGGCGATATTCGCGCGCTGGTGGCTGGCCTTGCAGTGGTGATCCTGATCGTGGTTGCGACCGACCAGCTGGTGTGGCGACCGCTGATTGCGTGGAGCGACAAGTTCAAGTTTGAGCAGGTGGAGTCGGCGGATCGCGTGACGTCGCCGATTCTCGAACTGCTGCGGCGCTCGTCCCTGTTCAGCGAACTGCCCGGACGGGTCTTTGCACGCGTTGAAGAGCCGATGTTTCGGCGCCTGGCGAAGACGCGGGAGTGCCAGGTGGTTCGTCCCCTGGACGAGGACGTGAATCGCAAATTCACGCCCACTCTGTGGGCGCTCGCGCTGGCCGCCGGCGTGGTCGTGGTATGGGGAGCGATTCAGGCTGCTCTGATGCTGCGAACCGTAACCTGGCACGACCTTCGCTTTTTGCTTGAGGGCGCGGCCGCGACCTTTCTGCGCGTCAATGCAGCCCTTCTGATTTCGGCGGCCTGGACGGTTCCGGTAGGAGTGGCGATCGGGTTCAATCCGAAGATTGCCCGCATCGTGCAGCCGGTTGCGCAGGTGCTGGCCTCGGTTCCGGCGACTGCATTTTTTCCGATTTTGCTGATCGGGCTGGTGCAGATCGGGGGCGGGCTGGGCATCGGATCGATCGCGTTGATGCTGCTGGGGACGCAGTGGTACATCCTCTTCAACGTGATCGCCGGCGCGATGTCGATTCCGTCGGATTTGCGCGAGGTTGCATCGCTGTTCAGATTCACGCGCTGGCAGCGCTGGACACGGCTGATTCTTCCCGGCATCTTTCCTTACCTGATCACCGGCATGGTGACGGCAAGCGGGGGGGCATGGAACGCTTCGGTCTTTGCCGAGTACTCGCATGTGGCCGACCGCACACTGCAGACGATTGGCCTGGGCGCGGAGATTGACGCGGCAACGGATCACGGCCGGTTTCCCATTCTGCTGCTGGCGACGATTTTCATTTCGCTGATGGTGGTTACCATGAATCGGCTGGTGTGGCGGCGACTCTACCGCCTGGCCGAAACCCGCTATAAACTTGAGGGCTAGGGGCTGGGATTTTCAGGCCAGGGTGTCTCATGATTCGAGTAGGTCTGGTTGGGTTCGGGATGGCAGGCCGAGTGTTTCACGGCCCGCTGATTTCGTCAGTGAAGGGACTCGAGCTGGCCGCTGTGCTCGAGCGCAATTCGAACCACGCGGCAGAGCGCTACCCCGGCATCAAGACGTACCGCACGCTGAAAGCCATGCTGGCGGACGATTCGCTGGGTCTGTTCGTGGTGGCCACGCCCTCGGGCACGCATTTCGATATTGCGAAAGCGATTCTCGAAGCCGGCAAGAACGTGATTGTGGACAAGCCGATGTCCACCAAGTCGACCGGGATCGCCAACCTGATGAAGATTGCGCGCTCCACCGGTTCCCTTCTCCTCCCATTTCATAATCGGCGCTGGGACAGCGATTTCCAGACGATTCGTCAACTGCTGGCGGATCAGGCGCTGGGACGTCTTGTGGCGTTGGAATCGCGGTTTGATCGCTGGCGTCCCACGGCCCCCACCGACAGGCTCTGGAAGGAGGATCCTTCTCTCGGCGGCGGAGTTCTGCTGGACCTGGGAACACACCTGGTGGACCAGGCTTTGGCATTGTTCGGCAAGCCGGAGGGCGTCTCGGCCGATCTGCGCTGCGAACGTGAGTGGGCGAAGGCTGTGGATGCATTCACGATTCGGCTGCGGTATGCGGGGATGCTGGTCACGCTTGCTTCGAACAGCCTGGCGGCACCACCGGGACCGCGATTTCTTCTTAGAGGAGCGAAGGGCAACTATTGGAAGTGGGGGTTGGATCCGCAGGAGGCCGCGCTGAACAAGATCACCCGCATTGAGGGGCCCGACTGGGGACTCGAATCGCCCAACACCTGGGGGACTCTGAATGTGGATGAGGGAGGCTGCATGATCTCGCGGCCGATCAAGCCGATTGCCGGGGATTATCGGCTGTATCTATGCAGCGGTGCGCGATGCGATTCTTGGCAAGTCGGCCGCGCCGGTTACTGCGATGGATGCCTGGCGCGTGGCGCGGATCCTGGAGTGGGCGGCGCAGAGCTCGGAGCTTCGGCGTGAGGTGGAGTGCGACTGGGGCGAGGAAGCGAAGCTGAAGTAGTCAGTGTTCGGGCGCGAGTTTGTCGGACCTCATCGTCCGGAGCAGGGACTCATTGGGCGACGTTGACCCGTTGTTGATGGCTCTTTGTCGACGAGTGGAACCCAGAAGCGAAAGCTTGTTCCTTTGCCGGGAGAGCTCGATGCCTCGATGCCTCCGCCGTGCGCGAGCAAGATCGCACGGGTAATGGCAAGGCCCATGCCTGAGCCTTTTCCGCCAGCAACATGCTTTTTCCCGCGAAAGAACTTTTCGAAGATCAACGGCAGGTCGAGTGCGTCGATGCCGGGACCGTTGTCTTCAACGCTGAACTCGAGGCGGCCATCGCTTCTCCAACTGCGCAGGGAGACTCTGCTTCCGGCGGGCGTGTAGCTGCCTGCATTTTCGAGAAGGTGGCGCAGGACGCGGCCCAGCAGGTGCGGATCGAACCAGGCGGGTTCGTCGGGACCATCCACATCGATGGTCACTTTGTGGTGGCGGAGAGCCTTCCGCGACTCCTCGACGGCCTGATCGAGCAGCGCGCGCGGATGCTGCGGCTCCATGTGAACCTGCACAACGTTGGCATCGATCTCGGCCATCTCGACCGCTTCGCCGATGAGCAGATCGAGGCGCGAGGCCTCTTCGTCGACGATGGAGGCAAGGTCGAGGCGTCCTGCTTCGTCAAGGCCCTCGGCCTCAAGCAGGGTTGTGGCGGCGGCGCGAATGGAGGTGAGCGGCGTGCGCAGCTCATGGGTCATCGAGTCGATCAGAGCAGTGCGCAGGCGCTCACTCTCGCGTGCTGCTTCCATGCGCGCAGTGGCTTCGACGGCGATCGAACGCGCGATCACGATGGCGACCTGGGCGCTCATCGCGGTGGCCACTTCGCGGGAGAGCAAAGACGGCTTCCATCCCAGAGCGCCGACCGGGCGAAGGCCAAGCATCAGCGCGGTGGTGTAGTAATCGGCATTCGGAAAGAGAGTTGGATTCTGGGCCTGTGTCATGATGCGGAGATTTGTCTTCAGGAGGCCGGGAATGGTGGCCGACGACGCGAAAAACTCATCCTGATCGCAGACGTAGAGTACGACCTCGTCGAGCGCGAAGATGCGCTGGATGAGACGCGGCAGGTCGTGGATGAGGCCGGCGGCGTCTTCATGCAGCATCATCTCCTGGCTGAGCTCGTAGAGACGCTCCACATCTTCCCGGCGCTGTTCGGCCTGGCGGGTCTGGCGGCGCGCGCGCTCGGCGACGCGCCCCACCACCAGGCAACTCGCAACGAAGGAAAACATGGCAACCCACTCCTGGCCTCCGGCGAGACGAAGAGTGTGAAAGGGTGGCAGGAAGAAATAAGTCGAAGGCGAAGGCGCAGAGAATGGCGACATAAAGCGAGAGCCAGATGCCGGCCTGCGTTGCGGACCAGACGACGAGGACAAGGTACACCATGCCGGCGGCGGTGGAGTTGGCTCCGAGCTTCACCAGGACAAGCGTGACGAGGAGCGTTATGCCCGTGGCCAAAAACCAGCGCGCGGTTTCGCGGGAGTAGCGGCGAGCGTCCATCGAGCCTCTCACCGGCATGATACAACTCGCATTCAGCGGCAGATGGGCCGGCTCAAGATGGCGGCATCCGGCGGCAATGGCCGTCACTCCTGGCTTGTGGCTCAATGTTGTAATCTTGCGTGAAAGAAGAGTGCCATGCCGGGAAGAATCCTGATCATCGACGATGAGCCACAGATCACGCGCGTACTGCGAGCCGCGATTTCCGCACAAGGGTATGACGTGCGGACGGCCAACGACCCAGAGGAAGGGCTACAAATTTACAAAGAGTGGCTGCCCGACCTGGTGGTGACAGACCTCATGATGCCGGGGATGTCGGGCGTGGAGCTCACCCGAGCGATTCGCCTGCGCGCTTCGACGCCGGTACTGATCTTGTCGGTACGCGATCACGAGCGCTCGAAGGTGGAAGCGTTGGATGCAGGCGCCGATGACTACGTGACCAAGCCGTTCAGCATTCAGGAGCTGCTGGCGCGCGTGCGGGCCCATCTGCGGCGCGCCCCGGAACGTGCCACCGCCGCGGTCGAGGTGGGCGACTTTGTTGTTGATGCCAACGCGCATTCGATCACTGTGCTGGGCAAGGCAATTCACCTGACGCCGAAGGAATTTGACCTGCTGCTTCACCTGGCGCGCCACGCGGGCAAGGTGATGACGCACCGAGCTCTGCTGACGTCGGTGTGGGGCGCGCAGTCCGCGCATCAGCCTGAGTACCTGCGCGTGTTTGTTGGACAGTTGCGCAAGAAGCTCGAGGCAGAGACCGGCAAGCAGTACATCCAGACCGAGCCGTGGGTGGGGTACCGCTTTGTTCCCGAGGGCTGGAGCGGCAACGAAGAGTAGCCCCGCCCCGGGATGCAGCACTCTGAGACGACCGGGTTCCCCTTATGACAATCTCCTTGTTTTTGAAGAGGATCATCCGGTTTCTGCGTGTCCTTACGCATTTCTTAGGAAAACCCTCCGATACTCGAAAGGGACCTGAAGACGGATTCTGCAGGATGAATCCCGACTCGGTCGCGAGACCGGCCGCTTGACGCCGGTTGGAAATGCGAGATGCGCTCATGCAAGACCTGGTTATGCTGCTCTTCACAGCCGTTTTCTTCGCCCTTGCGATTCTCTACGTCAAGGCATGTCAGAAGTTGAGGTAGCGCGGTGCAAATGGACATCATCACGATTGGTGCGCTGATTCTTTCCGTTTTGCTGTTAGGTTACCTGTCCCTCACGCTGCTTTTTCCGGAGAAGTTCTGACATGTCGGCAAATGGGTGGTTGCAGTTCCTCCTTTACTCAATTCTGCTTCTTGCGAGCGTTCGCCCAGCGGGCGTCTACATGGCCCGCGTTTTTGAGGGCGAGCGGACGTGGCTCGATCCGGTTCTGCGTCCTTTTGAAAAGCTCATTTACAAACTGAGCGGCGTGAAGGCTGAAAAGGAGATGAACTGGCGTCAGTACGCTTTGGCGATGCTCGGCTTCTCAGCAATCAGCCTGCTGGTGACCTACGCCCTTGAGCGGATGCAGGGACTGCTGCCGGGCAATCCGCAGCATCTGCCCGGTGTTGCGACGGACCTGGCATGGAACACGGCGGCGAGCTTTACAACCAACACCAACTGGCAGTCGTATACGCCTGAGACGACCATGAGCTACCTGACGCAAATGGCCGGCCTGGCTTATCACAATTTTCTTTCCGCAGCGGTTGGGATTGCGTGTCGCGGTGGCGCTGATCCGCGGCATCAAGCGGACGATGTCGGCGACCATCGGCAACTTCTGGGTGGATACCACGCGAACCATTCTCTATATCCTGCTGCCCGCCTCGATCCTTTACGCGCTGGCTTTGGTTGCGCAGGGTGTTCCGCAGAACTTTCATGCTTATACGACTGCGCATCCGCTTGAGCAGCCTTCGCAGGTGCAGACGATCGCGCAGGGACCGGTCGCGTCGCAGGAAGCAATCAAGATGCTGGGCACGAATGGCGGCGGATTTTTCAACGCCAACAGCGCCCATCCGTACGAGAACCCGACACCGCTGACAAACTTTCTTCAGATCCTTTCGATCTTTATCATTCCTGCCGGATTGACTTACACGCTTGGACGCATGTCCGGCTCGCAAGGGCACGGTTGGGCAGTTCTGGCGACAATGTTCGTCTTGTTCGCGGCCGGATTTGCGACTGTGTATTGGGCTGAGTCGCACCCTCATCCGATGATTCATGGCGCGGCGCAAACGGGCACGGCAACTGCCCCTGCGGGCAACATGGAGGGCAAGGAGGTCCGCAACGGGATTGCCGAGTCGTCGCTCTTTGCCACCATCACGACTGACGCCAGTTGCGGCGCGGTGAATAGCTGGCACGACAGTTTCACGCCTCTCGGGGGCATGGTGGTGCTGACCAACATCATGCTTGGCGAGGTCGTCTTTGGCGGCGTGGGCGCGGGTATGTACGGCATTCTGATTTTTGTCGTGCTCTCCGTCTTCATCGCAGGACTGATGGTGGGCCGCACGCCGGAGTATCTGGGCAAGAAGATCGAGTCGTATGACGTGAAGATGTCGATGCTCTACGTGCTGATTTTTCCGCTGATCATTTTGACGCTCACCGCGATTTTCGTACTGTCCCCGAATATTGGCCTTTCGGCGCTCACCAACCACGGACCGCATGGACTGACGGAGATCCTCTACGCGTTTACCTCAGCGGTGGGCAACAACGGATCGGCCTTTGGCGGCCTGGGCACCAACACCTGGTGGTACAACGTGGCGCTGGGATGGGCCATGCTGGGCGGGCGATTCCTGATGGCGGTTCCGGTTCTTGCGCTTGCCGGCAACCTGGCGATGAAGAAGAGCGTGCCTCCGTCGCCGGGGACGTTCCCTGTGAACACGGCACTCTTTGCTGTGCTGTTGACGGGCGTGATCCTGATTCTGGGTGCGCTGACATTTTTCCCGGCACTGAGTCTGGGGCCGATTCTCGAGCACCTGCAGTTGCAATCGGGCAAGCTTTTCTAACCAACCGCGTCAGGGAAAACGGAACGGACATGGCTGAGAAAAAGTCACTTTGGAATACGGACATATTGGGGCAGGCGCTGCTGGACTCGGTGCGCAAGCTCGACCCGCGCGGAATGGTCAAGAATCCCGTGATGTTTGTTGTCGAAGTGGGCAGCGTGCTGACCACTGTGCTGTTGGCGGACAACACCTTGCATCATCGCGCCGGATTTGGATTCAACCTGCAGATCACGCTCTGGCTGTGGTTCACGGTGCTCTTTGCGAACTTCGCCGAGGCCATGGCCGAGGGACGCGGCAAGGCACAGGCCGACACGCTGCGCAAGGCCAAAGGCGAGACCATCGCGCAACGGTACAAAGCCGACGGCAGTTTCGAGGAGGTTGCAAGCGGACTGCTGCGCGCAGGCGATGTGATTTACGTTCCGGCGGGCAAGTACATTGCGGGCGACGGCGAAGTGGTTGAGGGCGTCGCATCGGTGGATGAATCGGCCATCACGGGCGAGTCGGCGCCGGTGATTCGCGAGGCGGGCGGCGACCGCTCGGCGGTGACCGGCGGGACGAAAGTCTTGTCGGACTGGATCAAAGTGAAGATCACGTCGAATCCCGGCGAAACGTTTCTGGATCGCATGATTGCGCTGGTGGAAGGCGCGACGCGGCAGAAGACTCCCAACGAGATTGCGCTGAGCATTCTGCTCTCGGGACTGACGATTGTGTTTCTGCTGGCAGTGGTCACGCTGCAGCCGTTTGCGATTTATTCGCAGGCGCCCCAGACGGTGTTTGTGCTGGTTTCCCTGCTGGTTTGCCTGATTCCGACGACCATCGGCGGGCTGCTCTCGGCCATCGGCATTGCGGGCATGGACCGGCTGGTGCAGTACAACGTGCTGGCGATGAGCGGGCGCGCGGTCGAAGCAGCCGGCGATGTGAACACGCTGCTGCTCGACAAGACGGGCACGATTACGCTCGGCAACCGGCAGGCAGCGGAGTTCTATCCTGCGCCGGACGTGAGCAACGAGCGGCTGGCGAATGCGGCGCAGCTTTCGTCTTTATCGGATGAAACGCCGGAGGGCCGCTCCATCGTCGTGCTGGCGAAGGAGAAGTACGGGCTGCGTGGACGCGACCTGGGAGGGATCCATGCGGAGTTTGTTCCCTTCACCGCGCAGACGCGGATGTCGGGAGTGAATTTGCCGGGCACGCGGATTCGCAAAGGGTCAGTGGATGCGATTGCGCGGTTCCTTGAGGAGCAAGGGACGGCGCTGCCGCAGAAAGTGCGCGAGCAGGTGGAGGAGATTGCGCGCCAGGGCGGAACACCGCTGGTTGTGGCCGAGAATGCGACGGCGCTGGGCACGATCTATCTCAAGGATATTGTGAAAGGCGGCTTGAAGGAGCGGCTGGCGCGGCTGCGGGCGATGGGCATCCGCACCATCATGATCACCGGTGATAATCCGCTGACTGCCGCGGTGATTGCGCGCGAGGCTGGCGTGGATGATTTTCTTGCCGAGGCCAAGCCCAAGGACAAGATGGACCTGATCAAGCGCGAGCAGGCCAAGGGCAAGCTGGTGGCGATGACCGGCGACGGCACCAACGATGCGCCGGCACTGGCGCAGGCCGATGTGGGCGTGGCGATGAACTCAGGCACACAGGCTGCGAAAGAAGCCGGCAACATGGTCGATCTGGATTCGAACCCGACCAAGCTGATTGAGATTGTCGAGATCGGCAAGCAGTTGCTGATGACGCGCGGGGCGCTGACGACGTTTTCGATTTCGAACGACGTTGCGAAATACTTTGCGATTATTCCGGCGATGTTTGCGGGAACCTTTCCAGTGTTGAACTCTCTCAACATCATGCACCTGTCCACGAATCACTCGGCGATTCTATCGGCCGTCATTTTCAACGCACTGATTATCGTGGCGCTCATTCCGCTGGCGCTGAAAGGCGTGAAGTACGAGCCCAAGCCGGCAGATGTGCTGCTGCGACGCAACCTGCTCATCTATGGGGTTGGCGGAATTATTGTTCCCTTTATCGGAATCAAGGCCATCGATCTGTTTCTGGTCCTCGTGCACCTGGCCTAGTCAAGGAGAAACATGTCTCAAGCCGTAGCCAATCCGGAGATCGCTTCGCATACCTCTCATGCAGTTCAAGCCGCACCGGTGGAGCACTCGGTGTGGATGACTGCGATCCGCTTCACACTGATCACGACGCTGATTCTCGGAGTCATTTATCCATTGGCGGTCACCGGCGCGGCTGGAGTTCTGTTTCCGCGCAAGGCGGCGGGCAGCCTGATTTTGCGCGACGGCAAGGTGATCGGGTCGGAGCTGCTGGCGCAGAGCTTTACCTCGGACAAATACTTCCATCCGCGGCCTTCGGCGGCGGGCAACGGCTACGACGCAACCTCCTCCGGGGGCACGAACCTGGCGCAATCCAACAAAGCGTTGGTTGACCGGGTGCAGGGCTCGATTGACGCGCTGTCGAAGGAGAATCCCGGGCATCCTGTGCCGATTGACCTGGTGACGACCTCGGCTTCAGGGCTTGATCCGGACGTGACGCCGGATGCGGCTTTCTTTCAGGTTCCCCGGGTTGCCAAGGCGCGCGGGCTCTCAGAGGATCAAGTGCGGCAACTGGTGCAGAAGCATATAGCCGCGCGGCAACTGGGCGTATTGGGCGAGCCGCGGGTGAACGTGCTGGATCTCAATCTGGATCTGGATGCGCTTGGGAAGTAGGGAGCCTCTGCGTGCAGGCGATTTTTGAAGAATCCTGTGAAACTGTGGAGGGGGCGTCTGCAGGCTGCTGACATTGAACAGCTTGGTAGGGGTCCACAGTTTCACAGTCGTTTTTGATGTGTTTTTTGTTTTCTTATCCCCCCGTGCACGATTGAGCCGCGGAGGGGGTGGAAGCCAGTTTTAGTCTTCTTCAGGCTTGTACCATCTGCACCGGGTTTCGCAGGCGACGCAGTCCTGGGGGCGTTCGCATTCGCGGGCTTCGGGGGCGAGTTCATCGCCATCGTCGGTGTGTGTGACGGTCTTTACGGTTCGCATGACGTTGGCGGGGAAACGGGCATCGAGATTCCTCAACGCGATTTGGAGGCCACGGAGGTAGAGGCCGGCCCGTTTCGCATCGAGCTTTGAAGTGCCGAGTGCGTCGAGGACCTGGGCGAGTGCGAGTTTGATGGCGCCGCGGTCTTCAAGGACTGGCAATTCAAGAGGCTCATTGGGCGCGGGAGCGGGAGCTCTCTTGAAGGCATGCAGCCGCTTGTGGAAGTAGCAATAGGGGTTGTCGGTGAGGGCAATCGAGTCGCACCGATTTCCGTCGGTTTTGATGTGTCGACATTTGATGATCATTGTCTGTTCCTTCTTCGCAAGAAAAAAAACGCTATTTCTGGAAATAAGTGCATTTGTTTCATGGGCTTGCGGAGGGGTTAGCGCCGCAAAATATAGAAACGAAACGACTTATTTGCAGAAATCAGATAATAAAGGGGTTATGGAGTGGTGAGGGTGTGTTGGAGCGTCTCTTCTCGAGGTGCGTGGAGGACTCACCCGGTTGACAATTTCTACTATCCGCTTTGCGGAGAAATAATATGCAAAATTTGGGAAACTTTATTCTTTTTAGAATGAGGTTGTTGCGGGAAAAGATTGAGGTGGAGGGCTTGACAAGAATTTGGAAGGGGGCGCGCGGATGAGGACCGGGAGGTCCTCAGTACAGCCGGCCGGGAGACCGGCGCTACTTGTGCCATGCAAAGGCCCTCCCAAGGGGAGGGCCTTTGTGCGTGCGATATCGCAGGAGTTAGTTCACGGTCACGGTGAATGTGGTGGTCACCGCAGGGGACACGGATGGATTTCCCGTGGCGGTCACGGAGAAGGTATAGGTGCCGGCCGTGGTTCCGGGATCGGAGTTGCCGCCTCCGCCTCCGCCGCCCCCGCCGTTGGTGGAACTGCTGCCGCAGGCGGTCATGGCGCCGAGCGCGCCCATCAGCACCAGGACACCGAGCATGGCGCGCCAGCTACGGCGCCGTGCCGGAACCCCGAGGAACACAAGGAAGGCCAGCACCGCGCCTCCCCCTGCGCCCATCCAGCCATTGCCATTTTTGTGGACCTTGGGATAGACAAGGGCCGCGCTTACGGGTGCTGTGGTGCCTACCGTCAGGGTCACGCTGCCGCTGGTTGTTCCAGAACTCAGGGCTACCCCGGTGCCGCTTGCGGAGCAGGTTGCGCCATCGCCGCCGGTGGCCGTGGTCGAGGTCTCCTGGCAGGTGAGGGTGACGGTTCCGGCATAGCCAGCGACTGCGGCAACTTGCACGGCGACGGTTGAGCTGGCTCCGGGCGCAACGGTTGCCGGTGAAGGCGTGCCGGGCGTCAGGGTGAAGGTTGATTCAGTGACTGTGACGGTGTTGGTCCCCGTGGTCGCTTTATAGTTTGAGTCGCCGCTATACGATGCGGTGATGGTGTCGGTCCCGCTGGCAAGCGAATTTATCGGGATGGTGAAGTTGTAGACTCCGCCCACGAGCGCGGTTGCGCCGGACGAGTACGAACCAGATGTGAGAGTCACGGTGCCGGTTGGCGTGATGCCCGAGCCACCCACCGTCACAGCGACGCCCAACGTTGCATCGGAGTTGAGAGTTGTGGATGCGGGGCTGACGGTTACGGTCGGCGTCAGGAGCGTTGTTGTTGTGACCACCACCTGCGCTGTGCCTGTGGTGGAGGCATACACCGAGTCACCGCTGTAGGTCGCGGTGAGAGTGTCGGTGCCCGCTCCGAGTGAGTTAGCCGGAATGGTGATGGTGGCCGTTCCACCCGAGGATAGAGTTCCCGAGGCGGTGAAGCTGGAGCCATTGCCACTCGCTGCCAGGGTGACGGAACCGGTGGGCGTGGGACCACTCGTTGTACTGGCAACGGTGATTGTGACGTTCAGCGTATTACTTGAGTTGAGTGTGTTGGCGGCGGGTGCGACGGTGACCTTGGCAGCGGCGGTTCCCGCTGTTGCCGGCCATGCGTTGACGAGGTTGGCCACGTTGACGGAGCCGAGGCCTGTGGCCAGGTCATATCCCACGTTGGCGCTGTAGCCGGTCTGAACGCCGACCTCGTCGCCAGAGGTGGAGATAGCGCAGTTGGGCGAGATGACTCCCTGGATGGTTGGGTTTCCTGCGTTGTTTCCGCCATCGGCCGCGCCGTAATCGCAGGGCATGGCGATGGTGCCTGTATCGATGTCGTTGAAGTAGCAGCTCGCCGAGGTCTTGACGGTCTCAGCGCTGCAGCTTGAATAGGTCTGCTTGGAAGCGAGCTTGTACAGCTCGGTGTTGGGGCTGCCCTGGGATGAGCCGGACTTCTGATTGATCAGGGCCATGATGCCGGCCATTGCGGGCGTTGCGACCGATGTGCCGCCGACTTCCTGGGCCGTCGGCTCCTGGTTATTGGAGTACGAACAGGAGTAGCCATCCTCCGATACGCAGATCAGGTAGGCGCTGCTCGACAGGAAACCATCGGAAGCGAAGAAGCTGACGTCTGGAATATCGCGGACGCCGTCCGTTGGAATTCCGGCGACGCCGGTCTGCCACGAAGGCTTGGGCCAACCGTTATTCACCAAGGTGAGCGAGGCTTGAGGAGAGCCGGTATCGGGGCCGGTGGTGGCGCCGGTGCTGGTGGCGCCAGAGGTGCAGGTTCCCAGGCTGGTATTGGTAATCAGCGAGGAGGTGCTGTTGGCCACGCAGTTACTGGCGCCACCGCTGCCGCCGACCGTGTCGACCAGATACAGGACATCGCCCTGTCCGGCTTCGACAATCTGGGGGGCATACGCGACGAATGCGTTACACCCGATCTCGGGACTGGTCACGGTGACGGTGCCGCTCCAATACGACTGGATGAATCCATAGGCCAACGGACTGGTACAGGTGTCGTTCCAGGGAACCTCGGGCACGTAGCCGAGCGCGCTGGACTCGTTGGGTGAGGTGTTGCTGGAGCTCCAGTAGGGAGCCGGCGTGCACTCGGTGGTCGAGGTCAGAGAGCACCAGTTGAAGTCTGTACCGCCCACTGCGGTGTTATAGGGTGTGGAGGCGAGGCCGCTGACGTTGGTGCCCAATTGCGCGGTCCAGGGAACGCCATATTCGCCATCGCTCCCGTCATCGCAACTGGCGGCGCCGGAATCGCCCGCAGCCACGAACACCGCGATGCCCTCAGAGGCAGCCGTTTGCCAGAGGTTGTAGTACTGGACGTTGCCCGCGGTGCCCTGGCCGAGTTCGCACTCGCCGTAGCTCACGTTCATAATGCGCGCGGTCAGGTGATCGACGATGTAGCTCTCTGAGTCGTAGAGATTGTCGTCGGTCGACGATGCGGGGTAGGAAGCGACCAGCACAATCTGCGCATTCTTGGCGATCGAACCGGACCACTCCACGTCGAGCGAATTCTCCAACAGGTCGTTGATGCTGCAAAGCGCGGTGGAGAGCTCTGACGTGCACACCGTCAGCGGCTGGCTGTTGCCGGAGATGCGGATGGGCGTGTTGGCAGCGTTGTTGGTGGGTAGATTGAAGAAGGTGCGGAAGGTTGCAATATCGGTGGGATTGATGTCGCTGGTTCCAGCGATGGCAATGGTCTGGCCGGTGCCGTCAATCGGTGTGGAGGCGCTCCACAGAGGCGTGATGTTATAGATGGTCGCGAAATCCCACGGCCCGACATCTTCAACGAGGTAGGGGCTCGAGCCGCCAACGCTGATGCCGAATTGCGGTTTGGCGCGCAGGGACGCCTCGGCATGGGCCAATTGCGGGGTTGTTCGAGCTGCCGTCGCGGAAGAGCCTGCGGACGATGCGGCAGCGGGGCGCATCCACTTGCCGGTGGCCTTATCAAGGGTGACTGTGCTGCCAACATGATGGGCCGGGCGCGGGAAGAAGTTGTGCAGGGACTTGACGCCAATGACCACTGAACTGAGGGCCGCGGGAATTTGCGGATCGCTCATGTTGCCGATGTGTTGAACGCCCTTCACCTCAAGGTTGTGAATCTCGGTGTGGAAGGCACTCTGGACAATCGACGCGTTGCCGCTGAAGCGGATCGACATGCGATCTTTGCTGACGGCGTCGACCGAGAAGCCGTGGCCGGTGAGCCAGCCGGTGATGGTGGCAATGTCGGTTTCGGCAGGACCGAAATTCTCGCCAACCTGCTCGGGCGTGAGCCACTGATGGTAGTTGGGCGAGGTTGGATCTTGCTGGCTGGCGACGAATTTTTCAAAAGCTGCCTGCTGTGCGGGGTCGCGGCTCAGAACCAGGATGAGGTCCGTCATGGGCAGGCTGGGGCTCACGGCGCCGCGATCGTTCTTTGCATTGGCGGCGGGATGGGTGTTGCCCTTGAGGGTGACGAGGCTGGTTTCGTCGATTCTCTGAATGATCCTGACCTGGGGCGTTACCTGCTCGGCGGGGACTGAAGTTGCAAACAGCGTTGCACTGGCAAGGACACAAAGGGGGAGAATGCGCAGGGATTGCATAGGGTGTGTGATCCTGGACCTTTCTTCGGAGAAGAACCCCCGAGTTCGCCAAAAGTTGCGGTACCTGACAAAAATACGTTGAGCAACTCGAATTGGACGTTACAGCCTACGAAGAATGAAGGCAGGTTGAGGGCTTTCGAAAACCGCCTGCACCGCAATGGACGGAGATGGCGCAAGAGACGGCATCCCACTTAGACGACGATTCAGGGAAAGAGTTGACGGAAGGGTTACTTCGGTCTCGCGTTGCGCGTTGTCGCATTAGTTCACCGGAATTGCGATTGCCTGTTCCAACTTGATCTTGCCCTCTAACTGCGGGTCGGCGGACGATCGGCTTACATGGACTGTAAATGAGCCCGCGTCCGCGTGCCATGCCGCGGCCTTTTCGTCGTACCAGGTGAAACTGCGCGCATCGAGCGGGACCGTGACATGGCGCGTTTGCCCGGGATCGAGCACGACGCGTGCAAAGCCCTTCAGCTCCTGCGGGGGGCGCGGGACCTGTGGATGATCTTCGCTGATGTAGACCTGCGCTACGTCAGCTCCAGCGCGGGAGCCGGTGTTGGTGACATCGAAGCTGACTTCGTACGCTCCTTTGCCGGCGGCGGCGTGAATTTGCAGTCCGGAATATTTGAAGCTGGTGTACGACAGCCCGAATCCGAAGGCGAACAGGGGCTTCACGCCGTTGTGCTCGTAGCCGCGATAGCCAACGAAGACTTCATCCTTATAAGGGATCTTGAGTGTGCCGGGCGTGGGGTAGTAATACGGATAGGAGGGGTTGTCGCTCAGGCTTTTTTCCCAGCTTATGGGAAGGCGTCCCGAAGGATTGACTTCGCCAAAGACTACGTCGGCGAGCCCGCTGCCGCCTTCCTGCCCGGGGTACCAGTTCTGGAGCAGGGCTGCAACATGGTCGATCCATTTGGAGGCGTCGACGCTTCCCCCTGAGGTGATCGTCACGATGGTGTTGGGGTTCGCGGCGGAGATTTTTTCAATCAGTTCATCCTGACCGGGAGGGAGCTGGAACTCGCGATCGGCGCCTTCGGTTTCGATGTCGGGGTTGAAGCCAACGGCGACGATCACGGCGTCGGCTTTCTTCGCCATATCGATGGCCGACTGATTGACCAGGGTCCCTTCCTGCGCGATGCCGATCTTGGTCGAGCCTTCGCCGAACTGCGGGGCGCTGAGGATTTCGAGCACGACCTTGTGAGGACCGGGCGTCATGGGGACGATGCGCTGCGCCAGGGCTGCCTTGGGTACTTCGGCGTGGTCGATCACGGTGGCGCCATCGATCTTGAGGCGGTACTGGGCCTGGTTTTCGACGAAGACAACGAAGTTTCCGGCAGCGCGCGCGAAGTAGTAGCCGGTCCAGCGGGAGAAGCGAGGCGGGCCGGCCTGGTTCATGAAGCCGGCCATCTGGTCGGCGGTGATGGAGCTGATCATTTCGGCCATGTCGGGATTGTCGAGAACATTCTGGCCGGAGTTCGCGGTCATTTCAGTACGTGTTGCGACGGGCGTCCCGGTGAACTTGTCGTTGTCAAAGGTGTCCACGGTCAAGCCGGGGATGAACTTGTCGGGGGCGAGCATGAATCCTGAGCGCATGGCGAGGATCGATGTCTTTGGTATGCCGCGGTCATACAACACGGTGGCGTTGAGGCCGAGCTTGTCGCTGATTCCCTTCAGGGCGCTGATGTCGTAGAAGGTCGGGACCTGCCCGCTGCCGCCGGCGGTGGGGATGCCGGGGAAGGCATTGGGCCCGATGACGGCTATGGTTTTCACCCTGGCCGGGTCAAGAGGGAGCAGATTGTTCTGGTTCTTGAGGAGCACGATGCCTTCCTGTGCGTTTTTAAGAGCGGCCTGGCGACCCTGCTGGTTGTAGCGCGGAATGCTGTCGTCGAGCGGGTCGTGGGCCATCCAGCCAAAGCGGTAGGCTTCGCGCAGGATGCGGCGGATTTTGTCGTCGATGTCGGACTCTTTGACCTTGCCTTCTTTGACGGCGGGGATCAAGGTCTTCGCGTTCATATAAACGCCGAAGGGCATTTCAAGATCGAGGCCGGCGTTGGCAGCGGCGATGCCGTCGTGCGTGGCGGTCCAGTCGGACATCATGACGCCGTCGAATCCCCATTGCTTCTTTGCGATCTCAACATTGAGGTGGTAGTTTTGCGTGGCGTGCTCGCCGTTGAGGAAGTTGTAGGAGTCCATGATGGAGCCGACGTGAGCCTTTTTGACCGCGGCTTCGAAGGCGGGAAGATAGATTTCGCGCAGTGCCCGCTCGCTGACGACTGAATCGGAGGTGAAGCGGAAATACTCTGAGTTGTTGGCCGCGTAGTGCTTGATGGTGGCGCTGACGCCTTGCGACTGCACGCCGTTGATGTAGCCGACGGCGATTTCGCCGGCGAGGAAGGGGTCTTCGCCGAAGTACTCGAAGTTGCGGCCGTTGAGTGGGGCGCGATAGATATTGACGCCGGGGCCGAGCAGGTAGCTTGCGCCGCGCGAACGGGCATCGCGGCCAAGTTGCACGCCGACCTGGTTGGCCAGGTCTCGGTCCCAGCTGGCGGCGAGGCCGATGCCGGCGCCGTAGGCGGTGGAGGGCGGCGGGATGTGCGCGCCGACGGGGCCATCGCTCATGCGGAAGGCGGGAATCCCCAGGCGCTGCACACCGGTGGAGGCCATCATGCTTGATCCGGAGAGCATCTGGACTTTTTCTTCCAGGGTCATTTTGGCGATGGTGTCGTTGATCTTCTTTTCGTCTTCCGCGGACTGGGCGCGGCCGGGCGCGACCGCCATCAGCAAGGCCAAAACGAGGAGTGTCGAGAAAAGCGTGCAGGTGAAATGGTTTTTGCGCATGATGGATTGCATGGAGCCCTCCTGAAAGTGGAACCGGGCAATTCTAGTGCACCTGTACTGCCTCTGGCTTTAGCTAGAAGTGCCGGGCATCCGTTTGGATACCGACGAGTCTCCGGCGAGGCCGATGTCCTCGGTTGCAATAGACAACTCTTGTTCCTATCGAATAGTATGCCAGTTTAAGGATGACGTGCCTTCCTTTAAGATTTCCAACTCCGGGCGTTGTCTGGGGAAGGTGGAATCGATGAGCCAATTCGAATCGGCAATCGTTGATCGGTCAATCGGGATTCTCGACAAATTTCAGATCGAGATTCCTTCGTGGGGATTTGCGAATACGGGAACACGGTTCGGCAAGTTCGTTCAGGCGGCGGCAGCGACCACCATCGAGGAGAAGTTTGCCGACGCGGCCGAGGTGAACCGGTTCACCGGCGCCACGCCGACCATTGCGCTGCACGTGCTTTGGGATCTGCCCGGCGGGGTCGAGCGACGTTGCGGAGGTGAAGCAACTCGAGCGCCGCTTTGGGATTCGTTCGGGGTCGATCAATCCGAATCTGTTTCAGGATCAGGAATACAAGTTTGGATCGCTGTGCAATCCGTCGGCTGCGGTGCGCAAACAAGCGCTCCGTCACGTTCTCGATTCGATCGAGATTGCCAAGGCGCTTGGATCGCGCGACGTTTCGCTTTGGATGCCCGATGGCTCGAACTATCCCGGGTCGCAGAGCATGCGCAATCGGATTGGCTGGCTTGAAGAGGCTTTGATCGAGGCGCACGCGCATCTCAGCGCGGATCAGAGACTGCTGATTGAATACAAGCCTTTCGAGCCGGCGTTTTATCACACCGACATTGCCGACTGGGGCATGGCCTCGCATCTGGCGCGCATGGCGGGACCGAAGGCGTTCGTCCTGGTGGATACGGGGCATCACTACAACGCGCAGAACATTGAACAGATCGTCGCGTGGCTGCTGCACACCGGGTTGCTCGGCGGATTCCACTTCAATGACCGGCGTTACGCGGACGATGACCTGACGCTGGGGTCGATTGATCCGTATCAGATCTTCCGCATCTTTCACGAGCTGCTCAGCGCAGACAAGAAAGCCACCGGCGAAGTCGCCTTCATGATCGACCAGAGCCACAATCTCAAGGGCAAGATCGAGGCGAACCTTCAGACGGTTTCGACGGCGCAGGAGTTATGGCTGAAGGCTGCTCTTGTTGACCGTGCAAGGTTGGCGGAGCACCAGCAGGCCTGCGACATCGTGGCTGCCGAGGAACTATTCCGCAGCGCGTTCTGGACGGATGTGCGGCCGCTGGTTGCGGCGTGGCGCGCGGCGCGCGGGTTGCCGGTTGACCCTCTGGCCGCGCTGCGCGAGAGCGGCTATGTGGAGCGCATCGCGCGTGAACGCGGGACGCGATCCTCGGCCGTCAGCAGTTATGCTTAAGGCGTCGAACTGACACAATTCGCACTTCGTGAGGGATCGGTGGCAAAGACGAAGATCAAGCGGCTTTACCTGATTCCCATCCTCTCCAAGGCTCTCGATGTGATTGAAATGCTCGAGGAGAGCCATGCGCCGGTGGCGCTGGAGAGTGTTTACCAGAAGACGCGCATCTCCAAGACCAGCGTTTATCGCATCCTGAAGACCCTTGTGCATCGCGGCTATGTTGCGCAAACGCAGGATGGGCTTTACCGGCTGGTTTCGCGGCCGCGCCGCTTGCGGTTTGGGTTTGCGGCGCAGAGCGCGGAGCTTCCCTTCTCCGTTGCCGTGGCGCAGAGTATCACGGACGCGGCTGCGGCCTCTGGCGTTGAACTTCTGGTTCTCGATAATCAATTCGATCCGGATGTTGCGATCCAGAACGCGGAAGAATTTGTGGCCAAGCGCGTTGACCTGGTGCTTGAGTTCCAGGTTGAGGAGGCGGTGGCTCCGCGCATTGCGCACATCTTCAAAAAGGCCGAAATCCCTCTGGTTGCGATCGATGTGCCGCACCCGAACGCGACCTACTTTGGCGTGGACAATTTCGACTGCGGGCTTGAGGCGGGGTCACTGCTGGCGCAGTTTGCGCTGCGTAAATGGAAGGGCAAAGTGGACCGGGTGCTCGGCGTCGGTTTTGCCGAGGCGGGCAGCTTTGTGCACGGACGCATCAGCGGCGCATTCGACGGAATTCGTAACCGGCTACCGGATATCCCGGCGGACCGTTTCGCGCAGATTGAGGGGCGCGGCATGCGCGAAGCCAGCAGGGTGGCAACGGAGGAGTTCCTGCGCGGCAATCGCAAGGGGGAACACATTCTCGTCGCAACCGCGACGGACTCGAGCGCGCTCGGCGTTCTTGACGCTGCCCGGGCCGCGGGACGCGAACACGAACTGGCGATTGTGGGGCAGGATTGCATTCCTGAAATTCTTGCCGAGATGAAGTCGGGGAAGAGCGCCGTGATTGGCTCCATCTCCCATGAAGTTGAGACCTATGGTCCGCGTCTGATCCAACTGGGCATTGCGCTTTTGCGCGGACATACGGTGCCTCCGTACAACTATGTGCGCCATCGTGCGGTGACCGCTGAAGTTCTGAGCGACCAGGAGAAGTAGCTGGATTCTCCCCGCGCGTTTGATAAAGGAGATTTCGCGCGCGATTCCCATCTGAAATACATTCTCTATTGCTTTTCAATGTGATAAGTTGGTAACGCTTCGCTATCTCCTCGTAGAGTGGTGTGTATGACTCTGGCATCGGTTGCAACTGCTGCGCTCAAGTTTCTTGAAGACCGCTGGGACCCGAAGATTGCTGCTTCGCTGGACGAGCCCGAGCTGCTGCGTTATCGCTCGAACCTGCTTGGCTCCGATTTGCGGATTACGAACTTTGCGGGCGGCAACACCAGTTCGAAGATCACTGAGACCGATCCGCTGACGGGTGAGCCGGTGAAGGTGCTGTGGGTGAAGGGATCGGGCGGCGATTTGGGAAGCATCAAGCGCGGCGGATTCGCGACCCTCTACCAGGAGAAGCTGCTGGCTCTGGAGCGGAGCTATAAAGGCGTGGATACCGAAGACGATATGGTGCCCATGTATGCTCTGTGCGCCTTCCGCAATAACCCTGTGGCTGCTTCGATCGACACGCCGCTGCATGGGTTTCTTCCCTTCCCTCATGTGGATCATCTCCATCCCGACTGGGGCATTGCGCTGGCGGCTTCGGCGAACGGCAAGGTCAAGATGGAGGAGTTCAATCGCGAGTTCCATCATTCGCTGGTTTGGATTCCGTGGCAGCGGCCGGGGTTTGAACTGGGCTTGATGATGCGGAAGGCTGTCGAGGAAAATCCTGGCTGCGATGGCATCGTGCTGGGTGGGCATGGGCTGTTTACGTGGGGGGACACGCAGCGCGAGTGCTATCTGAACACGATTACGCTGATCGACCAGATCGGGCAGTTCATTGACCGGCACGGAATCAGTAAGGGTGGGCTTCGCTTCGGTGGCCCGGGGGTTCCGGATCGTACCGACCGCGCTGATATCGCGAAGAAGATTGCGCCGTATTTGCGTGGGCGCGTGAGCACGAAGAATCGCTGGATTCTGAGCTTCAGCGATGCGCCGGATGTGCTCGAGTTCGTCAACTCAAGGCACGCGAAGGAGCTTTCGTTCCTGGGCACGAGCTGCCCGGACCACTTTATCCGTACCAAGATTCGGCCGCTGTTTGTTCCCTGGCCGGCGGGTGCGGACCTGGCTGTTCTCAAGGAGCAGATCACTGTTTCGCTTGACGAGTATCGTGCGCAGTATGCCGACTACTATCACTCGTTCGCGACACCCGACTCACCGGCGCTCCGCGATGCCAGCCCGACCATTGTTCTGATTCAAGGGCTGGGCATGTTCAGCTTTGGCAAGAGCAAGACGGAAGCGCGGATCACGGGCGAGTTTTATACCAACGCGATTCATGTGATGGAAGGCGCGAGCCTGCTGGGCGAGGGTGAAGTGACCGGAACCCTGCCGCAGTGCGGCCCGGCGAATGATCCGGCGAGCTTCAAGGTTTACACCAACTATGTTGCGCTGCCTGCGATTGAGGCCTTCCGCATTGAATACTGGGCGATGGAAGAGGCCAAGATTCGCCGCCAGCCTCCGGAGAAAGAATTGAGCCGGCGCATTGTTCTGGTTGTCGGCGGGGGCAGCGGGATTGGACGCGAAGTCGCACTGCTGGCTGCGGCGCGCGGGGCGCACGTGATGGTGGCCGATCGCGATGAAGCTGGCGCAGGGCGTGTCGCGGACGAACTGAAGGCGGTCACGTCGTCTGAATTTGTGGCGAAGACGGCAGTCGATATTCGTAGCCGCGATGCAATCGTCAAGGCGCTCGAGGCGACTGTTGCTGCGTTTGGCGGCGTCGACATCCTGGTGAACACGGCGGCGATGTTTCCCTCGTCGCCGGATGGGACGGTCTCTGATGCGATGTGGGCGACCACGCTGGATATCAATGTCACCGCGAATTATCTGCTGGCCGACGAGGCTGCGAAGATCTTTAACGAGCAAGGTCTCGATGGGTCGATTGTGCTGACCAGCTCGGCAAACGCTGTTGTTTCGAAACGCGGCAGCGAGGCCTACGACGTGAGCAAGGCGGCGCTCTCGCACCTGGTGCGCGAGCTTGCGGTGACGCTGTCGCCGCGCGTGCGCGTGAACGGAATCAGCCCCGCAACAGTTGTGAAGGGGTCGACTATGTTTCCGCGCGACCGGGTGCGCGCTTCCCTGCTCAAATACAACATCCCGTTTGACGAGTCGCTGTCAGACGACGAGCTGCGTAATTTGCTCGCTGGGTTTTACGCCAAGCGGACGCTGACGCATCAGCCGATCGATCCGGCGGATTGCGCGGAGGCGATTCTCTTCCTCGCCAGCCCGCGAGCGCGGTGCACGTCGGGCCATCTGATTCCCGTGGACGGCGGGTTGACGGAAGCTTTTCTGCGTTAAAGACTGAGCAGGCTCATGCAGGAACAAGCACGCATCGCCATTGATCTGGGCGCAGAAAGCTGCCGCGTCTCGCTGCTTCGCTGGATTGAGGGCCGTCCGAAGATCGAAGTGGTTCACCGCATTCCCAATGGCCCGGTGCATCGCGGGAATACGATGCGCTGGCCACTGGCAACCATTCTTGCCGGGATCGAGGAAGGCTTGCGCAAGGCGGCAGCGGCCGCGCCGGAGGGCATTGCGTCGATCGCCGCGGATAGCTGGGGTGTGGATTATGTGCGGCTCGCGGCTGATGGGTCTCCGCTGCAGGAGCCGTTCTGCTATCGCGATGAGCGCACGGTGGCCACGAAGGAGACAGCGGACAAGGTCATCGGGCCACTCGAACTTTTTCAACGCACCGGCGCGTTGCCGCACCGCATCAACACCCTCTATCAACTGCTTGCTGACCCGGGGCTGGGAATCGCCGCAGGCGCGCCGTGGGTGATGATGCCGGAGTACGTGCTCTCCTGGCTTGGCGCGCCGCGCGTATCCGAGTTTACGCACGCGAGCCATACTGGGCTGGTGGATCTGAGAACCGGCGGGTGGGATTCCGATTTGTTCAAGCTTCTCGGACTCTCTCTGGAAGCCGCGCCGCCGCTTGTTCGCACGGGGACCGTCGTTGGGAAGCTGAAAGGCCCTCTTGCTGAACTCCCTGCGTTTCGCGCGACACTCCTGATCGTGCCGGCGTGTCACGACACGGCATCGGCGATCGCTGCTATTCCAACGAGTTTGGCTTCGGCCGCTTACATTAGTTCAGGCACGTGGTCGCTGGTGGGCACATTGACCGAATCGGCAGTTACGACGCGCGCCGCATTCGACGCGGGGTATACGAATCTTGGCGCGGCCACAGGCGACTTTCTGCTTCACTCGCTCGTCAACAGCATGTGGATTCTGAAGCAGTGCATGGACGGCTGGGCGGCGGTGGGGCGTCCGTGGAAGATTGAGGATCTGATTCAGCGGGCGGGCGCGTGCGAGACTGATGGAACCCTGAACATGGATGCTGAATCGCTGCTGCTCGACTCCAAAATGCCGGAGCGGATCAATTCAGAGTTGGAGCAATCTGGACAAAGCACGATCGCGGATGTTGCCGGCAATGAGCCGCTGTTTGCGCGTCTCATCTTTGACAGCCTCGCAAAACGATACGCAATGGCGATCGGGAACCTCGAACAAATGCTGGGGCGGAAGATGAAGTTCATCCACTTGCTGGGAGGCGCCAGCCGCAACAGGCTTCTCGTGGAGCTGACCGAAAAGCACACTGGACTTCCGGTCCGCATTGGTCATGCGGAGAGCACGACGATTGGCAATTTCGCGGTGCAGTTGGCGGCCGCAGAAAACGGCGGCGGACCGGTCGCACCGGAGTCGATCCGAAAGTGGGCGAGAATCTGCGGTGGGACCGAGACAATCTCCCCGCTCCGCGCGAGTGAGCCCGGGGGCGATTGAGGCGGCGCTCCAGGGTCTCCAGCTTTCTAAGAGTTCATGAACACGAATGAACCATCCTCAACGAAACAACTTCAAAGCGACGTCGCTCGAAAAACTGACTCAAACGACGAGAATTCGGTCAAGGACGGGTTCGGTTATCATGGGCGGACTGAGTCAACCTGAAGGAAACGCCCCTTGAACCTACCGGATGATCGAGCGCCGAAAAGCCTCTCTGGTCCTGCACTGCGGCGGGTTGAAATGACTGGACAGGAGAAGTCCGTCTTCTGGGCAGTCCACATCGCGGCGGTGCTTCCTGCGCTAGTTTTGCTTGCTTTTTTTGCGTATTTGGAGCTGCGCCTCAACCAACTGCACAAGCCCTGGGATCAACCGGAAGGACAATCCTTCCTATGGATGATCGCTGGAATAGTCCTTCTGACCGTTTTGATCCCGGCCGCGGTGGTTTTCAGGCTGGTGCGGCGAAGAATCAAGACGGGAAGCTTCCTGCCTTCCGGGGCCGAACTTGAAAGATATCGAGCGCGGCGTGTGGAACCCAAAACCATCTCGCGACGCGTCTTGTACGCGGTCTTCTATCTCGTGGAAACCCTGCTTTTCGTTCTGAACACAATGCACCGCAAGCATGACCAGTCATTGGGCTGGTGGGCCGCAGGAATGTTTGCCCTGGCCACCTTGATTTCTATCGTGCAGATCTTTCGGCCGTCGGGAATCGCATCGCGGCGGGCCCGCGCTCAGCGGCGCGCAGGATTTGCCTGCCCCTCGTGCGGGCAATCACCGCCACTTGGAAAGTGGTGGCGCTGCAACCAATGCAAGAAGACTTTCGACACTTTTGCAACGTCCGCCACCTGTCCGAGTTGCGGCGCCTGGTTCAGCACCACGTCCTGCGGGAAGTGCAAAGCCTCGCATCCCATGAGCCAGTGGGCCGCGGCAGCAAACCATCAGAGCGCCTGAATCGTTCCCTTGCCCACAAGCTCTTCGACGCGCTCGACCCATCCGCGGTCGGCGGCGACGCTCATTCCTTCGGGCTCGAGAATCACGGCGTACTCGCCTTTTTTCTCGAGATGGAGCATGACCTTGCCGGGCCCGGGGGCGATCGAGGCGGCGCTCTTCAGGCCGGCGAACATCTCCTCGGTCGCGCGGTCGAGGTTGATGCGGATGCGGATGCCGGAGGGCAGCTTGACCTGCACTTCTTCGAGAGCCACGATGGAGCTGACGGCGATTTTGGGGGCTGCGTCTTCCTCGCCCATCAGCACGCCGCGGATCAGGACCGGGGCTTCGATCTTCAATTGGCTTTGCAACTTCTCGTAGTCGCGGGAGAAGCAGATGAGCTCGATTTTTCCGGAGGCATCTTCGAGGGTAGCTTGCGCATAGAGCTTTTGATCGCGCCGGCTCTTCTGCACCCGAAGTCCAAGGATCATGCCGGCGACCAGTAACTCGTCGGCTGGATCGGTCTGGGTTCCCCACCGTTTTTCTGGCGGCTTTTTCTCCAGAGCGTCGGCGACCGGGATGACACCCGTCAGGTTGCGCAGCTTTTCGGCGTACTTGTCCAAGGGATGGCCGGAGACGAAGAAGCCGAGGACTTCTTTCTCATTGGCGAGCCGCTCGCTCTCTTCCCAGTCGGCGACTTTGGGCAAGTCGTCTGCGCTGCGTCCGGCTGCAGGCGCTTCGTTGAAGAGACCGAAGAGAGCGTGCTGGCCCTGTGCGGTGTCGCGCTGCGCTTTTTGTGCCCGCTCCATGGCCTTGTCGACAGCGGCGTAGAGAGGGCCGCGTTTGCCCAGCGAATCGAGCGCGCCGGCCTTGATCAGGGACTGAATCACGCGCGAATTCATGACGCGCAGATCGACCTTCTCGCAAAATTCCCAGAGGCTTTTGAACGTGCCGCCCACTTCTTCGCGCGCCTTGAGAATGGACTCGATGGCGTTGCCACCGACGTTTTTCACGGCAGCAAGGCCGAAGCGGATCGCCGCGCCATGCGGAGTGAACTGCGCTCCGGACGACTGGACGTCGGGCGGCTCGACGGCGATGCCCATCTCGCGGCACTCGCCGATGTATTTCACGACGGAGTCGGGCTTGGAGGTTTCTGAAGTGAGAAGCGCGGCCATGAATTCGACCGGGTAATGCGTCTTGAGGTAAGCCGTCTGGTAGGCCACCAGCGCGTAGGCAGCCGAGTGCGATTTATTGAATCCGTAGCCGGAGAACTTCGCCATCTGGTCGAAGATTTCGCCGACCGCGGCCTTGGGATGGCCCATCGCCGCAGCGCCGCTCATGAAGCGGTCGCGCTGCTCCGCCATGGCTTCGGCGTTTTTCTTTCCCATGGCGCGACGCAGCAGGTCGGCCTCGCCGAGCGAGTAGCTGGCGAGCAGGTTGGCGATGCGCATGACCTGCTCCTGGTAGACGATCACGCCCAGCGAGTCTTTGAGGATGACTTCGAGCTCGGGGAGAAGAAACTCGACCTTGCGCCGACCCCACTTGCGCTCGACGAAGTCGTCGATCATGTCCATGGGGCCTGGGCGATAGAGGGCGTTGAGGGCGGTCAGCTCTTCGACGGTGTCGGGTTTGTAGCGGCGCAAAATGTCGCGCATGCCGCCGGATTCGAACTGGAAGATGCCGGATGTGAGCGCGGTGTGGAAGACTCGCTTGAAGGTCTCGGGATCGTCGAGCGGTACCATGTCGATATCGATCTTTTCGCCGCGGGTCTGCTCGATCAGCTTCAGACAGTCCGTGATCACAGTCAATGTCGCAAGGCCGAGGAAGTCCATCTTGAGCAGGCCCATCTTCTCGACGGACTTCATGTCATAGGCGGTGACGATTTCGTCGTTCTTGGTCTTGTTGAGCGGGACGAGCTCGGTGAGCGGGCGAGGCGCGATGACGACAGCAGAGGCGTGCACGCCTGAGCCGCGGACAAGCCCCTCAAGCTTTTTCGCTGTGTCGATCAGTTCGCGAATCTGCTTGTCGGTGTCGTAGACCTTGCGCAGATCGGGCGACTCCTCGAGCGCGCGGTCGATGGTCATGCCGACTGTTGCGGGAATGAGCTTGGCGATGCGGTCTACGTCGCCGTAGGGCATGTCGAGGGCGCGGCCGCAATCTTTGATGGCCGCCTTGGCCGCCATGGTGTTGAAGGTGATGATCTGCGCGACCTGCTCGCGGCCATATTTGCGGGTGACGTACTCGATCACTTCGCCGCGCCGGTTCTGGCAGAAGTCGACGTCGATATCGGGCATGGTGACGCGTTCGGGGTTGAGGAAGCGCTCGAACAGAAGCACGTTCTGCATGGGATCGATGTTGGTGATCTCCATGGCGTAGGCAACGAGCGAGCCGGTCGCCGAGCCGCGGCCCGGGCCGACGGGAATGCCATGATCGCGCGCGTACTTGATGAAGTCCCAGACGATCAGGAAGTAGCCCGAGTACTTCATCTGCTTGATGATGCCGATCTCGAAGTTCAGGCGCGATTCATATTCGGCGATCGGCGTGCGCAGGACGCCGCGCATTTCGAGATTGTGGACGGCGGTCTCGATGCGCTTCTTCAGGCCCTGGCGGCACACCTCTTCGAAGTAGGTGTCGATGGTGTGGCCGGGAGGAACGGCGAACTCCGGGAAGGGATTGTCGACGGCGTGCAGCTTGAACTGGCAGCGCTCGGCAATCTCCATGGTCCGCTGAGTCAGGCCGGGCGCATCGGGAAAGAGCCGCTCCATCTCTTCGGCGCTCTTGACGAAGAACTGATCGGAGTCGAAGCGGAATCGCTCCTTCTCATGGACCTTTGCGCCGGTCTGCACGCAGAGCATCACGTCGTGCGCGTGCGAGTCTTCGCCGCAGAGATAATGCGAATCGTTGGTGACGACCATGGGGATGGCGAGCTCGCGCTCGAGCCGGAAGAGCGCTTCATGGATGCGCTTTTCGTCGTCGAGGCCCTGGTCCTGAATCTCGAGATAGAAGTTGCCCTTGCCGAAGATGTCTTCATACTGCTGGGCGACGCCTTTGGCTTTCTCGTAGCGGCCGGCCATCGAGCTCCTCGCAGAGTTCGCCGCTCAGGCAGCCGGAGAAGCCGATGAGGCCCTTGGAGTGCTCGGCCAGGTAGCGCTTGCTCACGCGGGGCTTGCGATAGAAGCCGTGCAGCGACGCTTCGGACGTGATGCGGATCAGGTTGCGATAGCCTTCTTCGTTTTCGGCCAGGACCAGGAGGTGATTGTTGTCGTCGCCCTCGCCGGGGGCGCGGTGGTCTTCGTTCTTGGAGATGTAGAGCTCGCAGCCGAGGATCGGCTTGATGCCCTTGGCCTTGGCCGCGTCGAAGAAGTGCACCGCTCCATAGATATTGCCGTGGTCGGTCATGGCGACGGACTTCTGGCCGAGCGCGGCGACGCGGTCGACGAGCTTTTTGATGTCGCAGGCGCCGTCGAGGAGGGAGTATTCGGTATGGAGATGGAGGTGGGTGAATTCGGCCATGGCTAGTTCAATTCTAGTCGCCGGTGAGGTTGCGGGCCGGCGCTGAAAAGAAGACGTCCCGGAGGAAAAAGGAGACGAATTCGGTGAGTGGCCGCCAAGATTCGGGTGTGAGAAACGGCGGAGATCTTGACCGTGTTCCATGGTCCATTTAGAATGGACCATATTGGAGCAAGCATGCCTGCACCGAAACAAGCCGAACCGATGATCGGGGTCACAGCTTTCAAGGCGCAATGCCTCGGTTTCATTGACGACGTTGCGCAGGGCAAGACCGGCCGCGTGGTTCTTCTCAAGCACAACCGTGCGGTCGCAGCGCTTGTCCCATTCTCAGACGATCCCAGCGAGGACTCCGATCTTTGGGGCGCGATGCGCGGCACGGTCACAATCGCCCCCGGCGTTGACCTTACCGACCCGACCGGCGAGACCTGGGATGCGGAGAAGTAAATGGCCAAGCGGGCTCCCGTGCAGCCGGTGTTGCTGGACACGTGCGCCGCGATCTGGCTGATGAACGGGGATGCGATGTCGGCCGCGAGTCGAACGGCAATTCGCGCAGCATGCAGCGCAAATCTCGGGGTCTATGTTTCCGCCTTCACTGCATGGGAGATCGGGACACTCGCAGCCAAAGGCCGCCTTCAACTGACACTCTCGCCCGAGGTTTGGTTTGAGACTCTGCTGGCTCTGCCGGGCATTCGCCTCGCAGCACTCACGCCGCAGATTCTGCTTCACTCCGCCGCGCTTCCCGGAACTCCGCCTGCCGACCCCGCGGACCGAATCCTGGCCGCGACAGCGCGCCTGCTGGGCTACCGTCTGATCACGCGCGATAGCAAACTTCTCGACTACGCAAAGCAGGGACACATGGTCGCGACTGCCTGTTAACGCTTACGGCACCCAGTTGGGCCCGATCATCGATTTGAGAAAGTCTTCGGTGGCCCAGGGGGCTTTCCCGGCATAGCGCTTCACCCAGTCGGCACCGGCGCCGATCTTCACGCGGTCGGGAGTCCACTCGGGCGAGAGGGCGTTGGCCATCAAGGCATAACGCGCTCCATCGTGCAGGCGGAGGGCCTTCCAGCAGCCACCGGGCACGGCGACGACGGGGCGTTCGCCGGCTGCGACGTCGCGGCCGAGGACAACCTTTTCGACATGGCCGTCGGGGTGAAAGATGAAGTAATCGACAGGACCGCCTTCGATCAGAATGTGCGTGTCGTCGGATGCCAGCCAGTGCAGGTAATTCACGGGCCGCTCGCGGGTGAGCATGTAGTAGACCTGGCTTTGCAGTTTGAGCGCTTTGCCATCGATCTGCGCGGTCTGCGCCGAGTCGCCAATGAGTCCCAGGTAGCCTGACTCTTTAGGCAGGACCGAAAGGTGAAGCGTGTCGATCAGTTCGCGCGCCCGGGCGTCAGTCTCAGGCGCGATCTGGGGCGTTTGCGCTTGTCCCGAAGAGACGGCCGGAACCAGGGAAATCACGACCAACAAACCGGCAACGGTCCCTTTCATTCCACGCATGACCAAAGAATATAGCCGAACCGTCCAGGTCATTGACCGTTCCCTGCTCCCCTCTGTAATTTGGCTGGCGGAGGAAATCCGAATGAACGTTCGCAAGGTATTCATTGCCGCTGCTCTCGCGGTGGGAGGCGTGGCCATGGGCGTCGCTATCGCGCAGGGACCCGCGGAAAACGTCAACCCCGGCCGTCACCCTAATCTTGCCGCGGCCCAGCGGCTGACGAATCAGGCGTTCGAGAAGATCGTCGCCGCGCAGCAGGCCAATGAATGGGATTTGCAGGGCCATGCCGCCAAGGCGAAGGAGCTGCTGGACCAGGCCAACAACGAGCTGAAACAGGCCGCCCAGGCCGCGAATAGAAACCACAAGTAAACCCATCCATCACCCACGAGTGCAGCGGGGTCGGATGCCCGATCTCGCCGCACCATGCTCGTTCCCCCGTTCCTTTCCAGCCGCCCGCCGTCGCTTCTCTGTTTCAAAAGTCCGGGTGTTTCCCATACACTCGACGCAAGCCTATGCATGCGCGAATTTCGTTATTGCTTCTTGCTGTTCACCGTCCCGGCGTTGCTCAATGCCAAGACCCCACCCCAATCCGCTTCCTCAAGACCATGACATCGACCCGACAATCGCCTGAATCTGTCCACCGCTCCCTGCTGGTTATTGACACCCACGCCGACACGCCGCAGCGCTTTGTCGACGAGAACTTCGATTTGTCCGACCCCTTGAAGGGCGGCAACCTAAACCTGGAATCCATTCACAAGGGAAATCTGGGCGCGGAGTTCTTCTCTATCTGGGTCGAGCCCAAACCGTACCAGGGCCACTACGCGCGGCGCACCCTCGAGCTGATCGACTCGGTCAAGCAGCAGGTGGCAAAGCACCCCGATCAGATTGAGTTCGTCACCTCGCCGGCGGGCATCGAAGAGGCGCACCGGAATCACAAGTTCGCCGCCCTGATGGGCATTGAGGGCGGGCACTCGATCGAGGATTCGATTGGGCTGCTTCGACAGTATTATGCTCTCGGCGTCCGGTACATGACGCTCACCTGGTCGAACTCGAATGGATGGGCTGACAGCTCAGGGGATGCCGACGATACGAGCGTGCCGCATACCAAAGAGGGACTCAACGAGTTTGGCAAGGACGTGGTCTACGAGATGAATCGCCTTGGCATGATGGTCGACATCTCGCACGTCTCGGACAAGACCTTCTATCGAACCCTAGTGATTACGCGGGCTCCGGTGATCGCTTCGCACTCGTCGGCGCGGGCAATCTGCAGCGCACCGCGCAATATGACCGATGACATGCTGCGCGCGGTGGCCAATTCGGGCGGCCCGGGATCGAAGGGCGGCGTGGTGCAGGTGAATTTCTTTTCAGGCTTCCTCTCGCAGGCCTATTATGACGCGCTGAAAGCCAAGCAGCCCGAAATCGACAAAGCTACCGCCGATCTGAAGGCGAAAGCAAAAGCCGAGGGCCGCGAAGTGAACCCTTCTGAGATTCAGAACCTGCAGAGCAGCATTTATGACACCATCCCGAAGCCGCCGTTCAGCGTGATCATCGATCACATTGACCATATTGCCAAGGTGGCCGGCGTGGATCATGTGGGCATTGGATCGGACTTCGACGGTGTCAGCGGTCAGCTTCCCGAGGGCATGAACTCGGCAGCGGACCTGCCCAAGATTACAGAAGGGCTGATGGCGCGCGGCTACTCCGCTGAGGATTGCCGCAAGATCATGGGCGGCAATCTGCTGCGCGTGTTCCGCGAGGTTGAGCAAGTATCGAAGCAGTTGCAGGCTGAGAGCCGCCCGCGCATCACGAACAAACAGCCTTTTGACAAGCCGGCAAAGTAACACATGCTGCTTTGAGTGCTCGACTAATGGCTTCACAAGTGTCCCAACTTCCCTGCCAACCTTCTCTGGAGGAACTCTGATGCGTCTCTTTCGAGCCATGCCCGTGGCGCTGCTTTCCGCGGCGCTCGTCTTCAATTTGCCTGTGCGGGGTTTCGCCGACGATGAAAAGTCGACTGCGAAGACCGCGGCGGCAGACAAGAGCAGCGACAAGTCCGCTGACAAACCCGCCGAAAAGCCCGCACCCGCCGACTCCACCACTTCAGGAACCGTCGATGCAGGCGGCCAGCACATTGCCTACACGGCCGTCGCCGGAACCATGACGGTGGGCGCGACCGACATGGACGATGCGCAGCTGGGCCTGGACGGCAAGCCGCAGGCGGGCAGCCAGCTGGCGCTCGACGCGCCCAAAGAACCGAAAGATGCAAGTCCCGTCGCGCGCATGTTTTATGTGGCGTACTTCAAGAAAGACGCGAAGGCTGAAGACCGGCCCATCACCTTCTTCTACAACGGCGGCCCGGGCAGCTCGACCGTCTGGCTGCACATGGGCTCGCTGGGCCCCAAGCACGTGGTCACGGACAGCGACCAGCACCTGCCTGCCGCGCCTTACAAGCTGGTCGACAACGCCTACTACCCTGCTCGATACCAGCGACCTGGTGTTCATCGACATGCCGGGAACCGGCTTTGGCCGCCTGATCGGCAAAGATGCCGGCAAGGCCTTCTGGGGCATCGATGAAGACGCCAACGCCTTTGCCCGGTTCATTGCGCGCTTCATCACCAAATACAACCGCTGGAATTCGCCCAAGTACATTTTCGGCGAGAGCTACGGCACGACCCGCTCGGCGGTGCTGTCCGACATGCTTGAGAACGACAAGAACATCGATCTGAATGGCGTGATTCTGCTCTCGCAGATCTTCAACTTCACCACCGATATCGACTTCCCCAACGGCAACCCGGGCGTCGACCTGCCGTATGTGCTCGGCCTGCCCACGTACGCGGCCACGGCGTGGTACCACAAGAAACTGCCCAATCAGCCTGCCGGCGCTCGAGCCATTTCTCAAAGAAGTTGAAGAGTTTGCCATGGGCCCTTACACGCACGCGCTGGCGCTGGGGACGGACCTGACGCCAGGAAGAGAAGCAGGCGGTTGCCGAAAAACTTCACGAGTACACCGGCCTGCCGTCGCGTACCTGCTGAAGGCCAATCTGCGCGTCAACGGCGGCGAGTTTGAAAAGACGCTGCAGGACGATCAGGATCTGACGACCGGGCGCCTGGATACGCGTTTCTCCGGGCCCGAACCTGAACTCCTCTGAGCGAGATCGCGGAGTACGATCCGCAGAGCTCGGCCATCTCTTCGGCGTATGTGTCGCTGTTCAACGACTACGTGCGCACGACCTGAAGTACGGCGAGGGCCAGACCTATCTGCCCCAGGCTCTGTTCGGCGGCGCGCAGTGGGACTTCAAGCACCGCGGCAATCCGATTGACGTGAACGTCGCTCCGGACCTGGCCGAGGCGATGAAGACCAATCCGCGGCTGAAGGTCATGGTCAACGGCGGCTACTACGATCTGGCTACGCCATTTTTTGCCGCGCAGTATGAGGAGAAGCATCTGCCCATTCCGCAATCGCTGGCGAAGAACATCGAGTACGACTGGTACGAGTCCGGCCACATGGTGTATGTGCGCGACGAGATCGCTGAAGCAGCTTCACGACCGCGTGGCCGCGTTTATCAAGAGCACACAGGCGGGCAGCCGGTAGCAGCGTGGATCAAAGTCCAGCTTGGGTTCGCGGTATCCCACCCATCCACGATGAAGCCGTGGATGGTTGGGGCACCCAGCGTTCTACCCTGCGACTAGCTGGCTAGCACCTTGAGCCGGCCTTCGTGGACTTCCTTTGCCCGGTCCAGCGCGGCCTGGATGTTGGGCATGATGTTCTCGCGGCCCACGCGATCGAGGAACGCGAGTGCCGCTGCAGCAGCTTCGACGGCTGCTGCATGGCGCCGCAGAGCAGCAGGGTGCGGCCCGACTTCGCGCAGGCGCTTGGCAAAGCGTCTCGATGGCGTGGATGCCGGTGGCGTCGATGGCCGTCATGTTGCGCAGGCGCAGGATCACCACCGGCTCAAAGGCCTCGAGATTGGCCGTTGCTTCGACCAGCTTTTCCGTCGTCCCAAACAGGAACGGCCCGTGAATGCGCAGCAGCGTGACGTAGGGCGGCAGGATGCGCCCCTGCAGCACATGCGGCAGGCCGTCGCGAATGTATTCGTCGGTGACCGGAGAGACGGTTGTGGTGTCGGCAACGCGATAGATGTAGAGCAGCGCGGCCAGCGCAAGCCCACGGCGACCGCGACCGTCAGATCGGCAAAGACCGTGAGCGCGAAGGTGACCAGCCAGACCGCAGATGGCGGTGAAGCTCAAGCTGCAGGATGGCGCCGATCTCGTTCCACTCGCCCATGTTGTAGGCCACGACAAACAGCACGGCGGCCAGCGTGGCGAGCGGAATATAGCTGGCCAGCGGCGCAGCGACCAGCAGAATGCCCAGCAGAGTGAGCGCGTGGACCATGCCGGAGACGGGCGAGCGAGCGCCGGAGCGGATGTTGGTGGCGGTGCGGGCGATGGCGCCGGTGGCCGGGATGCCGCCGAACAGGGGCGAAGCGATGTTGGCAATGCCCTGCGCCACCAGTTCCACATTGGAATTGTGCCGGTCGCCGGTCATGCCGTCGGCCACCACGGCGGAGAGCATGCTCTCGAGCGCCGCCAGCATGGCCACCGTAAAGGCCGAGGGGATGAGGGGCAGAATATGTTCGGCGTGAAAGTCGGGAAAGGCAAACGGCGGCAAGCCGCGCGGAATGCCGCCGAACTTGCTGCCGATGGTCTCCACGGGCAGATGAAACCACGACGCTCACGCCCGTGCAGAACAGCAGCGCCACGATTGAGGCCGGAACGCGCTTGGTGAATGCGCGGCAGCAAAAGCAGGATCGCCAGCGTGCCGACGCCCAGACCCAGCGCCGCCGAGATTCAAGCTGGCGAAAGTGCTCGGCCAGCAGCTTCATGCGCGGGAAGAACTCGCTGGGCACGGGGCCGGTGCGGAGGCCGAAGAAGTCCTTGATCTGCGTGGAGGCGATCAGGATCGCGATGCCGTTCGTGAATCCGATGACCACCGGGCGCGGGATGAAGCGCACCGCCGCGCCCAGGCCGGTGAGGCCCATGCAACGAGCAGAATGACGCCGGCCATCACGGTGACCATGGCCAGGCCGCTCAAGCCAAAGCGGGCCACGATGCCGGCGACAATGACCACAAATGCGCCGGTGGGGCCGCCGATCTGGGTGCGGGAACCACCCAGCGCGGAGATCAGGAAGCCGGCGATAACTGCCGTATAAAGGCCGGCCTGCGGCGTTACTCCCGAGGCGATGCCAAAGGCCATGGCCAGTGGCAGAGCCACAAGTCCGACCGTGATTCCCGCAAGCAGATCGTGCAGGAACATTTGAGCCGTGTAGCACGTAAAGCCAAGATCGACTTCGGCAGGTTGGGATTGCTGATAGACATGAGGCTAACTGTCTATTCTACGCCGGAGCTTCTCTTGAGAGCGATTCTGCTCACTTTGCCGCAATGGAGAGGGCTTTGCCGAGACGGAGCGCGGCGCTTCCTGTGGGATAGTAATTCGGCACGCGGCCCATGGCGCCGTAGCCCGCTTTCTCATACAGATGAAGGGCGGCTGGGTTGTTTTCGTCGACGTGGAGAGTGATCTGGGTTGCTCCGGCGGCCTGGGCAGAGCGTTCGCCGCGGCGCAGCAGTTCGCCTGCACGCCCTGGCCTCGATAGGCCGGGAGGACCTCGAGAGTCTGCACGTAGGCCTCGATCAAGCCGCGCTTCTGCGCCCAGTCCACGACCACGAAGCCTGTCATCTGCGCAGCGTCTTCGGCGATCCAGGCGGCAGCATCGGAATTCTCAACAAAGCTGACGCACGTAGCGGCGACTGAAACGCAGCGGGGTGCTGAAGCAAACTTCC
>CAWBSV010000019.1:0-22781 GCA_963791505.1 uncultured Acidobacteriaceae bacterium
AGATAAATCCGTGCTGTACATCGCTGCTGTCGGTGTAGACTCCGACAACTTCGTCGGATGCATTGAGTCCCGCAGCTTGCGTTTCAGTTGCTCCTGGAAAGTCGAGCGAGGTGAAAGTTCCTGCCTGATCGATGAAGCCGTGTTCTACGCTGGCGGAATCTATCCAAACGCCCGCCATGTCTCCGCCATTGTTGATGTCGTAGATGATGGTGGCGGCCGCTCCGGGAAAATCCAGGGTTGTGAAGACGCCAGCGTTATCGATGAATCCGTGAATTATGCCGGATTGGTCGGCATAGCCTCCGACAATGATGCCTGAATCATTGATACCAATTGCGAGGCTTTGACTCGCGCCCGGCACGGTAAAGATGCTGTAGACGCCTCCCTTACATGTGAACGCGAACTGAGGCGTACTTGGACCGTTCGTCGAGGCGCCCAAGACGATGCCGTCCCCCTGGGCCAAGCTTTCGGAGAACGACGCTCCGGGATAGTCCACGGAAGCGAATTTGATAATGCGGGCTTTTTGCGGAGCTGCCATGACTCCGGAACCTTTCATCACTTTCGCGCCAGGCACCGATGTCGGCTTACGTAAAGGCCGCAACAAGCGACTCGATCGGTCCAAGGGACCCGGAGCGGGTTTTGAGGTCGTTGATTGGGACCACACGATCGTGCCAGCTAGCAGCACGGCGGCGAATGCGCTCAAACGCACAGAAATTTTCATGTTTCCTCCGGAATTTGGTTTGTGGATTTTTACGGGCAGAGTCGAGTTGCGCCGGGCGATCCGAAATTGGAGCGCACTACCAGCGCATTGCTCATCTGCTTGTCGGATAGTGCCATCCCAATCGAAATCGTTTCGCGGAGGCGGGAGCCGACAGGCGTCCTACGCGGAGAAAGCCGAACCCCTTGCGGGATGGACGGGCGAGTCGCCCGTCCCAACAGGCCCGGCGATAACTGAGATGCCGCACGGTGCCTGACTTATCAACACTTTGCCCTGTGATATGACCAACGTAAGGGCTATTTCAGGATGAGGTCTGCTATACTGTTGTTAACGCTTTTGCTACGGTTTGCTCGTTAAGCGGGGATCCTGTTGGGTCCGCATCACCTCCGCATATCCTGTCCGCCGTTTGGTTCCAGCGCCAAGTACAGTGCGAGCGGGCATTGCTAAATCTCGACATCGTTGTATCCCTAAGTCTGAGAATCTGACGAAGCCCCTCCAGAAAGAAAACAATAAGAATGACAACGTTTACAGAACTGCCCCTGTCTGCTGTTTTGCAGCAGAAATTGGCCGCAGCTCAATTTATTACCCTCACACCCATCCAGGCGAGAGCCATTTCTCCTGCCCTTGAAGGCAAGGACGTAATCGGCACCGCCCAGACCGGCACCGGCAAGACCCTCGCGTTTCTGATTCCAATTATCGAAATGCTGCGAGTCGAGTCGTCCAAAGACGGAGCCTCGAAGAGCGTCAAGGCTTTGGTTTTGTTGCCAACACGCGAACTGGCCATGCAGGTCCATGAACAGTACGAACAGCTCCGCGATAAAAAAATGCCAAAGGCCGCGCTTGTAATTGGCGGCGTATCCGAGAAGGCGCAGATTTCAAGTTTGCGCGGCGGTAGCGAATTTGTGATTGCTACTCCGGGACGTTTGCAGGATTTCATTACCCGCAAATTTGCCGACCTGCGTCACGTCAAGATTCTCGTTCTTGACGAAGCAGACCGCATGTTGGATATGGGATTTCTTCCATCAATCCGACGCATCTTGCAAGTTCTTCCGCAGAAACGGCAGACGCTTTGTTACTCCGCGACCATGGAGCAGTCCGTGGCGCAGCTCGTCAACGATTACATGCGCGAGCCAGTACGCATCGCGCTGGGTTCGACTTTGAAGCCAGCCGAGAGCGTGCACTTGGAAGCTTACGAAGTGCGTCCGTCCGAGAAGATGGATGTGCTGCGTCAGTTGCTCTACGGAGAAAAGGGACAGACCCTGATCTTCACGCGCACCAAGCGCGGATCGCAACGGCTCGCGAAAGAACTCGAGCGCGATGGATTCTCGGCGGCGATGATCCATGGCGATCGCACACAGTCGCAGAGAAATGCGGCGTTGAGCGGATTCCAGGAAGGGCGATATCAAGTATTGGTCGCGACTGACATCGCTTCACGCGGATTGCATTGCGATGACGTGGCTCACGTCATCAACTACGACTTGCCGAAGATGGCGGAAGATTTCATCCACCGCGTCGGTCGTACGGGACGCGCAGGATCCTCAGGAAAGGCTTCGACTCTGGTTACAGGCGTTGAAGTTCTCGAACTGCGGAACATCGAGCGTGCTCTCAAATTGAAGATTGCACGCAAGCAGATCAATGCGGCAGCGGATGATCGTCCAAAGCGCTTCGTGGAAAACACGCTGGCGTCGCGGACGTTGACCAAACTGCCGGGCGAGATTTTCGTCTAGAAGTTTGTATTTCAGATCAAAAGTAAAAGACCGCCGGAGCATATGCTCTGGCGGTCTTAATTTTTTGCTACTAAGTCTTGGAGCGAGATTTTCGGCTGAGTGCCGACTGCTGAGTGCTGTTTACTGATCCACTTCCTTCAGTCCCTTGCTTAGCAGTTCAAGAGAGCTTGGTAGCTCTTCGCCGTCGATGCGGAACAGGGCGGCTTGTGCCTCTGCAAGTTCACGCATCTCCTGCATCTCGTCGATTTCCGGAGCAACCGTTCCTTCAGGAACGTCTCTCTTTTGTGTTTTGCGGTCGTTCTTATCGCGCTGTTTCTGTTGGCGCGCTTGCTCTTTCTGACGTTTGGTAAAAGTTGATCTGCCTCGTGGCATGCCCACACCCCCGTGTTTTTTCTATATTTATTATGATGGCCGGCTACATGAAGTGTCTGTAGGGTTGGCCCAAGTCGTGTCCTTGGCTGAAACGTACGGCTTATTAAAATCTCTAGCTATTATAACCGAGTCGAGAGGGACGTGGATTCGCAGATCGCGTAGGCGTGGAGGTGGGAACCAGAGCGTTTACCACCAAGGACATGAATGTTCAAGAAGGCTACGTCGCGACGGGGCCTGATTCAGTGACTGGAGGAATTGGGATGATGCGCGATGTGTTCGTAGTAGGGCACTGTTGCTTGGCGCTTTCTGCTGCAACGTGTTACCATCGAAGACGTTACGAAAACGAGATGAGAACAGGAGTGCAACAAGTAAGTGCTAGCCAGAGAGCAAAAACAAACCGTCGTTGACACGTATCGCACGCACGCTACCGATACCGGCAGTCCCGAAGTTCAGATCGCGTTGTTGAGCGAACGCATTGGTCAGTTGACGGATCACTTCAAGACGCACCAGAAAGACCACGGCTCGCGCCGCGGACTTCTCATGATGGTGAGCAGACGTCGTAGTTTGCTTGACTACCTGAAGAAGTACGACTCCGAACGGTATAAGACCGTCATTTCGAAGCTCGGTATCCGCAAATAACAGCGCGACCGGCTCCATGTGGGGCCGGGTCCACACCTCCGAGGGCCTTATTTCAGTGCGATCCCAACCGCGGCCTTGGCATACGCCTGTCCACGTGAACTCCGTATCCGTGCGCATGCCCTACTGCCCCCATACACTCAAAGGATGATCTATGAAGCCTGAAGCTACAGTTGTATCCGTCGAACTTGCTGGCGGAAAGAAACTCTCGATTGAAACCGGAAAACTTGCGAAACAGGCCGGTGGCGCCGCAATTGTGCGGTTTGGCGATAACGTTGTTCTAGCCACTGCGACTGCAAATCCTGAACCCCGCACCGGCATCGACTTCTTCCCGTTGACCGTCGATTACCGCGAATACACGTACGCTGGCGGACGCATCCCCGGCGGCTTTATCAAGCGCGAAGGCCGTATGAGTGAGCGCGAAGTGCTCACCAGTCGCCAAATCGACCGTCCGGTTCGTCCCATGTTTGCCGAGGGATTTAAGAACGAGACACAGGTCATCGCGTTTGTCCTGTCTGCTGATTCGGATAACGATCCCGACGTGAGCGGCATCAATGCGGCATCCGCTGCGCTGACGATTTCTGATATCCCCTTTCTCGGTCCGATTGGCGCAGTGCGCGTTGGATTGATTGAAGGCCGCTTTATCGCAAATCCCACCTATGCGGAAATGCGCGATAGCCTGCTCAATATTATGGTTGTCGGAACCGCTGACGCGATCGTGATGATCGAGTCCGGCGCGAAAGAAGTGAAAGAAGAGACCGTGGTGGACGCGATTGAATTCGGCCACACGGAAATCAAAAAGATTTGTGCCGCGATTAGCGAACTGCGCAGCAAGGTTGGCAAGCCAAAGCGTAAAGTCACGCCGCCGGAATTTGACGACAAATATTTCAAGGAATTGCAGTCGAAGGTCGGAGACAGACTGATCGATGCCCTCGACACCGAGAAGCATCCGAAGGCCGAGAGCCACGAACTGGTTCGGACCTTAGAGAAAGAATTGCAAGCCGCGTTGCCGCCGGATGACGCTGCGGCGAAGTCGAAGCTGAAAGAGTATTACGAGACGCTTCGCGAACGTATTTTCCGTGGTCAGGTCATCGACAAGAAGCGACGTCCCGATGGACGCGCGTTTGATCAGATCCGCGAGATTTGGATCGAAGCCGGAGTTCTTCCTCGCGCCCACGGCAGCGCAGTATTTACCCGCGGCGAAACCCAGGCATTGGTCACTACGACTTTGGGAACCAGCGACGATATGCAGCGGCTGGAAGGATTCGAAGGCGAATCCAAGAAGCGCTTCATGTTGCACTATAACTTCCCGCCGTTCTCCGTTGGAGAAGTTGGCTTTATGCGTGGCGCTGGCCGCCGCGAAATCGGCCATGGCGCACTCGCCGAGCGCGCAGTTTTAGCTGTGCTCCCAAGCCTGGATGACTGGCCTTACGCGATGCGCGTCGTCTCCGACATTCTGGAGTCGAACGGATCGTCATCGATGGCCACCATTTGCGGCGCTTCACTTTCGCTGATGGATGCGGGCGTTCCTCTAAAGGCTCCCGTAGCCGGCGTGGCGATGGGACTCGTAAAGGAAGGCGACAATTACGCCATCCTGACCGATATCGCGGGCGCTGAAGATCATTACGGCGACATGGATTTTAAAGTTGCCGGAACCAAAGACGGTATCACCGCGTTGCAGATGGATATCAAAGTTGCCGGCATCACTTCGCAAATCATGCGCGAAGCTCTGGCGCAGGCGCAGCGTGGACGGTTGTTCATCCTCGGAAAGATGGACGAAATTATTACGGAAGGTCGCGTCAAGGTTTCGACGTTCGCACCTCGCATCTACACCCTGCAGATTCCCGTCGACAAGATTCGCGACGTGATTGGGCCGGGCGGCAAGATGATCCGCAGCATTATTGAACAGACTGGCGTCAAGATCGACGTGGAAGATTCCGGCAAGGTCAACGTGGCTTCGAATGATGAAGTCTCGGCGAACAAGGCATTGCAGATTATTCGCGATCTGACGGCGTCGGCTGAGATTGGGAAAACTTATCTTGGCAAAGTCAGCCGCTTGGCCGACTTCGGCGCGTTCGTCGAAATTCTTCCCGGCCTCGACGGATTGCTCCACATCAGCGAAGTTGCCGAACATCGCATCAAGGATGTCCGCGACGAACTGAAAGAAGGCGATCAAGTGCTGGTGAAAGTTCTGGCGGTCGAAGGCAACCGCATCAAGTTGTCGCGTAAGGCGATCCTGAAAGAGCAGCGCGCCAAGATGGGCGGAGCGCCGCTTCCAGAGGGGATGATGATGAAGGTGGTTCGGCTCCGCCGCCGTCTTCTTCGCAATCGCGTTCGTCTTCACCGTCAACGTCAGCTCCGCAGGGAACTGCGACTGCGGTGATTGAAGGCGGCGCGGATTTCGATAGCGACGACGAGCCTAACTTCAATCGCGTGGACGGAGTTGTATCGTCCGTCGATGCTAGCGCGGGACGTTCGGAAGGTTCGCGCGAACCACGGAGCGGAAGCGGCGGCGGCTCTGGCGATCGTAATCGCCGACGTCGTGGTCGCGGCGGTCCGGGCGGTGGTGGCGGTCGCGGTCCAGGCGGCGGTTCGGGAGGACAAGGTGGTGGACGACCTTCGGGCGGCGGCGGTGGACGAGGACGACGGTAGCTAACCCAGTTCTCAGTTCTCGGTAGTCAGTTCTCAGTAAGATCAAAGGCAAGGGCCGCAGAATATGCGGCCCTTTTCTTGTGTCATCCCGTTATGTCGAAGTGGTGCTAGCTTTTCCGCGGACAAGAGTGTCCGCGCCACACAGTCGTTTCAGACGGACAGGCGTTTGAAGATTTTTTCAGGGACGTGCTTCACTGCGGTCATAACGTAACGCCAGATTCTTGGTGTGTAGAGGACGTCAGGCGAGCGGCGTTCTAGAGCCCTCACAATATCACTTGCAACTTGCAAAGGATCGGCGAAGCTCGCAGCATTCGATAGGTGATCGGTCATCGAAGTTTGGACGGGGCCGGGCTTGATCGTGATGACTCGCACCCCCGAAGCGTGCAAACGGCTTCGAAGTCCTTGAAGAAACAAAGATAGCGCGCCTTTGGCGGAGCCGTAGACGTAGTTGGATCGGCGTCCACGATCTCCGGCTACGGAAGTGATTGCGGCTATGCATCCAGTGCGGCGGCGCTCCAGGTCGGCGGCAAACAAAGTCAAGATCGCGGTTGCGCTTACGAAGTTGACATGCAGTTCATCCAACAAAACGTCGACCGAGGCTTCAGATTCTGTTTGGCTGTGCATGGAACCGTAGGCCAGTAGAACGGTGTCGAAGTCCGGAAAGCTGTGACGCACGGAATCGAAAATGGCGGCGTGCTGCTGGATCGATGCGAGGTCCGCAGCATAAGTGAAAACATTTTTCGCGCCTCTCAATGGCACTTCTGTCGGGGCCCAGCCCGAGGTTGTGCTGTACGACGAGCCGACCACAATGGTCGACCCCATCATTGCCCGCCGCATGGGCGACCTGATCCAGCGGCTCAAAAAGCAGCTTGGCTTCACCAGCATCGTGGTCACGCACGATATGCGCTTTGCGGAGAGGCTGGCGGACAGCGTTCTGTTTCTGCATGAAGGGAATGCCGCATTTTTCGGGCCGCTCACGGATTTTCTGGCCTCTCCCGATCCTCATGTGCAGCAATTTCTCACGCTGGACGCGTATCTGTTGCCTAAGGGGTAACTATTTATCATCCGGTAACAATCCAGCGACGAGAATTTGCTTGCTTTTGCCGGGTGGCAGAGTCATAAGCTTAGGAATCCCAGGGCTTTTGGCGGCCTTTGATGGGGATTGCCAGGTCAAATCCGATCAAACCGAAGTAATGCCGAGAAGAGCGCAAATCTGCTATAATCGGTTTGTTGTCATTGGTTTTGCTCCCACAAACTAGTTCAAGAAGCGTTTCTGCACGATAATAGCTCTTAGGTGCTCCTGAATCCCGCATGCGATGCACCCGGTTAGATGTCAGCTAGATGTCAGCGAAAGGTTGCCACCCAGGTCTCCCCGTTCCGTGGCGCCCACGAATGTTAACGCGGTAACTGCTACACATATCTGGCCCAACAAAGCCAGAATGCACACTGCAGACAACGACAAGGATTGCGGATTGATAGGCAACCCGAGCCCACTAGTAACCGTCCTACTTAGGGTCCAAACGTCGTTGCGCGCAACTTTCGGAATCTTCGATTGTTCTTAAGTGGGAAGCATTCCCACCTCCTTCACAGCCGTTCGAACGTGTGAAGTCTGCAGAACATACTTTCTCCCCGGCGGAGACGCCTGAGGTCTGCGAAATACATATGGCGACATCGGAATTCTGGCAGCGAGTCTCAGCTTCTGTTACAACCTCGCCCGAATGGGTGCAGGGTACAACGGCAAGCTCCACGCGCCACTCAAGGGGAACCGCCAAGCTCTGGATGGCCCTGGACGGGATTACCGTTCTCGGCGCCGCGGTGCTGGCACGCTCAACGAATTGCATACCGGCCCCGTTGCGGGAGCAAGGGATTCTGGCACGGCACGCTGATTCACGGCCGCTCGATGGGGATCCTGCTCGCCTTCTGTGCGGCTTCGCGATTACGCTGGTCATGACCAGCCGCCGCCTTCACCTCTACACCCCGAGCCGGCTCAACAGCATTCTCCACGAGCAAAGGCTGAGCGTGCAGGCCTGCTTTACCTCCGGCCTGCTGCTCACCGGCACGCTCTACCTGGTCAAGGCCGAGGACATTCCCGCGCAGCATCGTGCTGATCACCGTGGCGCTGGTGACCGTTTCGCTCAGCTTGCGCCGGCTCGTCTATCGCATGGTGCTCTATCGCCGCTTCGAGCGCGGCAACGGTACGCGCAACGTGCTGATCGTCGGCACCGGCCCTGAGGCGCACGCGCTGCGCCATCACCTGGAGAGCATCCGCCACCTCGGCTACACCTTCAAGGGCTTCATCGACTTTCCCGGTCGCAGGGCTCCGACTTCGCCGCCAGCTCCGGCGATGTGGTGGGACTCGCTCGAGACGCTCTTCCAGAATGCCCGCAAGCAGTTTGTCGATGAGATATTCTTCACCACTCCCTGCGAGCGCGGACATCGTGCAGAACGTGCTCGAGCAGGCGCGCACCCATGGCGTCGATCTGCGCGTGGTTCCCGACATGTACGACGGCCTGGCCTGGAACAGCCCCATCGAATACATCGGCCAGTTTCCCACCATTCCGCTGCATTGCGGCCATGTGCCGGAGATCGGTCTGATTCTCAAGCGCGATGCTCGACATCCTGTTTTCCGTCCTGCGCCTCGCTGTGCTTTCGCCGCTTGCTGCTGGCCATCGCCATCGCCGTCAAGCTGGATTCGCACGGGCCGGTGTTCTACTCGTCGGAGCGCATCGGCAAGAAGGGCCGCGTCTTCCGCTGCATCAAGTTCCGCACCATGGTCCGCGACGCCGAAAAGCGCCGCGCCGAAGTGATGCACATGAACGAGCGCGACGGCGTGCTGTTCAAGATCGCCAACGACCCGCGCATCACCAGGCTGGGCCGGTTCCTGCGCAAGTATTCGCTCGACGAGCTGCCGCAGTTTTTCAACGTGCTGCGCGGCGACATGAGCATCGTGGGCCCGCGTCCGCCGCTGGCCAGCGAAGTGCAGGAGTACAAGCTCAGCCATCTGCGCCGGCTCGATGTCACGCCCGGCATCACCGGCCTCTGGCAGGTGCAGGCGCGCCAGGATCCCTCCTTCGACAGCTACATCTCGCTCGATGTTGCCTACATCGAAAACTGGAGCATCTGGCTGGATCTGAAGATCATCGTGCGCACCATCGGCGTGGTTCTCGCGGGCACCGGATCCTGAGCCCATTGGCGCAGCAGGCAATGAACACTTCTCCTCCTCAGAGCGGCCAACTTGCAACCGCCGGATTAAACTGGAAGAGTGAAGATCGCGCTCGCCCAGATCAATCCCACGGTGGGGGATTTCACCGGAAACCTCGAAAAGATCGTTGCTGCCAGCCGCCGCGCCGCCGATCTGGCGCGCGGCTCACCGTCTTCTCTGAACTGGCATCTGCGGCTATCCTCCTGCCGATTTTCTTGAGAAGCCAAGCTTCCTGGCGCGATGCCGCCTCGGCCGTCGATGAGCTGGCCGACGGCAACGCGCGATCTCTCGACTGCCGTTCTCGCCGGCGTAGCTCTGCCGGCGCGATGCCGGACGGGCAAGCCCGCCGTCAACGCCGCAGTTCTCGTCGACAAGGGCAGCTTCTCCTCGAGCAGCACAAGCGCCTGCTGCCCTTCTACGATGTCTTCGACGAGCAGCGCTATTTCGCCCCCGCGAATCGCAGCAGGTGGTCGAGCTCGACGGAGTGCGCCTCGCCGTCACCATCTGCGAAGACGCATGGAACGACAAGAACTTCTGGCCGCGCCGGCTCTACTCGGTCGATCCGGTCGAAGAGCTGATGCGCCAGAATCCGGCCATCCACATCAACCTGTCTTCGTCGCCGTTCTGGCATGGCAAGCGCGCCATCCGCCGCGAAATGCTGGCGGCCATTGCACGCCGCGACGGCATTCCGGTGCTGATGTGCAACCAGGTGGGCGGCAACGACAGCCTGATCTTCGACGGCTCGTCGCTCGCGCTCGAATGCGCGTGGCGAGTTGATCGCCCAGGCTGCTTCGTTCGCAGAGGATCTGGTCGTCGTCGATCCATTTTACGCGCCGGCCATTGCCACGCCCGAAGAAGACGACACCGCGGCCGCCTACCACGCGCTGGTGCTGGGCACGCGCGATTACGTGCGCAAATGCGGATTCCGCAAGGTGCTGGTCGCGCTGAGCGGCGGCATCGACTCCGCGCTGGTTGCGGCCATCGCCAAAGATGCGCTGGGCGCGGAGAACGTGCTCGGCATCGGCATGCCCAGCCCCTACTCTTCTGCAGGGCTCGATCGACGACAGCCGCAGCCTGGCCGCAAATCTCGGCATTCGATTTGAAATCATCGGCATCAGCGGCCTGTTTGACGAGTACACGCAAGCGCTCGAGCCGCTGTTTGCCGGGACGAGGCCCGACACCACCGAAGAGAACATCCAGTCGCGCATTCGCGGCACGCCTGCTGATGGCGCTCTCGAACAAGTTCGCGGCGCTGGTGCTGACCACCGGCAACAAGTCGGAGATGGCGGTCGGCTACTGCACGCTCTACGGCGACATGGTGGGGGCGCTGGCGGTGATCGGCGACCTGGTGAAGACGCGCGTCTACGCTGTCTGCCGCTGGCTCAATCGCGACGGCGAAGTGATTCCGCAGGCGATCCTGGAAAAGCCGCCGTCGGCCGAATTGCGGCCCGGCCAGAAAGACACCGACTCGCTGCCGCCCTACGAGGTGCTCGATCCCATCCTCGAAGCCTATGTGGAGCGCTATGAGACGCCGGAGCACATCGCCGGCGCACACGGATTCGCCCTTGAACTCGTCCAACAAGTGGTGCGGCTGGTGGAGCGCTCCGAATACAAGCGCCAGCAGGCCGCGCCGGTCCTCAAGGTCACGTCGAAGTCGTTTGGCATGGGCCGCCGATTTCCCATTGCCGTCAAGGTGCAGGTATAAGCTGAAAGCGGCGGGAGCTATCCGGCGCGACAAGCATCCCGCATGCCTTGATCCGAAAATTTAAGGAGAACAGTTGATTCGTCAGTCTGCCGTGTTTGTCAGCGCCTCTGCGCTGGTTCCGTTTGTCTCTTCCGCATGCTTCAGGCCGCTGCCCAGCAGAATGTGCCCGCCCGCGCCAGCCCAGGAGCCCACCTCGCAGCTCCGCCGCTCCTGCGCCTGCCGCGCCGCCCGTGTTTCCCAAGCCCGACCCGGCGAACTTCACCGCCGCATCGCCCCACCAAAGAAACCGTCAATGCTTTCTGCAGACCAGCTGGGGATTCGACGACAACCGCATCTGGCAGGTCAGGCCATTCTGAAGACCGCTTCGAAGGCGTCAGCAAGGTCGTCATTTATGTCGGCGACAAGACCGGCAAGCAGAAGCCCACCGGAATCCAGTTCTTTGTGCTTCCGGACGGCAAGCACATCATCGCCGGCGACGAGATGATTCCCTTCGGCGAGCATCCCTTACGCGGAGTATCGCGACGCAGGTGCAGCAGAAGCGCCGATGGTCCCTATCGCGGGTGCGGCCTCAAAGGACCTGGAGATCGTCGAGTTTGCCGACTTCCAGTGCCCGCATTGCAAGGAAGCGCAGGCCAACATGGACAAGCTGGCTGACCGATTTTCCCAAGGCCCGCATCGTCTTCCAGAACTATCCGCTGCCGCCATGCATCCGGCGGCCGCAGCGCGGCAGCCTACGGCGTCTGCGTGGCCAAGCGGGCGGCAGCACCGCCTTCTTCCAGTATGCCGCGCGCGGTGTTTGACGGGCAGGACGGCCTGGCTTCGCCCGACGGCGCGACGCTGACGCTGAACAGCGCGGTGACCAAGGCGGGACTGGATCCGGCCAAGATGCGGCCTGCGCCGCGACTCCGGCCGTTACGGCCCACGGTGGATGCATCCGTCAAGCTGGCCAAGGAACTGAACATCAACCAGACGCCCACTTTGCTGGTGAACGGCCGCCAGGTTCCGCTGGGCGGCGCTCCCTATGACATCATCAAGCAGATCGTTGAGTACCAGGCGAAGCTGGATGGCGTTAGCCAATAACAGGTTGGATCGCAAACTTTAGTCTAAGCAAGTATTGAACCCTCAAATGCACACGTCCGAGCCGGGTATTGCATTAGGGGGTGCTTTCTGGGCCGGCCACCGGCACGGACGGCACATCAGCGGCCCGCTGAGTGCCTTTTCAACCCGGATCATAGGCGTATGCCCGGCGGCCTGCGTTCCGCGGATGACATGCGGCGTCATGATGATCAAGAGGGTCGAGTAGTTCTTCTGCCGGTCAATGTCGGTGATGTTGTTCAGCCCGGGAATCTCGCTAAGGCCCGGGACGCCGCTGATGGCCCGGCTCTGCGATTTACTGAGTTGGCTGACCACGACCACTCCTTCACCGTTCTTGAGTGAAACCACGCCCGAATACGCGCGATTGTCGAGGATCGGGTTGCCGTTGATCGAGCTGCCCGCCAGGGCATCGATTTTGAGGTCGACGTTCAACGCGACATCGCCGTTGCGCATCACGTTGGGCGTCGCTTTGAGAGTCAGGCCGAGGTCCTGATATTGCACCTGCGGGACATTGGGCACCGCGCTCAGCGATGACAACAGGGAGGACAAGGCACTCGAGCTGCCCACGCCGGTCAGCCCGGGAATCGAAGGGACACTCCCTGAAAGGCTAGAAAACGAAGATGTCTGAATGGGATACCGGGTTCCGGATTTGATGGTGCCCGCTTCGCCGTCCTGCAGCCGCAGTTGCATCAGCTCCAACTCCCGCGAGTCCGACGAGTTCAGGTTAAAGTTCACCTTGGCCGGACCGGGCGACAGGGCGGATTGGGTGAGCCCGCCGCCAAACAAGGCAATGCCATTGGAGAAGATGGAGCTCGAAACCTGGCCGGAGGCGAGAAGAATGCCGAGAATGGCCAGCGTGTCTCCCGGCGCAGCCAGGCCGGACGAAATAATCTGCTGCACCAGTGCCTGATTCGCGTTGAGGATCGACTGCTCTTCCGCGTAGACGTTGAACGCTGTTATGGTCTGGGGAGGCTGAATGCCCGTATTGCGGTCACTGGTATGCGCAATCTGGATCAATCGCACTTCAAGCAGAACCTGGTTGTGCCCGTCGATCAGATCGCGCACCGTGGCGTTGAAGGCATCGAGCGTCTTCTCGGGCGCCCGTAGAGTGAGAGTGCCTGCGCCGGGATCCACCGCGGCCTGCTTCACGTCGAAGACATTCTTGGCCAGCGTGGAAACATCGCTCAGCTCTGTCGACGTCAATCCGGGAAGGTAGACGGTCTCCAATACCTGCCGCTCAAACTGGGTCCGATTCTCCGGCGTATCGCGTGCCACCAGGGCACGATGCGCATCCAGCGGGACATAAAACGAATTTGTCAGTAGGCTCAGGATGCGCATAGCCTGCGCGAAGGTCGCATCGTCCACATCAACGCGCACCAGGCCGGGGCGCACGCTGTCGTCTACCGTGGCCTCAAGGCCATACGCCTTGAAGACCTGCTGGATCGCCTGCCGCTTGTCAGCGCGGATATGGAAGCTGTGCGGAGTATCTTGGGGTTCGAGGTCAATCGGCGGACCGGTCGCCGAAGAACTCTCCGCATAGAGGGGAGCAGCCTGGCCGCGCAACGCGTCATCGCCAAGTTCGTGCAGATGCTCGGTGACCTGAATGTTTCTGGGATCGAGTTCGAGCGCTCGCGAAAGCGCGGCACGCTCGCCCAAGGCGTCGCCGCGAATGCGATCGCGTGCGGCGGTCTGGATCAGCGCGGTGACCGCATGGCTGCGCGCTAACTCAGCGGCAAGCGTGTAGTTCGAATTGGCCGGATCGAGCGTGGCCGCCTGCTCGTAAGCCTCCAGAGCCTGCTCGAACTGCTCCTTCTGGAAGAGCTTGCTGGCCTGGAGAAAAAGCTTGGTCGCGCGCTTGCGGTCGGTTCCGATGGCCGGTCTCGCGGCTGGAGTGCCGGTCGGCGCGGGCTGATATGCGGGCGACGACGCCGCCGACGGCGCGCTGCTTTGTGCCAGCCCGAACGACGCGCACCACAACGCAGTGAGCAGTCCGGTCGTGCAGACGAAAGCATTGCCCCGGCCGATCGTTGTTTGGGTTGTCAGCATGTCCTCAGAAGATAAGTTCAGCCTTGGCGATAGCCTGGCGTGCCGCACTGAATACAGGACGTTCGCTACGCGGCGGACGCTTGAGGCCGGCGCGGACTTCGGCCAGGTCCAGGCCCAATTCTGCCATGGCGCGGCTCAGCGTGTTGCGATGGATACCCAGTTCTTCCGCCGCCTTGCACTGGTTGCCGCGGTGCGCCAGCAGAACTTCGCGCAGATACTGCTTCTTGAAATCGCGCACGGCCTCGTCGTAGCGAGTACCGCTCGAGTGCATCTGCGTCACCAGGCCTTCCAGTTCTCGTCTCACGTGCACCTCTTGCTCTTTTTGATCCTATCCATCTTATCGCGCCGAAGCCGCTGTTCAAAACTTTATTGCTTGCCATCGGTGGATGCAGCCAATGTGGCGACTCTTCTTCCAGCAACAATCAATCCACTGCGCATCCGGTCTCGCAAGTAGTCGGCGGAGATTTCCGTACTCAGATGGCAGACCCCGAAAAACATTCGCGGAAGCTCGCGCTTCCACCAGCCAGTGCGCATCGGGGAAAAAAGACCACCGTAACCAGGATGCATAACGTTACCAGCAGAATGCCCTGGAACAATCCAAAGATCCTCCCGCTAGCCGGTCCAGACATCCCAGTCCCATTCTGTGCAACGTCTTGTGCAGCAGCGTTCCGATAAGACCGCAAATGCCATCACCAGCAATGCGATGAAAATAAAACCGATCGCATTGGCAATCGCATCGACGTGGATGAACTGCTGCAGTACCAATCGGCGACCGAGATGATAATTCCACGCTGCAAGCGCCAGCCCCAGCACCAGTCCGCCGAGCGAGAAAACGATGCGAAAAAATCCCTGCGACAAGCCCGCCGAGCACCGAAAGCACCAGAACGACCGACAATGCCCAGTCGACCCACGTCATGGTGGGCTCCGATCAGTCTCATGCCAGACCCTTCAGCGAGAGACATCCCGCCCGGTCAAGCGGCGGAATGCTTCAAGATACTTCACCTGCGTGCGTTCCACAACTTCGTCCGGCAGCGCCGGCGCGGGAGCCTGCTTGTTCCAGTGGATGGATTCAAGATAATCGCGCACGAACTGTTTGTCGAATGATGGCTGCGCGCCGCCCGGCTTCCACGGCGAGCCTCCCAGAAACGCGAAGAGTCGGGCGTGAGAACCTCATCGGCAAGAATAATCCCTTTCGCCGTTCTGCCAAACTCAAATTTTGTGTCCGCCAGAATCAACCCGCGCGATTCCGCATGCTGCGCGGCCTTGCGATAGATTGCGAGCGTCAGCCGGCGCAACTCGGCGGCATCCGTCGCGCCCACCAAGTCTCGGTCGCGGCAAAGGAAATGTTCTCATCGTGCGCGCCGTCCTGGCTCTTGGTGGCCGGCGTGAACAGCGGCTCCGGCAGGTGCGAACCATCCTGCAAGCCGGCGGGCAAGCGGGATGCCGCAGACCGTTCCGCGGCCTGATATTCCTTCCATCCCGAGCCGGCCAGGTAGCCGCGCGCCACGCACTCCACGGGAAACATGGCTGCGCGCCTGCACCAGCATCGAGCGGCCTTCGAGCTGATCGGCATAGGGCTGAAGCGCGGCGGGAATTGGCTGACATCGGCCGTGATCAGATGGTTGGGAACGAGGTCGCGAAAGCAGATCAAACCAGAAGAGCGAAATCTGCGTGAGGATCTTGCCCTTGCCGGGAATGCCCGTGGCCAGCACGTGATCGAAGGCCGAGATGCGGTCGGTGGCGACCAGCAGCAGCGCGTCGCCGACGGCGTAGAGATCGCGCACCTTGCCGCGTCCAAGCAGGGGAATGTCGCCCAGATTCGTTGTGAGGAGAGCTGTCACAGGAAGGCCTTCCGTCGGAGGGAACTGAATCTCCGATTCTCCGGTGCGAGGCGCGGTTTGTCAATGCGCGGAAGAGGAAGAATGGCGACAGCCGAGCGTGCGTGAGAAGCATTTGACGCGTCGGAAGAATAAACCGTGCGTGTGTGACGGCCGTCACGGATCGATTAAGGAATGGGCGACACTCCATTGTCAACATGGTTCGGAGGGCACGCAAGAAGGCCCTCTTTGAGCCGGGCGACACGAGGCAGCAGTGGAAAGGGGAAGCCGCGGCTGCTTCGTTAGTACAGGGATCACCAGTAGCCGCGCGCTACCGACCTCCAGCGCCGGCTACTGGTCCCCGTCTCTCTCTCTTTTTCTCACTTGTGGCAACAAGGCAAGCGCCTCCGAAGCGAAGTGATCCTTCGGGGGCGATTTTTTGCGTCGGCGATCCTCTCCACAATCGGTTGTCCGGGAATGCTGGAACCGCCCAGCGCTACGCTGTCGCTCGTTCCCGCTCGTGGTGGCCAAGACGCACGCTGACGACCTTGGACACCCCGGGCTCCTGCATCGTGACGCCGTAGATCATGTCCGCGGCCTGCATCATGCGCTTGGAGTGCGTGACCAGCAGGAACTGCGTATCCTGGCTGAGCGTGTGCAGCAGGTCGGCGAGCCGGCCGACGTTGGTCTCGTCCAGCGCCGCATCCACTTCGTCGAGCACGCAGAAGGGGCTGGGCTGGAACTGGAAGATGCCCACCAGCAGCGTAGGGCGGTGAGCGCCTTTTCGCCGCCCGAGAGCAGCAGCACATTCTGCAGCTTCTTGCCCGGCGGCGAGGCCACAATCTCCAGACCGCTCTCGGCCTGGTTCTCTTCGTCGGTGAGGCGCAGAAAGGCCTGGCCGCCCTGGAAGAGCCGGGTGAAGACATGGGCGAAGTTTTCGTTGATGCGCGCAAAGGCCTCGTCGAACTTGGTGCGCGAAATCTGGTCGATCTCCTTGATCGTCTCCTGCGTATTTTCGATGGACTCGATCAGATCCTTGCGCTGCGTTTCGAGGAAGCCATGGCGCTCCGCTGTCTCCTTGTACTCATCGAGCGCCATCATGTTGACCGGGCCCATCTGCTCGATGCGCTGGCGCAGCGCGCGGCAGGTTTCTTCTTCGGCGGCGAGGGCTTCGTCGATCAGTCGCTCGATGTTCAGGTCGGCGCGCAGATCTGCGGCTTCGACATTGACTTCGGCCAGGCAACTGGCTTCAAGATGCTCAAGATCGGAGCGCAGCTTGGCCACCGTGGTGGCGCGAATCGCGCGATCTTCGCGCAATTGGTCGAGCGCGGCGCGATCGGTTTTCAGTTGCGTTTCGATTCGCAAGCTGCTGCCGCAACGCCTGGGACTCAGTGGCAATGGCTTCGAGCGCGGCCGATCGCCTCCGCGCGCATGTCGGCGAGTTCTTTCTGGCGCGCTGCCAAGGGTTGCGTTCTCCTGCATGCGCTGCTCGCGCTCGGCTTCCGCGCCCGTGCGCGCTTGTTCGATGGCCATGACGCGGCGCTGCAGGTCGGCGTGGAGCCGATCGATGCGCTGGAAGGCAGCTTCGGCTCCGCGGCGGCGCTCTTCAAGGCCGGCCAGTTCAGCGGTTACCTGAGCGGCCTCCTGCTGCAGCCCTTCGCGCTGCTGCGCAGCTGACCAACTCTGCCTGCAGTTCATCGAGCGGCTCTCGGTCTCGCGCATGTTCGGTTTCGAAGCGCGCCGCCTCTTCGCGCTTCTGGTCGATGGAGCTGCGCTTCGTCTCACGCGCTTCCTTGTTGCGGGCGGCCTGAAGCATCCACTCCTGCAGGCGGCGCTCGATGCGCTGCACTTCGGTTTCCATCTGCTTCAGAGCGGCGCCCTGATTGGCGGCTTCCGTTTCGACCTGCGCCGCTCCTCGCTGCGGGCCTCAAGATGTGCGGTAATTTCTCCATGGTGCGGTACGCAGGCCTTCAGAACAGCCAGGCTTCGTGCTCCGCCTGGGCGAGGCTTTGATCCAGTTCAGTGCGCGCGTTCTGCGCTTGGCGCAACTCGCGCTTGAGAGCGAGCGGGCCTTCACTGGCGGGCTTGCCGCCGGTCACCGTTGCGTTGTGGAACGACTCGCCATCCGGGGTGAGGAAATATGCGTGCGCATGTGCGCGAAGCCAGCGCATGAGCTTCTGCAGAATCTCGACGAGGTAGCCGTGCTTAGCTTGGGCAGAATCGCTTCGAGGGATCGCCCAAAGCCATTCAGCACGCGGATGGAATCCTTGAGCGGGGTGAGCCCCGGCCGGCGATGGGCGCTCCATCGTCGTCTGACGGAGGATCGGTTGGCTGTGCCGCCGGATGAATCAGAAACGTGGCGCGGCCATCGACGCCGGACTTGAGCAGGCTGCACGCCCTGCTCGGCAGCGCCCCAGCTGTCCACCACAACGTAATTCAGTTCTTCGCGCAGGAATTCGTCGACGACGCGCTCATATTCGCCGCTGACTTCAAGGAAGTCGGCAAGCGTGCCCACCGGCGCCATGCCTTCGGCCCAGCGCGCCGGGCTTGAGCAGGCGCCGCACCGAGTCAGTGGAGTAGCTGTGGTTGCGAATCAGCGCTGCAAGCGAGTCGCGGCGGCCGCTTACGGCGGCCTGCTCGCCGCGCATCTGGTTGAGCGCGTGCGCGCTTGCTGTTCTCCTCGGCGCGCTTGGCTCTGCAGCGACTCACGCAGCGCGGCGATTTCGTCTTCGAGGCGCTTGAGCGGTCTCCGCGGCGGACTCAAAGCGCAAGCGCGCCTGGCCGCTCTCGCACTCCAGGTGTTCCCGCTCCTGTCGGGCCTGGCCATCTCCATCTCAAGCCGCTCGGCCTCGCGCTCCAGAGCGGCCAGGCTTTCTTCGGCCTGGGCGGTGTGGTTGCGCGCGTTGCCGGCCTGGGTCATCAGATGCATGGCGTGGCGGCGGCTGGCTCCAAGCTGGCGCTCAGCGGTGAAGACCTCCTCGGCTGCGGTGCGCGCTTCCTGCTGGCGCGCCTCTACCTGCTGGCGAAAGGCCTTTGCCTCGCCGGCTGCCGTCTCAAGGAAGCGTGCTGCTGAGCGCGCTCTTCGGCGATGCCGTCCAGCTGCGCCGCGCGTCGATTCGAGCTCGGCGGCGCGGCCGCGATGCGCGACTTCCAGCTCGCTGACGCGCTCGGTGTTGGCGCGCTCGCGGGCCGTGGCGCGTTCCAGCTCGACGGCCGCTTCGTTGGCCCGGTTCTGCGCCTCCTGGCCTTCGCGATCCAGCTCGTAGCCACGCTCGGTCAGCTGATGCTGGCTGGCTTCCATCTCGCTCGATCTCTGTCGGCCGAGCCGCCGATCTGCTCGCTGAGCGCAGCTGATCTCCTGCTCGAGCGCAGGCCTGCTTCGCATCCATCAGCCGCCATGCGGCTGGCCAGCACCACGCGCAAGCGCGTCCGCAGCTCATCGCGTACCGCGGCAAACCGCTCCGCCTTGGCCGCCTGGCGCTTCAGGCTGTTCATCTGCCGCGTGACTTCTTCAAATATGTCGTCCACGCGGGCCAGGTTTTGCTTGGCGCTTTCGAGCCGCAACTCGGCCAGACGCTTTTTGGTCTTGAATCGCGTGATGCCCGCGGCCTCTTCAATGATGGCGCGGCGATCATGCGGCTTGGAGCTGAGCAGCTGCCCGATGCGCTCCTGGCCGATGATGGCGTAGCTCTCCGGGCCCAGGCCCGTGCCCATGAAGATGTCCTGAATGTCGCGCAGGCGGCAGAGCTTGCCGTTGAGCAGGTACTCGCTTTCGCCGGTGCGGAACAGGCGGCGCGTGATGACGATTTCGCCGTTCTGCGGAGTGCGGTGGAATTTGCGGCGGCGGATCTTGAGCACCACGGCCTGCGGTCCGCTTCCGCTGTGCCGGTCCGCAGCTCGGGGCGTCTGTCGGCTGTCTTCTTCGAGGACTACGCCGGGCTGCTCGGCGGCGATGATCTCTTCGGCCTCCGCCGCGCGCTGGCGGCGCACTTCGTCTTCATCCCAATCGGTCGGTACGTCCGGTTCGACCATCACTTCCGGCTCCACGGGCACCGGGCCTTCGATAGCGCTTCGGGATCGACCAGGGTCAGCGTAACTTCGGCCATGCCCAGCGCCTTGCGATCGCGCGTGCCGGCAAAGATGACGTCCTGCATGTGCGTGCCGCGCAGGGACTTCGCGCTCTGCTCGCCGAGCACCCAGCTCACTCCATCCAGAATGTTCGACTTGCCGCAGCCATTCGGCCCCACCACCACGGCAATGCCGGTTCCCGGGACCGTCAATTCCGTCCGGTCGCAAAAGCTCTTGAAGCCCAGGATGTGAATTCTTCTTTAATTTCAGCATCTTGACTCCGGGTGCGTGGGGGATAGCCGTGGGTTGCGCGGCCGCCGGCTTCTTCCGATGCCGGGAATTTTGATTGCTTGACTACCGACTCTAAGGAGAGATGCGAGCACGGTCAACGGTACCTGGATCGCTTTTTGTGGATAAGGCAGGCCTTAACTTCCCACTCCGAAAAACACCATGCGAGATTGAGCGAAAAGTAGATTTCTGATTCAGTGAATCGTCAGGCGCATGCATGTTTTGGCTTGCCCGACGAATCAATTTTTTGCCGGGGAAGGAGCTCGAAATTCAGTCCCTGTTTTCCACGCGCGTCCGTGTCTCGTCTTCCGGTCCGTTGCCTGCTCGCAGCGTCGATAACTGGTATATTAAGGTTTAAGCGCAAGTGCGCTCTTCAGCGAGTGTTGCTCTTCGGCAAGATCCTGTCTCTATTATCGATCTGAGGCTTGGCCGGAATCGCTCTGCTGAGCGGGACGTACCATTTTGCGCAACAACCTTGTCAGAAACGGAAAATGCGATTTTTTCTCCGCAACTATGCTTGCAATCCGGTAAAAAACCCCTTGCCGCTCGGTTCAATAGGATTCCCCAAAACAGACCGAAAGCCCGCCCATTCTCATACTATGTCTTGCCACCGGGCCAATTTATTTTGTTTGGCGGCGGGGCCGACCCAAGGGTCTGCATTATCATCAAAATGAACAATTTGAATGCAGGCGAATGCCTTCTGAAATCTAAGCGAACGAATGCTTCGCGCGCCGCTTCGCGCAGGCATGGCAAGCCGCGCAACGAGACGGCGCACCCGGCTTAGCAGCGAATTCAAGACGGTTCGGTCGCATGCGGCTTGCAGGTTGCGAGCGGATCCGGCGGACTAGAACAAAATTTGTGAGGTTTGATTGGAACAGTCCACGAACGCCACGAACGTTGCCCTGACTCCCCAAAAGGAAGATCTGGTTCTCACGGATCTTTGGCTGATTGTCAGAAAGCGGCGATTTTTGATCCTGGGATGCGCGTTGGGGATTGGGCTGTTGGGTGTTCTGGCGGGTATCTACCGGGGCAAGATGTATAAGGCCAGCGGCGAGATCCAGATTCAGCCAGGTTCCGCGTCTGATCTCAAGCAATCGATTACCTCAATTGTCGGCGGCGGCAGCACTCTTGATGTGGTGATTGAGAGCGACAGCCGTATTCTCCAGAGCGAAACGTTGCTCATCACGGTTGCGCAGACACTCAATCTTCAGGACGATCCACGTTTTCTGGGCGGACGCCGCAGCAGGCTGATGGGGGTTTTGGGTGCGACCACTCCCGTGGCGCACGGCAACCTCGATGACCCGAATGTGCGGAATGCGGTCCTCTACAACTTGCGCAGTCACCTGACCATCGCCCGTGTTCCGCGTACGCAGATGATCACCATTTCGTACGTAAGCTGGTCGCCCCAGTTGTCGGCCGACATTGTGAACGCGCTGGAATCCGAGTTCATCAAGAACAACTTCACGGCGCACTACAAGAGTACGCAACAGGTTACGGATTGGCTGACAAGCCAGATCGAGTACCTTCGCAAGCTCGTGCAGGAATCGCAGGACAAGATGGTCGATCTGCAGAAAAAGCTGGGAATCTCTGCCCTTGATCCACAGCACAGCATGATCGTCCAGGAGATCACAAATCTTGAAAAGGGAGCGTCGGACGCGACTGAACAACGTGTTCTCGATGAAGCGCGCTACCGCATCCTTCAATCCCTGCCGCCGGACCGGATTCAGGATGGCACTTTCGCCATGAGCATGGATGGAACCCAGGGCATGCTCTCCAACCTGCGCACGCAACGCGCCAACGCTGCTGCTGAATTGGCGCGGCAGCGACCGATCTACGGACCGAATTATCCCAGCGTGAAGCAACTGAACGCGCAGATCAAGGCGCTGGACAAGGAGATCGAAGCTGAGGAACAGACCGTTCTGAACAAGGCGAAGGACGCCTATGGGATCGCGCATGCTGCCGAGGATATGTGATAGCGCGATGAGATAGTAATAGAATCGAAAATGTCGTCTTCATCGATGATGATGAGTATTGCACGCATAGGTGGGGGAGATTGAGGGAGAGGAATGGATTACTGCAAATTATATATATATATGAGTGCACGAACGATAAGTTTGTTCTTGCTAAATCGAGAATTACACTCGGATGCGTAATATGTGTGTCGATCGTTGTCATGACGACCGATGAACGATTCGCAATCGATAGTGTTCAGAATTGTAGCATTCGACGAAAGTGAATGTGCCTAGAAAACATTGAGAAAGAAAGTATAGTGAGCAAGCAAACAGCCGATCATCTCGATGTTTGACACTACGGAATTCACGATACCTATTTGCGATCTGTGAATTCTTCCAGTGCCAAGCAGCCTCGAGAGGCTGATAAAATAAAGAAAAAAGATTAAAAACACCACTTATCATGATGATGACCACATAGTACAGTACATAACTGACAGACAAATCCG
>CAWBSV010000020.1:0-43536 GCA_963791505.1 uncultured Acidobacteriaceae bacterium
AATCGCGTTCGTTGTCTGCACGCCAAGGTCGCTCGAGAGCAGCGCAGTCTCCAGATCCTCAAGCGAAGACTCATCCACCGTCCGCGTCAACGCCACGACGCCTTCAATCTTCGACGACAGCGATTCGCGCGTCCGCGAAACCGCCTGCTTCATGCGATCGAAGAAGCCCGTCCGCGGCGCTTCAACCTCGTCAGAGTCGGGGGTCGGCGTATCTTTTTTACCACCAAAAAACTTCATAAGAGAACCCTTCTGAGTGTAGCCCAGCCGCCGGGATGACACGTTTTACGCCGGCAGGGTAGCATGGTGAAAATCAGATCGATTTCGTGCGCCAGGGAGAGTCTGTGAGCAAAGTTCGAGTCCTCGTCGGAACCAAAAAAGGAGCCTTCGTTCTCACGTCCGATGCGAAGCGGAACAAGTGGCAGGTGGCCGGTCCCTTCTTTGCCGGCTGGGAGATCTATCACGTCAAAGGCTCCCCCGCGAACCCCGACCGCCTCTATGCGTCGCAATCCAGCGGATGGTTCGGCCAGATCATTCAGCGCTCCGATGATGGCGGCGCAACCTGGGCGCCAGTCGGCAACAAGTTTGCCTATGAAGGAACTCCCGGAACACATCAGTGGTACGACGGCACGCCGCACCCGTGGGAGTTCAAGCGCGTCTGGCACCTCGAGCCGTCCCTCACTGACCCTGAAACCATCTACGCCGGCGTCGAAGATGCGGCGCTCTTCAAGTCGACCGACGGCGGCAATACATGGGACGAACTGCCCGGCCTCCGCGGCCACGGCACCGGTCCCGATTGGCAGCCCGGCGCAGGCGGCATGTGCCTCCACACCATCATCCTCGACCCCGCCCATCCGGGCCGCATCTTCATCGCCATCTCCGCCGCGGGCGCCTTCCGCTCTGAAGACGATGGCGCAAGCTGGAAGCCCATCAACAAGGGCCTCGTCTCCACCATGATGCCCAACCCCACCGGCGAAGTCGGCCACTGCGTCCACCACATCGCCATGCACAAGGCGCGCCCCGACGTTCTCTTCATGCAGAAACATTGGGACGTGATGCGCAGCGACAACGCCGGCGACACCTGGCATGAAGTAAGCGGCAACCTGCCCACCGACTTCGGCTTCGCCATCGACATCCACGCCCACGAGCCCGAGACTCTCTACGTTGTGCCCATCAAGAGCGACTCCGAGCATTTCCCGCTCGACGGCAAGCTCCGCGTCTATCGCAGCAAGACCGGCGGCAACGAGTGGCAGGAACTCGCGAAAGGCCTGCCGGAAAAAGACTGCTACGTCAACGTCCTGCGCGACGCCATGGCCGTCGATACGCTCGACGAGTGCGGCATCTACTTCGGAACCACCGGCGGCCAAGTCTATGTCTCGCCCGATGCAGGCGAAAACTGGTCTGCAATCGTGCACGATCTGCCTGCCGTCCTTAGCGTCGAAGTGCAAACGTTGGCATGAGCGAAGCGACCGCGTCGATCCGCGTCGTCCTGCCGTATCATCTGCGCACCCTCGCGCAGCTTGGCGAAGAGGTGCAAGTCGTCGTCCTCGCTCCGGTCACCATCCGGCGAGTTCTCGACCTGCTCGATGAGCAATACCCCATGCTGCGCGGCACCATCCGCGAGTACCAACCAGGCAGCCCGCAAATGGGTGCGCGCCGACCATTTCTGCGCTTCTTCGTCTGTCAGGAAGACTGGTCCAACGAGTCGATGGACCGCGAGCTTCCCGATGCCATCGTCTCCGGCAAAGAGCCGCTGCTGATCATCGGCGCCATCGCCGGCGGCTAAAATAGTCCCACCATAAGCCCATTGAGGTGTTCCATGCCCCACCCAAGATCTTTCCAAGTCGCAGTCATTGCCGGGGCGCTCGCGCTTCTCTCCCTGTGTACAAGCACCGCCGCCAGCCAGGCCATGGACCCAACCCACAACATGGCCGACATGGTCCCGGTTCCCGCGCCCGAAACACTGCCCGCGCCCATCAAAATGACCGGCATCGGCAACAGCCACATCGCGATCAAGGCCACTCCCGAAGCACAGGCCTGGTTCGACCAGGGTCTGAGCCTGCTGCACGATTTCTGGGACTACGAATCCGAGAAAGCCTTTGAGCAGGGAATCCGCGTCGATCCCAACTGCGCCATGTGCTGGTGGGGACTCGCCCAGGCCGAATTCATGCACGGCGCCGCCGACGCATACGGCAAAAAAGCCCTCGCTGAAGCCGTTCGCCTGAAGAACCACGCCAGCGGCACCGACAAGCTCTACATCGAAGCCGCCCAGGCTGAGTCCGAAGCAAAAGACAATGACCATTCGAAGGAAATCGAAATCCTCCGCCGCCTCGTCAAGAAAGCCCCCCACGATATCGAAGCGCGCATCTTCTTGTCCGGCGCTGTCGGCGATGGCTACGACGACAAAGGCGAGCCCAAGCCTGGCCAGAAAGAACGCATCGCCATCCTCGAGAGCGTTCTGCGCGAAGCCCCCAACGACTCCGCCGCCAATCACTATTGGATTCACGCCATGGAGCCGAGCAACCACCCCGAGCGCGCCATCCCCAGCGCCGCGCTCCTCGCCAGTCTTGCGCCCACATCCGGCCACATGGTGCACATGCCCGGCCACATCTATTACCGCGTCGGCGATTACCGCAACGCCGAGAAATGGTTCGCCGCTTCAACCGAAGCCGACGAGACCTACCTGCGCGAGCAGAAAGTCAGCGTCGACGACGATTGGAATTACATCCACAACATGATGTACGCGATTGCGAACCTGATGGAGCAGGGCAAGCTGCAGCAGGCCAACGCGCTCAGTGATCATCTCGCCGCGGCGCGCGGCAAGCTCTCGCCCACGCTCTATGTCTGGTCCGCACGCGATCAGATGGCCCGCATCAGCAACCGTCTGCCCGTGGCCCTCCGCATCGGCGACTGGGACGCCGTTCTGGCAATGCTGGGCGAGTCGCAAATCAAAGAGACTGACAGAGACAGCAAACCTCCACTGGCTCGCCGCCGAACTTAGCGACTACGCCCGCGGCATGAAGGCTCTTGAAGCTGGCGACGCTGCCGCCGCCCAGGCCGATTCCGAACGCCTCGATGCAGGTCTGTGGCGCGCTCACCAGGCCGAAAGCGCCAAGGAAGACGACAAGCCGAAAGACGACAAGCCGAAAAATGACGCGCAAAAAGACAAGCCTCCAACGTTGCCCATTCAGCCGGACGCCATGTCCGCTCCGCTGGTGAAGAGTCTCAGTGTGGCATCGCTGGAACTGCGTGCCGGTGTGCTTGTGGCGCAGGACAAGCTCGATGAAGCGAAGAAGATGTTTGCTGCCGCGCGCACCGAGGAGAAGAAGCTCGGCTATCACGAGCCACCGTTCTACATTCGCCCGGTCGGGGAGAACGAGGCGGCCGCGTTGCTCCGCGCCAAAGACTACGCCGGCGCGAAGGCAGCCTACGAAGCCGCGCTCGCCGAGCGGCCCAACTCAGGGTTTGGCTTGTACGGCCTCGCACAAGTCGCGGAACTGCTGGGCGATTCGGCAAAAGCCAAAGAGCGCTACGCGGAATTCTTGAAGGCGTGGTCGGCCGCCGATCCAGGTCTGCCTGAAATAGCGCACGCCCGCAGCGCAACTAGCGGATCGCAGACAGGCGGACAGTAGAAATCAAGCCAGGAATTTCTTCAGCGGATCCCAATAATGGTGGTGCCAGCCCAAGTCCAGGTGGTCGTGATCGCCCGCTGGAAAGCCCGTGTGGTCGAACGCCATCGCCGTGCCCCCGGCTCTCGGCCTAAGCTCGAAGTGCACCATTGAATACACTCCGGCATCCCAGCTGGTTGGCCGCCACGCTTGCACGATACGCTGATTCGCCAAAAGCTCCACATTGCGGCCCACGATCATTCCGCCAAACATCGAGATTGTTCCACCCGGCGAAGGGTCGATCGTCGCAGGCATCCCTGAGAATGCGGCAAACAATTTCTGGTCGAGCAGGATAGTGTAGAGCCGTTCCGGCGGCGCGGCGAAATCCAGGTCATAGTGGATTGAGGTCCGCGGATCATTTTGTTTCTCCGCCGGCTGCACTTGCGCCGCCGGTTCCTGCGCGCGGCCCGCTGCCGCGAACACTCCTACCGAAGCTGCGATGCCGGCGATCGCTCGACGGCGATTCATGTTCGTGCGCATGCGAGCCTCCAAGATGGACGACCCATCGGAACACGGAGGATAGCATTTGTACAAGAAAATAGTCGGATCGCCGCTTGTCTAATGCTCGTGCTTGCCGGGCCGCAGCATCAGATCCTTGATTGCCTCGCGCGGATCTTTGCCCTCTTCGAGAATCAGCTCCATCTGTTCGGTAATCGGCATCTCGATTCCGTGCCGCCGCGCCAATCCAAGAGCCGCCCGCGTGGTTCGCACGCCCTCTGCGACTTTCCCGCCCAGGCTATCTAGAATCTCGGGCAGCTTGCGCCCCTGTCCCAAAGCCTGGCCCACCGTGCGATTGCGGCTCAGCGAGCCGGTGCAGGTGAGCACCAGGTCGCCACTGCCCGAGAGGCCGCCAAGCGTCTCACGGCGTCCGCCGCAGGCCACGGCGAGCCGCGTGATCTCCGCGATGCCCCGTGTCATCAAGGCTGCGGCCGAGTTATAGCCAAGCCCCACGCCTGCTGCGATTCCCGCGGCAATCGCAATTACGTTCTTGAGCGCGCCGCCCAGTTCGACCCCGACAACATCGGTCGACGTATAGAGCCGAAGCGCCTCCGATGAAAATTCGCTTTGAATACGCGTAGCAATCGCAGCATCCTCAAAAGCAATCGTGACCGCCGTCGGCTGCCCCTGCGCGACTTCGATCGCGAAACTCGGCCCGCTAAATGCGCCGATGGGGAGCGTGAATTCCGCGATGGAAGGCGGCGCGGGCTCCATGCCCGAAGAACTGACCTGCGGTGCCGACGACTCCGTGAAAACTTCCATGGCCGTGTCGGGATTCGCCACCGGAAGCACGGACAACTTGCGATGCGCGGCCTCCTGCAGAAGGCAATCGGCAATCACTTCGGTCATGCGCAGAAATGTATGGTCTTCGACGCCTTTGGTCGCTGAAACGATGATCTGGCCCGGATGCAGATACGGCCGCAGGCGTGCCAGGGTCGGCCTGAGAAACTCCGAGGGAATGACCGAAACCACAATCTCCGCTTCCGTCACCGCAGATTCAAGGCTTGTGACTTTGATCTCCGCCGGCAGCGGAAAGCCGGGAAGGAAAAGCGTGTTCTCACCGGCCGCGTTGATCTGTTCGGCCTCCGCCGCGCTGTGCGACCAGAGGGCGATCTCATGACCCCCACGACGATGAAGAGAAAGAGCGATGGCCGTTCCCCACGCTCCTGCGCCCAGGACAACAATGCGGCTCATTTGTCTTTCCTTCCTGAGCCGAGACGGGCTTCAGTGCCGGAGAGCAACCGGCGGATGTTGGCGTGATGCTTGGCGATGATGAGCAGCGCAACCGTGAACTGCACCGCAATGAAAAAGGCAGGCCGATCTCCCTGGACAAATCGCCACGCAAAGAACGGAAAACTCGCAGCTCCAACAATCGAAGCGAGGGAAACGTAGCGCGTGAGAATCAAGACCACCGCGAACACGCCGATCGCCGCCAGCGCGGAACTGGGCGCCGCGACCAGAAACACGCCGAATCCGGTAGCCACTCCTTTGCCGCCTTTGAACTTGAGCCAGACCGGAAAAACATGCCCCAGCACTGCAGAAAGCGCGGCCAGCGCTTGCATGTTGCGTACCGGGGCTGAAGGTTCAAGCGCCGCGCCGATCAGCGCGCCCACATAAACCGCACAGCAGCCCTTCAGCATGTCGAGAAGAAATGTGACCGCTCCCAGCCATTTCTTGCCTGAGCGCATAACATTGGTGGCGCCGATATTGCCAGATCCAATCGAACGAACGTCCTGCTTGAGGAAGAGGCGAACCAGCAGATAGCCGACCGGGATGGATCCCAGCAGGTAGGCCACCGCGATGATCAGAAGACTGACGGAAAACATTCCGAAGGTGAGTTTAGCAGGTGCCAGCAGCGCTTCGGTCAACTGGGCATAGGTCACGAAAGCACGCGAATCCCGCGCGACAACCCGCAAGACGCCGGCCGAAATCTACAGAGAAGCGATCAAAGCCTCGAAGCAGTCGGCATCCAGCTTTCGCGGCACGCCGCGCGACATGATCTCGATGACCTCATCCGTCGGTAGGCCCGCACGATAAGGGCGGGTCTGCGCCAGCGCGCTGAACCCGTCGGCCACCGCAATGATGCGGGCCTCAATGGGCAGTTCCTCGGCCACCAGCTTATCTGGATATCCGCTCCCATCCAGCCGTTCGTGGTGAGCCCCGGCGACGAAGGCCAGTTCGGCGAAGGATTTTACCCGGGAGAGGATCTCATAGGTCAGGCGCGGATGCTCCTGCATGATGCTCCACTCCTCGGCGCTGAGCGAGGCGGGCTTGTCCAGAATCGAATTGGGGACGCGGAGCTTGCCGATGTCGTGCAGCAACGCGGCTCGATTGACGAGTTGCACGCGCTGGGGACTCAAGCCGAGCCCGCGTGCAATGCCGACTGCCGCGTCCGCCACTCCCAGCGAATGCTCGAAAGTGAAGGAGCTCTTGGCGTCGACAACTTCGGCAAATGCCTCGCAGATCAGGTCCACGTCTGCCGCCATCAACACGTCCCCGGATTTTGGCGACAGATCGTGAGCAGCCTGGCGCGTATCCGCTTCCGGTGTCGCGGCAAGAGCATTGCGCCACAGGGTTCCGTACTTGTCCAACTGTTTCGCAATCCGAACCAGCTCAGGATCAAACCAGCGTCCGCTGCGCTCTTCGAGCACATGGATCGCCGTTCCCGTTCCGCTCTCGGATGCAAAGGCATCCAGGTGCTGGGCCACGGCCAGGATGCGCGCCTCGATGGGTATCGCATCGCCCACGCGGCGATCCGGGTAGCCGCTTCCATCCCAATGCTCGTCGAGGCCGCGCACCGCTTCAGCCGCAGTTTCGCCCATGCCGAGCTTGCGCAGGATTTGCGCGCCGCGGTCGCAGCGCAGCTTGATCATCTCTTCGTTGTTGCGGTGCTGGGTCATGCCGATGCGCATAATCCCCACGGTTCGCTTGATGGCGCCGGCGTCGGGCTCCACGTTGTTCCAGAGCAACTGCAGCGTTGAAAGCTTGGGCCGACTCGGCCGTGTCCAGTCTTCGAGCTTGGCGCCCGCCTTGACGCGGCGCTCGTCGCCCCCGCCGATGATCTGGCACAGCCGCGCGGCGTTACTGCTGCAGCCGACATCTTTGAGCAGCAGCGCATAGTAGAGGTCCGCCATCCGGTCTGCAGGCAGATCGAGCTCTCCACCCAGCCGCATGCCGATCAGACAACTGCGCAAAGCGTGGCCCGGAACCGCTCCCTCAGTCAGATCCAGCGCGAAGGAGAGGGCAGAGAGGATCTCTGACCGGGAAATACTGCTCGGGCCGCTCGGAGACTTCTTTTTCAGGACTTCGAAGGGGACAGCGAAGGTTGCCACGCTCTTCACCTCAGGTTGGGCGGAATCGATCCCGTTTGAGGCAAGCTATCACAAGGAAAATGGCGTTTAAACTCCCACAAAGGTGGGGAGGAATAGGGGGACTACAACTTTCGAAGTGGCCTCATGAAGGGACGTCCCGAGTGGCTTGTCGCAAGGAAGAGTTAGTCAGAGACCATAAGCTCGCCGGGAAGAATAGGCCGCGTTCTAAGCAGCTTTCCGCGATAGGCCAGATAGCCCATGAGGACAAGGACGCCGACGAATGCTGCCAGCTTGGCGACGTTGGCCGGCTCGGTTTTAGGCAGCGTCTTCCACAGGATGAGCAGCACGGTCTGCGCCGCCGTCACCGACCAGACTGATCCGTAAAAATAGCGGCGTTCCAGGCCCTCGCCTTTGGTCGATTTTCCCACGCGCGGCAGCTTTCCCAGAATCCCCAGCAACAGAACGCATGCGCATAAAGGCCCATAAGCGTAGAGATAGATTTGCTGGTAGTACCACACCTGTGTGATTGCCGCGATCACTAAACCCGCGAGGTTCAGCAAGCGCAAAGCAAAGCACAGCGCTCCAGGCAAAGGTGTAGCAGATGCGCCGATAGAGCGGATTGGGTTTATCTTCGTCGAAGCGGAGAATGTAGGGGCGCGGTTCGCACCCCGGCATGCGTCCTCGAACCAGGCCAATCCCAGTCCCGATAAGGACCACAGCCAGCCAAAGCATGTTCCAGGAGTGAAATCCGTGGGCAAAAAGGGAGAAGGTTAGCGGGCCGGGGGCCAGAAAAAACACCCAGATCCAGATGGGCCAATGGAGCGTGCGATAGAGGCGGGTGTTGCGCTCGCGAATCTTCCGCTGTTCGGCATATTCAACTTTTCCACGGTAAGACATTGGGGTGAGTTTCGCAGGGCCGACGCTGGGCCGTCAATGCGGCTGGGCCATTCCGTTCCGCGCGAATTGCGGCATCACAGCATGGGCTGCGCACCCCAAATCCAAAGAGCAGAACCAATGTTTCAGCTGGGTCGGTCTACCGATCGCGCAGAGCGATGCGTGCGGAACGCACCTCGGCAGCCAGAACCTGGAGAACCTTCAACGACAGGATGAGATCGGTCTTCATGATGTTGAGAAAATCATCCCGCGAGATAAAGCTCAGTTGCGCACCTGGAAGCGCGACTGCGGTGAGGGAGTAGGGTTCGCTGCCAATCAGGCCGGGGAGCCCGAGCAGAGATCCGGGCGCGGCCGGGATCGCCATGATCTGCGTGCCCTCTTCGGAGTTCATCGACAACTCAGCTTCGCCGCGGTTGAGGATGAATAGCCCGGTTGGCGCGTCGCCCTGGCGAAAAAGAACCTGCTTTTCGCTGCAGAAGAGTGGCTGCGCTTGTCTCTGCAGGCCATCAAGAAGCTCGGGGTCGGCAAGAAAGGCATTGGGGTCGAGTTTCATTCCATGCTCCAGGGAAATTAACATCAGCGGTGCAGTCTCTTTTCAGCAGATGACCAAGGGTTTCATTGCGAGCCCACAATTGGTTGTGACCAGGATCACCTGAGCTTGGTCATGAAGTGAGTCTTCGAGAACTGTACGCGGCCCGGTTTTCAAGCAAGTCCCCCAGGATCTTGAAAGAAATAGAGCTGGTTGGATGCAAGTTCTGGGAGTGCGGGCTGCTCCGCGGCGCATTCTCACGTCCCTGGGGTATTGTCTGGGTCGTCCTTCTGGATCAGATACTCATCGATTAGAACGGCGACCAGGACAGCCGAGGGAACCGAGACCATTGCGCCGACCACGCCTTCGAGGGCAGACCCAAGCAGCAGCGCGGAGAGAATTGCGAGTCCGGGCAGGTTGACGCTCGACCGCATAATGCGGGGGATCAGAAGCGAGTTCTCTACCTGGATGTAGATGAAATAGAAGATGGCGACGCCCGCGACCCGCCCCCAGGAATCAATCGCCGCGACCAGCAGGCAGAGCCCAATGCAGAACGCCGCGCCAAGAACCGGAATGATATTGAGCAGCCCGGTCAGCACCCCGAGCGCGTAGGCATAGCGCAGGCCCAGAGCGCCGAACACGACGGTGCTTGTGACGCCCAGAATCAGCATGAGGCTGCCCTGTCCGAGGAGCCATTTGCCCATGCGCAACCTGGCCCGTTGCAGTGCCGTGTCAAGGCGCGCTCTGCTTTCCAGCGGGAAGAATGAGAGAAACCAGTGGTAGGCTTGATCTCCCTCGAGGATGAAATAGATCGTCAGCACGGCGCAGACTGCGATGTCCGCCAGCTTCCCGGCCCAGTTGCTGAAGGAGATCAATAGATAAGTGGCGGCGCCGCTGGCAGAGCCCTGAAGCTTTCGGATCAGCGATCCGGTGTCGATCTGTTCAAGGAATGGAGTCTGCCGAAATTTGTCGAGAAGAGCGGGAAGCCTGTCGGGCAATTCCTGAGCGAATTGATTCATGTCCCGAATCACCGGCGGAAGAGCGAGGAAACCGAAGGCAATGAATGCTGCAACCACCAGCAGCAAAAGAACCGGAACCGCGATCCTTCTGAAAGGCTGCCAGCGATGGACGCGAATGTTTGCAATCGCCGAGACCAGCGGCGAGAGAACAACCGCGAACAAAGCACTCACATAAAGCAGGACGAGCGCGTCCCGCACCAGCCACGCAAGGTAGCAGGCAAGCGCAAGCGCAAAGGCGAACAGGATGTCGCTGCGAAGAGTGCGGGTCTTTGCCAAAGTGTGCATCTTGAAAGATTGTTACAGAAAAACTCGAACTCCGGGGCAAAGAGCGCGGGTTGGGTGTTCACCACTGTCCGTGTATGCTAACCGTTGATCGCCATGATACCCATCGCAATGTCGTTGCCCAGCATCTTTGCACGGCTCCATTCGGCCGGAGCGATCGGCTTCGCGGTCGTGGTCCTCGCCATCTATTTCGCGATCGTCACCGCGCTTGAGAAATGGCGCAAATTCCGGACCAAAAACTGGCCCACGGTCCCAGGGACCACCTGCGATGTCGAAAAGGAATTCGTTTCCGGCGGCGTCAATGGCGTGGATTACTGGCGCGTGAACTTCCACTACACGTATTCTGCCGGTGGCACGGACTATAAGGGCAAATATCACGTCAACTTCACCTCAGAGAGCATGAGGGAACAGGCCCTCGCCGGCATCACCAGGGGGCCGGTGATTGTTCACTACGATCCCGCGAATCCGTCCAAAGGCGTTCTGTGGGAAGACGAAGTGTGGAACCTCTGGTAGTTGCATCGACGGGTTTGCGAAAGGTGGATTGCATGCGCCGGACCTCTTTGTTTGTTCTTTCGCTTTGTCTCACCGCCGGAGTCGCAATGGCCAACGCGCAGGCTGCCGCGCCGGCGCCCAAGACCGCAAGGCCGGCCCCGCCGACGCGCGATCCACACACCCCCGGGTACGTCACCGCGAAAGAGTTGCCCGATGCCAGCAACGCGCCGGCCAACGCGGATGGGAACTTCATCATCGGACCAACCTACGTGCGCGCCACCGAAGCTACGGTTCAGGAAGGCGTGCCGCAGGGCACGGTCCTCGAGTTCACCATGAGCTCTGCCGACAGCAAAATCTATCCCGGCATAGCGCGTGACCCTGGCACCTTTGGCACCGCGGACCCGGATAACCCTGCAAAGCTGAACGTGACGACGAGCCACCCGGCCCCGTACACGCGTCATGTTGCGGTCTATGTGCCTTCGCAATATGTCCCCGGGACCGCGGCACCCTTCATCATCGGCACAGACGGGCCCGATCGGACGCTGTTCACCGTGCTGAACAACCTGATTGCCGCGAAAAAGCTCCCTGTCATGATCGCCATCTCCGTCGGCAATGGCAGCGGCGATGCGCAGGGAAGTGAGCGCGGCCTCGAATACGACACCATGTCCGGCCTCTATGCCGAGTGGGTCGAGAGCGAGTTGCTTCCTCTGGTTGAAACCAAGGCCCAAGTCAAGCTGACCAAGAATCCCGAGGGCCGCGCAACCATGGGCGGAAGCTCGGGCGGTTCATGCGCCTTGATCATGGCCTGGTACCACCCTGAGCTCTATCATCGCGTTCTCACCTACTCGGGCACCTATGTGAACCAGCAGTGGCCATGGAATCCGCAGACCCCGCATGGCGCATGGGCTTTTCACGAAAGCCTCATCCCGAACACCCCCCGCAAGCCGATCCGAATCTGGATTGAAGTGGGCGATCGGGACCTCTACCTTCCCAACATCATGAACGACAACATGCACGATTGGGTGCTGGCCAACGAAAACATGGCCCGCGTGCTGGCCGCGAAAGGGTACCACTATCAGTTTGTCTTCGCGCGGAACGCCGGCCATGTGGATCACGCGGTCGTCCAGCAGACGCTGCCCGAGGCCCTCGAGTATGTGTGGGCGGGCTATCCCATCAGCGCCAAACCGTAAGGCGGATGAGCCCAAAAATCGCGGCTGCCCCCTCCATCCACAGCCTCATCATGGATGGGAGAGAAAACCACGAACTCAAACTGTGAACGCGCACGATATCGAACTTCATCAAAACAAAGAGGCCGGGAATGCATCCCGGCCTCTTTGCTTTTGACTTAAGCCTCGATTAAGGGATTGCGGCCCAGGCATTGACGAGCCGGTCGACATTGATCGACCCGATCCCGCTCCCGAAGTCCCAGCCAGTGTGCGTGCCGTAGGCCGGGATGTCCCGTCTATCCGAAACCGAAAGAACCCCGTTGGGTCCCGAGGGGTCGAAGCAATTGTTAGTTCCCGTGCAGTTCACGTCGATGTCGCCGAAGGTGACGTCGTGGAAGATGCATGTGTTGCTTCCCAAATTCGAGTCGCAGGCGAAGTTTCCATTCCAGCCGTAATCAAAGGCAGCCAGGGTGTAATAGACCCAGTTGGGATTCCCCTGGCGCTGCCCAGTCTTCTCATTCACAAGCGCCTGCACCCCAGCCAGAATCGGAGCAACGAACGACGTTCCGCCCCCCCCCGCCCAGTTTTCCGGAGATCCCGTGCAAGGTACCCCCACGTAGTTCGGATCGGAGTAGCAGATCACGTAATAATGCCCCCATACGCCGTTGGCTGCAAACAGCGAAACATCGGGGATATCGCGGACACCGTCATTCGGCATGCCGGTAACGAAATATTGCCAGATCGGTTTGGCGTAGCCCCGGCAAGTTCCGCTCACTGCCGGTGTGCCGGGGTTCGGACTGGTTGCCCCGTAGGCGCATCCGCTTGGACCGCCGCCGCCGGCGACCACAGCCAGAAACTCTGCCTCCCCCAGGGGTGAGTTACAAAATCCCGCTGCCCCGTACGGCGTCGCATATCCCAGATACGACGAGATCGCCTCGCTGGCACAGGAGTCATTCCACGGCATCTCTGGAATGTAGGAGAGTGCCGAGCCGTAAGCGGGTGTGTTGGTCGCGCTCCAATAGTTCCCGTTGGTCCCGGAATAGGTGTCGGAAAAGTCCGTGCCCCCCGCCGCGAGATTGTAAGGTGTCGAAGCCAGTCCGCTCACCGAGATGCCTAAGGTGGCCGAAGCCTCACCCGCGTCGCACATCGCGGCGCCCCAATCGCCCGCCGCCACGTAAACTGAAACGCCTTCAGCAGCCGCCTGCTGATAGAGCAGCTTGATGTACTGGTTGAAAGAAGCGCCCATGGCGGCCTCGCAACTGGCAAGGCTCAGGCTGACAATGGCGGGAGGATCCCGGTCTTCAACCAGCGTTTGAAGAGCCACCAACGCACCGGAGTTTGTCGCTGTGTTCGCGCATGAAGCGAGCACAATATGGGCGTTTGGAGCCGAGGCGCCAGCCCATTCCACGTCGGTCGCTGCCTCAAAATCGTCTCCAACCACGATGCCAGGGTCGGCGCATCCGCCCGGATGCACCACTGAAAACGATCCGTTTTTGTACTTATCCAAACCGAAGGTCTTCCTGAAAGCGTAGTAATCGTCGTTCGAGTAAAGATCCGTCGCTTCGAGAAGTACGATTGTCTGCCCTGTGCCGGTAATTCCGCGCTCGATCAAGGGCGTGTAGTTGTAAATGGTATGCAGGTCGGCTGGAACCAGCGCCTCATCGCCCGAGCTCTCAGTGAAAGATGGGCTCGCCTTGGTTTTACCCGGTGCCAACACCGTACCAGGATGAATCTTTTCGGTCGCCGCCTTGGGGCGGAAGTCATTGAGCGAAGCAATGCCCGCGACCACGGGCGCAAGAGCCGCAGGAATCTGCGGGTTGCTCATGTTGGCAACATGCTTCTCGCCGTTGACATCAAGATTGTGAATCTCGGTCTTGAACGTTTCAGTTACCTGGGCCGCCGTGCCTGAAAAGTCGATCAGCACCCCGCTCGACGACACGCGGTTCACGTGCAGTCCGTGCGATTCAAGCCACGCTGACACTGTCGCGATGTCTGCAGCATCGGGGCCATATTGCTCGCCGAGCTGGGCCGCGGTCAGCCACTGATGATAGTTGGCTGAACCCGGCATCTGCGTCGACTGCATGTACTCCTCCAGCGCGGCTTCTCGGGCCGCAGGGCGCTCCAATTCAAGTTGCAGGTGATTGAGCTGCATGGAATCGGCGACCGGCCCGCGATCGTGTTCGGCGGTGGCTTCGGGGCGCACGTTTCCACTGAGTCGAACCAGCTGCGTCTCATCGATTTTGCCGATGACTTGAGGCTGGGTTTCGGACTCGGCCGCGGTGGCCAGGGCGGTTTGTCCAATTGTGAAGGCAAGCAGGCATCCGCACAGGAAGAAACCCCTGCGCTGCGCACGGGAAAGAGCAATCATTGGCGACTCCAAAAGGCTAGGGACGATCAAAGGAGATGCATTCGGCCGGGGAAGCCGAGGGACGGGCTGGCGTGACTTTAGAACACACGCGGAGCTGGAGTCAATCCTGCAAAGACTTGCGCGCAACCGGACTGCTATTCGTAGCGCAGCGCCTCGATGGGGTCGAGATTGGCCGCGCGTATGGCTGGGATCATGCCGCTGACCAGTCCGGTGATGGCGAGGATGACGGTAGCGACGATGACCGACGACGGCGAAATGAGCAGGCGGATATCGGCGTCGTGCGCATTCTTGGCCAGCGCCGAGTAGAACGTAATGCTGCCCACGGAAATGGAAACTGCATAGGCCAGCGCAATGCCGCACAGTCCGCCAAAGCCGGTGATCGCCATGGCCTCGGCAAGAAACTGGATGAGGATGTGATGGCGGCGCGCGCCGAGTGCTTTCTCGATCCCGATCTCGCGCGTGCGCTGCTGGACGGCGACCAGCATGATGTTCATCAGGCCGATGCCGGCAATGCCCAGCGTGAGTGCCCCGACCATGGAGAGCAACACCTGCAGCGCAATCGAGAGCAAGCGGAACTGCTTCACCTGGGTAAGAATGTTTGCCACGTAGATCGCGTTGTGGTCCGAGGGAAGAAAATGATGAGCCGCGCCCATCGATTCGCGCAGGCTCTTCTCCACCAGTTCGTTATCACCGCGATAATCGAACCAGACACCATCCAGGTAAGTGGGGTCTTTGATGTCGCTCATGGTATTAAAGGGGATGTAGATCTGGCGGTTCCGGTCGTTATCGCCCTCCTGCATTTTGGGAGTCATGACGCCAATGATGGTGAAGACCTCGCCATTGATGCGGATCGCTTCGCCGAGCGCCCACCCGCCCGAGAAGAGCTTGGTCTTGGACTCCGACCCGATAATGCACACGTGGGCCCGCTGCTGATCCTCAGCGCCATTGAAGAAGCGTCCCTGGTCAAGGTCGAGTTTGAAGATCTCCTGAAACTCAGGCCGCACCCCGTTAACGGTCCAGGTATACGCGTGAAGGTCGTTTTGAACCGTGACATCTTTTTCGAGGAGAGGCGAGATGTGAAAGATACCCGGAACCGTATTGAACGTGCGATCGATATCATCGAGCGTGAAGCGCACTTTCACTCCCGCTTTGTCGCCCCCAGCTTGCTGGCTGGTGCGGCCGGGAAAAAAGCCGATCAGGTTGGTTCCCCATTGCGCAAAGATCGCCTCGACAGCGCGAGAAAAGCCTGCGCCGTACGCCAGCAAAAGCACAACCGTCGCAATGCCCCACGCCATGCCGATCATGGTGATGGCGGTGCGTCGGCGGTTGTAGAGCATCGCCTCCCAGGCCTGGCCGAGAATGTCTTTGAGCATGCAAACCTTCGAACTGCAAACTGTGAACTGTGACTAGGAACTGCGAACTACGAACTGCGAACTACGATCTGTGAACTGTCTTTCTCACTCTCTCCGCAGCGCTTCAATTGGATCAAGGGCGGCGGCTTTGCTGGCCGGGTAAAGGCCGGCGGCGATGCCGCACAGCGCCAGTGAAATCAGTGCCATCGCCGCAGACCACGGAACCAGGCGCGGCGGGTCGAAGCCCGGAATCTTGCCGGTCAGGAGTTGCTGCAGGGCCCACATCAGCGCAGCCGACACGCCAATGCCAATGAACCCGCTAATGCCGGTCAGCAACAGGCCCTCCCAGAAAAATTGCGCCAGGATGCTGCGTTTGGTGGCGCCGATGGCTTTGAGCAATCCGATCTCGCGGGTCCGCTCACTCACCGAGACAAGCATGATGTTGACGATGCCGACTGCGCCCAGACCCAGGGTCACCACCCCGACGCCGCCGAGGAAAATGTCCATGGCATTGAAGATCGCGCCGATCATGTGCTCCTCCTGGATGGTGTCCCACTCGTCGAAAGCGTCTTTGAGTGAAGGGTCAAAGTTGTGCCGCTCGCCAATCACCTTATGCACGGCCGGCACTGCCGCGGTGGTGTCGCCCTTGATGGCCGGCTGATATTGCAGGGTTGTTACAGCATCGCGGGCAATGTTCTCGCCTTTCATGGCGAAAAGCTCCTGCATGGTCGTGAGCGGAATGTAAACCTTCTGATTGTCGCTATCGTTGTTCCCGCGGCTGATCGACTCGACACGGCCAATGACGGTGAATTGAATATCGTTGATGGTGATGGATTCGCCAATCATCGGGCGGCCGGGAAACAATAGCGTAGAGCTCTTTGAGCCCAGCACAGCAACCCGGCGGCGTTCAGCCAGATCGCGGTCGTTGATGAACCGGCCTTCCGCGAGGGGCACAAAACGCATCGCGGAAAAATTCGGTTCCACGCCAAAAACCAGCCCTGACGTGTTCGACCACGCGCTGACCTGGTAGAGATCGTTGCGGTTCAGGGTGACCGTGACCTGACGAACCTCAGGCAGTGCGCGGATCGCCGCTTCATCGCCCAAAGTGAATTGATACGGGCGCATCCCGGTGTGCTGGTTGGCTAGCGCCGGGATGGTCCCGTTCCACATGATGACGACGTCGTTGCCAAAGGTGGAGAGCTGCTTATGCTGGCCGGAACGGAAGCCCTCCCCCAGCCCGACAAGAACCAGCAGCGACCCCACGCCCCACGCGATCCCGAACATGGTCAGGAAAGTGCGCAGTTTGTTGGCCAGGATGGCGCGAAAGACCTGGCCGAGCGTGTCGGAGAATGTCTGCATTCCAGTTGGACGCCGAAGAAGCGCGCTTGTTCAAGAATACGGAATGGGAGCTTCATTCGTTCCGTGGGAATGCTGAGCTGTCGTCGGAACAACCCGATGGCCGATTGCGTAAGAAAGAGACAGCAGCGTGGGACGGTCGCGGATTTGAGCCGTCTTATCGGTATTACCTTGTCCACTTGTGACGTTTGAGCCAGAGAGGCTCGGGTCCGTCCAATAACATTCAGAAGCGTGTCAAACTCTTGAGGGAGGAATTGTGGCTGCTGGTCGGAGCAAGAAACTGTGGATCTGGAGTGGCGTTGGGGTGCTGGTCTTGTTGCTGTGTGCGGGCGCCGCGGTTGCGCACTTGGCGAAGGGATCGACCATTGATCCAAATCGGCTGGCGAAGGTGACGCGCGGCGATGTGGCGCGGTCGGTTGTGGCGACCGGCAAGATTCAGCCCATCACCAAAGTTGAGGTGAAGAGCAAAGCTTCAGGGATCGTCGAGAAACTTTACATAGACATTAATAATGTGGTGAAGAAGGGCCAGCCGCTGGCCCAGCTCGACCAGCAGGAGATTGTGGCCCAGGTGGATGCGCAGAAGGCGCAGTTAGCCTCCGCCGAAGCCAATGTCGGCACCTACCAGGCCAACATCGAGCAGGACAAGGTGAACGCAGCCGCACCTGACTTGCCCATGTACAAGGCGACCCTCGATCGCAATCTCGAAATGCAGAAAGACGGCATCGTGAGCCGGCAGGCACTGGACGATGCCAATAAGGACTACCTCGCTGCCCTCACGCGGCGCGACTCAGCCAAGGCGCAGGTTGGCGTGGACACCGCCAAACTGAAGCAGGCTCGCGCGCAGGTGCAGCAGAGCGAGGCCAGCCTGAAGCAGCTTGAAGAGCAGATGAGTTACACAACCATCGTGGCTCCGATGGATGGAGTGATTCTTTCTCGCGACGTTGAGATTGGCGACGCGGTCAGCTCGATTCTTGTGCTTGGCTCCACGGCAACCTTGATCATGACGGAAGGCGATGTGAATGAGGTCTACGTCCAGGGCAAAGTGGACGAGGCGGATATCGCACACGTCTATATGGGGCAGCCTGCGCGGATCAAAGTGGAGAGCTTCCGCGATCGCGTATTCAACGGCAAGGTGACCAAGATTTCTCCCATGGGCGTGGAGAAAGACAACGTGACCACGTTTGAAGTTAGAGTCTCGATCAACAATCCCGGCGGCGAGTTGAAGGCGCAGATGACCGCCAATGCGGAGATCCTGCTCGATGAGCACAAGGGGGTTCTGACGGTTCCCGAGAACGCAGTCACCTACGACAACCAGAAGCATGCGTCGGTTGCGATTCCCGACAAGAGCCAGAAAGACGGCACGCGCAAAGTTGCAGTGACGGTCGGCCTTTCGAACGGCTCAATCACCGAGATCACCGGCGGTTTGAAGGAAGGCGACCAGGTAGTCCTGAACCAGTAAGGCCGTGGGTTCGATGTCTCGAGCGATGCCGAAATATTCAGCTGACTTGCTGACTCGCTATCACGCGCAGCGTGGCTGACTTGCTAATTCGAAGAACCACACCTCAGCATTCCGCAGATCAATCGCCAACGCCCCAACTCGCCACCACGCGCAGCGTGGCCAGCCTTGCCAAATAGCAATCCGAAATCTTCATCGCCGCCGCTAAACCGATGAATCGCAGCCGTGGCTCGAGAGCGCCTGCACGCCCGTTGGTTCCCATCTCAACCGAACAGAAACTCCTTCTCCTTAAGTTCCTTGATCGAGTCGCGCAGCTTCGCCGCCTTCTCAAATTCAAACTTACGCGCCGCGTCGCGCATCTGCGTTTCGAGCCCGAGGATGAAGGCATCCAGATCGCCCTGCGTTTTGAATTCCGGCAATCCCTCCGCCTCCTCCACTTCGATCTCGCCGTACTCCGCCTTCATGATCTGCGCCAGGCCCATGTCCATCTTGCTGATCACGGATTGCGGCGTGATGCCGTGCTCCTCGTTGTAGGCAAGCTGCACCGTGCGTCGGCGATCCGTCTCGTCAATCGCGCGCTTCATGGAGTCGGTCATTCTATCGGCATAGAGAATCGCGCGCCCTTCCAAATGTCTTGCAGCCCGCCCCATGGTTTGGATCAACGAACCCGCGGAGCGCAGGAAGCCTTCTTTATCCGCGTCAAGAATGGCGACCAGGGAAACCTCAGGCAGATCGAGACCCTCGCGCAGCAGGTTAATGCCGATCAGCACGTCGTATTCCCCTTTGCGCAGCCCCTGCAGAAGCTTGACCCGTTCGAGAGTTTCGATCTCCGAATGCATGTAACGGCATTTGACGCCCACTTCGGTGTAATAGCCCGCGAGATCTTCCGACATGCGCTTGGTAAGAGTGGTGACCAGGACGCGCTCGTTTCTCTTGGCGCGATCACGAATCTCGCCGAGCAGGTCATCGATCTGCCCCTTCACTGGACGAATCTCAACCTGCGGATCAACCAGGCCCGTCGGCCGAATGACCTGTTCGACCACAACGCCGGCCGAGCGCGTGAGCTCATACGGCCCCGGCGTCGCCGAAACGTAGATGGTCTGATGAATCCGATTCTCGAACTCATCAAACTTCAGCGGCCGGTTATCGCGCGCCGAGGGCAGGCGGAATCCATAGTCGACAAGGTTCTGCTTGCGGCTCTGGTCGCCGTACCACATCCCATGCACCTGCGGAATCGTCGCGTGGCTTTCATCCACAAAGAGCAAAAAGTCCCGCGGAAAATAGTCCAGCAACGTCGGCGGCGGTTCTCCCGGCAAACGCCCGCTGAAGTGGCGCGAATAGTTCTCGATCCCATGACAGTAGCCCATCGACTTGATCATCTCGAGATCGAAACGAGTCCGCTGGTGTACACGCTGCGCCTCGACCATGCGGCCCTCGGCTTCAAGCTGCGGCACCCACTCATTCAGCTCGGCAACGATTGAATCAATCGCCTGCGATTTGCGCTCCGGCTGCACCACGTAGTGGCTCTTGGGATAAATCGGCAGCCGCGAGTACTTCTGCTTCACCGTGCCGAAAAGCGGGTCGATCTGCGATAGGGACTCGATCTCGTCGCCGAAGAGCTCGATCCGATACGCCGACTCATCATAGGTGGGAAACACTTCGATGATGTCGCCCCGTACCCGAAATGTCCCCCGGCGAAAGTCCGTGTCGTTGCGCTCGTAGAGGATCTCCACCAGCCGGCGCGTGATGTCCTGTCGACTGATCTTCTGGCCCTTTTCGAGCAGCAGCAACATGCCGTAATAGGCCTCGGGCGAGCCGAGGCCGTAGATGCAACTGACTGAGCTGACGATGATGGCGTCGCGGCGCTCGAACAGGCTGCGCGTGGCGGAGAGGCGAAGCTTGTCCAGCTCCTCATTGATGGTCGCTTCCTTCTCTATATAGAGGTCGCCGGCGGGGATGTACGCTTCGGGCTGGTAGTAGTCGTAGTAGCTGACGAAATATTCGACCGCGTTGCCGGGGAAGAACTGCTTGAACTCGTGATAGAGCTGGGCAGCGAGAGTCTTATTGTGCGCGAGAATCAGCGCCGGCCGGTTGGACTGCTCGATGACCTTAGCCATCGTGAAGGTTTTGCCGGAGCCGGTCACGCCAAGCAACACCTGGTGGCGCTCCCCCGCAGCGAGCCCCTGGACCAGCTCATCGATGGCGCGCGGCTGATCGCCGCGAGGCTTATAAGAGGTGACAAGCTGAAAATCCATCCCAATATCTTAACTTAAAGGCGAACATTAAGCGAACCACCTGCGGTGCGGCCAGATGCACCTTCGGCGCTCACCTCCCGTTGGTCGGCCCGGGGTTCCCGTCGCCGTTCATAGCCCACCTGAGTAACAAATCAATGTGTTACTTAAAGCCGTCAATTTCGGCGATTGATCTTGCAGGACCTATGCTAAGCTTCTGGGCATTATGGCCAACGAATACAGATCCATTACCGGACTCGTGGATACGACCGCGTCTGCTCCCGTTCAACCGGGTCAGGCAGCGCCGCAATTCGGAACGGCTGAGTATGGCAAAGCGCCGACGGTTTTGTCGTGCACTTCTTGTGGCAGCCCGATTGTTGGCAAAACCTTCACCATCGACGGCAAGCCGGCGTGCTCGAAGTGCGCGTTGCCCACGGGAACCGCTGCGAGCAGTCATGCAGCGTATGTGCAAGCGCTGATCTTTGGAACCCTGGCTGCGGCCGTCGGCCTCGCCTGCTATGCAACCTTCACGATTGTGACCCACTTCTATTTTGGCTACGTCGCCCTCGGCGTTGGCTGGATGGTCGCCAAGGCAATGATGGTGGGGTCGAAGGGCGTGGGCGGAACGCGCTATCAGATCGCGGCGGGCCTGCTGACCTATGCGGCGATCTCGCTGGCTTCAGTGCCCATTTATATTGCGCGGCTCATGCAGGCAGGGCGCGATATTGACTGGGGCAGCCGGATTGGGCCCCTTGTTCTAAACGGCTTGCTCTCGCCGTTTCTGCAACTCCGCTATGGACTCTTCGGCGTGATCGGCCTGGTGATTCTCTTTGTGGGCATTCGGATCGCGGTAAGGATGACCAGGGGCACGCGCATCCAGATAGCGCGCTGATGCTCAAATTGTCGCTTATCACTGAGAAATCTTGTCGATCTTGACTCAAGGTGTGGTGACCCACTGTCCGCGCTGCGGGCAGCAGCTGGCGCTGGGAGCGCTGGCTTGCCCTGCATGCCAGACCCTTATCTATAGCGCGGACCTTGAAGCGCTGTCGCGCGAGGCAAACGCGCTTGAAGCGAAGGGGCAACTGCCGCAGGCGCGCGAGGTGTGGAACCGGTCGCTCGCGATGCTCCCGCCCGATTCCAACCAGGCACAGTGGGTACGCGAGAAGATGCGTGCTCTTGAGGCCGCGCCTGGTACCAATCCGGCTACGCCTCCCGCCGAGAACGCGAAGAAAAACGGGTGGGCAAAGAAGTTCGGGCCCCTCGCGCCGGTGCTTCTCTTCCTGGCCAAAGCCAAAGGCCTCCTGCTTGCGTTGTTCAAGCTGAAGTTTCTATTCAGCTTTTTTGCCTTTATCGCCCTCTATGTCGCCCTGTGGGGATGGAAGTTTGGCGTGGGGTTCGCGCCGGGGACTAGGATCGCTCCAGCCCAATCGTGGATGATGGCGCCGGGCAAATCGATCGTCGGATTGGGCGCGGCGGGGACGATTTTGACGCTGGAGTTTTTATCCAGCGAAACATGAGGGCGCCAGTCTAGCTGGTGTTCCGCTGTCTTGATGTAGGCGTCGAAGGCGCGATCGGAATCGGCGGAGAGCTTGACGATGAGTTGGGCGGCTGAGAGGGGACGGAACGAGAACTACCAAGAGGGCCGCGGCTAAGTTCACTGCCGCTATTGTAGCTATTTGCTGAGTTCGCGGCGCATGTTCTGCAGGGATTCCTGCATGGCTACGTCGGCGGGCCAGATGGTCTCTTCCTGCGCTTGATGCTGCTTTTCTACTTCGGCGAAGAGCGGGATGAGTTCAGGATCGCGCCAGCCGCGCTCCGATTCTTCGAGCATGATTTCGAGGGCGTGAGCGTGAGTGAAGGCGGGTTTATAGGAACGCGCGGTGGTGAGGGCGTCGTAGATGTCGGCGACTTGGAGAATGCGGGCCAGCAACGGAATTCCTTCGCCGCTAAGGCCGTCGGGATAGCCGGAGCCATCCCAGCGCTCATGATGGCTGCGGATGATGGGCAGCACGGGCGCGAGCGTCTGCATGGGCTTGCAGATTTCTTCGCCGCGGAGGGTGTGCATGCGCATGACTTGCCACTCGTCAGGACTGAGCAGGCCGTTCTTGAACAGGATGGCGTCGGGGATGCCGATCTTGCCGATGTCGTGCAAGTAGCCGCCGCGATAGAGGGCCAGTTGATCGGCTTTGGAAACTCCCACGGCTTGGCCCAGGCGGACGCTGTAGGCGGCCAGGCGCTCGCAATGCATGCCGGTATAGTTGTCGCGGGCTTCGACGGATTTGGCTAGCGCGAACAGGATGGTTTCGGCTTCGTCGAGGGAATCGATGAGCGCTTTACTGCGCAGCATACCGCGGACGCGGGTGCGGACTACGGCAGGCTGTAAAGGCTTCACCAGAAATTCGTCGGCGCCGGATTCAATGCCGGCGATCTCACTGTCGGCGCCTTGGACGCCTGTCAGCACCAGGATGGGGATGAGCTGCGTGCGGCGCTCGGCTTTGAGGGCGCGGCAGAAGTCGGGGCCGCTCATGCCGGGCATCACCATGTCCATTACTACCAGGTCAACTTTTTCATGCTCCAGCAGTTTCAAGGCGACGGACGGGCGCTTGGCTTCTAGAATCCGGTAGGATTCGGTCTTGAGAATCGCTTTCAATAAATGCCGGTTTAGATCCAGATCGTCGACGATCAGGATAGTGGGCAACTGCGCTGCATCCTCGAGCGCGTTCTCCCAGCGGGGGAGACGAGTCTCGGGAAGCATCGTCGCTACTTCTTTCACCGAGCGTTTGGTCAGCGCCATGCCCAGAATTGGCCTCAAGAGTGTATCGGTAAAACCCTAGAACATCATTAGGGCGGGTGGTAAGTACTAAGGTGGACGGGTGTCCAATAAGGTTGCAGCGGATGTCGCCAGAAATCGCCTATCATTGATAAACACTGTCATGAGTTTCGCGTATGCGCTGTTAGCCCTCAATTTGCTAGCAACCCGGCAGGTGCCGTCTGGCACCCAACTGCATATTCGGCTTACGACTCCCGTAGGGTCCTACGCCAGTCAGGGCGGGAGATCCGGTCAATGCGGTTCTGATTGCCCCGATGGTGGCGGGCGGAGAGACGATTCTGCCGGCCGGGAGCGTGATTTCCGGCAGGCTTAAGTCGGTGCAACGCGTAGGTTTAGGCGTTCATCCACGAGTTGGCGGCGATGGATCTGGAGTTCACCGGCATTACGGCGCCCAACGGGGAAAAAGTACCGCTGTTGGCGCGGATTCAAGGAGTAGACAACGCGCGCGAGCGTTTGACGGCGGAAGGCAGCATCCGCGGGACGCGTCCGACCAGTACTTTGTCATACCGGTTTGGCGGCTACATTCGTACGGCGATCGAGTGGGAGTTGCATGCTCGTCTGGCGATCTGGGCGATTAAGGCGCTGCTGCTGCAAGTTCCGGAGCCGGAACTTTATTACCCGGCGGGTGTTGAAATGACTCTGGCGTTGACGCAGCCGGTGACGGCGCTCCCTCGACCGATGGCATCGCGAATCCGCGACGCTTGACCTCCGATGAACGCAGCGAAATGGCGGCGGTGCTGGAGGAACTACCGGCGCGCACGCACGCTGCGCTTTCCAACCGGCCCTCGGATTTGCTCAACGTTATGTTTATCGGGTCGCGCGACGAATTGACCACCGCGTTTGAGGCCGCGGGTTGGATTCAGCCGACAGCCGACGACGCTGCGGACGAATATACAGAGAATTCGGGCGGTGGCGGACGGACGGGGGGATCGCGCGGCTCCCATGTCGGACCTGCTGGTGCGGGACGCTAAGGCGGAAATGTCCTGGGAAAAAAGCTTCAATGATGTTTCGAAGCGCCATCACATTCGGATTTGGAAACAGTCGGCTACCTGGGATGGGCGGGAGATCTGGGTGGCTGCCGCGACGCATGACGTAGACTTTGCGTACTTGCGGCCGGGGAATGCGATGACGCACAAGATCGCTGAGGATGTGGATACGGAGCGCGACAAAGTCGTGAACGACATGGTGTTCACTTCGTGCGTGGATGTGGCGGACGATATGGAGCGGCTGGATGTTCCCATGGTCACGCGGAATGCTACGGGCGATCCTATGCGGACGGACACGCGCATGTCGATTCTGGAGCTGAACGGGTGCGAGACGCCCAACGGCGTGGTGAGCGCGGACGGCGCGCTGCCGCTGCATGGCAGCAAGATGCAGCGCTTTGCGCGGCGGGAGATTTTGAGTTTTCGCAGCGATGTCTTGCGGGAGAATTGTACTGGAGGAGTTACGAGGGAGTCCGCTGGGCGATTGACGCTTATCGTCAGCGCGGGGGGCGGGGGGACGAGAGCAAGACCGCCAGCGAAGAGCGGCAGAACGGGAATCGGGCTAGTTTCGTTACGGATATGTTCCGCTAAGGTTCGCCCTGAGAGGTCGAACGCGGGCCGGAGGTCGGCCCTACCCGCTACACTGAATAGTTCATGAATGAAATTGTTGCGCCCGCGAAGTCCATTCACGGCGCTATTACACTGCCGGGCGATAAGTCCATTTCACACCGCTATGGGATGTTGGGGGGGATCGCTGAGGGCACCACAACCATACACAATTACTCGACGGGTGCGGATTGCCAGTCGACGCTGGCTTGCATGGCGGCGTTGGGGGCACGCGTCGAGCGGGTTGACGGGAAGGTGCTGATTCATGGGGGGGCGTTGCGGGAGGTTGCGGGGCAGCTCGACGCTGGCAATTCTGGCTCCACGATTCGCATGTTGTCGGGGATTTTGGCGGCGCAGGGTTTCACTTCGCGGATCGGCGGGGATGAATCGCTGTCAAAGCGTCCGATGGATCGCATCATCCGTCCGCTGGCGGAGATGGGCGCGCACATTGAGGGCCAACAACTGCCGGGACGCAGCGGTAGTTTTCCGCCGCTCACGATTCATGGGCGTCCACTGCACGGGATCGATTACACGCCGCCGATGGCGAGCGCGCAGGTGAAAAGCTGCGTGCTGCTGGCAGGGTTGTTTGCTTCGGGCGACACGATCGTGCGCGAGCCGATTCGCACGCGCGACCATACGGAAATCGCGTTGCAGGAATTTGGCGCTGACATCGAAGTTCATCAGCGGGTGATTAAGCTGGCGGCGGGCGCGCATCTTACGGGGCGCGAGGTGGTGGTGCCGGGAGATCTGTCGTCGGCGGCTTTCTTTCTGGTGGCGGCGCTGCTCATGCCGGACGCCAATCTGGTGATTCACAATGTGGGGCTGAATCCTACGCGCTCCGCGCTGCTGGATTTTCTCGCCGGGGTGGGAGCGTCGATTAAGGTGATCGACGTCAAGCAGAGCGGCGGGGAACTGATCGGCAGCCTGCGCATCCGGGCTTCAAAAATTAAGGGCGGCGTGATCGAAGGGGCGCTGACCGCGGCGCTGATCGACGAGATCCCGGCGCTGGCGATCCTGGGCGCGGCTAGTGCGGACGGCTTGGTGGTCAAGGATGCCGCAGAGTTGCGCGTCAAAGAGACCGATCGCATCGCGGAGATTGCGTCCAATTTGAAGCGGATGGGAGTGGAGATCGAGACGGCGGCGGACGGCTTCCGCATACCCGGCGGGCAAACTTTCCACGCTGCGGAAATCGATTCGGCGGGTGACCACCGCATCGCGATGGCGTTCGCCGTGGCCGCATTGGCGGCGGACGGGCCGTCGACCATCATGGGCGCTGAATCGGCGGGTGTATCCTTCCCTGAGTTTTTTAGTACACTGCGGGAAATCGCCCAATAGCCTCCTAATCAATTATGGACCCACTCGCCGACCTCGCACTGCCGGGTTTGATTCACGATCTCAACAACGTATTTCAGACCTTAATGGACGCGGCCGATACGCTGGCGGGAGATCCACGCTGGGAGCCGGTGTCGGCCGCCATCTTTCGCAGCATTGAGCGCGGCCGGGAAATCACGCAGAGCATGCAGGCGATCGATCAGCCGTCGGCGCCGTTCGAAACGGTGTTGCAGAATGCGCGGACGCTGGTGGAAGACTCGATGACATTGCGCCACGGACCATGGATTCGATTTGTCGCGCAAGTGGAGCCGGAGCTGGTGCTGCGCAATGCGTGGGCTTGGGAACGCGTCCTCATCAATCTGTTTTGTAATGCGGTGCAGGCCATGCCGCAGGGGGGCACAATCTTCGTCGAGGCTTGCCGCAAGAATGGCGACATTCAGATTGTGGTGGCGGACGAAGGCTCGGGAATCGCGCCGGAACTGCTGGCGGTGATTTTCGATCCGCACGTTTCGACCAAAGTTCTGGGCGGCTTGGGGCTGCACATCGTGCACAGCATCGTGACGCAGGAGGCGGGCGAGGTGCGGGTGTCCAATCGCCAGGGCGCGGGTGCGGAATTTACGATTACTCTGCCGGCCGAGCCGGTGCTGTCGCGAAGTGTCAGCGCTTAGGGCATGCGCGGGCGTAGTTTTGTTGGCGCTCGGCGCTGCGGCGCAGGAACGCGCTCCTGACGCGCTCGATATCGTTCGCCGGTCAGTGGAGCGGGACTGGACCGATTTTGCAGGCCGGCAAAACTATACCTACCAGGAGCGCACCGAGTTCCGGCAGTTGCGCGGCGACGGCAAGCTGGCGAACAGCCAGAGTGAGACGAACGAGATTCTGATCCTGGGCGGGCGGCCTTATGAGCGGCTTATCGCGCGCAACGACCGGCCTTTGGCGGCGCGGGAGACGCGGAGGGAGCAACAAAAGCTGGATCAGGAAGCGGCGAGGCGCCAGAACGAATCCGCGGCGGCGCGCGCTCGCTATGAACGGGAGCGTCAGGAGCAGCGGGAGTTCATTCGGGAGATCCCGGATGCGTTCACATTTCGGTTGGTCGAGACGGGCGTGGTGAGCAATCAGCCGGCTTGGGTGATCGAGGCGCAACCGAAGGCGGGGTATCGGGCGGTTCATTCGCGGGCGAAGGATCTGGCGAAAGTGCGGGCGAAGATCTGGATCGAGCAGGCGACTTATCACTGGGTGAAGGTGGAGGGCGAGGCGTTGGACACCATCTGGTCGGATTTCGGGTTGCTGCGCATCGCGCGCGGGAGCAGGCTGGAGTTTGAGCAGACTCGGGTGAACGACGAGATCTGGCTGCCGTCGAGTATTGTGGTGCGGTTTGAGGCTCGTTTGGCGTTGGTGAAGAAGCTGCGCGGGGAGTTTGATATTCGCTATAGCAATTATCAGAAGTTTCAGAGCGATTCGAAGATCGTCGATCAATAGAAAGTGTTCCGTTGCGGGAAATCCCGCTTTGGAACAATAAAGAGGCTCCGTCCCTATTTAATGCGGATTTTGGTTACTAATGACGATGGCTGGGATGCCGAGGGGTTGGCGGTCCTGAAAAGTGTTGCGGCGCGGTTGGGCGAGGTGGTGGTGCTGGCGCCACGCGATCCGCACTCCTATGCCGGGCACCGCGTCACTGAGGACTCCGCGTTGCACCTGGTTGAGACTGCGCCGGGGGAGTTCAGTCTCTCGGGGACTCCGGCTGATTGCGTCCGCGTCGGGCTCACTTCGGTGTTTGACGGTATTGATTGGGTGCTCGCGGGAGTGAATCGTGGGGGAAACTTGGGGTCCGATCTCTTTACTTCGGGGACTGTGGCGGCGGCGCGCGAGGCTGCGTTTCTGGGGAAGCCGGCGGTCGCGATTTCGCAGTACATCCAGAAAGGCCGGCCTCTCGATTGGAAGCTCTCGGGCGAACTCGCGCTGCCGGTGATCGAGCAACTGCTGGCGCGGCCGATCACATCCTCAAAGGAATATTGGAACGTGAACCTTCCACACACCAACAACGGCGACGACGCCGCCATCGTTTTTTGCGATCCGGATAATCAGCCGTTGGATGTGCGCTTCAATCGCGAGGGCGACCGGCTGCGCTTTGCGGGTTCCTATCAAGCGCGTCCGCGCACACCGGGACGCGACATCGATCTGTGTTTCCAAGGAGCCATTACGGTCAGCCGGCTGGAACTCTAACGAATGTCTTTCAAACTGAATGTTCTGGATCAATCGCCGATCCCGGCCGGCTCGACGGCGGGCGATGCGCTGCGTAATTCGCTGGAGCTCGCGCGGCTCGCGGATCGCTTGGGCTATCACCGTTATTGGCTGGCTGAGCATCACGGCACGCCGGGCCTCGCGTGCAACAGTCCTGAGGTGATGATCGGGCCAGTGGCGGCGGCTACCTCGCGCATTCGTGTCGGCAGCGGCGGGATTATGCTGCCGCATTACAGTCCACTTAAAGTGTATGAGTCCTTCGCCATGCTTAGCGGGCTCTACCCAGGCCGCATCGATCTCGGGCTGGGGCGCGCGCCCGGGCACCAGCGCGCGCGTGGCCCACATGCTGCAACGCGATCGCCGCCAGCCGCCGCCGGACGATTTTCACGAACAATTAACGGAACTACTTGGGTACATCAAGGATGGTGAGCCGGCGCCTTATCTGCTGGGGTCCTCGCCGCAGAGCGCAGTGTGGGCGGCCGAACTGGGTCTTCCCTATGTCTTCGCGGATTTCATTAATCCAGCGGGCGAGCCCTACGCCGCTTTCTATCGCGAACACTTTACTCCGTCCTCGCGGCAGCGCGAGCCGCAGGTCGCGGTGTGCGCCTGGGCGGTGTGCGCCGAAACGCGCGAGGAAGCGGTGCGGCTCTCGGCCAGTGCTCGCATGATGATGCTGCTCCTGTTCCGGGGACGGCTGATACAGGTTCCACCGGTCGAGGAGGCGCTCGAATTTCTGTCGCATGAAGGCGTACCCATGGAGACGCTGCCGGTCCACCGCCGCGTGATTGCGGGTGAGCCTGCGGCGGTGCGCGGCGCGCTGGAAACCTTAGCCCAGGATTACGGCGCGGACGAGGTTTTTGTAGTGAACATCCTGTACGATCACGCCGCTCGGCTGCGCTCTTACGAATTGCTGGCGGGCGCATTCGCGTAACCCATTCCGCGGGAGACGCGTCACTGATCTTGTATGCAACGGGCTTTCGTTCTGCTGGCGGCGCTGATCACCGCGGCGCTCCCAGGATGGGCGGTGCTGGGCGGTTCCGCCGAGTCCGTGGTAACCGATCAGCTTAAATTTCAAGCGAAACGCGCGGTGGTGGAAACGCAGGAGTATACCCTTCACGTGATCAGCATGGATGACGGTACTTTGATCCGCGAGTACGTTACACCAGCGGGGAAAGTTTTTGGCGTCTCCTGGAGCGGGCCGACGATTCCGGACTTGACTCAGCTTCTGGGATCGTACAACGCAGAATTTCAAAGCGCTGTGCACGTTAAGGCCGGGCGGCGGCGCAGCGCAGCGGTGCACGATTCAGACCTGGTGGTAGAGAGCAGCGGGCACATGCGCGCTTTTTACGGACGGGCGTACCTCAACTCGATGTTGCCCAGCGGCGTCAGTCAGGACGTCGTGAAATGAAGCGCTACCATCTTGCGGCGGCCGCTGCGGTTCTGTCGTTGGGGCTAGTGGCCTGCGGCGGTGGAGACAGCTCTAGCGGCTCCAGTGTAAGCACGACGCCGGTGACCGCCACGGTGAATAACGTTCAACCGGTGGTGATTGATTCCGGCCCCAGCTACCAAGGGCAGCCGATTGGCGCTAACGACGAGTTGTTTACCACGGTGACGATCTGCGTTCCGGGGACCACCACTTGCCAGAGCATCGATCATGTTCTGGTCGATACGGGTTCGACCGGGCTGCGCCTGCTGGGGTCGGAGATCACGCTGACTTTGCCGTTCTTGACGGATTCCGGCAACAACCCGATCGGCAACTGTATTCAATATGCGGACACGACTTATCAATGGGGCCCGATCGTTAAGGTGGATGTAAAAATGGCGGGCGAAACGGCTTCTTCGGTGCCTATTCAAATCGCGGGGCAAGCTAATTTCGCGGCGGCTCCCACGGCCTGCACCACGGGCGGTATTCCGGCGCAGACGGAGCTTGAACTGGGCGCCAACGGGATTCTGGGCGTAGGGTTGTTCCGCCAGGATTGCGGGCCGGCTTGCGCGTCGTCGTCGCCTCCGGCGGTGTATTTCAGTTGCCCGTCGTCGGGTTGCACGCCGACGTCGGTGGCCTTGACGAGTCAATTGCAAAACCCTGTGTGGATGTTTCAGACCGATAACAACGGCCTGGCGATTATCCTGCCGCAAGTGGGCGCGACCGGGGCGGTGTCGTTGTCTGGCTCCATGATCTTTGGGATCGGCACGCAGTCCAACAACGGCTTGGGGAGCGCGCAGGCGCAAGCGGCTAACGAAAATACCGGAAACTTCAACACCACGTTCAACGGCGTGCTGTATTCCAACAGCTATATCGACAGTGGCTCCAGTGGATTCTTTTTCCTGGACGCGGCAACCACCGGTTTGCCCAATTGCGGCACCAGCGGTACCGGCGATGCCAACGGCTACTATTGCCCGTCGTCGCCGGTGAGTTTCACGGCCATCACCAGCGCGCCCAATCCTAACGGTTCCGGGAGCACGGTTTCAGCAAATATCGCGTTCTCCATCGCCAACGGATTGAGCTTGATCGATTCCCCCAACACCACCTTTAACAACCTGGGTGGGCCGGCTCCGGGCGTCTTCGATTGGGGGCTCCCGTTCTTTCTCGGCCGCAGTGTTTTTATCGGGATCGAGGGCCAACAGTCGGCTGCGGGCACCGGGCCTTATTGGGCTTACTAAACCTCTGTACAGTTTTTTCTTGCGCCATCGCGCAGCCATCCGTCATAGTAGTCATGTGGAACCGGGCAGTAAAAAACCAGGCACATGGCGGACGAATTCTACTTCCTCACCGAGTTGTTCGGCCTCAAGGTCTACGACCTTAAGGGGCGGAGCCTTGGCCGGGTTAAGGATGCCGCGATTGTGCCCCTGGTGGACCCGGTTCGCGTCGACCGCTTTCTGATTGGCGGCGACGGGACTCTCCTGACGGTTCGTTACGATCAGGTTAAAACCATTTCGCTGGATGGGATTCATCTGCGCGATGAAAACCTGACTCCTTACCACTCAGACGAGTACATGCTGCGCCTCACGCGCGATCTTCTGGACCAACAGATCGTCGACGCGCAGGGGCGCAAGGTAGTGCGCGTCAACGATGTGACGTTTGAGAAGCGCGAGGAGAATGAGTCGCAGGTCTTGTGGGTGCTGGAAGTGGATATCGGTATCCGCAGCATTTTCCGGCGGCTGCTGCGCGGGATCGTGCCAGCGCTCTGGATACGGCGCTTGCAGGGGGGCATTCCGCCGCATTCGATTCGCTGGGAATTCTGCAACATTCTGGAGCCCGATCCGCAGCGGCGCTTGCGCTTGAATATTTCGAACCGGTTGCTGGAGAATATGCATCCGGCGGATCTGGCGGACATCGTCGAGGCGCTGGGTCCGGAGGATCGCGAAGCTATTTTTGAAAACATCGATAGTGAAGTGGCGGCGGATGCTTTGTCCGAGGTGGATCCCAATATTCAGGTGAGTATATTGGAATCGCTCGAAACGGAAAAGGCGGCGGAGATCGTGGAGGAAATGGCTCCCGACGAAGCCGCCGATGTGCTGGGCGAACTGGAAGAAGAAACCAGCGACGAGATCCTGGAGGAGATGGAGCGCGAGCCCAAGCACGACGTGGAAGAGCTGCTCGAATTCGACGAGGACACGGCGGGCGGGCTGATGAACACCGAGTACGTTGCGCTGCCGGAAACGGCGACGGTGGCCGACGCGCTGCGGGCGCTGCGGGAGAACGAAGATCTGCTGGAAACGCTGAACACCTTGTTCCTGGTGGATCACGAGGAGCGGCTGAAAGGCAGCGTGCCGCTGGCGCGGTTGTTCCTGCATCAAGGCGATCAACTGCTTTCTACGCTGGCGGCGGAGACGTTGATTCAAGTGCCGGTCAAGGAACGCCAGGACCGGGTGACGGAGCTGTTTGATAAGTACAATCTGCTGGCGCTTCCGGTGGTGGATGCGGACCACAAGCTGACGGGCGTGATCACTGCCGACGATATCATTTCGGTCCTCCGCCAAAAATAGGGACGGAGCCTGATTATTGTTCCAAAGTGGAATGGTTCATTTCGAGATGAGATAAAGCCGGCCAGCGCGCACTTAATGGCATGCCTAGAGTGCCACGTTTTGTCGTACCCGGACTTCCTCATCACATTACGCAGCGGGGGAACTACCGGCAGCCGGTGTTTTTCAACGATGCTGACCGGCAATTCTTCCTGCGCCGCCTGATCAAGCGGGCCAAACAATATCACATTGACGTGCTGGCGTGGTGTCTGATGATCAACCATTTTCATTTGATCGCGATTCCGCGGCGGCGGGATTCGTTCGCTTTGGGGCTGCGCGCTTTGCTGGGCGAATACTCCCTGAGGATCAATTCGCAGCGGGGCGAGGTGCGCGGACACATATGGCAGAGCCGGTTTTACTCTTGCGCGTTGGGTCAGCGGCATTTGCGGATGGCGCTGCGGTATGTGGAGTTGAACCCGGTGCGGGCGAATCTGGTGGACGATCCGGAGCAGTATCCGTGGTCGAGCGCGCGCTGCCATTTGGGATTGGCTCCGCCGCTGGGGCTAGTGCAGGCGCCGGGGCTGTGCTCGCCGCACGAATGGGCGGCGTGGCTGCAGGCCGGGGCCTCGAAGGATGAGGAGGAACAACTGCGCGAGTGCACCTTTTCAGGCCGGGTATTTGGGACGCCGCCGCCCAAGCGCGGCCGGCCGAGGAAAGACTTGCTGGGGCTGATTTCTGTTCCAAACCTGTCCGTTTCAAATCGGCACTTTCCCGAATTGGGGCAATAAAGAGGCTCCGTCCCTCTTTTGCGTCACAATGGGAGTTCATGGTGGAAACAATTGAATGGACCGCGGAAGGCGTGGTCATGATCGATCAGCGGCTGTTGCCGCGGCAGCAGGTGTTTGTGACTTGCCGGACGTATCTGGAGGTCGCCGAGGCGATTAAAACCATGGTGATTCGCGGGGCGCCGGCGATTGGTGTCGCGGCGGCTATGGGGGTGGCGCTGGGGGTGCAGCAGGGGGCGGATTTCGAGACGGTGTGTGAGACGCTGGCGGCTACGCGACCGACGGCGGTGAACCTGTTTTGGGGTATCGACCGGATGCGGCGGGTACGGGCCAGCTTGCAGGGCCAATCTTCAGCAGCCATCGCGAGGCGCATGATCGAGGAGGCGCAGCAGATACGGCAGGAAGACATTGCTCTCTGCATGGCCATCGGGCGGCATGGGGCTGCGCTGGTGCCGGACGGCAAGACTGTGCTCACGCATTGCAATGCGGGGGCGCTGGCCACGGCAGGTTATGGCACTGCGCTCGGCGTGATTCGGGCGGCGGTGGAAGCGGGAAAAAAGATCGACGTCTTCGCCGACGAAACACGGCCGTTTCTGCAGGGGGCGCGGCTGACGGCTTGGGAATTGCAGCAGGATGGCATTCCCACGACTATCATCACGGACAACATGGCGGGGCACTTCTTGCGCTCCGGGCGCATCGGCTGCGTGGTGGTGGGGGCGGACCGCATCGCATCGAACGGCGACGTGGCCAATAAGATCGGCACCTATTCAGTGGCGGTACTCGCTAAGGAAAATGGCGTGCCGTTTTATGTGGCGGCTCCGGTATCGACGTTCGACCTGACGCTGGCGAGCGGGGACGAGATTCCGATTGAGCAGCGTCCCGCCAGCGAAGTTACGCATGTGTTCGGAGTGGCGATTGCTCCCGAAAATATTGGAGTGGAGAACCCGGCGTTCGATGTGACTCCGGCGCGCTACGTGACTGCGATCATCTGCGAACACGGCATCGCGCGCGCGCCCTACGGGCAATCGCTGGCTGCGCTGGCTGCGAAAGCAGTGCACGCCGCCGTATAAAATTGTTTTGATGATGAAAATGCAAAAACTAGCAATTCTAGTGCTGGCTGCGGCCGCTCTCAGTATGGGTCAGGGTCTCTCCGGGAGGCGCGCACCGAGTTTCGCGCTGCCGGATAGCAGCCTGAAGTCGTATGACATTCTGGACTACCGCGGGCGCTGGCTGGTGATCGATTACATGAAAACGGACCGGCCTCTTTCGAAACCACTGACTAAGGAGCTGGACCAACTGAAGGCCAAGCTGGGTGCGAAGGTGGCGGTCCTGACCATCGTGCTGCCTCCGGATAACACCGCGACGGTGGCGAAATATATCAGCGAAACCAAAACCACCGTTCCGATTCTGTTCGACTCCGGGCAAACGGCGATGTGGTATTTCAAGGCGACGCCGCAGCACCCGTCGTTCGATTCGCCGCATTTGTTTGTGATCAATCCGCAAGGGATGATGGTGCGGGATTGGACCCAGTCGGATATCGAACACGGCGGCTACATCCCGCAGGTGGAAGCGCTGCTTGCGGGCGGAAGCGACAAGAAATAGTCAGCGCAGCGTCCCGCAGTAAGCTTTCCATTCATCGAGCGATGTCCGGGGCAACTCCGCCAGCGGAGTGGCGTGATTGGCGATGGCGTTGAGGGCCACCATGGCGCTCAGCTTGGGGTCCCAGGTGACATCGATATCGACCACTGCGGGGTCGGCCAAGTGCGGGCAGATCGCGGGCACTAAGGCGGCCTGTCCGGTGAAACCGGCTTTCTGCAGAAGCTGTCCGGCTAGCACTGCTTGCTCGGGCGTTGGCTGCGGCGGAAAAGGCGTGGCGAGTTCGGCACGGATTTTTTCCAGGTGTTCGCGCGATCCCAGGCGGACCATGGCAGCTTCGCTCGCGTCTTGAATCCGCCAGCGTCCGGACCAGCCGCTGCGGTATTGGTAGTGCTGTTCTAACAGGGGCAAGTCTTCAGGGCCACCGCTTAGACCAATGGTGTGCAGCGCCAGTTCGACGCCTTCGGAGCCGGAGGAGGGCAGCGCCAGGACGCGCAGGGCAGCGGCGTGGGCTTCGCTGCGGGACTTGGCGGTCAGTGCGGCATCGCCGGCATGGCCTAGGAACCACATGAAGCCGATGCGCTGAATGTTGGCGCCGGCTTGGGGCATGGAGGCGAATAGCAGCGACAGGGCGCGCTCGGGGGCGGCGGCGAGCATGGCATAGGCGGCGTCACTGCCCAGGTCGTAGTCGGTCAGGAATGCTACCAGGACCGGGAAGGGGTCGAAGCTCAGGGAGCGCAGGGCGGCGGCGTGTTCCTCGGAAGCAGGCTTCTGGCGGTCGTGACGCGGGGTGCGCAGGATGAGCCCTACGTCGTCGTAGGGGGTCTGCGGAAAGATCAGGCGCGTTTCCATTGCGGCGACGTCGGATTCGATGCCTAGTAACGAGAGGCGGGTAGCGTAGGAGCCGTCGGCCTTAACGTCTGTCGGGGCGGATGAAGATATAGTCGCGGTCTAATTTCAGAGCAACCTGGTCATCGAGACCGTCGAGGCCGCGCACGGCGATGGCTAGGTTCGAATCGTCGACCTGCTTGGTCTCGATGGTGATGCTGCGCAGGCTGCCTTGCTTTTCCATGGCGCCTTTGCGGAGAGCGTAGGTGACGATCCCCAGCGGCTTTTCGGGGGCGCGGACGACTATTTTGCGGACGGACTCGGCCAGCACCTGTGCGGTTTCACCGGCGATTTCGAAACGCGTGCTGCGGGAGTCGCCGTCGAAGGAGCCGAGAACGGGGGCGGGGCTGCCGGCTTGGACTACCTGGGGAACCCGGAATGCGGCAGGCGAACGCGGCGCGGCGACGATGGGAATGGAAGCGCGCGCCAGTTCGCGCCCGCGCCGATCGCGCAGGATGAGGGGCAGGAAATCGCCGGGCTGCTGGGCGGGCATGGTCCAGTGGAAGGCGCCTAAGCGGACGAGTGCTTGTTGGCCGGCCAACTCGACCACGAAATTCGGCTGGCCCTCCAGGGCGCCGGAGAACTTTTCTCCGGGAGCCACGTCATCCGGCAAATAAATACGCGCCTGGTTGCCCTGGAGCGTGAAGGTGACGGCGATCAGGCCAGGTCCGGTCTCGACCTTCAGGGTGTAGGGCGTGACTTGAGCGGTGGCGGCGCTGGCGATCAGGCACACGGCCCAAGCCCATCTCATGGTTCTCCCATTATCGGCCAACTATATTGATCCACGTTGATCTGCGACGTTGGTCTGCGACGTTGATCTGCGACGTTGATCTGGGGGAGGTTAGCTAAAGAGAAGGCCTTAGAATGCCGATCAATCCCTAAGAGTGCACCAGACCGCACAACTATCCCCTGAGCTCGCCGACGCCGCCGATGTTTTAAGCGATCAGTTGCGCGTGCACCTGCATCGTCTGGCGCTGCTGCTGCAACCGCACGCGGATCAGATCGACCGTAAATTTTTGAGCCGTCTGCGTACCCTGGGATTTGAGCCTAAGCAGAGGATGGCGCTGGCGCAGATCACTCCGGGGGCGGCTTCGCGGATTTTGTCGCAGGGCAAAGCTCCGCTGCATTTCATCGAACAGGTGGAATACAACGGCCGCCGCTTGGCCAAATTGAATTTGCCGCCGAGCGCGATTCTGGAGGCGCTGCAGGAATACGACCAGTTGCTGTCGCCGCTGCTGGTGTCCTTGCTGCCGGACGAACACGCCAACTTCCAGTGGGTCCGCGAACAATTGCATTTCTGCGTGATTCTGACGCTGAACAACGCGTACTACCAGGTCCGCGAGGCGGAAACACAGGCGTTTTATGAGTTGTTCCGCGTGGAGCTGGAATCGCGGAATCTGGAAGAACTGCTGCGCCACTTCCTGGAATCGCTGGTGCATGTCTGCAAAGCCGACGCCGGACGCTTGTATATGCTGAACGAGGACGCCTCGGAATGGGTGCTGCAAGCCGGGGCTCCGCACGCGAGCGCGCTGTCGATTCCCAACCGTCCGGGGTTGGTGCGCAAGCTCTCGAAGCTGCGCTACATGGACGGCAACAGTCACTCCGACTATTTGCTGGATGAACAGTGGCATAACCGTTACGCCTCCTGCTGGTCCATCCCGCTGGCGGCGGACGGGCGCACCGCCGGGGTCATGCAGTTCGGTTTTTCGAACTCCTATGAATGGCTGCCGCGGGAACAGGAACTGCTGGCGGCCGCGGCCGAGCGCTGCCTGATGGCGGCCGAGAAGGCCCGGCTGATGGAAGACTTAGCCCAGCGCGAAGAGCAGGTCCGCCGGCTGGCCGAGCATATGCTGCACGTCGAGGAAATGGAGCGCCGCCGCATCAGCCGCGAACTGCACGACGAAGCCGGGCAGAGCCTGCTGTGCATCCGCCTGCAAATGGAATTGATCGAACAGGCGCTGCCGGAGAGCGAATCCGAGCTGCGGTCTAAGCTGGGGGAGGCTCGCGATTTGACCGAGCGGACGATTCTTGAAATGCGGCGGCTGATCTCGGCGCTGAGCCCGGCGGTCCTCGAACAGCTTGGGCTGGGGGCGGCTTTGCGCCAGTTAATCAACCGCTTCCAGCGCTTGAATCCGTGCCGGGTAAAGCTCCAGCTAGCCAAGATGGGGGCGCTGCCGCAGCAGACCGAGGTGATTACTTATCGCCTTGTACAGGAATGCTTTAACAATATCGGCAAACACGCCAATGCGCGGCTTGTAAACATTTCGCTGGTTTCCGCCGATGGATTTCTGAAGCTGGTAGTGGAGGATAACGGCGTCGGGTTCAACGTGGAAGAAGCTTTTCAAAAGCGCGAATCCTTCGGGATGTCGGGAATGCGGGAGCGGGTGGCCCTGTTGGGCGGCAAGTTCCAGGCGGAGAGCCGCGTGGAAGGACCAAAACGAGGTACAAAGATTTCCATCGAACTGCCGATAGCTAAGTAGGGCGTTCGCTTAACGACGCGGTAGGGAAGATAACGGAGACGGGATAAACATGGCGAAGATTCGAATCATGCTGGCGGACGACCACACCTTGTTCCGTCAAGGGATCCGGACCCTGATTTCCGCGGAAGCGGACATGGAAGTGGTCGGCGAGGCTCCTAATGGCGGCGATGCCGTCGAAAAGGCCAACGAAGTGCGCCCCGACGTGGTGCTCATGGACATCGGCATGCCCGGGCTCAGTAGTTTTGAAGCCACGCGCCAGATCAAGAAGAACCGGCCGGAAACTAAGGTCCTGTTCCTCACGATGTACGACGACGAGGATTATCTGGTCGAAGGCATGGAAGTGGGCGCCAGCGGTTACGTTCTGAAAGACAGCCCCAGCCAGCAATTGGTAGCGGCCGTGCGCGACATCTGCCGCGGCGGAAGCTATCTGAGCCCGCGGATGCTGTCGCAGTTGGTGGACGATTTCCGCAGCCGCATTAAATCCGCGAACCGTTTGCCGCGCTTCGCTACGCTGACGACACGCGAACGCGAAGTCCTGAAAATGCTCGCCGAAGGTAACTCAGTAAAAGAAATCGCCTGCGACTTGAACCTGAGCGTGAAGACTGTCGAAGCCCACAAGTTCAACTTGATGCGCAAGCTCGACATCCACAACAAGGCGCAACTGGTGCAGTACGCGATCCAGAAAAAGATCATCAAGATCCCTAACTTGGCGTAAAGATTTATCCTCCAGAGGTAAACCTCCAGGCCTCCCGCAAGGGAGGCCTTTTTTATTGCAATCTTTTTATTGCAAACCAGGGACGCTCTGGAGAAATTCGGCGGCTACGTCGGCTACCGGGCGGTGTCTGCCGTCCACTTGATAGTTGAGATCCTGCATTTTGCGATCTGTGAGCTTGCCGGTAAGCTCGGCCAGGGCGGCGCGCAGGCCGGGGACTGCGGCCAGGCGGTCCTCGCGGGCGGCGATGCATAGTTCATAGGGCGGGAAGGCGTGCTTGTCGTCGTCGAGCACCTTGACGTCGAGTTTCGAGAGCAGGCCATCGGTTGCGTTGGCGGCGATCATGGTCACTTGGCCGTCTTCAAGGGCGCGGTAAAGCAGGCCCAGATCCATGGTTTTGATGGCGCTCGAGCGCAAGGCGTACACTCGCTGCAAGGCTTTCAACCCGTCGACGCGCTGCTCGAATTCGTAGCCGACGCCGAGCGCCCAGGGCTTCGCTTGACGGGCGGCAGCGCTGAGCGTTTCCAATTTCTTGTCATCGCCGCGCACCACCATGGCGAAGCCGTTGTTGATCCCCAGGGAGTCGAGCCATGCCACGTGAAAGCGGCTGGCGTATTCGGCGCGCACCAGCTTCAGGACGGCCGCGGGGTCGGTCTGGATGGGCTCCTTCAAGACCGCTACCAGCGCCGTGCCGGAGTACTCCGGATACAGATCGATCTCGCCCGCGAGCAGCGCTTGATGTGCCAGGAGAGTGCCGCCCAGGTTGAGCTTCCGCTCGACTTTTTGGTGCAGGCGGTGCTCCAGATGTTGGGCGATAATTTCGCCGAGCACCACTTGCTCAGTAAAGTTCTTTGAGCCGACGCTCAAGGCGCGGCCCGCCTGCGAAGCGGAGCACGCGGCCAGCGCCAGCGCGGCGATTAGGCACGCGATAATTTTCGTTCTACCCATCCCAATCCCCCATCCGCGGCCAGCGCCATGAGCGCGGCCGGCACTGCTCCGGCTAGAATCTGCGCGGTATCGACAGAAGCCACACCGCGGAAGATGAACACGCCCAGACCGCCTCCGCCAATCGCCGCGGCGATGGTGGCGGTGCCGATGGTGGTGACCGTCGCCACGCGAATGCCCGCCAGAATCGTGGGCGCCGCCAGGGGCAGTTGCACTTGGCGCAGCATTTGTCCGCTGGTCATGCCCATGGCCACCGCCGATTCGCACACCGCCGCGTCGACGCTGGCGATTCCCACGAAGGTATTGCGCAAGATCGGCAGCAGCGCGTACATCACCAGCGCGATGATTACGGTGCGCTTGCCGATGCCGCCGATGAATGGGATGGGAATCAGAAAGCCAAACAGCGCGAGACTGGGGATGGTCTGCATCACGCTGGCAAAGCCCAGCAGCCAGCGCTGCAGCCCGGCGCGGCGCGTCAACAGAATGCCGAGAGGCACGCCGATCAGCATCGCCACAGCCATCGCGCTGAGCACGAGCACCAGATGTTCACCGGTGAGTTGGAGCAGGTCATTTACTAAATCGGGACGCATATCAATCCAGGCTTCCCAAGAAGGCCAGCGCTTCTTCGGTACGCGCGTTGCGAAACTCCTGTGGGTCAGAGGATACTTCCAGGCGGCCGTGCGCTAGCAAACCGATGCGCGTTCCCAGGCGCAGCGCTTCGCGGACGTCATGCGTCACGAAAATCGAAGTCTTTCGTAAGTTACGGCGCAAGTCGAGGAACTGACGCTGTAGTTCGACACGTGTCACCGGATCGAGGGCTCCGAACGGCTCGTCGAAGAGCAACAGGGGAGGGTCCGCGGCCAGCGCCCGGGCCACGCCCACTCGCTGGCGCTGGCCTCCGGAGAGCTGGCGCGGATAGCGCCCGCGAAACTCCGCCGCCGGCAACCCCATTTCGTCTAGCAATCGCTCCACCCGCTGTGCCACGTCATCTGCCGAACGCCCGTCAAGTGTCGGCACTAGCCCGACATTGCGCTCCACCGTGAAATGCGGAAACAAGCCCACTTCCTGGATCACATAGCCGATGTGGCGCTTCAAGCGGATGGGGTCCCATTCGCGCGTGGACTTGCCCTCGACGCGGACCTCTCCGCGCGTGGGAAACAGCATGCCGTTGGTCATTTTGAGCGCAGTGGTTTTGCCCGACCCACTGCGTCCCAGCAGCACTAATGTCTCGCCCGCCTCCACGGTAAAGTTTACGTCCGCGAGAATTTGCCGGCCGCCGACCTCATAGCACACGTCGCGAAACTCAACCAGTGGCATGAAACCGCATTATTCCACGTTACGCCCCGAACCGTGTGCTACCTTGGCAAAAGACGTGCAGTATTTGCGGGAGGTACGTCGTGCTGGCCACACACAACCCCGTTTCCACTCCCGGTGAACTTCTGCAACGATTTGCGGAAGCGCGCGCTGAATCCGACCGTTTGTTCGGCATTGTGCGCCGCGAGGCTCTCTATGAACGACCCATTGCGGACCGCCATCGTATTGTCTTTTACGTGGGGCATCTGGAAGCCTTTGAAGGAAATCTGCTGCGCGAAACGGTGGGCGGGATGCCGTCGTTTAACCCCGGGTTCGACCGGCTCTTTGCCTTTGGGATCGACCCAGTAGGAACGGCACTCCCTTCGGACCGTCCGGAAGATTGGCCGTCACTTTCGGAAATTCAGGATTACAAGCAGCGGCTGCGCGAACAAATCGACACGCGCGCGGTGACGGACTCGCAGCTTTTGAACGTCGCTATCGAACATCGCTTGATGCATTGCGAAACGCTGGCTTACATGTTGCACCGCTTGCCGCTGGAACAAAAGCTGCGGCCGCGGGTCAGCACGGCGGCGGTTTCCGTGGAAACGCTGCGACCAGCGACGGTCGAAGTGCCGATGGGGCCGGTAACTCTGACTTCTTCGTGATGCAGGAGATCTTCTTCAGTGAGACCTGCCGCTTCGCCGATGTGATCTTGCCGGGCTGGCCCCAGCCTGGAAAAAGAAGGGACCTTCACCAGCACCGAGCGCCGCATTCAACGTCTCTACGAAGTGTTTGGACCCCTTGAGGGCATTTGTTCCGATCGGCAGATCATCCAGGATATTGCGAACCATCTAGGTGCGGGTTGGAACTACAAGCATCCGTCCAGATATATCAGGAAATAGCCGCTCTTACGCCACTAATGGCCGGAGTGACCTACGAGCGCCTGGAAGGATATAAGACCCTGCATTGGCCAGTCGCTGAGGACGGGAGCGATCAGCCGCTGCTATATACAAAACAGTTCAATTTTCCTGACGGCAAGGCGACATTGTTCCCCACCATGTCGGAGCCAACCGATCAGCAGGACGCGGAGTATGACCTGCATTTGAACAATGGCCGCCTGCTGGAGCATTTCCACGAAGGCAACATGACGTATCGCAGCGAGGGAATCCGGGAAAAGATGCCATGCACCTTTGTCGAAGTGTCGCCGGAACTGGCCAAAGAACGCGGAATTCAAACAGGAAGCTGGGTGCAGCTAACATCGCGCTATGGTAAGGTGCGCGCGCAAGCTGTGGTCACGGACCGGGTGCAGGGAAAAGAACTATACATGCCGATGAACTCCACGGACGAGCCGGTCAACCGCCTGACCAGCAGCCATACCGACAAAGCGACTCACACGCCGGCCTATAAATCGAAAGGGGAATGCGCCGAAGAGGAGCAGTTTCTTCGGCTTAAGCGGAAGTTTCTGTCGGAAGGGGTGGTGGAGAGCCAGGACCTGCTCGGCGGCGATGCGAAGTTAGTGGGCTGTATACTTCACCGCTGGATCGGGTGCGGCGGGTCCGCCGGAATCCTTGAAATCAGCGAGCGGGCGCAAACGATTCGTGATTTGATCTGTCGCCGGGCGGCGGATCTGACGGCTTTGACTGTGGAAGCGGAGGCCGTCAAACGGCTCTTTAGCGACGCACTCGCAGCCTGCCCTTCCTGACCTGCAGGAGGCGGAGTTGCCGGCTCAAGTTACGTTGGTTTATTCAGGCCCTACCTGCATCAGTCGCCAATACCCTCCGCAGTGTCATAATCGATACTTCCGTCCCACCCATGCCGATCCGGAGTATGACAGGCTTCGCCTCCGAGTGACTTGATCGTCATCCAATGCCACATGCACATTCCCGGCCCCGATCCACTTGCAAACGCGGTGACCAATGAACGTTGGGATTACTACAAGAAGCTGTTTCCGTCAAAAATGACCGGCGTGCCCAGTTCTGTCATTGACGGCAGACCGGAAGCGGGCGGCGGCGGCGCCATGTCCGAACGGCGAGGCCAAGTTCAAGCAGTATTGCAAGCTCATCGACAATAAGAAATATATGTTTTTGCATCGGGGTAACCTCGGTGTGAAGGTCAGCGTCCATGGGTCTAGGAAGTGTAGGTGTGTTTAATGAGCCGGCGGTCTGATCCCCGCTTGTGCTTTGTGAACCCTGCCATGAAGAAGAATCTGGCACCTATGCCATAGAGATGGCACGTCCTGTCTCTTACTGCTGTCTAACACGGTTTT
>CAWBSV010000021.1:0-45660 GCA_963791505.1 uncultured Acidobacteriaceae bacterium
CCCAGAAGGCCATCTCAAGCACCACGTGCGAACGAGCGCTCAGCCGGGAGACGCAGGGAAGCCTGTTGGCCATAAAAGCAGTTCGTACAGGGCTACATCGCGGATTCGTACGCCCAGCTCATCCAATTCCGTTTTTTCGTGTTGTACACGGCATGGGAGATCGACAAGTACAACGACTACAAACGGGTTCGCAAGGACATCGCGACGGCCAAGGTGGTGATGCCTACCGTCCTGCACGACATTGCGTGGCGAGCCATGCAGGTGCACGGCGCGGTCGGCACCACCAACGAGATGCCCTTCTTCGGGATGATCCTTGGCGCCGGCGTCATGGGACTGGCCGATGGACCGACTGAGGTGCACAAGGTGACAGTGGCCCTGCAAGTGCTCCGCGGGCCACCAAGGCAGCGACGATGTCTGGCCGACCCAGTTGTTGCCCAAAACGCCAAGATGCGGCCAGAGCCAAGTTCGCCGAGTACCTCGAGCTCGAGGTGGGGAACCTGTGGAGCTTGATGGACGGAATTCCGTGCACCCGAGATCTCGAATGTGGACGGCCTCTGCGCCTGGTTGGACTCCCAAGGACTTGGCGTGGGCGCGCCCTCTCTAGCACCGTTACATCTCGGGTGGGAGCCAGAACGAGATTTACGAACTTCGACGAGGCGATCTGCACTGCGCCATGCGCATCCCTCCGGCCGCGGCGCCGCCGACTCGCGATGAGACCGGCATCGTCCGCGAATGGCGGATCATCGAGGCCCTGAGCGGTACCGATGTTCCGAGCACCGAGGCCTTCGCCGTCTGCACAGACCAGTCCGCCTGGGGCGGACCTTTTATCTGATGGGATTCGTCGACGGTTGGTCACCCATGTCCATGCGGCGTGAAGTGGCCGGCCCCCTTCGACGACGACCTGGCCGAGCGACGCGGCCTGGCCTTCCAACTGGTGGAAGGGATCGCCCTCCCCTCGAAGGTGGATCCTGGAAGGCCAAGGGCCTGGCAGATCTCGGTCGACCCGATGGCTTCCACGGAGCGGCAGCCGATGCAATCAATAAGTCGGCTCGCCAAGATTGAGCTTTGTGCTAGCCTGTCTTCCGTGACGCATCGAGCTTTTATTGGCACTTCCGGTTGGGCGTATGCGAGTTGGAAACCGGGGTTCTATCCTCAGGGGCTTGCGCCAAAGAAGTTCCTGGAATACTACGCAACGCAATTGAACTCGGTCGAGGTGAACTACACCTTCCGCGCGTTGCCGACGGCGAGCATGCTTGCCGGCTGGCTGGCCGCGACCGGCGACGGCTTTCGCTTCTCGTTCAAGGCGCCGCAGCGGATCACGCACATTCTTCGGCTCAAGGACTGTGCCGAGGCAGTCGCCGCCCTGGGGCGTGCGCTCGAGCCGGTCGAGGCTGCGGGACGGATGGGTGTGGTGCTCTTCCAGCTTCCGCCTAACTTCAAGGTCGACGTGTCGCGCCTCGCCTCATTTCTTGAAGCCGCAGAACGCTGTGGGCTTCGGATGTCGTTCGAATTTCGCAACAGCACATGGTTTTGCGATGAAGTGTATGCCGTGCTGAAGCGTCACTCGGTCTCGCTCTGCGTTGCGGAGAGCGACGACCTGGAGACGCCGGATAAAGTGACCGCTCCGTTCTCGAGCTACCGGTTCCGAAAGAGTGGATACACTGCAGCAGAGCTCGACGCGATCGAGAAGACCCTGCGCCAGCGGTCTGAGGAGGGCGAGGTCTTCGCCTACTTCAAGCACGAAGAGGAGCCGACCGGGGCGATCTCCGCGGTCGAGACGCTGGGAAGGCTCCACGAAGGGCGAAATTAGCCTCCATTCTTTGTCTGAGGAGCCGCAGGGCTGGGGTTGTGAAGGACACTGAGCGTCGCGATTTCCGCCGGCGCTCTAATTGTGACACTTCGAAAAGTGTCCTACGCAGGGGCGTTCGAACTTGGTGTAGGCGATAACGTTGTATTGTCGTCGCGGGGGGCGCGAAAAGCGCTTCTGCTCGGAGTGATCAGGTCATCCATGAACGTCTACATCACATCTCTGGGCAAATTTCTTCCGGGCCCTCCAATCTCCAACGATGAGATGGAGTCCTATCTGGGCCTTGTCGCGGGCAAGCCTTCGCGGGTGCGTCAACGCATCCTTAAACAGAACGGCATCCAGTTCCGGCACTATGCAATCGACAAGCAGCAGCAGAGCCTTTGTTCGAATGCGGGGATGACCGCGGAGGCTGCACGCTGCGCGGTGGCTCGAGCCGGTCTGACGGTCGCGGATGTCGACTTCATCGCGGCAGCGACCTCGCAGGGCGATTTTCCTCTACCGGGATTCGCGAGCATGGTGCATGGCGAATTGCAATCGCCGCCCTGCGAGCTGAGCACGCTTCACGGAGTTTGCGCCAGCGGCGTGATGGCGATCAAGGCTGCCGCGTTGCAAGTTGAAGCAGGCAAACGGAATGCCGTGGCTTGCGCGGGCGAGTTTGCCAGCCGCCTGTTCAAGGCCTCTCGCTTCGAAGACCAGGAGCTTGTTCGCGCGGAAGGACCCACCTTTGACGCAGAATTTCTGCGCTGGATGCTTTCCGACGGCGCCGGCGCCGCGATGCTCAGCCCCTCCGCTGCTGCGGGCCGCCTCAACCTGCGCATTGACTGGATCGAGCTTCGCTCCTTCGCGAACAAATTTCAGCCGTGCATGTACGTTGGCCCTGCTAAGCAGGATGGGCGCATTCCGCAGAGCTGGCTCGACTATCCGAACTACCGTGTCGCGGCCGACGCAGGCGCCATCAATCTGCGCCAGGACATCCGCATGTTGAAAGACGTTGTGCGCTATGCCGTCGCTGGCCTGCTGCAGGGTGCGAAAGAGAAATCGCTCGCACCGGAGCAGGTGGACTGGCTCGCGGTCCATTACTCTTCCCATTTCTTTCTGGAGCAATCCGCGGCCCTGGCGGCAAAGGCGGGATTCCACATTCCCGCAGAGCGCTGGTTTTCCAATCTCAGTACCACGGGCAACGTTGGCTCCGCGTCCACGTTCCTTCTGCTCGAAGAGCTACTTTCCTCGGGTCGGCTCAAGCCCGGGCAAAAAGTGCTCTGCCTCATTCCAGAAAGCGGGCGCTTCCTCTTCGGTTACATGCTGCTCACCGTGGTGGCGGGCGATGAACAACACACTCCGCCGCAGGCGCCGCTGCATGCCGAGCCGCCCCGACTAGAGCCCGGCTCCGATCCGCTCGCGCAGCAGCTGATTCGCGAGCTGACCCTGGCCTGGTTCGATCTTGAAGAGCGCCTGCAGCGCGTTCCTCTGCTGCAAAGGCTCTATGCCGGGAGAATCACGATCGAGGACTATCGCGCCCTTCTTTTCAATCTTCGCCAGCAGGTGATTGATGGTTCTCGCTGGATTGCGCGCGCCGCCTCAAGCATCACGCCGGAATTCTTCCCCATTCGCAGTGCGTTTATCCAGCACACCAATGAAGAGCACCGTGACTTCGAGATGCTCGAGCGCAACTTTGTTTCTGCCGGTGGGTCGCTCGACGAAATTCGCTCAGGGCGCAAGAACATTGGCAGCGAAGCGCTCTCGGCTTACATTCTTGAGCGCGCCGGTCACGAAAATCCATTCGATCTGATTGGCGCCATGTTCATCGTCGAGGGTGTTGGCCAGCGCCTCGCGCGGGAATGGGGTGAGCGCATCCAGGCTGCGCTCCACCTTGAGGACGATGCGGTGTCTTTCTTTCTTTACCATTCCGAGAGCGATGTTGTGCACTTCAGGCGTCTCGACCTCGCTCTGGCCGCGGGCATTCTGACGCCTCAGCTTGTCCAGGCAATCGCCAAGTGTGCGCGCGTCACCGCGCGTCTCTATGCACTCCAATTGGAAGAGATTGGAAATTTTTAGTCATTCCTGCTTTTGAGGTTTGTCAAAAGACGATTTTGAGACCACGGAGGGCCCAAACCGTGCACCTGAATCTTTTGCTGTTCCCGGCGATTTACTATTTGCTGGCGGGCCTGGGCGTTAATCTTGGCTACCACCGCCTTCTGTCGCACCGGTCCCTGCGCGTTCCGCGGTGGCTGGAGCACAGCCTGATCACACTTGGCCTTCCCGCAGGCACTCCAATTCAATGGGCGGGGAATCATCGCTATCATCACGCGACTACGGATACGCCGGATGACCCGCACTCGCCGCAGCATCGGGGCTTTTGGTATGCGCACACCGGCTGGTATCTCGGCACGCGCGATGCTGCGCCAGCAATCCTCTATGCGCTTGCAGGCCCGCTGCGCACGCTCTTCGACGCGTTCTGGCGTCCCCGCACCAATCAACAACACAATTCGCTTGCCCGCGATGTCGCGGCCGATGGCTACTATAGATGGCTCAGCCGTCCTGGCCCCTATGCGGCAGTGCTTCTGCTGTTGCATGTTTTTCTGCCGGCGCTCATCGCCTGGCATTTTTGGCACAGCGCCGGTCTTTTGACCTTCTGGCTCACGCTGGTGGTTCTCTACAATCTTGGCGACGCCATCGACAGCGTCGCCCATACCTTCGGCGAACGGCTGCCCCATTCAGCGGACCAGTCCCGGAACAGCTTCGTCCTTGGCTTGCTCATTCTTGGCGATGGCTGGCACGCCAACCATCATCGCGTTCCCTGGAGCGCTCGTCATGGGATCGACCAATGGCAGTTTGACTGGACCTGGCAGGTGATTCGACTGCTGCGCGCCATCGGTATCGCTCAAAATGTCCGCGTCGCCTCTTCAGCAGATTTAGCCGGCCGCAGCTAAACTCATAGCACCGGAGATCACCATGGACGTTACCGAGCTCTACGAAAACGCGCCGTACAATCCCGACGATCCGAATCCGTGGCTAGCCCTGTATCTTGACGCCAGCCTGCCACTCTCCGATGAAGTCAAGGCCGCGCTACTCGCGAACTCCGGCTCCAAATCGCGCCAGTTCCTGCTCCCGCTGATCCGGCCGCTCGCCAAGCTCACCATCATGTTGCTGCAGATCGTCAAGATTGTGATTCCCAACAAACTCACCTCGTCAAAGATTTGTCACTGGCTCATCTACCGGGGTTTACAAGCATTCGTTCGGCCCGATGCGAATTACCTTATTGTCCGGCATTTTCACATCGGCACCGAGGTGCTCGAGTTTGTGGCGACGAATGTCCCCGGCGTCAGCATCCCGCTCAATCCGCTTCGTCCGCACAATCTTGCCGACTTGCAGCAGGATGTCTTCCTCCAGCACGACCTGAATATCTATAACTTCCTCATCCGCCTCAATCGCGAGATGAAGGAGCGCGGTCTGCGATTGACCAAACAGGCTCACGCCAAGTTCGATTGCATTACCGACGGTCCCTTCGCAATTGACGAAGCCAGTTTGCCCCATACCTGGCACAACTTCATCGATCTCGAGTCGGCGATCGAGATGTACACGCCGATCTATCAACTCTTTCTTACCGACTCTGATTTTTGGCGCGCGTGCAACTCGCTCCAGCTCGATGAAACTGTCGCGATTTATGCGTCGAAGCTGCTGGGCGATGCCAGCTACGTGGGATTGGTCAACAACAAGCATCCACTGGTGCCGCTCTCGACCTTGCAGGCCGGGTATCGGCTGCTGCTGCATGGCCTGGCCGCCGAATCGCTTCACGCGCAGTTGGTGCAGCTCAAGCGCGCGCAGGTCGCCGCGGAATCGGTTCTCGCGTGAAGAGGCCAGCCAATGAATCTTCCGTTTATTTCCGTGGAAAACCTACTTCAAGCACGAAGAGGAACCGACCGGGGCAATCTCCACGGTCGAGACGCTGCGAGGGCTTGGACAAGCATGATGGTGCCCTGAGACCAGGCCGTTTCCGCCACGCAGATAATACAGTAGAGATTCTTTGACGGCTCAGTTACACCCTGTTTTTTCCGAATGGATTACATGGGCCCCGACTCAGGCGAAACTCGAAAGTCGTCGTCGAAGGCAGGTGGTTCGCTTATGACCCAAGAACCGCGGGAAGAGTTGATTCGTTTCAAGGATTCCCACGCGACGTCTCTCACACGCGGAGCGTCGTTATTGGCAATATCCTTTATTGTGGGAATGAGATCGATTCGCACACCACTCTCAAATTCAGGCAGCGCACGCAGTATCGTGATCTTGGACAGGATTCCCTGTGATTCCAAGGCCCGTCTTAAGATCTTCAAAACGTCACGCCCTTGCAGCTTCTTTCCCACAGCGGCTATGTCCCTTTGAACAGCTGCGTCGTCGTCCAAAGTCATCACAAAGGGCGGGCTAAAAAAAACGAAGTCAGCACTAAAATCAACGTCCTCAAGCCCTTCCTCGACCAATCTCAAAATTCGCAAAAGGCATTCAAGGGCCTTAATGGAGGAATGCTTTTCTGCAAGGGCGCCAATTACCTGAACCAACGGGATCAGGCCGAGATGTGGCCTATTACTCCCGTCGATTGTCTTCGAAATATCGTCAATGAGACCTTGTACATCTGACTTTGAGGTCACTATGGAAAGCAGCGCATCCCTAATCGCTTCTTGCGCCTCTGCTTCGGACGCATAGTCACCAGGAGCCATAAAGAACGATCTTATCTGTCCGCGGGTTCCTGGCCCGCGCGCGAACATTGACGCTTCAAAAAGCTGCCCCTTGGAAATTCGATCCATAAGCAAATCTTTCAGGGTTCCGCCAGCCTTTCCTAAGCGAGAAACAGCCTTGGCGGCTGCGACACGAATACGCGGATCATCTGAGGACAGTCCTCGACGGATGATTTCTAGCGTTTCGTCCGCACGGGACGGCGTTATTGTTCTCCCGACTGCTCGCAAGCCACAGAGCTGTGCGCTGTGCGACCGCGATGCGGCCATTGATACCAAAACCTTATAGGATTCATCGTCGCAGACCCAAGCATCGGATTGCGCTATTCCTCTGGCGGCCCCAACCCTGATATGCCCGCTTCGAGATTTCAATCCATTCACAAGTGCCTCATCAATGTCGTCGATCCGAACAAGATGCTGGCGTATGGTTCCAAGGAGATAGAGTGAATTGGCCTTCTCCGTCTTCGATCCTGTGCGTGCTGATTGGAGGAGCCACCTTACCGCGATTTCGATGCACCTTTCGTTACTCAGACGAGTCATCGCCTTGGTTAAGACATCTTGAATCGCATCGGATCTGGCTCCGATGAACTCCCGGATGGTGCCGAGGATTTCAGGTTGCCTTTCGGGGTCATTAAGAAGGTACGTCACTGAATCCAGCGCAAGTGCGCGAACGGTCTCGTTCTTCGCGTGAAGGAGTTTTGTCAATTTCTCCAATATTTCATCCGATCTAGCCATACCATTCGGCTCACGAAGAGAATCGAATGCTGTCTGAAGGACATCAGCGTCGTCTTCTTTGTCGATCAAGTCCAATAGCCTGCCACTGCAACCTGCGACATCGAGCCGAATAAAGTGACTGTAGGTTTTAGCGGCGGATTGCCTAACTCTCCAACTCTCAGCTGATAGAAGTTTTTCTAGTTGCGGCTGGAACTTAAGAATCAGGCTTGTATTCGCGGAGTTGGCAAGTAGTGCATCAATCGCGGCTGTACGAACATTCTGATCAGAGTCCCCTAGGGCAGTTCCAAATGCATCTTCTACAGAACCAGCGTAATTCTCCGGCAGCGTCCGCGAGAGAAGCCGCATGCAGTTCGCAGAAATGCGACTGTCTCTCTTGCCCACCTGTTCCGAGATAGCTTCCGCGAGTCCGAAGATGGACAGATTAGGGAGTAATTGCAACGCTCCAACGCACAAGCGGACATCCTCAGAGTCGCCGTCGCGAATTGTGGCTGCCAATTGTTTGAGATGCGCCTGCCTCTTACCTTCATCCGCAGCAGAAACAATTGCAAATGCGACTGCGTGCCTTCGAGCAAGGTCAGATCTGGACCAATCCGCCAAGTACCCGGAGAGTTCCCTGAAATCTGAAGCCGGCCCGTTTAGGCATCCCAGGCTGTGGAGCTGAGCCAAGTCGGCACTAATGGACTCCCGTACGGGGACCTGTCTTACGACCTGTGATTCTCCCAAACATATTCCGGCGAGCAACAGCTTTGTGGAGAAGAGGTCAGAATGGCTGTTTGTGTGTAGCGATTTCAGGAAATCGCTGCTGTCTTCAAGTAAACCTGCAAACATTACGGCTACCTCGCGCCACCAATCAGTGAAGATGCGACCATCCAAAAACAGGAAGCCAGCTGGCTTGCTTTTCGCGAGATGCGAAGCGACAAAGTACTCTTGAAATGTGAGATGCGAAAAGGCCAAGACATCTCTTTGGCGTTCAACGATGATGCCGCTCCGCTCGATCAGACGTGTCAACAGGCGTTCGGCGTCTCGGGAAGACATGTTGAAGGTGGGCAGTAAGCTGGAGAGCAATTTCTCGACCTCCTGACGTCCCGCCTCTCTGCTCCCTCCCTTCTTACCTATCTCCCCGCTGTGCAGTGCGAAGGCGATGCGTCTCAGAATGGCTTCCTTCTGTTCCAAGCGCAATCGTGTGTCATCAACGTGTCTTCCTTTGAGCATGTCCCATTGCTCGAGCAAGATTTTGGAACATTCGGAATAGAGCTTTGTACGTTCCTTCGGAAGGTCTGGAAGGCTGTTGTGGACAAGCGCGATTATGGAAAGGAGCATTGGATTGGAGGCGAGTTGCCTCATCCCGCGGTTGGACCTGATCGTCGTTCTCAACTGATGGGCATGCTGCTGAGCCCTGCGCCTCCGATTTGCCATGTCTGCTTGCCCCTCGTCCTCGAGTCGCCCGACTACGGCATTCTGTTCTACAGCTTCGCACCAAATTGTTACGAACGCATCGATTTGTGGCTCCGAAAGATCCGCCAGGTAAAAGACCTTGAAATCGGCATGAACGCCACCTCTCCACCCCGCAATCCGCGAAGTTAGAATGCTTTTATTCTTGGGGTGCGCTAGGGTGAATCCTTCAATGGCGTTCACGACGGCCTTGAACTCCTCGTCGGTTGGAACTTCGTCCAGACCATCGAAGAGGATCATGCATTGGCCTCCCGTGATCTTCTTTTTGAAGAAGTTGGTTGCGGCTGGGTCATTTTGCAGGTCCGGCGGAAGAATACTTGGCAATACATCCAAAATCGTGCGGCAATTTCCGTTCGGTAATGGCTCTGCCAAAGCTTTAGATACTATGCTCAATGGAATGAATATTGGAAGTTTCCAACCGATTGCTCCGAGAAGATCCCGATGGCTATTCTTTTTGCGAAGCTTCGGGTCACCGGCCCGGGCTTTCGCGTACGCGAGTCCAATATATTGAAGCAGGGTGCTCTTGCCAGATCCCGGGGAGCCTAGGACCGCGAGGCGCTGATTATCGCGAAGAGTTTGGTTGAAAAGTGTGCTTAGGTACTCGGACTCATTGACGTCCCCATCCGAAAACAAATCTACACTCATCCTCACGAATCCGGACCGGGTGAATCGGCCAAGTGAACTTAAATACCCGAGTAGTGGCATTGCCGAGCTTGCAATGGACGTTGTCAGCTTTTTCGCAATCTTTCCTTCTTTGATACTGCGCTCGATGTATTCTTCGGCCTCTTTCCGTTGCTCCAAAGATGCACGTTCCAAATCCCTTTTCAACGCGGCCACCAGGCGTCGACGCTTACTCGGATTGCGCTTTATCTCGTTGCAGACGGCAATTGCGCACTCCATGAACGAGATTCCATCTCTTTCCCCGCCCATTCTTAGAGAGACAAAAACCTGTTCCAGCCTAGGCTTTTTGGCCGCATCGGTCGTTACGATGCCGGTCAGCTTGAGTTCTCTCAATTGAGTTACAAGCCAATCAAGGTAGGTTCGTTCGAAATAGCGGAAAGCAAACCTTCCGCCAACTCGCCGCCCGATCCAGGTGAAGGCTGTGACGACAGCATGCCAAGCGAAGGGGACGAATTTGTTTAGGAGTGCTCCCGCCAACAGAAGGAGAAATGGGACGATAGCTTTCTTGGGGTCCAGCTTAGTTAAGAAATCTGGCAATTGAGACATAGGGGATCATCCTGTCGCCTTTCGGCTCAAGCGTCAGTTGGAGAGCAACTAAGTATAGTCCGAATAACAATAAGCTCAGACACGAGGCTCTAAGGCCCAAGCTGTCCCTCTGATCATCCTTTGGGCATAAAAAAGGGCATCCGAAGATGCCTACGCTTCGTATCTTATAGATTAGGCTGGTGCCGGGAGGGGGGGTCGAACCCCCACGACCTTGCGATCGGCGGATTTTGAGTCCGCTGCGTCTGCCAGTTCCGCCATCCCGGCTTAGGGTGGGGGCTGCCTAAAAAGTATCGCACAGGCTTTGCTTTCAGCGCCAGACAGCCGTCGCCGCACCCATACCTCTGCCCCGAAGGCCCGCCGAAGCCGGCGCGGCTCAAACCTGCTCCGCTTTCCACACCCATCCGAAATTATTTCTCTGTGAACGCCATGCGACAATGGAGGCAACCGTGATGACCACCGCGTCTTCTGCAGTTGTTCCCTCGCCGGTAGCGGTCACTCCGCAGTTGCTGGCTCAGCACAGCATCACTGCGGAAGAATACGACCGCATCCTGGCCGCACTGGGCCGCACGCCATCCCTCACAGAACTGGGCATTTACTCGGTGATGTGGTCGGAGCACTGCTCCTATAAGTCGAGCAAGGTGCACCTCAAGCGGCTGCCCACCAAGAGCGATCGCGTGGTGCAGGGGCCGGGTGAGAATGCCGGCATTATCGACGTGGGCGACGGCTGGGCCTGCGCCTTCAAGATTGAGTCGCACAACCACCCCAGCTATATTGAGCCGTTTCAGGGCGCCGCGACCGGCGTGGGCGGCATTCTGCGCGACATCTTCACCATGGGCGCGCGGCCGCTGGCGGTGATGGATTCGCTGCGCTTCGGGCCTATCGCGGCGGAGCCTGGCGTTGATGCGGAGCTGGTCGCGAAAAACCATTCCATCGTTGAGGGTGTGGTCAGCGGCATCGCCGGCTACGGCAACTGCTTTGGCGTGCCGAACCTGGGCGGCGAGACGAAGTTTGAGCCCTGCTACAGCGGCAATCCGCTGGTGAATGCGTTTGCGCTGGGCATGGTCAAGATCGACGAGATCTTTTATGGCAAGGCGACCGGCGTCGGCAATCCGGTAATTTATGTCGGCGCCAAGACGGGGCGCGATGGCATTCACGGCGCGACCATGGCCAGCGAGGAATTCAAGGAGGGCTCGGAGCAGAAGCGGCCCAATGTGCAGGTCGGCGATCCCTTTATGGAGAAGCTGCTGCTCGAAGCGTGCCTTGAAGCGATGAAGACGGGCGCGATTGTCGGCATCCAGGACATGGGCGCTGCCGGCCTGACCTGCTCGACCTGCGAGATGGGCGCGCGCGGCGGCGTGGGCCTCGATGTCGAGCTCGATCTGATTCCGCAGCGCGAAACCGGCATGTCGGCCTACGAGATCATGTTGTCTGAGAGCCAGGAGCGCATGCTGCTGGTGGCCGAGAAGGGCCGCGAGGGCGAAGTGCTCAGCGTGTTCGCGAAGTGGGGATTGGATGCGGTAATCTGCGGGACCGTGAAGCCTGAACCGCGCTTGCGCATTCGTCATCATGGCGAGCTGGTCGCGGATATTCCCAACGAATCGCTGACGGACGATGCGCCGCTCTATCACCGGCCGGTGGGCGTGTGGAAGTCGCCCGTGGCGCTGGATCCGACGGATGAAGTTCTCGGCGAGCTCGACAAGGACCGCGACTACACGGCCGACTTGAAGAAGCTTCTGGCCTCGGCCAACGTCTGCTCGAAGCGCTGGGTGTTTGAGCAGTACGACACCATGGTGCAAACGAATACCGTGCAGGGTCCGGGCGGAGAAGCGGGCGTGATGCGCATCAAGGGCACGGGCAAGCCGGGGCACGAGCGCGGCCTGGCGATGGCGCTTGATGGCAATGGCCGCTGGGCTTATCTCGATCCGAAGTTGGGCGCGATGCATGCGGTGGCAGAGGCTGCGCGCAAAGTGGCCTGCACTGGCGCAACGCCCGTGGCCGCGACCAACTGCCTGAACTTCGGCAATCCCGAGAAGCCGGAGATCATGGCGCAGCTCTCTACAGCAATTGATGGAATTGCCGAGGCGTGTACCGCGCTCGCGACGCCCATCACCGGCGGCAATGTCTCGCTCTATAACGAGACACGCGGCGAGGGCATTTATCCCACGCCGGTGCTCGGCGTGGTTGGCATTCTCGATGACGTGACGCTGGCGGTGCCGGCACACTTTCAGCACAAGGACGACGCCATCCTGTTGTTGTGGCCGGTTCCGCGTGGGGCGAAGCCGGATCCCAATCTCAAGGTGCCTTTTGAGCCAGTTCCGATCAATCCTTATATTGTGGCTTCGCTGACGCCGACGCCGGGCTTTCCCATCGCCGGGCCGGTTCTCGAGCCGGTGTCGGATGCACCGCAGGACAGCGATGACTCGCCGGCATTAGAGCTTCGTGCATTTGGCAGCTCTGAATTTGCAAAGGGAGTTTTGAACAGCTTATGGGGAACGCCGCCGCCGCTCGACCTTGAGGCGGAGGCAGATCTTCTCACGTTGCTGCAGGGGTTGGCGCAGCGCAAGCTTGCTTCGTTCAGCGCGCGATCTTTCCGATGGCGGCATTGCAGTCGCTGTTGCTCAATCCTGCTTGCAGAGTGGAATTGGGGCGACGGTTGAGCAGGACCAATCGCTGCTGGTGCATCCGCTCTTCGGCCTGTTTGCCGAGCCGGCGTCGACCATCTTCGCTACTACCCATTCCAGCAATATCGACGCAATCGAGAAGCTCGCTGGCGAATACAACTTTCTTGTCGCGCGTGTGGGGACGGTCGGCGGCAACAGGGTTGAAATCACTGTCGATCGCCAGCCCTTCATCTCCGCCTCGCTGGCCGAACTGCGCAAGCCATGGGCCGATTCGCTCGAAGCCACATTGCACAACGAGGTGCTGGCATGAGCCGGATTCTCTACCAGGGCGTTGCAGGAGTGGCCGAACAGTTCACTGCTCCGGCTGCTTTGAAAGGGCACGACTTCAGTCGTGCCAATCTAGCATGGGAAGGAATGGGGGCTTTAGCCCTTGAGGAAGGTTTTTCGCAAACCATCCCTCAGGGGCTAAAGCCCGGCAAGATGAATTGCGCGGCTAGCGGCACGGCTGAAGCCGTGCCCTTTCAAAGCAAGCGTTCTGAAGATTCAGACAAGCTCCGCGAGGAGTGCGGCGTGGTCGCCATTCACGGTCATCCAGACGCGGCGCGCCAGGTCTACCTCGGCCTCTACGCGCTGCAGCATCGCGGGCAGGAGTCCGCGGGCATCGCTTCGGCCGACGGCCAGCGGCTTGCCAACATCAAAGGCATGGGCCTGGTGAGTGAAATTTTCACCGACGATGTGCTGTCGAAGCTGCCCGGCCCCATGGCGATCGGGCACACGCGCTACTCCACGACCGGCGACTCAGCGCTGCTGAACGCGCAGCCCATCCGCGTGGAGTCGACCAAAGGCCTCATCGCCATCGCGCACAACGGCAACCTGGTGAACCTGGGCACGGTTCGTGCTCGGCTCGAGCGCGAGGGTGCGTATTTCCAGACCACGTCCGATTCTGAAATTATCGTCCAGCTCATTGCGCACTCCAAGGCGAACTCGCTTGTCGATTGCATTGCGGAGTCGCTGGCGCAGGTCGAAGGCGCATTCTCGATCGTGATGATGACGCGTGATCGCATCTTCGCCGCGCGCGATCCACGCGGGTTCCGGCCGCTTTCAATGGGGCGGATCAAGAACCAGGATGGCCCCGACACGATCGTCTTCGCCAGTGAAACGTGCGCGTTCGATCTGCTGCGTGCCGAGTACGAGCGCGATGTTCTGCCCGGCGAACTCGTGATGGTGACTGAAGATGGCGTGACCAGCCGCCAGTATGCGACCGGCTTTCCGCAATCGAGTTGCATCTTTGAGCATGTTTACTTTGCGCGGCCTGACAGCAAGATCTATGGCCGCTGGGTGCAGGAGTCTCGCGACCAGATGGGGCGTCAGTTAGCGCGGGAGTCTGGCGTGGCCGCCGATGTCGTGGTCCCCGTGCCGGACTCCGGAGTGACTGCGGCGCTCGGCTACGCGGAAGAGGCGGGCCTGCCGTTTCGCATGGGCCTGATTCGCAACCATTACGTCGGCCGCACGTTCATTGAGCCAGAGCAGCGCGTACGCGATTTTGGCGTGCGGTTGAAACTGAACCCAGTCCACAACCTGCTCGATGGCAAGCGCGTGATCCTGATCGATGACTCGATCATTCGTGGAACCACAAGCCGCAAGATTGTCCGCATGGTGCGCGGAGCAGGCGCGAAAGAAGTGCACCTGCGCATCAGTTGCCCGCCGACAATCTCCCCATGCTTCTATGGAGTCGATACGCCGAGCAAGCGCGATCTGATTGCTGCGAATAAAACGGTCGAAGAAATTCGGCAATATATTGAGGCGGATTCGCTGGCCTATCTTTCGCTCGAAGGACTGCTTAAGTCCTGCAAAACCCAGCAAAACACCGGCTATTGCACCGCCTGCTACACCGGCAACTATCCCACGCAATGGGTCGATGTCGATGAGATTCTGCCCGCGACTGCGGCGCTTTAGCTCTCTTCAAGCAACAGCAGACACCTGGACCTCATCCCAATCAGTGAACGTGGCCGCCGTTTTCGATGCGCACCTCTGTTGAGATGTGTGCCTGGCGTGGCGCCCTCAAAGGAGATTGGAATGAATTTCAATAATATCGACACTTCCATGTTCAGCAGCCCGGCGTTTTTGATCAGCGTGGCTGTCGTCGCGGTTGCCATCATTGCGGCCGCAGTGGTGTTTGAACAACGCCGTCGTCGTCGCACCGCCATCCTGCGCGCCCGCTTCGGACCCGAATATGATCTGGCGGTCAAAGAGAACCGCGCGCGCACCAAAGCCGAACAGAAGCTTTTGGCGCGCATGGATCGCGTTCGGGATCTCAAACTGCGTGAATTGACGGTCGCAGAGCAGGCACGTTACATCGCGCAGTGGGACGTCATCCAGTCGCGCTTTGTTGATCATCCGCGCGGCGCCGTGACAGAGGCAGACGAACTCATCAATGCGGTGATGCAGACGATTGGTTATCCGACCGGCGGTGTTTCGCAGCGGGTTGAGGATTTGTCTGTCGATCACGCCCCGCTCGTCGATTCCTATCGCACCTGCAATGCAGTCGTGACGCGTGCGGGGACCAACCAGGCGACCACCGAAGAGCTGCGCACCGCGATGATTCACTATAGGGCGCTGTTTGATGCTTTGGTCGGCGTCAAGGATGGCGACCGCCAGGCCTTGCTCGCAAGAGCTTCCTAAGGATCAGTTTGTGTCGAGTCTCAGCGGGCGGGGCACTCTTCGGATACCCGCCCGTTTTGTTCTTATTCCTCTAAGACACGCGCTTGCGCAGCACCCAAGTGGTCATGCAGCGGAAATCCTGCACGATGGTCGTTTTCAGCGGGTCGACGAGCACCGCATTCAGTTCTTCGGTCAATTCAAGCAGCATCTCCTCGTCCACGAGAAACCATTCCGAGCCATCGCCGACTCTAAAAATGTTTGGCCGCACGCGTTCAAAGTCCATACCGATCCGCGAGCCGAGCCGGCAAAACAACATGCCGCCGGGCTTCAGGACGCGCCACAACTCGGCAAGCATCGCGCGGAAATGATCTTCGTCCCGCGAGAAATGCAACACTGAGCTGCACAGCACCACATCGGCAAAACCGTCTGCAAAGGGCATGGCATCGATCTGGCCCACGTGGAAGTTCTCCTCCGGCAGTCCCGTCTGAAGCGATTGCGAGAGCTGGCGGACATGCTCCACGCCTTCAGCATTCGCATCCAGCGCGAACACCTCGCAGCCTTCGCGCAGGAGATAGACCAGGTTCCGTCCATACCCGCATCCCGCGTCGAGCACGCGCATGCCGCGCGTAATGTTTCCCCGCAGAATCTGGTCGAAGACGTAGATGTCGATTTGCCCGAATTGTTCCTGTAGGGAAAGCTTCACTCAAACTCCGCAGCCCTGCACACGCGCGCAAGAGTTTCGCGCGCTGTCTTTACCGTATCCCAATGCCGCCGCACCATGTGCGCAATCTGCTTCCTTGCCGTTGGCCTTACTGGAGCCTTAGTATTTGATTCTCCTCCCATCAGCCAACAGGGGGTTCCATGGGCTCGTTCGTCTCCCGTCTCTGCGCCAGGCGTTTTCGCGTTCCCGCAAGTGCGTTCTTTTTGCTTGCCGTCGTTTCAGTCTGCATGGCCTCCGCACAGGACATCCCCATCGGCGTGACCTACGTGTGCAGCGGGGAACACATCTACATCGAAAACTGCAATATCCGCGACACATCCGATACGTCCACCTGCATGGTCGCGCATCCCGACCATCTCAACGCAAACGGGATGAACACCTACACCTATCTCACGCGGGGCGCGCTCAAAAAGCTTTTGCCCACCTGCACGCAACCATCTTCAAAGCAGATGGCCGCCGCACAGGCCTTCCAGAAGAAACAGCAGGACCTCTATGAGGCCAACGCGAAGAAGGCCGAAGACCAGCTCAATGCGCCGCCTCCGTCGGTAGCAGGGTACGGCGCGCCGGCCAAGCCAAAGACGCCCGAAGAGCGCGCCATCAATCGCTGCATTACGTCGGGACGGCTGCCTGCTTCGTGCACCGGCAACTCGCTGCTCGGCGCGTTCGGTTCGATGCTCGCGCAGGTGCTTCCCGGCGCCGACAAGCAGCCCGGCCCCGGCCCGGTGATGGCCGGTGTGTTCCAGGGAGCAGGCAACTGGCGCCTTGATTTTATTGACGGCGGCGTGCTCATGAACTGTGCCGGCCTCTCGCCCACGCAGGAGGGCTACAGCCTCGACGTGAAGGGCGGCCACGCTTTGCTCACGCTCTTGATCAAGCCCAAGCCGATTGTCGTCACCGTGCACGGTTCGGAGACGATCACCAGCGCCGGCGGTCCAATCACGTACGAGGGAACGGTGGCGAGCGGCTATCACGATGGCACTGCGCAGGGCGCGGTGTACCACGACTCCGCGGGCAATCAGTACGACGCGGCGAAGAACAAAATCGCCGGGCCCGCGCAGGGATACACCACATTCACTCCACGCACCGTCACCTGTCCAGCGATGAACCTGTCTTCGAAAGGGGCGAGCACCGGCATTCAGACTATGCAGACCGACTTGCTCAAGTCCGTGTTTGGCGGCGACAAAGGCCCACCCACGCCGCCGGGTATCCGCATGCGCGGCATCTTCGCGGCGTCCACTGGATTCAGCGTGCAGTTCTTTCCCGAGTCGGTGATCCTGGGTTGCGGTCCCGATGCAGCGCGCGCGTATCCATATTCGGTTGTCGTCGATGGTGCGAGGACCGTCGTAAAGGTGGATGCGCCCGATCATCCGTTGTCCCTTGCGTTCCGCCCTGACGGCTCGCTCGATCCCGGAGCAGGGACGTACCAGGTGCATGGCCGCGTGATCACGGGGCAGAATGACAACGATGACTTCACCTTCGCGCCGATGGAGCAGACCTGCCAGCTTGGCGTTCTTGCGGCCGCGAATCAGATCCCGGCGGGTGGAGGCGCGGCTGCGGCGCCGATGATGGCTTCTACGGCTTCGCCCTCGGGTGGACCGGCGGCAAGTGCCGGCACCGTGTCGACTCCCGCAGCACCGTTGGGCAATGCAACGTTGTCGATCGTGTCCGGATTTCCAGCGCAGCCCGGCGTCCCTAATCCGCTTGCGGGACGGCCCTATGTTTTGCTGCGGTCAAGTTATGCGGACGCGCTCGCAAAGGGCGGCGTCAGTGTCCCGGCCGGCACTTCACCCTATAAATATGTTGGGACCGCTTGCGGGACGCGCACGCCCGATTGCCAGAAGAGCATCGACGCAATCAAGGCCAACGCCATCTCCTCGGTGCGCGCAGACGGCAATGGCAGCGGAACGTTGCCCGGAGTGCCGCCGGGGACGTACTACTTGATGATCTCGGCTGCCGTGAACAACAAGCCGTACACATGGGGCCAGGCGGTGCTACTCAAACCGGGCGCCAACTCAATTACGCTCGACCTGCGCAATGGGGCTCCGCTGAATTAACGCGTTGCCCTGCGGACGCAACTCAAGTTGCACAGTCTCGTAGAATGTTCCAGGCGCATTCCGGTGGCATGCTCACACCCGGTTGCTGATTTGGCATGAGGTTCCTATTTAGCAGTTCCTCATTTAGCATCTGCCAGGCGTGCCGGCTTGTCTTTAGGCCAATCGGGAGTTACGTCCGACCAACTCCCTCCGCCGTCCCCGGTCGAAAGCAACGCGCCGTCCATGATCAGCCAGCCCCGAGCAGAGTTGATGAAACTCATCTTGAACCCATATTGATAACCGTAGGTGTCAAATTCAATGGCACTCTCCCACTCCCCCGGGTGGAGGACCGTGACCATCGGCAGGGCATACATGGGGGCCCTGGGGATGAGCCAGGTGGAGTCGACCACTGTTGACGAAATGGGGTGCTCCCTGAAAGGCAAGTTGTTGAGAAGGCCGACAGCTTGCCACGTAGAACCTCCATCAAATGTCTCGAACAGAACGGCATTGCACCACCGCTCTTTCTTGAACCAGCTATAGGTCACGACCTCAAAGCCGTGCTTCGGGTCTTGGAAGACTGGTGAGGAATAAAACTCCTCGTCTCTGTCTCCAGTCGGAAACCACCTTGAGAACTTAGGCGGTACGGGCAAAGACACCGCCCGCCATGTTTTTGCGCCGTCTTGGGTGGTGAACAACCGACTCGCGTCGTTGAGCCAGGCGATTTCGGACGAAACCAAGACAATGCTCTCAGGGGCGGTATGCAGTTCATCGACGTGGGCGTGCTGCCATGTTTTTCCGCCGTCGCCCGTGATCAGGGTGTCCGAAAGATCTTCTCTGTCTGGACAGACGTAGATCCAACCATGCAGTGGGTCAGCGAAGGTGACCAAGCCCTTGATGACCGCCGATGGTCGATTCGGAATCGATTGCACCTCCTCGGTCGATTGATTCGCCTTTGAAACGAGTTCCGGATTCGACAATCGATGAATCTCCCATTTGGCTCCTGCTGAGGTGGTCGAGGCCAAGGAGAACCGGGCCGAGTCACTTCCCACATCGTTATCCTCGAGCAAGGCCCATCCAACCCGAGTGTCGAGGAAAAAAACAGAGAGAATTGTTTCCGGTGCTTGTGTCGAAGGCGTGATTTGACGCCATTGACCGCCTCCGTCAGTCGTCCACCACAGCTTTGTTTCCGGCCCGCTCAATGCCCAACCCTCATTCGGAGACAACATTGAGGCTTGCAAAACGTTTGCTCTAGGCGGGGAATGTATAGGACTGCCCTGCGACCCGGCGTTGCACGACAAAACGGCTCCGAGCAGAAAGCAGATAACCTCTCTCATAGAACGTCCTCACCAAATATGTTTGCATGATTGACGTCTTTGGGGGTGTAGAAGCGTTACACCCTATTCCTCCTCTTCCTCCACAGGCCGCTTGGCGTTGGCGAGAATCTTGTCCGCGACAAGTTGCGGCACCACGTCGTAGTGGTCCACTTCCATGCGGTAGCTGCCTTTGCCCTGCGTCATCGAAGTGAGAATCGTGCCATAGGTCAGCATCTCGGCCATGGGGACTTCGGCATTGATCACCGTTGTGCGCCCTTTGGATTCCATGCCCTGCACGCGGCCGCGACGGCTGTTCAGATCGCCCATCAGCGCGCCTGCAAATTCATCGGGCGCTTCGATCTCGACCTTCATCACCGGCTCAAGCAGGCAGGGCTTCGCGGTCTCCATGCATTTGCGAAACGCCAGCCGCCCGGCCATCTTGAACGACATTTCGTTGGAATCGACATCGTGGTAGCTGCCGTCGAAGACAGTCACTTTGAAGTCGACAACCGGAAATCCCGCAAGATACCCGCGCGCCGCCGACTCGACAATGCCTTTCTCGACCGCAGGAACAAACTGCCGGGGGATCGCGCCGCCAAAAATCTCGTTGGCAAACTCAAAGCCGCCGCCGCGCGGCAAAGGCTCCATGCGAATCTTGCAGTCGCCAAACTGGCCGTGCCCGCCGGTCTGCTTCTTGTGCCGGCCATGCGCCTCGGCCTTGCCGCGAATGCTTTCGCGATACGGCACCTTGGGCGCCTTGAGCGTCACTTCAGCGTGATAGCGCTTCTTGAGCCGGCTCACAATGGCCTCGATATGCGGCTGTCCCGCGCCGGCAATCAGAAACTCATTCGTCATGGGATCGCGGAAGAAGCGAATCAGCAAATCCTCTTCCATCAGCTTGTGAATCGCGGGCGCAAGCTTGTCTTCATCCGCGCGGCTCTTCGGCTCGATCGCATAGGTCATCGCCGGCTCCGGCAGCGGGCGCAGATCGATCTGGATCTCCGCGCCCTTCTGCCCCAGCGTGTCGCCGGTGAGCGTGTCGCGCAGCTTGGCCACCGCGCCCAAATCGCCGGCATGCAACTCCGCCACTTCGACTGCCTTGCGTCCCTGCATCATGCTCAAGTGCGCGAGCCGCTCCTGCCCGTCGACGCGTGTAGTTCTCAACCGTCGCATCGTTCTTGATCACGCCGCTGATGACTTTGAAAAACGTGATGCGCCCCGAGAACGGATCGGTCATGGTTTTGAAGACCACCATCGCCGCCGGCTCGTTGTCGGCGATGCGGCGGAAGTTGATGCCGTCCGATCCGGTCCCTCCATCGTTTGCACCGGCCGCGGCCATCACCTGAGCGCGCATACGAGAAGGGCGCGCGCTCGACCGGCGCCGGCGCATACACCTTGAGAAAATCGAGCAGATGATCGGTCGCCATGTTCGCCAGGCCGCTCGCGAAGAGCACCGGGAAAATCCGGTCTTCGCGAATCGCCTCATGCAAGCGCCGTAATCAAGTGCTCCTCGGGAATGGTCCCCTTCTCGAAATACTCTTCCATCAGCTCGTCTTTGCCTTCAGCCACGAGCTCGACCAGAGCCTCATGGCGCGCTTTCGCGTCGGCGGCGAGGCTGGCGGGAATTTCGCCGGTGATTTTGCCGCGGCCATCGCCGCCGGGCGTGTAGTAGAAGGCCTCCATCGTCACCAGGTCGACGACGCCATGAAATCCCTGCGAGTCAGAGATGGGCAACTGCACCGGCACGCAATTTCGCCCCCAGCGGTCAACCAGATCGTCGACCAGTGCGCTCAGGCCGCCACCGCCCCCGGCCTTCGGGTGGTCCATCTGATTCACCACGACGACGCGCGGCACATTCGCCTCTTCGGCAAACTTCCAAACCTTTTCAGTCACTGCTTCGACACCGCTCTGCGCATTGACCACGACCACGGCAGCTTCAACGGGCAGCAATGCGGCCCGCGCTTCGTGCGTGAACATGTGGAAGCCCGGCGTATCGACGAAATTGATTTTCACGCCCTGCCACTCGGCAAAAGCAACGGCGTTCTGCATGGTGGCTCCGCGCGCGATCTCTTCTTCGTCATACGCGGTTACGGCGGTTCCATCGCCGACCCGTCCCTGGGTAGGGGTCATCTTCGCGGCATGCAGCAGAGCGGCAATCAAGGTGGTTTTGCCGCTGTGCGCATGCCCCACTACAGCTACGTTGCGGATCTCACTTCCCTGGTACGTTTTCATGGATTGCTCCTTCGTTCTTCCTGGGAGAGGGGTTCATTCGGCCCAGCACAATCATGGGCGACAAAGTGATGGCCGGCTGCAAAACTGAGCGCTGTGCATTGCGAATCGTGAAGCGCAGGGAAGGCTTGGGGGCGTCCTTGAGGGCGTCCAGATGGCCGGTTGGGAGGGCCACATGTCCCGGTCTGCCGTCTACCTCATCCATAAGGTGCGGGCCGGCGCCATGCAGAGAAACGGGGGACGATTCTGCCCGGCGTCAAAAAGCTAAGAAACCGGATGCTATCACACGTGGAGCGTGAACGTCCTGTGACTCGCGGCACCTTCTGAAATCTCTTTCTGTCCTAACCCGTTTGTTCCGGCCTTCTGGGGTTACCTCTGCGGGCCCCGTGCGGCTGATTGCCCAAACGCTTGCATCCAATCAATTCAGGCGGGTCACGCAATTGCAGGCTGGGCCAAATCAGACTTCTGGAGACAGACAAACGTGGCGAATTGGCGGACCCTTGGTGTCTCGGAATGGGCTGTGATGGGATTGCTCACGATCGTTTTAGGGCAGAGTTCCGTTCTCTCCCGCGCGCAGTCCATCGCCAGCCCGCCCAGTCTGGTTGAGAACGAGGCTTCCAGCGTTGTGCTGCCCAATGCGCCGCGTCCCAACTTGCCGTATCAAACGCCAACGGAATCCGCCAAATTTCACGACTATCTTTGGAATGCCTATGGGCCTTTGGGATTAGGGGAAAATCTGTTCGTTGCCGGAATCCACCAATGGAAGCGGGAACCCCCCGACTGGCAGGAAGGGATGACCGGGTACGGGGAACGGTTCGGTTCTGCCGCCGGCATTACAGCAGTCGAGGAAACAGCACGCTATGGAATCGCGGAGTTCACGCACGAGGACACGCGCTACTTCCGCTGCACCTGCTCAGGATTCTTCCCGCGGATCGGGCATGCTGCCCTCTCCACTCTCACGGCGCGTCGGGAGAACAGCGGGCAAACCGTCTTCTCCTATGCCAATTTGCTTGCCCCGTATGTCGGCAGCACCACTGCCGTCTATGCCTGGTACCCGAGCCGCTATGGAATGAAAGACGCGTTCCGCATGGGCAATTACAGCCTGCTTGCAAGCGTTGGCGGCAACCTAAGCCTCGAATTTCTGCCGCATGGCGCTCATTCCCTGCAGGCGCGACTCCATCTCACGAACAGGCACGCGGCGGAGCAAGGTGACTGACAGCGGATTCAGCGCAGTTCAAAGTGCAGGCGCCCGGCCCATTGGCCAGGGTGGGGATTTTTCTGTTCCCGACAAGACCCTCGTGATGAGGATCGTGAACGCTCCGTTCGAGTGGTTCGGCATGTTCACCATCTTCTTCTGGCAGGCGCTGCGCAGCGCCGTGACGCCGCCCTTCGAGTGGGGTGAGCTGGTTCGGCAGTTCGATGAGGTGGGCTCAAAATCGTTGCCTCTCGTGGCCGCGGCCGGAGCGGCCATCGGGGTGGTTCTCACCATGGAAACACGCTCGAGCCTCTCTCAGTTTGGCGCCAAGTCGCTGCTGCCTACCGCGGTTGTCTACACAGTGGTCAAGGAAATGGGGCCTATCCTGACCGCCCTCGTTGTCTGCGGCAGAGTGGGCGCCGGAATCGGCGCAGAGCTCGCGTCGATGAAAGTGTCAGAGCAGATCGACGCAATTGAGATGTCCGCCGTCAATCCCTACCGGCTGCTTGCAGCCACGCGCATTGCCGCATGCATCCTGATGCTGCCGCTGCTGACGCTGGCCGCGGACGGATGCGCCCTGATCACATCATGGATCACCGAATCGCTGTACCAATCGATTTCGTTGCAGCAGTTCATGAACCAGGGATTCAGCGGCGCGACCTTTAGCGCCTTTCTGCCGCCCACTTTCAAGACCGCCGTCTTCGGAATGATCATTGGCACGGTCGCCTGCTTTGAAGGCATGCGTACCACTGGCGGAGCGGAAGGGGTGGGACGGGCCGCGACAACCTCCGTCGTGCTGTCGTCGCTGTTTGTGATTCTCTCCGACGTGCTTCTGGTGAAGCTGATTCTCATGTTCTTTCCGTAGCGCTCAGCACAAGCGAGAAATAGACACGCGAAGCAAGAAATAGTTAAGGGAGAAGGAAGATGGCCACCGCGACCAATGCCGCAGCAATGTCTGAGCCGACAGGCGCGCGCGAGATTGTGCCCATTGTGACCGTCGAGGACGTCCACAAATCCTTTGGGGTGCAGAAGGTTCTGAGGGGCGTCAGTCTCACAGTCAACCGCGGAGAATCGATCGCGGTTCTGGGACGGAGCGGCACCGGCAAGAGCGTACTCCTTCGTCTGATCGTTGGTCTGGAACAGCCCGATGAAGGCTCGATCCTCATCGACGACGAGCCGATTGCGGGCAAGACTCTCGACGAGCTCGGCGCGATTCGCAAGAAGATGGGCTTTTTGTTTCAAGGTGGAGCGCTGTATGACTCGCTCACCGTGGGCGAGAACGTTGCGTTTCCCATGCGCCACCATCGCAGGGACATGTCGAGCAGCGAACTGCAAGACCGTGTGCGGTACCTGCTCCAGGAAGTTGGATTGGAAAGCGCGATTGAGAAAATGCCATCGAGTCTCTCCGGTGGCATGAAGAAGCGTGCCGGCCTGGCGAGGGCTCTTGCTTTGGAGCCGTCGATCCTGCTGCTGGATGAGCCGACTGCCGGCCTCGATCCAATTGGATCCGGCGAAATTGACGAGCTGGTTTTAGAACTCAAACATGAACATCAAATGGCTTTCATCGTGGTTACGCACGATCTGCACAGCGCAAGGACGATTGCGGACAGATTGATTCTTCTCAAGGAAGGCGAAGTTGTGATCGACGGCAGCTACGCCGACCTGGAGAAGAGCGACCTTTCGTTCGTGAAGGAATTCCTGACGCAATCGTAGGGGGATGTATGTCAAGATATGCCCGGTTGGGCGCATTCGTTTTAGCAACGCTCGTGATTCTCGCTCTCGGTGTGTTCATCATCGGGGGCAAGGAATCGCTGTTCAAGCCGACCTATCACGTCAAGGCGCAATTCGATAACGTCGTCGGTCTCGCAGCCGGCGCAGAGGTGATGACCGGCGGGGTGCACATCGGCACAGTACAGGCCATCGAATTGCCGCACAATCCGCAGGGAAAAGTCACCGTCGTCATGCAACTCGACAAGGCTACCCGTGACCTGGTGAACAAAGGGTCAATCGCCTCGATTGAAACCGAGGGCCTGCTTGGCAATCAGTACATGTCCATCTCTTTCGGCGGGGCCACCTCGGGCGTCTTGAATGATGGAGATTTCATTGCAGGCCAGCCTCCGCTGCTGATGGCCGATCTGCTCAAGAAAGCCAGCGGTCTGCTTGATGGCAGTCAGCAAGCGATTCAGCAGGCGACTCTCGCCACGGCTCATCTCAACTCCATCACCGCAAAGATTGATTCTGGACAGGGAACGGTCGGCGCACTCGTCAATGACAAGGCGCTCTACAACAATCTTGAGCAAACGTCCGGTGGCATGAAAGACACCATGACCCACGCCGAGGCGGGAGTAACCGACTTCCAGGAAAACATGGAAGCCCTGAAGCACAATTTCTTCCTGAGCGGCTACTTCAAAAAGCGCGGCTACGAGGATTCGGCGCAGTTGACTGCGGACGAGATCGAAAACCTGCCTTCCGGCACGCCGGTCAAGACATTCACCATTCCCGCGAAAAAGCTTTTCAAAGGCCGCGACACGGCAAACCTGAAAGATCAGAAGCTTCTGAAGGAAAGCGGCGATTACTTATCCGGAAACCCGTTCGGTGTGGCTGTGGTTGTGGCCGCAACCGGCATGGAAGGCGACACGCAGAAGAGCGTGACGCTGACCGAGGCGCGCGCCGCGGTTGTGCGTGAATACCTGGTGGAAAACTTCGGCTTTGATGACAGCCAGCTCAAGACGCTGGGCGAGGGCAAGCAAGCCGACCAGGGATCGGAAGACAACTGGGGCACGATCCAGATCATGATCTATCCCGCCGGCACCGAGATGCCGCCGGAAAAGAAGAGTGCCACCGGTGCGCAAGCCTCAGCGGGAACAACGAGCAAGAACTAGCGGGGATCGCTCAAGGTTGCAGATCGAATTCGAACAATCCACGCAGAGCCCCGATTGGATCGAAGTGTTAGACAAGTTCGTTGGCCTGTTCTCATCAATCGAGTGTTAGTGGTTCACGCCGAAGCGCGAAGTGCTTGGATATCGCGCATCGGCGGTTGACCAAAGAACCGCTTGTACTCCCGATTGAACTGGCTCGGGCTCTCGTACCCGACTTCAAAGGCTGCACTCGCGGCATCCCGTTCTTCGCTGAGCATTTTCTGACGGGCTGCGTGGAGCCTCAGCTGCTTCTGAAACTTCAGGGGGCTCATGGCTGTAAGGCTACGGAAGTGATGGTGGAAGGTGGATCGACTCATTCCCGTGATCGATGCCAAATCGTCCACATTCAAGGCCCGCTCAAAGTTCTCACGCAGCCAAGCGACCGCCTTGGCTGTTCGATAATCCTGGTCCGCTAGCGTCGCTGTAGAACGCAGGCGATCTCCCTGCGACCCTTGAAGAAGCCGATAGATGATCTCTCGCTGAAGTAGTTTGCCAAAGAACGGAACATCCTGAGGAGCATCGAGAAGCTCAATCATGCGGCAGCATGGCGCAAGAAGTTCTGCCGTCGCCTCACCGAGGACCATGCCGTGTATTCCAGCAGGCGGTGCGGGAATAGACACTTCTTCGGAATGAAGAACATCGCGGACCATCCCCACATCGAGCTTGAGGAAGAAGGCGAGGTAGGGCCTCTCGACACTTGCTTCCGAGACGCGGCTTACGATCGGAAGCTCGATCGATGTTAGTAGAAAGGTAGTTCCCCCGAAGAGATAGCTTTGCTTGCCCAGGTCCACGCGTTTCTTCCCTTGCGGGATGATAAGCAGACTCGGCTCATACGTGCATGGATTTGGCGCAGTAGGAGCAGTGTTCCGGTAGAGCGTCAACCCAGCTACAGATGTTGTCAGTTGCGCCTGTCGCCCATCACTTTGCTAATGGAGAGCGCAAGCGTGGAAAGCGCTGATACGAGGCCTAGTTCCTTCACGGCACGGTTTTGCTTGAACGACATTGGCTTCCCTCGACATTTCTAAGGATATTCAACTTTCCCCTCGCCTGTTCAATTTTTAGTGATAGCCGGACAAATAGGCAATGATTCCGTCCGATCGGGCTACCGCTATGCCTGTGTAGCGGCTTAGCGTGGGAATTGGACAGGGAGATTCATTCAACGAGCCTTCAGTATGACTCTTCAGGCCAAGTGGCGCTGGTGACCGGAGCGAAGCTGATAGCGGATTCACCGCGCATTAGAACGAAACTATTGTTTTGAGAATCAAAGGAGAAGACATGAAGACGAGAAGCTTGGGAGCCCTGGAAGTGTCGGAACTTGGATTTGGGTGCATGAACCTCGCCACCAACTATGGCCCGGCAGCGCCTATCGACGAAGCGATCCAGGTTATTCGTGAGGCGCACAACAACGGCGTGACGTTCTTCGACACAGCCGAAGTATACGGACCGTACATGAGCGAAACCATTGTCGGTGGAGCTGTGGAGCCGTTTCGTAACGAAGTCAAAATCGCAACAAAGTTCGGTTTCAATCTCACGGAAAAGGGCGGGCTGGATAGCCGGCCTGAGCATATCAAACGGATGGTGGATGGGTGTCTCAAGCGCCTTCGGACAGATCACATCGACCTCTTCTACCAACATCGTGTTGACCCGAACGTCCCCATCGAAGATGTTGCGGGTGCGGTGAAAGAACTTATCGAAGCAGGTAAGGTGCTTCACTTCGGCCTCTCAGAGGCAAGCCCCAGCACAATTCGGAAAGCCCACGCTGTCCAGCCGGTCGCCGCGCTTCAGACAGAGTATTCGTTGATGAATCGCGACCCCGAGCGCAATGGGCTGCTTGCCACATGCGAGGAACTGGGAATTGGCTTCGTGCCGTGGGGGCCGATGGGCATGGGATATCTGACGGAGAAACTTGACGGACAAACCGTTTTCGATCCAAAGTCAGATCTTCGTTCAACCTTTGATCGTTTCCAGCCAAAGACTATTGCGGCCAATAAGCCCTTCGTGGACCGCATTACTGAGATTGCCAAAGCGAAGGGCGCTACAACCGCGCAATTGTCGCTGGCCTGGCTGTTGGCGCAGAAACCTTTCATTGTTCCAATTCCAGGTACCGGAAAGGTCAAGCATCTTCAGGAGAATATCGAATCCACCAAACTCGACTTGACTGCCGAGGACCTCAAACAAATCGACGAAGCACTAGCCGAATTCAAAGTGCATGGCGGTCGCATGAACGAGCAGCAGATGCAGGTGGTCGAGCAGTAGCCGAAGATCCGCGCTCTCGCAGGAGGATCGGGATCATCCTGATGGGTGCAGAATCGCCAAGGCACTCATCGAGACCGTCGGCTTGAACGTGGGGTTGCCGGTTGCGGTTGCATTCGTCCCGAGAGTCAGCGACTGAAGCCTTCGCGCAAGCGACTCAATGCTTACTCCGCCGGCCGCAGGTGCTTCGCAAACGCCCACTTCAGCTCGTCGATCCCCTCGCCGGTTACCGCGGAAATCGCATGAAACTCAAGCTTGCGCCGTTTCGCATGCGTCTGCAGCTTCTTCAGCTTTTCAGGATTGGCCGCGTCGATCTTGGTGGCCACCACGATCATGCGCTTGTCGGCGAGCGGGCTCTCGTCCGCTCTATTCGAGAAGGCCGCCAGCTCCTTATTGATCACCTTGAAGTCTTCCACCGGGTCGGGTCGGCCGCTTGCATCCGAAACATCGACCAGATGCGCGAGCACGCTGGTGCGCTCAATATGCCGCAAAAACTGCGTGCCCAGCCCGGAGCCAAGATGCGCGCCCTCGATCAATCCCGGCACATCGGCAACCACATAGGAAAACTGGTCGGGTTCTTCGCCCACAGTCACCACGCCGAGATTGGGCTCAAGCGTCGTGAAGGGATAATCGGCGATCTTCGGCTTGGCCGCTGAGATGCGCGAAATCAAGGTCGACTTGCCGGCATTGGGATATCCCACCAGTCCCACATCGGCCAGCAACTTCAGCTCAAGGCGATATTGCCGTTCTTCCCCAGGCCGACCGGCCTCGTGCTCGCGCGGAGCCTGGTGCGTGCTGGTGGCAAAGTGCTGGTTACCGCGCCCGCCGCGCCCGCCTTTCGCGATGATCAGCTGCTCATCGGGCTCGTTGAAGTCGTGGATCAGCTCCCCCGTCTCCTGGTCGTAGAGCGACGTGCCCACGGGCACCTGCAATGTGACCGAATCGCCATCCATCCCCGAGCAGTTCGAGCCCATACCGTGTTGGCCGCGCTGCGCCTTGTGCTCCGGGTTATAGCGGAAATGAATCAGAGTATTATGGCGCTGCGAGGACGTCATGATGACGTCGCCACCCCGGCCTCCATCGCCGCCTGAGGGCCCGCCGCGCGGCACGAACTTCTCGCGCCGAAAGGCCATGCAGCCGTTGCCGCCGTCGCCGGCCTTCACGCGAATTTTTGCTTCATCAATAAACATAGGGAAACCCGAGAACACCGATCACAAAAGATTGTAGGGAATGTCTTACCGGCGTTATCGATACTTTGGAATCACAACTAAACCGCACAGAAGCGCCTGACTTCATCCTTACGTCTTCTCAGTTTACCGGATCGGGGCTTAAAATCGCTTGAGAGCCCAATATGGGCCGCAGGGAGCGCGAATTTTTCCGCCCCCTCCGGAATCGCCATCAGAGCGATCCGGATGCACCCGATTGCCCCTTCCTCCAAGAATCCGCGTTGAGCAGGGGACGGGATGGCTTGGCGGAACTGGAAAACGACGCTTGCATTGTGTGCGTCCATCGCGGCGTTTGCCGCCTGCGCTAACGCTCAAAGCAAAGAAATCACTCCTTCGGGGTCCATCTCAGGACGACTGACCGATCTTCATTCCGCGCCTTTGAGCGGCGCGACGCTGATCCTGCGCAGCGCAGCCTCGGGAGCCGAGTTCCGAACCACTTCCAGCAAAAATGGTGCCTATCGCTTCACTGCTTTGGCCGCAGGCGAGTATTCCCTCCAAGCTGTGTGTGCGCGCGGTCGTGGGCGGCTCGACGAAATTCTAGTCTCCGGTAGCCATGAAACCCGTTTGCAGACTGCGATTGCTCTGGAGCCGCTGCTGCCTGCCGATCGATTCTCTACCGGATTGGCGGTTCGTGGCCCCGCTCTCATAAAAGAAGACCAGCCGGTTGAGGTTTCGTTTCTGCTTGCGAGCCCAGGGTTGCTGAATCTCACGGGGCACACAACGGCTGACACACGACCCGATCCGCCTGCGATTGAGCATTCCAATCTCTCAATTCAGCTCGCGAACGACCCGATGCCCACCATGACGCCGGACACGACCGCGCTGGTGCAACCGGTTCAGGCGGCGAGTGCACCATCGCCCTTGGAGGCTGATTCACAGATCATCGATCCCGCGCCGCCCACCACAAAATCAGCGATCACCGCGGAGCAACTGGGAGCGCTTCCCGCTGCAGGCCGACGTTGGCAGGAATTTGTTCTCGACTCGCCCAGGCCTTCGTCGTCGGCCCAGTCTCAGGAGATAAGCCTGGATGGCCTGAGCGCGCAACTGGCCTTCACCGGCACGGAGGCCTCGCCCAAAGACTCTGCAGAAGGCGCGCAAACGGCGGGTATGGCGAAGGCCTGGGCCGCGGGCCACGGGTCACCCGTAGCCGAAGCAGCGATTCGCGCCGTTGAAACCGAAGCCGGAAGCATCGAGACTGCCACGGAACACTCGACGGGCGGCTTCGGCATTTCGACCCAGCGCGGCGGAGAGAAGCTCCACGGACAGGGATTTCTCTTCGATCGCCAAAACACCTGGGGCGCTCAAAATCCATTCACGCAATGGGTCACTGAGACTGCTCCTGCAACGTCAACAAGCACGCCTGCCTTCACCGGCCAGCCCTACACCCCGTCCGACCGCGAAACGGTCTGGGGCATCGGCGTGGGAAGCATGTTCAAACCGAAAAAGATCTTCTGGTTTGGAGCGCTCGACAGGGAGAGCCGCAACGATACTGGCCTGGCAACGGTGAAGAATCCAGCCGAATTTTTTGCGCAGCCCACCGACGACCAGATGCAGGTGCTGAGTGCAAGGCTCGGTCTGAGCAGCGTCAATCCTGTCGCCGAGGGACTGGCCGCGTACTCAAAAATGCTTGAAACGCTTGACGGACTTCTAGGGCCCGCTCCGCGTACGTCGAATCAATGGGTCGGTTTCGGTCGCCTGGATTGGCAGGCAGCCGAGCGCCACCGCTTCACGCTTGAGGGTACGGGTGCTCACTGGACTGCGCCCGGCGGTGGCCTGACGCGCGTCTCTGAGAGTTTTGGGAACCATAGTTTCGGCGCCGGGACCGCGACCGCCGAAAATCTGCTGGGTCGATGGGAGATGTATTGGACGCCGAACCTGCTCGCCACCACGCAGGCATCCATCGGCCGTACCATTCTCAGCACGTATGCTGAAACTCCGTCGACCTTCGAGCAAACTCTTCTCGCTCCCAATGTGTGGGGCCAGCTTCCGCAGATCGTGGTGGATTCGCGCTATGGAATGACCATTGGCAACCCTTCGCGCTTCGGTGCCGGCAGTTCTCCCGACGAAAAGCTTGCTCTGGCTCAACAGTCTCTCGACTGGGCCCATGGCCGTCTGCTCGTCAAAGCGGGGGCCAGCCTCACGCACAGCGCAGATGCGACCAGCCTGTTGCGCAATCAAACGGGCACCTACACCTACTCGAGCGTCGAGAACTTTGCATCCGACGCCCTGGCCTTCGCGCAGTTCGGCATTGCGGGCGAGCTCGATCCTCTGAATCAACACAACTGCGACGCGACTGGAAAAGCCTGGCGCGACACGACCGGCCAATTGCATGGCCTCGGCTATCTGCCGTGCTACTCCTACTATTCGCAGCGAATGGGCCCCAGCAACTGGAGCCTGAGCACCAACGACTGGGCGGGATTTGTCACCGCGCAGGAAAAGCTCTCCAGCCTGGTGGTGTTCTCTGCGGCGCTGCGCTGGGAGCATGAGCAACTGCCTCCTCCAATCGCGCTGCTCAGCAATCCCGAGCTTCCGCTCACCCAGAGGCTGCCGCACCTCGGCAACGGCTGGGGGCCGCGCGTGGGCGTTGCTATCGGGAATCACGAAACCCGAGCGCCCCTGTTCCGGCTGAGCTATGGCATGTATTTTGGCCGCACGCAGAATGCCGCACTTGAAACGGCGCTCACCCAGACTGGTTCTTTGAAGGGCGATCTTAATTTCTTCATGCGGCCCACCGACAATCTGAATGCTGGCGGCGCGCCGCCATTCCCTTACGTGCTCGCCGGCGCACCGGGAAGCGTGGTGAAGCCTGGCGCGGTCGAGTTTGCCTCCACTTTTCGCAATCCCGAAATCCATCAGGCCGAGGTCGCCGTCGAAGAGACGCTCCCCGGCCGCGTCGTCGTCTCCGCGAGCGCGCTCATGAGCCTCGGGCGGCGATTGCCGATCGCAGTCGACAGCAACATCGATCCCGCCTTCAATCCCGGGACCATCACCTATGGAGTCGTCGATGGCACCGGAAAAGGCCCCATCAAGGCAACGCAGATCACCGTGCCTTTCTATGCCAGTTGGCCTACATCCACATCAACAACCGGCTTTGCAGGAAGATTGAATTCCGACTATCAGCAGATCTCCGAGGTCACGAGCCGCGCCAACTCGACCTACGAAGCGGCAATGCTGAAAATCGCACGATCGTCGCGACGCGGACTTTCCCTGCACGCGCACTACACCTACGCGCACGCCATGGACTGGAATCCCAACGAGACCGCTCAGCTTACCGGCAACGACGTACTCGACCCCGCGCACTTTGAGATGGAGTACGGAACCAGCGATCTCGACATCCGGCACTCCGCCGCAATTCTGGCCATTTACCAGGCGCCCTGGAAACTGCGCGGCATTCCAGGCAAGATCGCGAACGGCTGGATGCTCTCGGAAGTGGGCCAGTTCCGCAGCGGTCTGCCCTACACCATGCGCACCTCTGGCTCACTGGCTGAGGAGTTCAATGCGGCCAACGGAGCGGCGATCGTCGCGCTCGGCCCGGGAATGAATGGCTCAGGCGGCGACAATCGCGTCTACGGCGTAGGCCGCAACACCTATCGCTATCCTGCTACATGGAAAGCCGATGCGCGCCTCGGCAAACGGTTCGATCTCGGCCGCATGCGGGAGCTTGAGTTGCTCGCCGAGAGCTTCAATCTCTTTAATCATCAAAACGTGACTGAGCTCGAAACGACAGGCTACTATCTCGAGCCGGGAAACCTGTCAGGCGGAATGCCGACCCTGAACTTCCTTACCGGATTAAAGGCGAACACGACAGCCTTCGGCCAGCCGCTGAATATCAACGCGACCAATTTCTATCGCGAGCGGCAAATTCAATTTGGCATGAGAGTGCGATTCTGAAAGGCGGAAATCAGCGCCGCTAACCTCGAAAACTGGGGTGCCCCATCCATCCACGGCTTCATCGTGGATGGGTGGGATACCACGAACCCATCAATCGCTGCGCGCCTTGTAACAGGGCACGACTTCAGCTGCTTTAGGCGTAGTCGAGGGAATCTGGGTGCCCCATCCATCCACGGCCTCATCGTGGATGGGTGGGATACCACGAACCCATCGATCGATGCGCGCCTTGTAACCGGGCACGACTTCAGCTGCTTTAGGCCTAGTCGAGGGAATCTGGGTGCCCCATCCATCCACGGCCTCATCGTGGATGGCTGGGATACCACGAATCCATCAATCGCTGCGCGCCTTGTAACAGGGCACGACTTCAGCTGCTTTAGGCGTAGTCGAGGGAATCTGGGTGCCCCATCCATCCACGGCCTCATCGTGGATGGGTGGGATACCACGAACCCATCAATCGCTGCGAGCTTTGTAACAAGGGCACGACTTCAGCAGCTTTAAACGTAGTCGAGGGAATCTGGGTGCCCCATCCATCCACGGCCTCATCGTGGATGGGTGGGATACCACGAATCCATCAATCGCCGCGCGCCTTGTAACCGGGCACGACTTCAGTCGTGCCGCAAACGCAGCCCAAAAGTCAAGCGCTTGAGCCCCGGAGGAAGAATTTTTCGCGCCGAGACGGCATCTATGAGATAGCTTCTCGTGATTCCGCGAAGTTAACCTTGTCGCACAATCCGCGCGACGTGCGCCGGCGTCACAGCGATCGCATCGGCAGCAGCGAATTCTTCCGCGCTGCCATAACCCCACCCCGCCGCCACACAGCGAATACCGTTCGCGTGCGCAGCTTCGATATCAAAGCTGCGGTCGCCAATCATCCAGGTTGACTCCTTCGCCAAGCCACGATCCTGCAGCAACCGGGCAAGCAAGTCGATCTTGCTGTGGCTGACGTACTCCGCCTTATCCCCGTAAACAGCCGTGAAAAAGCTGGTCAGTCCAAACAAATCGAGAATGCGTATCGCAAAATGCTCGTGCTTTGACGTGCAGACGTAAAGGGGATGCCCGGCAGCTTTCAAAGCCACCAGCATTTCAGCTACCCCCGAATAAACAGAGTTGTTCTTCCATCCCTCGCGGTCATAGCATCCACGGTAGTCGCGCGCCAGCACGACGCGGTCTTCGTCACTGCCATTTGGAAGGAGCTCCGCCGTCCAGGCCTCAACCGGCGGCCCGATGAAGCGATCCAAGGGGCCGGCAGCAACAATTCCGTGCGCATCGAGCGTCTCGCGCAGGCAGCCAAGAATCCCCGGCTTCGAATCGGTGATCGTTCCATCCAGGTCGAAGATCAATGCGGGTGGATTGCCGGACATACCTCGATTGTCTCAGGCGCTTATGCCTCCGCCCTCAGCGAAAAGAGCTTGCGCATGCCGGATCGGCGGCCATCGATTTCCCATCGAGCCGAAAGCAAACCGCCCCGTCAATATCGGTCCGCAAAGTGTGTACGTCAGCGGCTTGCAGCTCTTCGAGCACTTCCTGGCGAGGATGGCCGTAGCGATTGCGCAATCCACAGGAGATGACAGCCCACTGCGGCGCGACCCGGGCCAGAAACTCAGGTCGCGTTGAAGTCACGCTCCCATGATGGCCGACTTTCAGCAGTGTGCTCTCGAGGCCGGCCTCCGCCAGCATCGCGCGCTCTACGGGAGCCTCCGCGTCTCCTTCGAGCAGAACGGAGGTTGCCCCGTATCCGACGCTTAGAACCAGAGAATCATTATTTGTAGGTTGCTGTTCTGGCTCATAGCCGCGAAAGGGCGCAAGCACAGTGACGTTCGTTCCCGAAAATCCGAACGTATCCCCCGTCCGCAGCGACCGCATCCGCACATGGAGCCGATCTGCCTCGGCAAGCAAATCGTCATACGCCGGAACGTGCGGATTGTTGCCGATCCAAAACTCAGTGGGATGAAAGTTGCGAAAAACCGCCGGCATGCCGCCCATGTGATCGGAGTGCGCATGGGTCAGCGCGATCGCGTCAAGGCGGCGGATCCCGCGCGACCACAACACTTCAGAAACAACCTCCTCGCCAATATCGAAGTTTTGTGGCGCCTGGTGCGGACCCCCACCAAAACCCCCTGCGTCAACCAGCAGAGTGCGGCCTTCAGGGGTGATGAGGAGCAGCGAATCGCCCTGCCCCACATCAATCGCTTCAACCAGCAGCGCATTGCGCGGATGATCGATGGGACGCGGCATCACGGCGATGAAGGATGCAATCAGCAGAGCAGCCCATGCGCCGCGCCGACCCCAAACGCTGCCGCGTGCGAGCACCAGCGCCGCCGCGAGCAGCACGCAAAAAGTCGCCGATTGCAGCGCCAACGGTCCGGGAATACGGAAATCGGAAAACGATCCGAAGAGATTCACCAGTCCCACACCGAAATGAAGCAAGAGCGCGACGGCCATTGCGGGTACGGTTGCTGCCGCGGGCCAAATCGCAAGCGCAAGCAGTGTCAGCAAGGCTGCAGGCATCAGAAACGTCAGCAGCGGCAAAATCACAATATTGACTGGCAAAGCGAAGACCGTGATGCGGTGGAAGTAGAGAGCCATGGGCAGCGTCATCACCAGTTCCACAACCACCGAGACAACCAGCACCTCGAATGTCCGCAGCAGAAAGCGCGTTGCCGCCGGGAAGACGCGCCACGCAAATCGCGGCCCAATCGCCGCCTGCATCAGGCGCGCGGCCATGCGCATCATGAAGCGATATTGCGCGATCCTGGGCGGCAGATGGCTGTCGAGGGCGACGAGCCGCAGATCGCGCGTGGCTCTCAAATAAGGATGGACCGTGTTCCGCAGCATTGGAGCCGCAATGCCCGCGATCGCAATCACCGCAAGCAAAGTCATCTGCAGGCTGGCGTCAAACAGGCTGCGCGGGCTCGCCACCAGCAGACAGAGCGCCGCAAATCCAATGCTGTTAAGCGGGCTGCGATCGCGATAGAAGATCCGTCCCAGAAGATAAATCGATACCACCCACAACGAGCGTTGCACGGGAACGCCAAAGCCCGTGAAAAGGGCGTACCCTACCGAGGCAACAAATGTAAGAAGCGTCGCCGGCACCTGCGGAACCCTCAGACGCCGCGCCATCCAAAACACGCCGCCGGCAAGAAGCGCCAGATGAAACCCCGACACAACCAGCAGGTGAAAAGAGCCTGTTCGCTCAAAGCCAACGCGCAGCGCGTGGGTCAGGAAAGTGCGATCTCCCGTGGCCATCGCGTCCAGCATGATGGCGTCATCGGGCGAGAGACGGAAAGCCCCCGGCAGCGCCCGCATGCGAGCCGGCAGCGAGAGCAGCCGGCTGCTGACCGTGTGCTGCGCCCACTGAATCCTGCACCCCATAGAACTGGATCGAGCGTTGCCGTCTGCCGGAATCAGTTCGATCGCCTCCGCCGGCACCGCCGCCGTCGATGTGATTCCCTGGTCGAGAAGATAATCCCTGCGGCTCCAGACATTGGGGTCGCGATAGACCGCCGGCGGAAGCAGGCGTACATTGGCGCGGATGCGATCGACGCAGGAGAAAGGGTTGATCGATTGCGCGTCTGAGCCGATGGGCCAGCGAATCGTGAGGCGCGCTTTACCGTCGCCAGAAGCCTGCACATCCTCGGTGTCGGTGACGACCTCGAGCGACGCGATCTGGACATCAAGGACCTGGCTGGGCGTTGTTTCCGCTTCCGGCGCATCGAGGCTCTGCTCGACCTCTCCGCGAACCGGACCCGCCTCCGTCACCGTGCCTTCGACCGTCCGCAGCAGACCGTCAGAAAGCGCGGCCAACTGTGGCGCCGGCGCGGGGTGCGGCTCCATCTCAGCGCACCAGCAGCCAAGAAGCAGCCAGACCATCGCCAGCGGCAACCAGGCAATGCGCTGCGCGCGGAATGCCGCGAGCCCACAGAGAATCGCGCTCAGCGCGAGCGCGATCAGCAACCAGCTTGGCCGAAGATACAGGAAATTCGCGGCAGCAATGCCGAGAGCAAAAATCCACGCAGCATGAAAGAGAGGATTCGCAGCGATGCCCGAGAAGAGCGGTGAGGGAGCAGACGGGTCTGAGTCAGAAGGCATCGCGCGCGGGGTTCAAAAAGACCCTCCGGTCTCAGGCTACGAGTCGCACGGAAGTGAAGATAGAGTGTTGGCTACCTTCGAGTCATCAAGCGCAAAAGGCGAGCCATGACTCTGGAACCCACCTCATCAATTGCTTGGTAACAGGGCACGACTTCAGTCGTGCCGCAATCACCGCCAAAATCACGGACTTTTTAGCCCCTGATGGAAGTCTTCTCACGCTAAAGGCGCATTGATGAGATAGCTTTCAGCCCCGCCGAAGCGCAACCACCGTCTCGAGATGGAAGGTCTGCGGGAAAAGATCGGCGAAGGTAACGCTCTCGATCGCATACCCGGAACCGAGGAGCGCGCGCAGATCGCGGGCCAGCGTGGCCGGATCGCATGACACGTAAACCAGCGAGGGCGCCCCGATTTCGCCAAGAAGCGTCGTCACCTCGGGGCCGAGCCCGGTGCGCGGCGGATCGACGATGATGAGGTCGGGAACAATCAGATCCGGTCGCTCATTTGAGCGGCGGCGCAGAAAGGGAAGCGTCTCGCTGCTCACGGCCTCACTGCTGGTGCCGCGCAGGTTGTGGGCCAGAGCCGCCTGGGAAAGAGGCGCCGACTCCACCGCGACAACGCGCTCGAAGCTCGCCGTCAATTTCCGCGCAAACAACCCCACACCCGCAAAAAGATCCCAGGCGAGGGCGCCTTTCTGCCCACCAGTGACACGCTCAACCAGCGAATCAACCAGCCAGCGATTCACCTGAAAGAAAGCTCCATGATCGACTCGATAGTCGAACCCGGCGGCGCGGTACGCGAGCGACTCAGCGCCCCAATGCGCAACAATGCGTGGCTCCTGGCTCCGCTCATCCCGACGATCCTGCAATACCAGTTCGGCGCCCCTTAGCGCCGGCACCTCTTCGCCAACAGCCCGACAAAAATCATCGAAGCCTTTTTTGTCCGGACTCAAGATGCTAAACGTCGCCAGCAACGCGGTCTCGGCGGCGTCGCAAAAAAGTGAGACTTCAGTAAACCGCGTCGCAGGTGCCGCAGTTCGCGCGAGCCTCGCCATTGCCTCAGCGGCGCGCACAAGCACAGGAGCCGCAATCGGGCATTCGACGATCGGAATAATTTGATGCGACCGGCGCCCGCGATACCCGACGTTTCCGCCCGCATCAAACGCGAGACGAATACGATTGCGATAAGCCCACGGTTCAGCGGAGAGAGCGGCAGACTCCACCGGCGCGCTCACGCCCCCGCGCTCCAAGGTCTCGCGCAGAATCGCTTCCTTCAACGCGAGCTGCGTCGCATAGTTCGCGTGCTGATAGTGGCATCCGCCACACGGCCCAAAGTGACGACACGGCGGCACCACGCGCGCCGCAGCCGCACGAAGAATCTCTTCCGGCTCGGCGGTCTCATAACTTTTCTTGCGCTCCGTGATGTGCACCCGCGCTTCTTCGCCGGGCAGCACAAGTGGAACAAAAACCGCTTTCCCCTCGAGCCGGGCCAGATACGATCCGCCATACAGCGGCTTTTCGATGGTGACAGTTTGACTCGGCCCCATCGGAGCCGGCGGCCGCGCCGCCTGCTGCGCTCTGTGTCGGCGCGGCTTCATTGCTGGCTCATATAAAACAGGCTGAGGCGCGGAAGGTTGTAATGCACGAGCAACTGCTTCCGCTCAAACTGCTCCTGCACCTGGCGCAGCTGCACCACCCCCATGCGCGCGCGATACGGCGCAAGCTCGCGCGCAGCATGCTCCTTGATCCCGACCCGCAGATCTAAAGGAGCCGCCGCTTTCAAGGCTGCGAAGATGTCCTCTTCGAGAACGGTGAGCGTGCGCTCCAAAGCCTCGAGATCATGATCCGTCGCGTCGCTGCGCACCTTCGCGGCTAGTTCGCGCAGCCGCGCAGCCGTGGTGTGACAGGCTTCCTGTGCTGTGGTGGCTGCATCGAGTGCCGCGGCCGCCGACTCAAGATGAGCGGCGACCCGATCGTGCTCAAATCCATCGTCGCGCGGCGCATTCTTCGGCGCGGTACTGCCGGCCGCAGCCTCGCGCAGTTCCTCCGCTGCCTCCATCACCGCCTGCGCGCACCACGCGAGGCCGTTGATCTTGCGCATGCGCGCCTTCTTCTGACGGGTCTCGTACTTGTCGAATGCCGAGTCGATGCCGCGCAAGGCCGCCTCAAGCGGAATGCCCGCCTCGCGCCATGTCTCGATCAGCGCCCAGTCGAGCGTCGAGAGCAGCAGCAGCGCCCCGCGCCGCTGATTGAAGCGGTCTTCGATCTCAGTGAAGTAATTGAAATAATTGTTGCATGGTGTCTGTGAGTCCACCATCACAGCATAAATGCTGCCCGTTCGTGATAATGGCCGGTGTCCACACGGTGACGACTTAGAAAGGGACCATTGTTCATTAAGGCCAACAAGTTTTTCGCAGACTGGAGGGATTCTGACGGCAAGCGCCGTCGCAAGTCATTCAGCACCGCCAAAGCTGCTCTCGCCTACGAGGCAGCGCAGAAAACCAACCACCCAAAATCCAAGGCGAGGGGACAGTCGCGGCCATCCTCCTCGCCATCGCTGCCAAATCGGACCCATACCCGACCGGCGGCGGCAACATCCGCCGCGCAAGCCGGTTCATCATTGCCGCCGCCGGCTCGCTCTACCCGCACCAACTCCACCCCGCCCACGCCTACGACATCGACGCAGGCATCTCCCAAAGTGGTTACGCTCACTCCACCCGCAGGAACACAGCGGCAGCGGCAATTCGCCTCCTTGCATGGCTCTCAAAACACTACGGGGCGCCGGAGTTGGCCCCGCTGATCTCCAAACACCCAGGGCTCCGCCCGCGTAACGTAACCGCAACCGAGGAAGAAAAAGCGCTCCTGCTCACAGCAGCGCCTGCCCACATGCGCCTCTGGCTGCTCCTGTGCAGCGACCTCGCCATTCGCAGCGGGACAGCGCAGCGCCTCGGCCCGCAGCATTACGACAGGCTCAACCGCAGACTTGCTTTCACCACCAAGCTCGGCGAAAAACTCACACTGCCCGTCACCGACGAGATCGCGGAAATCATCGAAACCTGCGACCTGAGCCGCCCTCTGTCCTTCGTGCGCCAAATCCATCGCCAGTGTGAACCGGCGCGCTACCACCACGAAGCAACCGACCTCACCTATCGCCACACCCTCGCCGTGGGCTTCCTGCGCCTGCGCAAAAGCCTCGGCATCACGCGCAAGCTCACGCCGCACGATCTCCGCCGCACCACCGCCGTCAAGCTCTACGAGTTCACCAGCGACGCCCGCGACGTGCAAGCACTCCTCGGCCATCGCACCCTCGCCAGCACCATCTGGTATCTCGACCACGACCTCCGCCCCGTCAAACGCTCGGCGCTCGAGCTCATCAAGACCCCCAACTGGAGAAAGGAAGAAATCGCTTGAGACACTCCCTCATGTTGCAACAGCCGCCCTACATCGCCGCGCAAGCCGAACCACCCCGCGACCGCACCAGCCGCACCGAGCGCGCCCTCGCCCACTGCAAAGCCGAGTGGGACCGCTGCTACGAAATCGGCAAGACCCACGGCTTCTCAACCGTCAAGTCCGTCCGCATGGCCGCCGTCGCCTACAAGCTCGCCATGCCGCAAATGGACTCGTTGCCCTCCATCCGCGCCGCGATTTCCTGCATCGCGCAAGGCATCACCCTCGAAGTCTTCGACGGTCGCGACGGATCGCAACTCCTCTACGCCGCGCAAGTTGCGTTGTCCGTCCTGAAGCAGAAAGGGCAGAAACGATGACCACCCCCCACCCATGCCGCGAGCTTCACCGACCGGCCCGCCAGGTGGACGGCCCGCTGGTGCGCCAGCCCGCCCCCGCCGCCCGCCTCGCCCGCATCCTCCACCACTCCGCCACCGACCTATGGGACGCCTGCACCCTCACCGACGCCGCAGACATGGGTGAAGAGGCTCGCGCCATCGCCAGCCGCATCCTCGCCGCCTGCCCAACCAGATAAAAAAAGGGCGGTCCACCCGGTGCAGTGTGGACCGCCCTATTCATCCCATACCCTACTGGGGTATAGTATCAAGCCATGGGCTGCAACGAAGCGCTCTGCGCCACTCCCCGCCAAGACCCCAAGACGCGAATGCCCGCCGCCGAAGCAGCAAAGTTCCTCGCCAATCCCAACGCACCCCGCCGACTCACCTTCTGGGAGCAAATCCTCGCCGAGCCCGAGTGGATCGACCCCAACCCGCCCGAAGAGGAGGTACCCGGAGAGTGCCCTATCCCGCCATCACCCCCCAAGAAGTCCTAGCCATCACCCGCATTCGCCAATGGACATTCGACCGCGCCGCCCTGCGCTCCGCGCACACTGTAGAGTACAAGCGCAGCGGATGGACCCCGCGCCGCAGCCGCACCTACGACGCCCGCATTGTCCGCGTTTTGGACTTCGAGCGCGCCCTCGCCCGCCTGCCCGAAGAGGAGCAAGCAATCCTGATGCTCACTTACCGCGACCGCGAAGGCCAGCGCCGCACCAGCCAAACCATGCGCTGCAGCGCGCGCAGGCTCTCCTACGCTCTGCCGATCGCGCGCTTGCACCTGGCCGCCGAGCTCGAACGCCTCGATCTGCTGTGAATCAAGGCAACGCCTTGAATGCACTCACCAAAAACACAATTGTCACCGCGGTCTCGTGCAGAAGATACGCTGCCCAGAACGGCGCAACCGCGACGGGAGCGTGGCCCTGTCCATGCCCACCCATCCTGTTTCGAACTGTCGGGATCGCGCTCTCAAGAGCAGATCTTACCGTGCCGAGATGACTCTGCATGAACGCCGGCAGCAAGTTGTTTCGGAGGCAGACGTCTATTAGAGTCTTGGCCGTGTCGGTCTTGCTGTAAGACCAATTGCGCTTATCGCAAATCGTCTTCATCGTGCTTTCGAACGCCTTAAGGCAGTCAACCAAGCAATCCTTTTCGTCCCCCTCCTGAAAGTGCTTGTGAGCAGCCCTGTACTCGTCATCCGCACCCTCAAAGCCTTGCTCATGCAGCAGCATCAGCGCCGGCAGCACGACCTCGCTGTGCAAGTGCTCGTTGTCCACGCGGACGATCTGCGGCTCGTCGCCCAGGACAAACGAGTAGCCCACGCCATGCTGCAGGAAACGCCTATTCAGTTCACTAATCGCTAGTCCGACATCGTGCTTCGCGACGCTGCTCGAAAAGTTGCCCTCGCGGTTGCACGCCATGTTGTACAGACCAACAAACATCATCTCGAGAACGTCCAATGCCTCCTCGAACCCGGCTCCCACGAAGTAGTCCACGATGTCCGACTCCGACATTCGGTCCCGGGTGCTAAACGCGAAAACGCCCAACTCAGTCGTAATCATCTTGTGGAAAGAACTGAACGCATGAGGCAGGTTGAAGTCGCTATCAACGACCACTCTGATTGTTTCCGACCATAACCGCGCGGCTTGAACCCTCAGGCCTCGGGGAAGGCTGTTGTAGGTGAAGACATCCGCCGCCGTCCTGCCGCGCTGCCTCTGACGATTGGAAAAAGTCTCGTACATGGGGACCCCAGGCACAATTCTAGAGCGGGAGCGAATTAAAGAGTGCGGAACTCCGAGCCGGAAATAGATAAAAAAGGTGGCCGCGCCCCACTCCCGCTACAGCGTCCGAACCTGCCCCTCCCAAGGACGCTTCGGCACAACACGCGGCGACACCTTAGGGTGCACCAGCAGCACATGAATCTCGAACTCAGAAACGAATACACCGAGCCGCTCTGTCGAAGAAGCGCCCTCCTCGAACTTAGCTGGCATCTGATGCCCGCAGAACGAACAGGCAGCGGCCACGCATTCACTCTCCTCGTCGTAAGCGATGATCAGCTCGGGCCACACCAGCATCAAAGTCCTCAATTCCTCGGGAAGGAAGAAGCCCCCGCCATGGTCGGATGACAGGGGCCTCGCAGCGGTCTTTATCAGACCTGGGGTTACCGCAGCCCTTAGATTGCGCCCCGCTAACTCACTGGTCGGTGACGGAAATCACACTACAGTGGAAACGCCGCGTCCAATCCAGCGCGCGGACACCCGCGAAAAAGCCATAGATAAAAAGCAGTGGCCGAGCCTATACAAGGTGCTCGCTGCGCTCGGTCAAATTGGACCCACTCCGGGCGCGCGCAGCCCACCGCGCCAGAGGAACAATGAGCGCGCGCCCTCCGTCCCACCGGCTTGCCGCGCAACCCGCTCGCTCGGTCTCCTCCGCTGCGCTGCGTCGCCCTTCGGCCTGCGCTGCGCTCCGGCTCCCTCGCCCCTTGCGCGCCCGCAGGCTGGCTGCGCCAGCGCGGGCCGGTTGGGGCGGCCTGTGCGCGCTGCCAACAGAAAGCCCGCACCATCCAGAGCCAACGCGCCCCGCCCCAACCGGGCAACCCGATAGATAAAGAACCATAAAAAGCCCGCACACCAGCAGCCACGGCGAAGCCCCGGGCGCGATAGGACCCTTGCGCCCCGAAAAAGGGGAGGATGAGTTTTCGGGCGGCGCAACCCATCGCGCCCTCACATCGTGCGCCAGGACAGAGAAAGCCCCACGAGCGCGGCGCTCCGCGCCGCGCCCCACGCACACCAAGCGCGAGAAATCGTGCGGGCCACCATCACCGCATGATCACAGGCGATTGAACAGTGATAGTGAGCACTCACTCACTCAAAAACTGTGGACACAATCCGCACGAAGGTGCATACTCACCCTGTGTCCAACCGGTGACCAACTTTTCCACTGGTGTCCATTTGGACACCGCCGGACACCACCCATCCGCAAGACTCTAAACAATCCCAATTTTCACTTGACGGAGTTGAAATAATTGTTGCACGAGCTCAGTCGAGTATCCCGTCTCAAACGTTCGTTGAAGAAATTCTCAGGTCTTGTAACAGGGCACGACTTCAGTTGTGCCGAAAGCTGAAAATGAAATTGGGCTTTAGCCCCTGAGGGTCGTTCTCAGATCAGTGCGTCCTGGCGCGGGCTCGCGGAGTGCGGTTGCGCTCAAACAAAATCAACAGCCCGTCGAGCGTCAGCATGTCGTCAATCTCGGCAATGTATTTGGAGTCCGGCGCGATCTGGCTTGCCAGGCCACCTGTCGCCACCACCTTGGCCGTCGTGCCGATCTCCTCAATCATGCGCGCCAAAATTCCATCCACCAGCCCGATATAGCCGTAGTAAAGTCCGCTCTGGATATGCGTGACCGTGTTGGTCCCGATCACCTTCGCAGGCCGCTTGATATCCACACGGCCCAGCCGCGCAGCCCGCGAGAACAAAGCATCCGCACTGATGCCCAGCCCCGGCGCAATCGCTCCGCCCAGGTACTCGCCCTTGGCCGAGATCACGTCGAACGTCGTCGCAGTCCCGAAGTCGACCACGATGCATGGCCCTCCGTAGCGCTCAAACGCAGCGATCGCATTCACCAGGCGGTCGGCGCCAAGTTCCGCTGGGTTGTCCACCAGCACCGGCATTCCGGTCTTAATCCCCGGTTCCACAAATAAAGGATGGACCTTGAAATATTTTTCGCACACCTGGCGCAGAGTGCCCTCCACCGGCGGCACCACAGACGAGATGATGATGTGCGTGACCTGGCTCGGCGCCATCCCGTGCATCTCAAAAAGATTGATAAACAGAACGCCATACTCGTCCGAAGTCTGATGATGGTGCGTCGTAACGCGCCAGTGGGCGACGAGTGCGGGCTTGGCCGTGCCGGTGTCCGCACCTTCAAGGCTATAAAGGCCGAGGACCGTATTCGTATTGCCGACGTCGAGGGCGAGCAGCATGGTTCTTCTAGCTTATATCCGCTGCGCGAATGCCGCCCGTCTGAACGGTAACCAGCCCCGTCTCCGTCTCGACGCGCAGAAAGCCATTCGCATCGAGCCCGGCCGTGACGCCCGTGCAAGCCTGCGGGCCATGGACCACAACCCGCCGGCCGCGAATCCACGTTGAGGCCGCATCAACGCGACGCAGGACCAGCTCAACGTCATCGCGATTCTGGAGTGCGGCAACCTCAAGCGCAAGCGCCTTGAGCAGCGCGATCAGCAGGGCCTGGCGCTGATTGGGCCGCCCTGTCTCTGCATCCAGTGAAGTACCGGGCGTCGAGAGCGCCGGATCGAAGGCCCGTTGATGAACGTTGATGCCCACGCCCACCACGGCGAAAGCCAGATTCCCGCCCTCGGTGCTCGATTCAACCAGCAGCCCGCCTACCTTCTTCGGGCCCAGCAGCAAATCATTCGGCCAGCGCAGATCAACGGACAGCCCCGTCGTTTCGCCCACCGCATGGGCCGCCGCAAGCCCCGCGGCAAACGATAAAAAGCGAAGTCGATCCAGAGCAAGCCTGGGCCGAAAAAGCACGCTGACATACAGCCCCTCACCCGCCGGCGAATGCCATGCGTGATCCCCGCGCCCGCGTCCTGCGTTCTGCTCATCCGCAAAGAAGACCGAGCCATGCGGCGCCCCGGCGCGTGCAGCCTGAATTGCGTCATTGTTCGTAGATCCGGTCGAGGCGGCAAAGTGCAGCTTCCCGGCGAAAACTGTATTCACCAGCGACGCCTCAAGCGCCGGCAGATTATATGCGGATTTCTGTGGGC
>CAWBSV010000022.1:0-174845 GCA_963791505.1 uncultured Acidobacteriaceae bacterium
TCACGCGGCCGTTCGCGCGGGAAGCACACTGCTGGCGAAGGACGACACCAGGCAAGGCGAACTGCTGATTGAGCCCGATCCGCTCCTGGGCAATCTTCCCTGGCCGGCGATTGAAACCGCGGATGGACCGCTGGGGCTGCGCGTGAATCTGACCGAGCTGCCGTCCCTGCTGCTTGATCGGCAATCAAGCGCGGCGGACGGGACGATTCGTTCGTCGTCCACGGCGACGGAACACCCGCTGATTGTCGGCGCTTCGATTGCGGCGGGAGAGAGCCAGCGGCTGCCCGAGGTGTTGCGCGAGGCAGAGGCGGTAGCCCGGTTCAGCAATAATCCGGCCGTCTTAGTGGGGCAGCAGGCAAGCGAGACGCAGGTGGCGGCGCGGTTGTCGGCGGCCTCGTCGATCCATTTTGCCGGACATGCGGCGCAACGGGAGGGAGAGACGCGCCTCCTGCTTGCCCCTGCCGGAAGGGAACATCGCGATGAGGACGCGCCCGATGCATCGCGCGGCAAAGAGGACCTGCCCTGGGTAGACAGTGGTTTTCTGCGCAAGTATCCTCCGCGCTCAGCGCGCCTGGCGGTCTTCTCGGCCTGCTCCACTGGCAAGAAAGAAGAAGGCTGGGATCACGGCATGGGCGATATTGTGGGCACCATGGCGTCGCTGGGCGTGCCGGACGTCGTTGCCACCCGCTGGCAGATCGACTCCGCTTCGGCCGTGCCGATGATGGACGAGTTTTACTCAGGACTTGCCGAAGGACGTACGGTGCCGGAGGCGCTCACCGCGGCGCGCCAGTCGCTGGTGCGCGACCCGCGCTACCGTCATCCCTATTACTGGGCCGCGTGGTACGCGTCAGGAGAAGGCAGCGCGAAGCTGGACGGAATCTTCCACGCCAGCCGGTAGACGCCTGAGCAACACTGCGCTTGACCTGCGCAATGATTTAGGCTTCCTCTTGCCATGAAAAACCTCAGCAACACCCTCCTCCTGCTCGCAGTTTTTGCAACCCTCGCCATCTGCGCGGCGGAACTCAGTGCGCAGATGGTGCCCCCCTCGATGGACCGGCCCGACCAGCCCTTCTCGTACTACTCCAAGCCAACGGACGAGATCGGGATGATGGATGCGGAAGCTGCCACCGAGATCACGCCAGAGGGCTTTCTGCGGACAGGCTATGGCGAACTGATGTTCTTCACCGGCCCCGCGCTGCGCCCAACCAGCATGCGCATCCGCACCCTTGAAGACGGACATCTGCCCATCGTCCACGCGCAATTCGAGATGGATGGCATTCTCTACCGCTTCACCATGTTCGCGGTGACGCGCGACGGAACCGCCGAAGGCCCTGAAGCCAACTTTATTCGCGTGGAGATGAAAAACGAGAGCAGCCAGGCGGCGCGCGCGATCTTTGCGACCGGAATCCGCTACGATGCGCCCAACAACACCAACGCCACCCACGGCGACAATCGCTTTGACCGGCCACGCGAAGGAAAGTTTCCCGGCGACTATCGGCAGATCGGCGAGAAGTTCAGCGCCGATTGGGAGTACAGCTTCACCGCAAATGGCCTCTTGCGCGATGGGAAATTGCTCTATGCGTTTCCCGATGGATACCAGACCCGCGGATGGACCATGCACGGCCGGTACAACTATCCGCAGGACGTGAGCAAGCCCTCGAAGCTGCGCGCCGACCCCACAGTTCCCGTGGGAATTGTCTCCTACTCAAAGATGCTGAAGCCCGCAGAAGAATACGCGCTCGACTTCGAGATGCCGGTGGTGCCTATCGCCGATGAAGAATCGATCAAGGCTCTCGAGTCCGCACACTTCGACGCGGCCAAAGAGCAGGTCATCAAGTTCTGGAACGAAATCCTCGACGAGGGAATGCAGATCAACCTGCCCGAAGCCAAGGCCGTCGACACCTTCAAAGCCAACCTGATCTACGATCTCATCGCGCGCGATCACATCGGCGCTGACTACATTCAAACCGTCAACAAGCTGCACTACCACTCCTTCTATCTGCGCGACGGCGCCGACATCATGCACAGCTACGACGTCACAGGCTATCCCGAGATCGCGAAGCAGGGACTTGAATTTTTCGCGAAGTCCCAGAAGCCCGACGGCAATTTCCTCTCCCAGGAGCAGCAGTATGACGGCTGGGGCGAAGCCGTGTGGGGCTACTCGCAGCACTACCGCATCACCCATGACAAGGCCTTCGCTGAGTGGGCGCTGCCGCAGATTGCGCGCGCGGTCGATTGGCTGAAGCAGGCCCGGGCCGCCGACCCGCTGCACATCATGCCGGCCAGCGACGTGCGCGACAACGAGTATGTCCCGGGACATTTGACCGGATACAACTTCCTCGCGCTCTCGGGATTGAAGCTGGCTATCGAGATGGCAACCGAGACAGGCCACGCCGATCTCGCCAAGACCTGGAAGGCCGAGTACGACGATTACCGCCAGGCGTTCCTGAAGGTGCTCGACGCGCAGGCGGCCGCGCACAATGGCTACATTCCCCCAGCGCTCGATGGGCAGAAGGGCGGCTACGACTGGGGCAACATGCTCGCGGTTGTTCCCGAGCCCACCTTAGAAGCCCACGATCCGCGCGTTACGGCGACCCTCGCGGCCACGCAGGCCAAGTACGCGGAAGGCATCATGACCTACGCGGACGGCGAGTTCCTGCATCACTACCTGACCATCAAGAACACCATGACCGAGGTGATTCGCGGCGACCAGGAGCAGGCGACGAAGGAGTTCTACGCGCTGCTGGTCCACACCAGCTCAACCCACGCGGGTTTCGAGTTTGCGATTCTGCCCTGGGGCGATCGCAACTTCCAGGACAACCTTGCTCCCCATGGCTGGTTTGCCGCCGAGTATCGCACCCTGCTGCGCACCATGCTCGTGCGCGAGGAAGGCAGGGACCTGCACCTGCTCAGCGTGCTCACGCCCGAGTGGCTGGGCGCGGGCAAGACGATCGAGGTGAGCAAAGCTGCCACGTATTTCGGCACGGTTGGTTTCCGCCTTGAGCAGCCAAGCGCGCGCGAAGCCGTACTGCACCTCACCACGGCTTTCGACGCGGGCCACGCACCGGAGAAGATCGTCGTGCACATGCCCTGGTTCGCCGCTTCGCTCAAAGCGACCGTCGATGGCAAACCAGTGAACGAAACGAATGGCTCTCTGGTGATTCCCGCGGACGCGAAGGAGGTTCGGCTGCTCTGGGACCTGAAGCCGCCGGCCATGAGCTACCAACAGGCTGTGCAAGATTACAAAGCGGAGTACGCGCGGCGCTACGAGCAGCTCATGCATGGAGAAGAGCAGCCGGCGCATTAGCGCCCATTTCCAAGGGCAACGCCGCGGAGAATGGGCGTCGTCCCTACGGGACTCCGGATGAATTTTTGGTTGAGCCTACCCCACGCTGAAGCGCAGGGCCAACGACCTTTGCGCCTACGGCGCAAGGGCCACATCTACTCCAGCGTCTGCACGGTCGCATTCGCGGGAATCTCGACCACAAACTGGTCATCGCCCAGAGGCTGGTTTTCCTTCACCTGATCGACGGAGAGAATGATCTGAATCTCCTCGATGGGCCGCTTCAGCGTGATGCGCGAGGGGTAGGAACTTCCGTCGAAGTCGCGATAGGCGTCGTAAAAGACCTGCGTCTCCAGATTTCCATCGCTGTCATAGACGTCCTGCTGATAGGGCTGCAGGTCATCGCGATGAAAATAGACGACGCGCAGAGGGGTGAGCAACTGGCTCCCGGGCTTGGTGCGCATGATGCTCAATTTGTATTCGGGGATGGCAAACAGATGCTTGCGGGCCGCGTCTTCCACCGTCACCGTATCGGCGGTGACCATGTATTCGTCATCGGGATCAAGACCGCGCACCAGCAGAGCGTCGAAAAAGAAATCGGGGCGCAGGTTGTAGAGCGGGTTGCCGGGCAGCTTCTTGTTCAGCTTGTCGGGGCCTTTGATGACCTTATCCTGCGTGGGAATGGACAGCGTGAAATTCTTGCCGTCGCTGCCCATGTTGAAGAAGCGCACGCCCAGATACTGGCCCACGACGCGGAGCATAGCCGGCTTGCGCATCAGGATAAATCCGTGCAGTGTGGGATAGTCCTTTGCCGAGCCTTCTTTCGTCTTGATGACTGTAGCTTGAATCTCAACCGTCGCGGTGAGCGTAGAGATCGCGGCCCAGCGCTTGTTGAGGCGATTGACCAGGTCTTCAGGCGAGACGGTCTGCGTAAGGGCGGGCGCCTTCGGCACCGGCAGCTTGCGCGTGGTAGGGAAGAGCGAGCAGCCCGAGACGAACAGCGGCACGATGAGTGCGATGGCCACGGAGAGACGCTGAAGAATCCTCATCGGCCGCCTGCTTTTCTCACCGCATGACGGTAGCCTTCAACGTTGCGCGTCTGCTCCTCAAGCGTGCGCGAGAAGACTGAGTGCCCCTGAGGATTCGCGCCCGCCGCGACAAAATACAGATAGTCGCTCTTGGCCGGCTCCATCGCCGCGCGTAGCGACTTGATGCCTGGATTCGCGATTGGGCCCGGCGGAAGCGACGCATGCAGATACGTGTTCCACGGCGTGTCGCGCTGCAAATCGCTTTGGTAAATTGTGCCCCGCCAGCGTCCCGCAAGCTCCAGCCCGTAGATGACCGAAGGGTCCGTCATGAGAGGCATCTTCTTCGCCAGCCGGTTCACGAAGACGCTCGCGACCAGCGGCCGCTCTGCGTCCACTGCCGTCTCCCGTTCCACCAGCGAAGCCATCGTGACCACAGCGTGCACATTCCCTTTCAATCCCGGTTGCGTCAATCCCAACTGCGCTGCCACTACGCGAAAGCGGCGAACCATGATCCCGGCGATCTGCCCCGGAGTGGCTTTGGGCGAAAAATTGTACGTGTCGGGAAAAAGATAGCCTTCCAGACTCCTCGCCCCCGGATCGAGATCCTCGATCAGATCTGTTTGCTTCGATGCAACATCGAGAAACTGCTGCTTGGTTCCCAGCCCTGCTTGTTCGATCCGCGCGGCAATGTCAAAGATGTTTGCGCCCTCGGGAATTGTCACTGCCTTGGTATAGACATCGCCGCGGGCAATGCGCGCGTACACTTCGGTGACGGTCGCGGGGTGGTCAAATTTGTATTCGCCGGCTCTGAGAGTTCCCCGCCGCCAGAGGCGGACCAGGTCGAACGCATAGCGGCTTCTGACAATCCCGGCCGCCTCTAGCTGAGCGCCGATTCGGGTCGTTGAGGCTCCCTGCGGTATGTCGACAAGCGACTCTGCCGAGGGGCCGAACGGGGCAAAAACCACCCAGGCCGCACCGGCGGCGGCTAACAGCAGCAGGAAGACGAAGAAAAGGAATGTGCCGCCGGAACCTTTTTTCTTTCTGGCGTTTCGGCTGCGGCGAACCATCGCTGGGGTGTACACCCTTCTTGAGAATAAGACGCGTGAAGAACCTGTGAGGATTCTTGAATCCTCTGTAGATTGTACCGGTTGCTCGACCGCAGAATGGCCTGATCTGCGCCGGGGTTGACGCGTAGGATGTCAGCTGTGGACGAATCCAGAGATGCACGGCCAGAAGCGAGCCCAGACGCTCCGCCCCGCTTCCTCGCGCTCGACGTCGGGAATCGCCGTATTGGCGTCGCGGTGTCCGACGAGCTGGGCCTGACCGCGCAGCCGGTGCTCACCCTCGAGCGGCGCAGGAATACGCGCGAAGATTTGCGCTCCATCGGCCGCTTGGCGCGTAAATATGGGGTTGCCGCCATCGTGGTCGGGAATCCTGTGCACCTGTCGGGCGAGTTGAGCCCGCAAGCGAAGAAAACACAGGCCTTCGCCGCCCAGCTCGGCGAGTTGACCGGGCTGCCCATCCATCTGTGGGATGAGCGCCTGACGACGCGCGAGGCGCACCAGATTCTCTACGAGACCGGGCATGCGCGGCAAGAGCACCGGCGCGTGGTGGACCAGGTCGCGGCGACGCTGATCCTTCGGGACTTTCTCGAGCAGAAAGCGCCGAAGACCGACAGCTAGAGTCCCGTACAAAGTCCGCCAGGCGCCCGGCTCTTGTCCCGGAGGGACTGGGGTCATTAGCCAGGACAAGCGAAGCGCAGTCCTGGGAATGCGCCAAATCGCACACCAGCCCCGTAGGAGCGAAGGACAAATACCTTAACGCCTCCTGCACGATGAAGCGCTCCGCCCTCCGCGTATAATTGCATTTTGAGCGTTTGAACATCGCGGACGGAGCATCCCCGCTCCCCGCAACGGAACCTGGATGCCTGAGCACATAAAAAATCAGCTTCTCAAAGAGATTGCCGTTCTCGAGCACGAGCTTGCGCACGAGCTGCCTGCGGAGATCAAGAAGGCTGTGGCCATGGGCGACCTCTCAGAGAACGCCGAGTATCACATGGCCAAGCAGCGCCAGGACTTTGTCAACGCGCGGCTGGGCCAGTTGAAGCGCCGCATGGCCGAGCTCTCGCTGGTCAATCTCACCAATATTCCTCGCGACAAGGCCGGTTTCGGCTCGACCGTTGTGGTCTTCGACTCGACCAAGGACGAAGAGATTGTCTATCGTCTGGTGACGAGCGAGGAGTCGGACGTTGCCAAGGGCCTGATTTCGACCACATCGCCGATCGGCCGCGGCATCGTGGGCAAGCGCGTGGGCGACGTGGCCACCATTGTCACCCCGAACGGCAAGCGCGAGCTGGAGATTCTGAAACTGACGACCATTCATGATGAAGCCGGCGAGGCGGCAGAGAGCGAGAATGGCGCTGGCGCACACGCGCTAAAGGAAACTGAATGACCTGGACCAGCGCTTTTGGCCGCGCCTGCGGCTGGCTTCTCGATCGCATTGTGTACGGCCTGGCGCTGACACGCATCTCCCCCAACGTTCTCACCTTCATCGGCCTGGTCATCAACATCGTGGCCGCCTTTCTGTTTGGCCACGCCAACGCGACCAACTCCGGGCGCATGTTTTTTTATGCGGGCATGGTGATCTTCGGCGCCGGCATCTTCGACATGGTCGATGGGCGCGTAGCCCGGCGCAATAACCAGGTCACCGTCTTCGGCTCGTTCTTTGACTCGGTCATCGATCGCTATTCCGACGTGGTGCTGTTCTTCGGGCTGCTGGTGTACTACGGCCGCATCAATCGCTTCCGCTATGTAGTGCTGGTGGCGTTCGTGATGGTGACGTCGCTGATGGTGAGCTACACGCGGGCCCGCGCCGAGGCGCTGATCGGCACATGCAAGGTGGGTTCATGGAGCGGCCGGAGCGGATCGTCCTGATCCTGCTGGGCGTCGCTGTTCAATTGGGCTGGCGTGATGGCTCCGGTGCTGTGGGTGCTGGCGGCGCTCTCGACCATCACCGTCGTGCATCGGATCACCTACACCTATTCGAAGACCAAGCACCTCGCGCCAATCGGCTGACCACCACCTGCGGTGGGGCCAGCTGGCGCTTGCGCGCCCCCAATTCCTGTGAAACTGTGGAAGGGGTGTCTCTAACAGACTGAATCAGAAGTGGTTGGAAGGGGTTCACAGTTTCACAGCCGTTTTTGAGGATCTTTTTTCTCTTTCTCAATCTGGGGAAAGCAGGGCAGGCCTCCGCCTCTACGGGGCTCAAGTCAAGTACGGGATGCTTTCCCAGGACTGCGCTTCGCTTGTCCTGGGCTAACGAACGCCGCCCCTACGGGGCTCAAGTAATTCACGGGATGCTTTCCCAGGACTGCGCTTCGCTTGTCCTGGGCTATTTTCAATTGCCCCTACGGGGCACAGACTATTCGTCGACCTTGGACGAGCTTGGGTTCGTGGATCCCAGGTGCCCAAATGCGAGGCACCTGGGGCACCCGGCCTGAGGTTTGGCGTCGCCCCTACGGGGCTCAAGTCATTCAGGGGATGCTTTCCTTGGGTTCGTGGATCCCAGGTGCCCAAATGCGAGGCACCTGGCGCACCCGGCCTGAGGTTTGGCGTCGCCCCTACGGGGCTCGAGTCATTCACGGGATGCTTTCCCAGGACTGCGCTTCGCTTGTCCTGGGCTAACGAACGCCGCCCCTACGGGGCTCAAGTAATTCATGGGATGCTTTCCCAGGACTGGGCTTCGCTTGTCCTGGGCTAGCGAACGTCGCCCCTACGGGGCTCAAGTCATTCACGGGATGCTTTCCCAGGATTGCGCTTCGCTTGTCCTGGGCTAATGAACGCCGTCCCTGCGGGGCTTGCTGTTCGGGGCGCAGACCATTCACCGACCCTGGACGAGCTTAGGTTCGTGGTATCCCAGGTGCCCAAATGCGAGGCACCTGGGGCACCCGGCACCCGGCATCTGAGGATCATTTTCCCCGTAAAAAAAAATTAGAACGTCTCTGTAAAGAAGTTCTTTCGTTTCAGTGGCTTGCGTGCCGTCGATCGCCGCAAGATTTTGAAACGAAAGGACTTCCCTACAAGAACTACATTTCAAAGGGGTTATGGATGACGGCGGAGCGCACTGATTGAGCCATGCCGACTCTTCTCAGGCTGATGGTTCTCATTGTCGGCTTTTCGGAGAAATAATATGCAAAAGTTGGGAAACTTTATTTCGTTTCGAATGAGGTGGTTGCGGAAAAATATTGAGTCATGGGGCTTGACAAGAAAGTCTCGGCGGGTCGATTTGCCCAGCGTCCGTCCGGTGAAGCCGCCTAAGGAGATTGTTGGCGTCGCCCCTACGGGGCTGGGCGTGGCGTGGGTGGGGCGCTTTCCCAGGACTGCGCTTCGCTTGTCCTGGGCTATTTTCGATTGCCCCTACGGGGCACAGACCATTGGTCGAGCTTGGACGAGCTTAGGTTCGTGGATCCCAGGTGCCCAAATGCGAGGCACCTCCACCCCACGGACCTAGACCCGTCCGTGGGGACCCCGGCACCTGGGGCACCCGGAATCGTGGGGATGTCCGAGGGTGCGACGTTAGCAATCCAGCACGACTGCGGAACAGCCGGCTTTGGAGGGCTTCCACTGGGCGAGGAAGCTGGTGACGGAGGCGGGATCCATGCGGCGCATGGCTTCGAACTCGCCGCTTTTCTGGCTGTAGAGGAGCGTTCCCTTGTCACTGAGCACGGCGATAGCGGGCACACCACGCTGCAGCGGAATCTGATATTTTTCCGCGATGTCGACATTGACGTCCATGTGGCCAATGTTGACGTGGATCAGGATAAAGTTGGCCTCGAGCATGGACAAGTTCCTGGGGTCGTGGAAGTACATGTCGAGCACCTGGCAGTCGCCGCACCAGTTGCCGCCAAAGTCGAGCAGGATGCGCTTATGGGTTTGCGCGGCGGTCTTGAGGGCGGCGGCGATATCCGCTTTCGCTTGACCGGGATCGGGATAGATCTCACGGCCCGCGGATTGCGCCGTTGCAACGGTAAGCGCAAAAAGAACAGCCAGAATCAGGAATCTTAGTCTCGTCATGGGCGACCTCCACATGAGCATTCAGTCTGACACAAACGGGGGATCGGATTCCATTCCGGTTGAATTGGAATTTGGGTGAGCCGATGTACTCTGGATTTGTGGTGAGCGAACTCAGGACGCGTCTGGAATCGGCATCGTACTCCGATCTTGGGGGAATGATGGAGGTCTACGCCCGTGCGGCGGCCGATTTCGCGAAGAAGGAGTTCAACCAAAAGCTCGATTTCACCGCAGATTCGATCGACGCCCTGGACGAGGTGCTGGTGATTGTGGGCGAGAGCCCCGAATTGGACCTGGACTTTGAAGTGCGGCTATGGGGTAGCTACCTGGGCGAGGTGCTGCGCCGCCGCTATGCCGGAAGCTGGGAGATGACTCAATATCCCGGAGGAGTCGTTGCGGTGCCGGCGGTTGAAGTGCGGGGATCGCGGCTGTTCCCGCTGATGAAGATCTACCGGCGGCTGACGGCCGGCGAAGAAGAAGACCTGCGCGCCTTTTATGCGATGGTCACCGAACGACTTGGGAAGCCCGCCCAGGTGAATTAGCCCGCCGTCCAATCCAACTTGCCCCTTGGGGCGTAAGCAGAGTGAGCCACGCAGCATTGAGCCAGCGGCATGGACAGACGCGCGGCAATCCTGGTTTGTGCGACAATGTAGGGTGAGAATGCGCGCCCGCAGTTTTGGCGTGCGGAGGAAGCATCAAATGGGCGATTTCTTTCAACCAACACACTTGCTGATCATCGGCATCCTTTTGTTGGTGCTGTTCGGCGCAAAGCGCCTGCCCGAGTTGGGCAAAGGACTGGGCGAGGGCCTGAAGGGTTTCAAGGAAGGCATCAAGGGTGGTCCGGATACACCGCCGACGCCGCCCGCGGCGCAGCAGAGTGTCACGCCGCCTCCTCCACCCCCGCCGTCAACACCGGTTGACCCCAAGTAGCGACTGCCGGCCCGGAGAATCGGTTTGTTCCTGATCCGGCTTATGAAGGGGACGCGTGAGAGTTGCGTCAGATCTTCAAATTCAGTAGGAGCGGCCTGTGCTTGTGCGCAGGCCGTTTTACTTTGCTCTTCGCACGATCGAGCGATTATTTGGCCGGTTCAGCGCCGGCAAGCCGCTGGGCCTGAGCCAGCATCGCATCCAGATCCGCACGGCGGAAGAGCTTGCCGTTGAGCACAACCGCTTGAATGGAGCGGGTGTTGTGGATGTCCTCGAGAGGGTCTTTCTCGAGCAGGACGAGATCGGCGACCTTGCCGGCTTCAAGGGTGCCACGCTTCTCTAACTCGCCCATGAATAAGGCGGCGTTGCGCGTGGCAGCCTGCAGAGCCTCAAGCGGAGTGAGCCCAGCCTCGACGAGCAAGGCAAGTTCATCGTGAATGCCGAATCCTGGAAAGCATTCGGGATTCATGGCGTCTGTGCCGGCCAGCAAGGAAACGCCGGCACGATTCATCGCGCCGACAATCTTCAGCGACTGGTCGAACTCCGCGCGCGTCAACTTCGCCATTGCGGTGCGCGCCGGCGGAGGGAAGTTTCGGTAGTAGCCGGCCTCCCAATGGGCGCGAACGGTCTTGCTCAGATACTTCAGGCGCGGGTCGTCGGCGGGAAGTGGGTCGTCGATCATGGCGCGTAAAAGAGTGAGCGTGGGGCATTGCCAGGTTTTGTTCTTCACAAAGCGGGCGAAAAGAGCCTGCGCCGTGGCTTCATCGAAGGTATCGACGGTGCGCTGTTCGAGAGCGATGATGGCGGCACCGTTCTGCATTTTTTGAGCCATGGTGGCGTCGGGCGCACGAAACGCAGCCTCGGCGTGTTCGGTGGCAGTGCGGATTGCTTCTTGATCGTTTGAGCAGGCGAGTGCCACGCGGGTGAGGTGCTCGATGCTGCGCTGGCCGGCATCGGAGGCTTCGGCGGCGGTTACGGCGTCGGGCACATGGCCTTCGAAGGGAATGCCGCGCTTGCTGGCTTCGTCGGCGATGGCATAATATGAGTCGCGCGAAAGCCGGCTGTAGACCTTAATGAATTGCGCGCCGCGTTGCTGTTGCTCATCAACCGTCGTGCGCGCGGATTTCTCGTCGGCAACCACGATGGAGTCGGGCCAGACAGGATGAGGTCCGTCGACAATCGGGCTGCCGAGATAGAGGGTGGGCGAGGGGTTGGGATTGGAAGCCTGCGTCGCCCGCCAGGCGCGGGCGTCAGAAGGCCCCGACATATCGCGCACCCCGACGACGCCGTTGGCGAGATAGAGCAACTGGCTCCAAGGGGCGCGGTCATCGGAATTTCCGTGGGTGTGCATGTCCCAGAGGCCGGGGATGAGGAACTTGCCGGTTCCGTCGAGGATGGTGGCGTCTTTGGGGATGTGCACCTTCTTTGCGGGCGTGATGGCGACGATGCGATCCCGATCAACGACGACTGTTCTGTCTGGGAGGGCAGTGCGGCCGGTGGCGTCGATCACGGTGACGTGGGTGATGGCGAGGGATTGGGATGAGGCGACGGCAGTAGCGAGGATGAGCAGCATGAGAAGGCAAAAGTGGTGGCGTCGTCTGCCCCGGGCGATCGGCGGGTCAATCATGTTTCGGGTCCTCGGCGGCAAGTATAGAGAACGTGCCCCTGGGTCCGCATTCAAATGCGGCTAGATGCTCAGCAGAGCCACGGAGACGAGCGCGAGGGCGATGCCGGCGAGCTGGCGGCGCGTGGGGCGCTCTTTGAGGATCAGACCCGCGAGCAGGATTGTGCCGCCGGGATAGAGCGAACAGACCAAGGCAGCCACATCGAGACGGCCGAAGCTGGCGGCCTGGATGTAGAGCAGGTTGCCGGCTGTATCGAGAACTCCAGCCAGAATGCCGAAGCCCCAGAAGCCGCGCCAGGGACGGCTGGGCGGCATCACGAGCAGGACCAGGAGCATGGCCGTGACGCCCGCGCCGCGGGCTGCGGTCATGGCCCACAGAATGCCTCCGGTGACAGTGGCAATTTTGAAGAGGATCAATTGCGCGCCGAAGCCGGTGCCCGCGAGGGCGCCCATGATGAGCGCGGTGGTTGAGGACTTTGCTGTTGGAGAACCCGCGGCGTCGTGGTTTGGGCCGCGGGTAATGAGCCAGATGGCGACCAGTCCCATGGCCAGGCCGGCGGCGCTCAGGGCTGTGGGCAGGCCGTCGTGCACCATGGAGAAAAGTACGGGCACAAGGGCGGTGAGCAGGCCGGTAATGGCAGCGGTCAGTCCCATGGCACCCATGGCGAGGGCGCGGTAGAAGAGAGCGAGGGCGAAGGCGCCCTCAAATCCTCCCAGCGCGGCGTAGAAAAGGGGCACATGACTGGGGAGAGGCAGATGCATGCCGGTGCAGAGGGCGAGCAGGATGAGGAGGGTGACGAAGTGACCGGAGACAACGATCAGTAAAACGGGTGCGCGGCGCGAGCCGAATCCCCCGACAAAGTCGGAGCCTCCCCAGGACGCAGCGGACAGGAGGCCGACGCCGGCTGCTGCGCCGGAGGCGTTCACGAGCGCGTGCTCACGGGCTTAGTTTGAATCCTTCGCGGAAGGGTAGTAGCCGGGCTTGGCGACGATCTCGAGGCCGGGGCGATCGACGCGGACATCGATCTTGCGGTATTTGCCGTCAATGAAGGGCTCGTGCGTGTAGTAGCCGAGCGTGTACTGGAAGCGCGCTTCTTCGGCGATTTTGGCGTAGCTCTTCTCGATGCCGTTCAGGTTGCGCTCGGAGTCCAGTGTGCCGCCGGTGGCAAGCACGTAGCCGGCGAGTCGGTTGTCGTACATGGTGAAGGGCAGGTGCAGGCGGCTGACGTAGCCCTCGCCCCAGCGTGCCGAGTCGCCGACGAGTGTGCCGTAGACGGCGATTTTGTTGGTCTGCAGGTAGCGGACGACTTCTTTGTAGGTGGCTTTGCTGCCGTTTTCCTTGCCGTCGGAGATGACGTAGATAATGCGGCGCCGGCCGACGGGGCGGTTGGAAAGCTCTTTGGCCGCGGCCAGGATGGCGTCGTTGAGGGTGTGAATCTCTTTGGGAATGTTGATGACGCCGCTTCCGCTTCCCGTCGACCGGCCGGGCTGCAGATTGGGGTCAGCGCAGTTTCCGTTTTCACGGATATTGCAGCCTGACAGCGGGCCGCTGTTCACGGGAATCAGCATGTCAGTGCCGGCATTCACGGTCATGGAAAAGATGTAGGGAACGCGCGCAGTCTGCGCACCGGTGAAGCCACCGCTGCGGTTTTGCGGCCCATTGCTGTAGGAGAAGACTGCGAGTTCGTCGTAAGGCGTCAGCGCGCCCTGAATTGCGTTGAGAGAGCTGTTGACCCTGGCCATGACGTCCGAGGTCAGGCTTTGGTCGATGACAAACGCGATGGAGAGCGGGAATGGGTCGACCGTGAAATAGGCGAGCTGCTCGCGGGTGTCGTTCTCGTAGACCTTGAAGTCACGCCAGGTGAGGCCGGCGACCTGGTTGCCTTTGTTGTCCTTCACCGTGACGGGGACTTCGACGTAATTCGAATAGATTTTGAGGCGGGGAATCTCTTTATCGGCGCCTTCGCCGGCGGCGGGCATTTCAGGCGGTTTGGTCTGGAAGTCGTCTTTGGGCTGTGCCGCCGGCGGAAGGCTGCTCGGCGGAGCCTGCTGCGGCGTGTTGCTTGTCGTTGAAGAGGAGGCTGCGGTGGGCTGCTCGGTGCCTGCGCCCTTGCCGGGGGTGATGGGGGTTCCATCAGCGCCTTGCAGGGGTGGAGGAGCCTGGGGCGTTGGTGCATCGGGTACGGAGGAATCAGGTTGCTGGGCCTGAAGCTTGTGCGTCGAGCAAAGGCCAGAGGTCAGGACGGCAGCCAGTGCGATGGTTTTGAGTGCAAGCTTCACAGGTGTTCCGTCCCCCTCAAATGCGTACTGCGCAGTCGGTCTTTCGTGCGGAACCGGCCTTTATAGACTACGAAAAACTCGGACCCTTGAGTTAAACCCGCTGAAAACATCCCTCAGGGCTAAAGCCCGCGTTCCGAAAGGCTCCGTACGGCACGACTCAAAGTCGTGCCCTGACTCTGTCCTCGGCTAGCGATGAGTCTCTCCGCAACCGCACGCTGCTGCACCGTCAGAGTATCAGACGCGCTGGCGGCTCGCAGGTTGCCTTGAGCAGCCGGGAAAGGGTTCGAGTATGCTTTCTTCGAGGGTGAAATTTCGTCCAAATGAATAGCATGCGCATGCGTTGGGGAGTTCCCGTTGTGCTGGTTGGTCTTGGGTTGCTGCCCATGGCTCTGCGCGCGCAGTTGCCCCCGTCGCCGGACGCGCCCCCGGTGAGCACCGCGCCTGCGCAGGCGCCCGAAGATGAGTCGGTGGCTACGTTCAAGTTGAATGTAAACCTGGTGGACGTGTTTTTTACCGTCAAGGACAAGCAGGGCAACCTGGTTCCTCACCTGAACAAGGACGATTGCACCATCAGCGAAGACAAGGTGCCGCAGAAGCTGAAGAGCTTTGTTGCGGAGACGCAGCAACCCTTGACGCTTGGCATTCTGCTGGACACGTCGGGCAGCCAGTATCGGGTGCTGCCGCTTGAACAGGATGTGGGGAGCCAGTTTTTGTCTCGAGTCTTGCGGCAGAAGGATGAGGCGTTTCTGCTTTCATTCGATGTGAATGTCGATCTGCTGCAGGACTACACCAACAGCGCTCGGCTGCTGACACGGGCCATGAACAAGGCGGAGATCAATACAGCCGGCGGCAATGGCGCTGGCGGCATTCCGGGCGCGGGCGGCGGCACGATTCCGACCATCGGCGCGCCCAAGGGGACACTGCTGTATGACGCGGTCTATCTGGCCGCCAACGAGAAGATGAGCCAGGAGTCGGGGCGCAAGGCGATGATCCTGCTCACCGACGGCGAAGACGAGGGCAGCCGCGTGAAGATCAAGGATGCGATTGCGGCGGCGCAGAAGTCCAATGTGCTGGTCTATACGATTCTGATTGCCGACCGGGGATTTTATGGCGGGTTTGGCTACAGCGGCTACTCGGCGATGAAGCAGTTGACGGAGGAGACGGGCGGACGGCTGATTGACGTGGGCAACAACGGCAAAAAGCTCGAAGCGGCGTTTCAGCAGATCGAGGACGAGCTGCGCACCGAGTATGTGGCGAGTTACACGCCGACCAACATCAAGCTGGACGGAACGTTTCGCAAGCTGGGTGTGGAGTGCCGCGGCGATGGGATGAAGGTGGCAGTGCGCAAGGGGTATTTTGCGATTGCGCCGCAGGGGCAGTGAAGTTCGAGGGACTAAGGGACTAAGGGGACTGAGGGACTAAGGGACTCGGGAACTAAGGGACTCGGGACTCGTTCGTTCTCCGAGTTTTCTTCTCGCCCTCAACGGTCCCAGTCCCTCAGCCCCTTAGTCCCTGAGCCCCTTGTTTCTGTTCCCTCAGTCCCTTAGTCCCTCAGTCCCTTGTTTCTGTTTGAAGCAACCGGGCGCGAACTGTTGCGTTTCTGGACACGTTGTCGCGATCTGATGCAAACGCGGTAATCTGGCGGCCTACAGCTTGTCTTCTCTACTATCGGCACATGCAGAAAAGACTTTAGGTAATTTTCAAAAAGTTTTTGCTGCCGACCTTGCCGTGAGGAGGCCTCCCGTGATGTCCAAGACTGCAACCTCGGAATGCTTTGAGATCAGCGCGCGTTTTCGCCATTCGATCGAGCAGCGGATTGAGCGCCTCGAAAAGGACGCGAACCTCGACGAGGCCCAGGTGGCGTTGCTCTCGGATGGGGACCACATCCGGCGGCAGATGCGCATGGTGGCGATCGAGAGGGCCGAAGCGCTGCGTATGCGGCTGTTTCTTTACCACGCCAAAACGCGCCTGCCGCGGCCGATGATCGCGCTCTAGGTCTTCGGGCTGACGAATGTTCCCGCGGAAGTGTCCGGTCGGATACCGCTAGACTAGAGACCTGGCGGAGGCTGGCGGGAAGCTTATGCAGCTCGACTATTTTGTCGTCGATGTTTTTACCGATGAGGCGCTGAAGGGGAACGCGCTCGCGGTGGTTCAGAATACCGCCAATCTGACAACCGAGCAGATGCTCAAGATTGCGCGCGAGTTCAATCTTTCGGAGACGACGTTCATTGAGCGCCGGCCTGAGGAGACTGAGCGCGCTGAAGGGGTGCGGGTGCGTATCTTCACCACTCAGGAGGAGCTTCCTTTCGCCGGTCATCCAACGCTGGGCACGGCCAGCGTGCTCAAGCTGCATGCGCCTGAGGTCGTTCACGAAAACACGATCACGCTGGCGCTCACGGTGGGTCCGGTGCCGGTGCGTTTTGCGCCGGACGGGTTATTTGGCGAGATGACACAGCGCGATCCTGAGTTTGGGGCGGAGCTCGACGCGGGTCACGTTGCGCGCTTGATCGGACTCGAAGAGAACGATCTGAACGCTGCCTATGCGCCGCAGGTTGTTTCAACGGGCACGGCGTTTGCGATTGTCGCTCTTCGCTCTGCAGAAGCGCTGGCGCGGCTCCGGGTGAACCAGCAGGAGGCGACCGAGTGGCTGCGAGAGCGCGGTGCCCGCTGGTTTTATGTGCTGGGGCCGGAGAAGAACGATGCGAAGCAATGGCGCGCGCGCATGCAGTTCAATGGTGGCGAGGATCCGGCGACGGGGTCGGCCGCGGGATGCGCGATCAGCTATCTGGTCGGACGCGGCATTGTTGGGTCGGACGACCGGATTCTGGTTCGGCAGGGTATCGAGATCGCCCGCGAGAGCCATTTGTTTTTGTCCGCGAAGCTTGACAACGCGAGGGTCACGAACGTGCGCGTAGGGGGCAGCACTGTTCCTGTGGCAAACGGGCGGCTTTTCCTTGAATGATGCACATGCTTTCAACAGGAATTCATAAACGCAAATCACGGCAATGGTTCGCTCTAAGAGTTTTACCCGTGTTACAGGGGCGTTTTCAGGTTGGTCTTCGCCCGATGTTCCCTCTTTTCACGGCGTTCTGAGACTCGTACTCTTTGCATTCATTGAAGCAATTTAGCCGGTCCCTAAAACCGGTCTGTGCCCCAGGCATTCCAGAACAAGCTGATTGCGTGTTGAAGTAAGCCATCTGGGTAATCGATACCCGTTGCAGGCCCGTGTGTCTTCGCACCCTCCCAGGGTTGCGGCGCAGGCGCGGTGTCAGCGGGGAGCCAGATCAACCAGAATTTTGGCTTGCTCAGCAGCGATCGTCGACGTGGGAACTTTGCATCGCCAGTCTGCCACCAGCGCAGGCAAGGGCGTCGTGTTGCCATGCGAACCGAATACGAACTTTTGATGAAGGAGTTTACCCCCGACCATGCGGCCCAAGAAAGTCATACTTTGTGTAGACGACAACGAACAGGAGCTTTCAGTTCTCAAGTTCATGCTGATAACCAATGGATATAAAGTCGTTTCTGCCTCCACGGGACAGGAGGCCATCGAGCTTTTTTCTGAAACCCAGGTGGACCTGGTATTAAGCGATTACGGAATGCCCCAGATGAACGGGGACCAATTGACAGAGCGGCTGAAGCAACTCGCTCCGCATGTTCCCATGCTGCTGTTGGGCGATCCTCAGAAGATGGGCGGCGAGGTCCATGCTGCCGACGTGGTGCTGGCCAAGAAGAACTGTTCAACGCAGGAGTTACTGGAGCGGATCAAAGTGATGAGCGCTCGCAAGCGAGGCCCGCGCAAGGGCACGATCCGGGTGCCGCAGGTGGTCGAACTGGCGGCGGCTTCCTGAAGGAGCTTCTCCCGAATTCAAGTAGAGCCCAGGGAGCTTTGCCGGGTGGCATTTGTGCGGAAGGAACCACGCGGCAAGGAACTTCGTCCTACGGCAATTCGGAAGGGGATGCTCCCGGCATCCGAGGGGTGCGAGCGTGGGCGGCGCTCGCACCACCGCGATGCATCTTGCGATGGGCCTGAAACTGGGTCCGCAGTGCTTCTGTCCGTATGGTTTGGTGGAGGGCAAAGCTCCCTCTAAAATGACTGCTCTTGACGACCCCGGAAGCGAATGGCATACTCGCCACTTGTGTCCTGGCAGGTGCAATTTTCTGTTGCATCCGCAGGAGTTGGCATTTTATGGATCTTGTCATTCTCCGTTTCCTGTTCGTGGCCCTGCTCGCCGGGGTCTGTTATTTTCTTCAGCCGTTTGGATTAGCAGCCTGGGTGAGCGCCGGCCTGGGCGCGGCGGCCGCAACAGCGGTCATCGTCTTCGAATTCCGCGTGCGCGCCCTCACCCTGCGCAGACTGATTGGCGCGCTGGTCGGCAGCATTACGGGGATCTTCGGCGCGGCGCTGTTTTGCCTGGTGCTGCGCAGCGCGCCTCTGCCGAGCACGACTTCTGCCGTGCTGCAGATTTTTGTGCTGCTGTTGATGACCTATATCGGCCTGTTGGTGGGTGCGAGCAAGGGGGATTTGCTCAACCCGGCGATGCTCAGCACCATCTTCAGCAGCGATAAGCCAACGCGCAAGAGCGCGAAGGTGCTCGACACCAGCGTGATCATTGACGGGCGTATCGCCGACATTGCCGAGGCTGGATTTATCGACGGCATGATGGTGGTGCCGGAGTTTGTGCTGCGCGAACTGCAGGTGGTTGCGGATTCGACCGATGGGTCAAAACGGCAAAGGGGCCGGCGCGGCCTGGACATGCTGCAGCGCATGCAGTCGAGCAACAACATCCAGGTGCAGATTGTGCCGGACGATTTTCCTTCTATTCGTGAAGTGGATCTGAAGCTGCTTGAACTGGCCAAGAAGTGGGAAGCGAAGGTTGTCACCAACGACTTCAACCTGAACAAGGTGGCTCATCTTCATCACGTCGAAGTGCTGAACATCAATGACCTGGCCAATGCGCTGAAGCCGGTGGTGCTGCCCGGCGAGCGGATGACGGTGCTGATCCTGAAAGAAGGCAAGGAATACAACCAGGGCGTGGGCTATCTTGATGATGGCACGATGGTCGTTGTGGATCATGCGCGGAAGCTGATTGGCAAGGCGGTAGAGATTTCAGTGACCAGCGTTCTGCAGACGGCCAGCGGCAAGATGATTTTCGGCAAGATGGATGAGAACGGCAAGAGCAGCGATCCGGCGCGTCCGGGCCCGGTCGAACTGGCGCGCTGACGAGGCAGCTTGCGATTTGGCGCGACCCCATGGTACGGTGGTTTCCAAATCGTTGCCTCTGCGCGAGGCATCGAGAAGCAGTTAATTCCGTCCAACAAGACGGTGAATCCGGCGTTGCCCTTTCCATCGTCTGACCCTTGCCCCCAGGCTCTCCTCAAGCCACAAGGATCGACTTCAGCCGATCAGGAATCGCTTCTGCCGAGTACAACGCACGGCCCCGCTCTTTTTTTCATGCACGATTCACCCGCCTGACTCGACCCGTGAATGCATTGGTTGAGCAGAGCGCGGGCGAACAAAGGTAGAGGCTGCTCAGCACTGACTGACGGCGATTTTCACCGGCAATGGTTGGGAGTTGCCTTTTCCGACGATGGTTTCGAAGAGGATGTACGCCGCATGAAGAGTCGTCTGTGGGTTGTATTCGTCGCCGCGCTTCTCACGGTTGGGCCCGCCGGACATGCGCAAGGATTTGGCCTGGGCATGATCGGCAAGAAGGACGTGACCATCAATCGTCTGCTTCCGCCCACCGTGAATCTGACCGGCAAGCGCATACGGGTTGAAGCAAGTACCAGTCCGAATATCAAGGACGGCGAGGAGTTGCGCTCGCAATTGAAGACAAAGCTGGTGACGTTCATCCAGAAAGACCCGCGGTACATTTTGAACGAGGCCAGCCCGCAGACCATTCTGAAGTTTACGGTGACGAATTACTACACCGAGAAATGGACGGACAGCATTCCCGGGAAGGCGAAACGGGATGCCTATCGCGGAAAGATCGAGGTGGCCTATCAGGCCATCGACGCTGCGACCGGGAAGGCGCTGGACTCGGAAAATCTTGTCGATACGGCCGGCTATGAGCCGAGCTCTGTTCCGTTTCTTGATGCGCTGCACCGCAGTGCCAAGAAGCAGGCAGCAGAGGGAAGCGAGAACGAAGCGCGCGATCAGTTGATTACCGACATCGTGGAAGACATGGGGAAACGGATCGCGCCGGCCGATGAGCCCTTTGTTGCGCTGCTGCCGGGCCGCAAGCTGGAACCGCTGTCGAGCATGGCGATTGCCCGGCGCTGGGGCGCGGTTGAAGAAGGCGCCGAGAAGATGGACAAGTTTCCCAAGGCGGAAGATGACTCGTACCGGCAGTACCTGATTGCCCTTGCAAAAGAGGCGCAGGCGTACGACTTGACGCGGGAATTCAACGATAAGGAATCGGGAAAGCGGACGGATATTTCAGAGAAAGATGCGCAGGGTGATTTTGAGCGCGCGCAGAAATATCTGGATGAGGCGGGCGCAATCTACAAGGACATCATTGCCGCGAATTCGAAAGAGAAAGAGTTTCGGCCAGGGGATACGCGCACCGAAGAGGCGATCGCGGTGTACGCCAAGATTGACCGCTATCGCGAGGAGAATGAGAAGGCGTTGAGGGGCGGAGGGGGAACGAGCAGGAGTGTACCGGCGGCGGGCGCCCCGCAAGCAACGGCCTCAGGGCAGTCGCCTCTCGACCAGGTGCTGAGCATGTGCGGCAATGGCATCGATGACCAGAGCATCAAGGATTACATTGCGTCGCCTGATTTTCTGGCCGCGGCGAAGGCGTCAAAGTACAGGTTCAACTTCAGTACGGACTCAGTGAAGCTGAAAAACGTCTGCAAGCAGAACGGTGGCACCTACGGACACCTCATGCGCGAGCGGCTGGGCGGGAGCGCTGCGGCGAAGTCTACTTCGGGGAAACAATAGTGAGACGGGCTCTTTTTTTTGTCTTCGTCGTCGTGTTGTGCGTATCCGTCTTGCATTCGCGCAAAGTGATGGTTGCCGCGGCGCTTCGAGCGCTCTTAATCGCGTCAAAGAGGAGATCACGCCCAACCTTTCGCCCGCGACGGATGCCGGCAAGCGGCGGCTCGAGGTGATGGAGTCCACGCTCGAACGGGGCACGCGCGCCTGCAAGGATTTTGCGGAGCTGTGGTACTACCGCGAGATCGTGTCTCAGCAGCTTGGGCAGGTGAAGGACGCGGCGTACGCAAAGACCAAGGCCGATGATCTGCGTTTTGATGCTCCCTACAATCCGTTCACGGAGCCGCCTGCCGCATTGCCTCCGCCGGTGGCGACACAGGCCGCGGCGACCAGGGTGCATCAGAAGTGGGCGCTCGTGATCGGCATCGATACGTTTAAAGACAAGCGCGTGCCGCCGCTGCATTATTCGGTCAAGGACTCCACGGATTTCGTGAACTTCCTCGAAGACCCGCAGGGAGGCCGATTCGAGCCGTCGCATATCTTCCATCTCAAAAACGAGACGGCAACGCGGGAAGGAATTTACGAGGGGCTGGGCCGGTTGCGGATCAAGGCGCAGCCCGATGACCTGGTGGTGGTGTATCTGTCGAGCCACGGGTCTCCGCGCGATCAGGATCCGAATGGCGTGAGCTATGTGGTTACGCACGACACCAACCTCGACGATCCGGCCACGCTGTACGCGACGTCGCTGCAGATGATCGACCTGGTACAGGAGATCAATCGTGAAATCAAGGCGCGGCGCGTGGTGCTGGTGCTGGACACATGCTTCAGCGGCGATGCGCTGACCAGCCTGCAGGCGGGGGCAGGGGGTTCGGCGTCGAAGGGATTCATTCAGGTTGCGTCAAAGAATCCGGGAGAAGAGGCGCAGGCTCCGCCGGCATTCAGCGCGGCTTTTCAGAATTTGAAGATTGGCTATGGGCGCGCCGTGATCACGGCGAGCCGTGCGAATCAACTCTCGTGGGAGAGCGCGACGCTGAAGAACGGCTATTTCACGCACTACCTCATCGATGCGCTCCGCGCGAGCCACGGCAACGCAAGCCTCGATCACCTTTTCCCGCAGGTGCGATCGACGGTGGCGGCGCACGTGAAGACGGATGTGGGGGCGAATCAGGATCCGAGCTATGAGTTCAGTGAGGGCGCGGACTCGATTGTGATCGGGGTGCCTGAGTCTTGATCGTTGCGGCTTAGGCGTTGCGTGCGTCCAGGAATGCGCGCAGTCTCTGCTTGACTTCAGGCCATTCGGTTGCGGTGATCGAAAAACGCGCCGAGTCGCGACTCGTGAAGTCAGACGCCATTTTATGCGCGCGCAGAATCCCTTCAAACTTGGCGCCAAGACGACCGATGGCTTCGCGGGATCGCGTGTTGCGGGCGTCGGTGTGCAGGCAAACGCGGTGCACTTGCCAGGATTCGAAGGCGTGCGTCAACATCAGCAGCTTGGCTTCAGTATTGGCGCCGGTGCGGATCGCCGAGCGAGTCAGCCAGGTATAGCCGATTTCGCAGACGTCGGGCGTGGTGCGATCGTGGTGGGGGTGTCCCGCGGGCCATGCCCAGTTCTCAATGTCGTAGAAGCGCGTCGAGCCGAGAATTTTGCCGTCCGCAATGCGGATGGTCGCGAAGGGGAGAGCGGTGCCTTTTGCGCGCCATTCGAGGGCGGTTTTGATGTAGGTCGTCATGTCGTCGGCGGTCTGCGGCACGACGGTCATGTTGTAGAGAGACGGGTCGGCGTTGGCGGCGGCGAGCAGACCATCGAGATGGCTGAGCGCAAGCGGCTCGAGGCGTACGTGATTGCCGGTTAAGACGGGCTGGTCCAAGTGCACAAGCCTTTCAATCCTTGAGTTCGTGGTATCCCACCCATCCACGGTGGGACTGTGGATGGATGGGGCACGCAGCTTTCAAATCCAGGTTTCGTGGTATCCCAGGTGCCCAAGTGCGAGGCACCTGGGGCACCCGGCGGGGTGTGCTGCTACATAACTCTTGGGTTCGTGGTATCCCACCCATCCACGATGAAACTGTGGATGGATGGGGCACCCAAATTTCGGTAATGACAGCCGATCGCTTAGTACTTCTGCACCTTGGGGTCGATTTCGTCGGCCCAGGCGAGGATGCCGCCGGCTAGATTCGCAACTTGCGTGTAGCCGGATTGCTTGAGCAACTCGGCGATCCGCTGGCTTCGCGCGCCGCTGCGGCACTGGACAACGATCTCGCGATCGCGGGGAATTTCGGCAAGGCGGTTGGGCACGTCGTTCTGCGGGATCAGCGTGCCGCCGATCTGCGCGATCTGGTACTCGTAGGGCTCGCGCACATCGAGAAGGAAAACATCCTCGCCCGCGTCGCGACGCGCTTTCAGATCCTTCACCGAAATCTGCGGAATGCCGTTCTTCATGTTTTTCTCCTGGGTGCGTTTCGGGCATGATGCCGCAGAACTGCTCGTAGTCGATGAGGCGGGTCACGGTGGGGTTTGTTCCGCAGACGGGGCAGTCGGGATTCTTGCGCAGCTTGAGCTCGCGGAAGCGCATGTTCAAGGCGTCGACGAGCAGCAGGCGGCCAGACCAGGGTTTCGCCTTTGCCGAGAATCAGCTTGATGACTTCAGTGGCCTGGATGACGCCGACCAGGCCGGGAAGAATGCCCAGCACGCCGCCTTCGGCGCAGCTCGGAACCAGGCCGGGCGGTGGCGGCTCGGGATAGAGGCAGCGATAGCAGGGGCCGGCCTCGGTGGCAAACACGCTTGCCTGGCCTTCAAAGCGGAAGATCGATCCGTAGACGTTGGGCTTGCCGAGCAGCACGCAGGCATCGTTGACCAGGTAGCGGGTGGGGAAGTTGTCGGTGCCGTCGGCGACGATGTCGTAGTCCTTGATGATGTCGAGGGCGTTGGCGCTGGTGAGCATGGTCTCGTGCTTGACGATCTTGATGGCCGGGATTGAGCGCGGTGAGCTTTTCTTCGGCGGAGTCGATCTTCTTGCGGCCAATGTCTTTGGTGGAGTGGATGATCTGGCGCTGCAGGTTCGAGGAGTCGACGACGTCGAAGTCGACCAGCCCAAGCGTGCCGATGCCGGCCGCGGTGAGATAGAGCGCGAGCGGCGAGCCGAGGCCGCCGGTGCCGACGCAGAGCACGCGGGCGGCCTTCAGTTTTTGCTGCCCCTCCGTGCCGACCTCGGGCAGAATCAGGTGGCGCGAGTAGCGGGAAAGGTCGTCGGTGGTGAGTTCAGGCAGCGGGGTGGGTTCGGCGACTGGTGGGCATTGAGTTGAATCTCCGGTCTTTTGATTCTATCGGGCCTTGCCGGGATTTTGTTAATTGCGGCCGGATTGAGCCATCCCTGGGGCTAAATGTCTGCGGGAAAGCCCGGTTCTCCAGAGTCGGGAGCGATGCCAAAAGGCAATCGGACTCAAGCGAAAGCCGGTCCAACTATTCAGCAAGCTAGCGCCGCTTCGCGGGGCAGCAAGTCAGCAAGTCAGCGGCAAGGCTCAGTTCTCAGGCCCGTACCGTTCAAATGGCGATGGCTCCGGGGGGCGCCGGAGCCATCTGTGCCGAATTCAGGTTGGCAATGAACTGCTAGGGCTTGGCTTCCTTCTTGTCCGCGGCGGGTTTGGCGGCGGTGGCTTTGGGTTTCCAGAAGTCAGGATCGGCAGCGATCCAATCGGGGTTGACGTAGCTCTGCCTGGGATTGACGGAGAAAAGCTCAGAATGCGAACTGGTCACGGTCGCACCGTAGAGCTCATCGAGGTTTTTCATGCCCTCCTTACCCAGCGCTTCGGCCCATTTCTTGCCATCCATGAAGTCGGTGTCAATTTCGGCCATGGACTTGAGGGAGGTGAGAATGATGTAAGTCGCCATCTTCACTACCGAACGCGGGCTCGAACATAGCCCAGTGGGCGCTGGTGCCGGCCTTTTCATGCCCGGCTTTGACCATGCTTCACAATCTTTTCCCAATCTTTGCGATGTCCGGGTTTGACCTGGAAGGCGGTGAGCTCCATGTAGCGCCCATGACTGATATCGGCGTGGGGGTGAAAGCTCAGATCCGCGTCGTAGGTGAAAACGCCGGTGTCGACGCTGGTAAGGTTCTCACCGTCGGCAACCGATGCTTTCTCGACTTCGGCATTGAGCGTTGGGTTCTTCTCGACGATTTTGTTGCCCTTTTCCCAGTCGGCAAAGGAGCTGTACTGGGTGAGGTACAAGCCTCGTGCCGGGCCGGACATGGATGTGAGTCCGACATAGTAATAGGGAAACTTGGCTTTGGCGAAGGCGGCGCTGATGGCTGTTTCGGTCTTGTCGTGCGCCATGCCGCCTTTGTAGGGCTTCACGTGTTCGCGGATGATTTGCAGGACCGGCGGGATCGAGGATGTTGAGGACATGTCCTGTGCGGATGCCACGAGGCTGCCGGCCATGGCGGCGGACAGTCCCCAAACGAGGAGATTCATTCTTTTCATAGGTACACCTCTGCTGGGATTGACCGGCGATCACTTGCGTTTGGGGAGGGGTGTAAACCGGGGTATGCGCACGCGCTCGGAGTCTGGGCGGAATCGTATGCCCGGCTTTGATGAAAGTAAAGGACTAATGCGAAGTGCCCCCCAAAATTGATGGATGGTTGGCTCGCTGGCTGAGCCAACGAGAGCGAGATCTGAGGATTGCCGCACGTACGCCGCTTGTGCGAGATTGAGTAGAGCAAGGCTTGCGGACGGAGAACCAAGGCCGTGTTGTCGAGTCGCACGCGCGGATTGGAAGACACGATGGCCCGCAAGTCGAAGAATCAGAACTTTGAGCAAACATTAGAGACGGTGCGCGCGCACGGATTTGAGACTGCGCCTTTCGCCGGGGCGCCCGATGGTGTGATGGTGAGCAAGCACGGGGTTGCCGCCGTGATCATTCCAGTCAAAGATGGGCAGGTCAAGGATGGCGCGGCTGCCTATTGGGAGCGACCCGGTGCGTTGATCCAGGGCGAGATTGCGCGCCTGCTCGACCGCGGTTATCAGAAATTTCTGAAGACCTCGAAGTACGAGATCCCGGCCACGGCGATCCAACTCGAGAACATACATACGTTCAGTGAAGAGCTGAATTTGCTGACGGGCGGCATCAGCCTCTACAACCAATCGCTGGGCACCACCAGCGATGTCTATCAATATGACCGTTTGAAGGGCCGGGAGGCCGTTGAAGCAGCCCCGCATCGCCCCTGGGAGCTGACCGGAGGCCATTAGAATCATCGCTCATTGCCGATGATCTTGTGCTAGTGTTGGCACAAATGCCCGTCGTGTCCGTGACCGTGGAGGCCATCAGATCACTAAGATCTGGAAAGAGGCGATTGATTGGGCGAACCCGCAAAGCCCGCGTTTGATCCCGAAGCTTTTTTGGCCAGCACCGGCTTTGGGCGCAAGATCATTCAGTTCAGGCCGAAGCAGGTGTTCTTTGCGCAGGGAGACGCGGCTGACTCGCTGTTCTACCTCTTGAAGGGCCGCGCGCGTCTAACGGTGCTGTCGCGAAGCGGCAAGGAAGCGACCATCACGCTTCTGGCGCCGGGTGAGTTTATCGGAGAAGAGTCACTGGCGGCGGCCGGCGAACTGCGCATTGCTACCGCGACAGCCACCACCGGATGCACCGCGCTGAAGATTGCCCGCGAAGAGATGATTCGCACGATGCACGAGGAGCAAGGGCTCAGCGACTACTTTCTCAAATTCCTGCTGGTGCGCAGCATGCGCATTCAGGCCGATCTTGTCGATCAATTATTCAATTCGTGCGAGAAGCGTCTTGCGCGCGTGCTTTTATTGATGGCGCATTTTGGCGCCGAGGGCGAACAAACCATTACGGTGCCGCGCATCTCGCAGGCAACGCTGGCGGAGATGGTGGGAACAACCCGATCGCGTGTCAGCTTTTTCATGAATCGTTTTCGCAAGATGGGCTTTATCGAGTACAAAGGCGCAATCAAAGTGCACAAGTCACTGCTGAATGTCGTTCTTGCCGACAAACATGGGTACGACCCTACGCCCGATCCGGCTGATCTCAATTGATGATTGGCTTGGCGCGCTGATTTCTTAGCGGCCGCCGGGCCTGTGCCGGGCACGTTCGCGCTGCAATTCTCGATAGACATCGCTCTTTGATTGGCCCAGTTCGCGCGCGATGCGTTTGAGGGCTTCTTTCTCGTCAATGCCCGCTTCGGCCTGCAGGCGTTCGACGCGGCTGGCGAGGCTTTCGATTGGATTGGGGCCGGCTTGTGTTCCGGGTCGAGGACTGGCTTCGACGAGCAAAGTGATTTCGCCGCGGACGCGATCGCGTTCCGAGAGAATTTTGCGCGCTTCGGCAACGGGGGCTCGCAGGAACTCCTCATGCAGTTTGGTCAGCTCGCGGGCCACAACGACGCGCAGATCCGGGCCCCACACGGACTTCGAGATCGGCAAGCGTTTCGAGGATGCGGTGCGGGGCCTCGTAGAAAACCAGCGTGCGTGGCGATTGGGAGCGGTCAACCTCTGCAGCCAGATCTTCGAGACGCGTGCGGCGGGCGCCTGCCTTCTCAGGCAAAAAGCCGATGAAGTGAAATTCGCTGGTTGGCAATCCTGAAGCAACGAGGGCGCTGAGGGCTGCGTTGGCGCCGGGGATGGGGAAGACGGCGACGCCCGCCGCGATGGCTTGCGTGGCCAGCCACGTACCTGGATCGCTGATGCCGGGCATGCCTGCGTCGGAGACCAGGGCGATGCGGCCGCCGGATTTGAGCGCTTCGATCAGCTCTTCGGCGCGCTCGCGCTCGTTGTGCTGGTGGCAGCTTACGGTCGGCGTTGCAATTTCAAAGTGATTGAGCAGCTTTTGCGTCTGGCGCGTGTCTTCGCAGGCGATGCGGTCGACTTTTTTCAGCACGTCGAGTGCGCGCAATGTGATGTCGCCCAGATTGCCGATGGGGGTTGCGACAAGATAGAGGCCGGGGGCGAGAGGAGCGTCGGGCTCGGCCATTCGCGGGATCAATTCGGCTTCGGTGCGCTCGTGGCGGCGCTGCTCGGCCAGCAGAGACATGGAGCTCATGAGGTTCTGCACGCTCACGATGCCGACGACGCGGCCGCTCTCAGTGACGGGAATCAAAGACAGCCCATGGCCCGCGGTAAGGCGGCGAATGGTAGTGCCGAGCGTGTCTTCAGGGCGAGCCACTTGGAAGGCGCGGGACATGACCGACTGCACGTAGCCATTGCCGTCGTTGCGCAAGGCATCGACGATGCGCTGACGGGAGATGATGCCGACCAGTTGCGGGCCGCGCACGACGGGGAAATCCTCTTGCAAAGAATGCACGCAACGGACCAGCGCGTCGGACAGCGTGTCAGAGGGCGACAGCGTGGCAAAGTCGGTAAGCATGACCTCGCGCATGCGCACCGTGTCAACGACGGTCTGGAAGAAGACGCCCTGATCTTCAACTTGCGCGCCAATCATGATGAAGAAACCGGCGAAGAAAAGCCAGGGATTGCGCAGCATCATGCCGGCAACCATGAGGATGAGCGCGATGACCTGGCCGATGCCGCCGGCGGCGCGGCCTTCAGGGGCGAAGCCGTGTTTGCGGGCAAAGCTGCCGCGAATCAGGCGGCCAAAATCGAGCGGATAGGCGGGCAGAAGATGGAGGGCAGCGAGCCCCACCTGCATCCAGACCATACTGCGCAGCAACGCGGTGGGGCCGATGAAGGGCTGGCTGAGAAGATGTACGTCGCCGCCGGCGCCGAGGAACGTGATGGCCAGCATCAGGCCTGTCAGTCCATTGGCGATGGGGCCGGTGAAGGCGAGGGCAAACTGGCCGATGCCCTGGTTGGCGTTTTCCTGGCTTTCAGGGTTGGCGTAGGCGAACAATCCACCGATGGGAAGAAAGAGCACGGCGCGCAGGCGCAATCCCAGCCACGCTGCGACGATGAGCCGCGCGGTCTCGCGGACAAAAACCGCAACGCACAGCACCATGAAGAGGCACAGTCCGCGCCATGGGCCATCGGAGTTGCTGAGAGCCATCAAAACGACGGCCAGCAACGGGAAAAAGGCGTGGACGCGTATCTCGACACCCATCCACCGGCCCAGCGGGATTGACCAGCCTCGCATAAGAAGATTGTAGGGCCTTAGGGGCAGAGTATGCTGAACTGCGATGCGCATCATTGCAGGGACATTGCGATCACGGAGACTCGAGGCTCCTGCCGGACTCGCTACGCGTCCAACCAGCGACCGGCTGCGCGAGACGCTGTTCAATGTGCTGGCTCCGCGGATTGACGGAGCGGCGTTTCTCGATCTGTATGCCGGATCGGGTGCGGTGGGGCTTGAGGCGCTGAGCCGAGGCGCCGCGCGCGTTGATTTTGTGGAGCGCGCTCCGGCGGCGCTCGAGATTCTGCGGGCGAACGTCAGCCGGCTGGGTATCACGGACGGATATCGTGTCCACGCGGGCAGCGTGCGTACGGTGCTCGACCGCATCGCGAAGAGCGCTGCGTTTGATCTGGTATTTCTTGATCCACCCTACGAGGCGGCGCAAGACTACACGGCTACGCTTGAGATGCTGGGCGGAAAGGCAACTGGATTGCTAGCGGCGGGCGCGATGGTGATCGCCGAGCATCGACGCAAAGAGCGGCTTGAAGATCAATACGCAGGTTTGGCGCGCACAAGGTTGCTCGAACAGGGGGACGCGGCATTGAGTTTTTACGCGATGGCAAACAAGAACGAGGCAGAGGGATGATGAAGTTGGGACTGAAGTTTGGTTGGGCGTGGGTCTTGTTGGGATTGCTGGTGTTTGCCGTTGCGGCGCATGCGCAGACGGCGGCGCAATGGGAAATCGGGCCGTTTCTGCGGCCGGCGAGCGGGAATCCTGTGGTCGCGCCCAGCAGGGATTCGACGTTTCCCGATCCCATTCTTAAAGCGCCCGCGCACTGGGAGGCTCTGCACACTTTCAACCCTACGGCAATCGTGCGCGACGGCAAGGTGTTCGTGCTGTATCGCGCGGAAGATGACTCGGGCGCGATGGAGATTGGCGGGCACACGTCGCGGCTGGGGCTGGCGGAGAGCGTGGATGGCATTCACTTCACGCGAAGCGATGCGCCGGTATTCTATCCGGCCGAGGATGCTCAGAAGGCGCGCGAGTGGCCGGGTGGCGTGGAGGATCCGCGCATCGTCGAGAGCGAGGACGGCACGTATGTGCTGACCTACACGCAATGGAATCGAACCACGTATTCCATCGGCATCGCGACGTCGACGGATCTGGCGCATTGGACCAAGCATGGTCCGGCATTCTTCGATGCGGCAGGCGGCAAGTACGCGCAGCTCAAGTACAAGTCCGCGGGCATCGTCACGCGGCTGGACAAGGCGAAGGGCAGGCTGATCGCGGCGAAGATCGACGGCAAGTACTGGATGTACTGGGGCGAGGGCGCGATCCGGATTGCCACTTCGACGGACCTGATTCACTGGACACCCGTCGAGGATGACCATGGCGCTCCGCTTGAACTGCTGCGGCCGCGACCGATGCATTTCGACAGCTCCTTTCCTGAGACTGGTCCGCCGCCGGTGCTCACGGATGCGGGAATCGTGGTGCTTTACAACGGCAAGAATGCGTCGGGCGAGGGAGGCGTCTATGGCGATCCTGATCTGGGCGCGAATGCGTACGCTGCGGGGGAGGCGCTGTTTGACGCGAAGAATCCGGCGCACTTGCTCGCGCAGTTGGACAGTCCGGTGCTGAAGCCCGAAATGCCCTATGAAAAGACTGGGCAATATGCGGCGGGAACGACCTTTGCCGAGGGCCTGGTTTTCTTTCACGATCAGTGGATGCTCTATTACGGATGCGCCGACTCGCTCGTTGCTGTGGCTGCAGCGCCGGCGAAGATGCCGATGCGCCGGCCGCAGGATTTTTATCTCAAGGACGATGACACGGTTGTGATGTACGGCGACAGCATCACCGAGCAGAATTACTACAACCAGTTTGTCGAGCTGTATACGGTCACGCGGTTTCCTGCAATGCGGGTGAACTTTTTTGGCGCGGGTGTAGGCGGCGATCGCGTCACCGGCGGCGGGGCTGGGCCGATTGACCAGAGGCTGGCGCGCGATGTGTTCCCGCTGGCGCCCACCGTTATCAGCATCATGCTGGGCATGAACGATGGCGGATATCGCCCACTGACCGATGCGACGCAAAGCGCATACACCAAGGGCTACGATCATCTGCTCACTTCGCTGCGGCAGAACTTGCCGGGCTTGCGCATCACGCTGATCGGGCCTTCGCCGTATGACGATGTGACGCGCACAACCTGGTTTGCGGGCGGATACAACGGCGTGATGCAGCAGTTTGCCGAGCTCGACAAGGAGATGGCGCATCGCTATGGGGGCACGTTTGTCGATCTGAACGCGCCGGTGGTCGAGGTGTTGAAGACTGCCGAAGCCAAGGATCATGCGGCGGCCGAGCGATTGCTGCCCGATCGAGTGCATCCGGAGCCGCTTGCGCACTGGGTGATGGCCGAGGCGCTGCTGAAGGGTTGGAACGCGCCCGCGCTGGTGGCGGCGGTGACCATTGACGCGCACGAAGCGAAGGTGACGCAAGCCGACAATGCGGCCGTCGATCATGTGGAGCGCGAGGGCGGCACGCTGCGCTGGACTGAAATTGACGGCTCGCTTCCGCTGGCGTTTGTGCGCAGCAACGCGCTGCAGGCGCAACTGCTCGATCTGAGCGACATTGAGAAGCAGTTGAACCAGGAGCCTCTTCGCGTGACCGGGCTGGCGGAGGGCGCCTACAAGCTGACGATCGATGAGAAGACGGTGGGGACGTTTTCGGCGGAGGACCTTGCAAAGGGCATCAACCTTGTCGATTACGACACGCCGATGCGGGCACAGTCGCAGCGGGTGAGCTGGTCGGTGCGCGATCGGGATGAGGCGCAGTACATTCGCCAGCGCATGCATGTGCGTAATTTCGATGCGGGCGGGTTAGTGGACAAGGAAGACGCGCTGGGCAGATTTGAGCGGTCGCTTGAGAACTCGATCTATGAGCTGGCCGCGCCGGGGTCGCATCGGTATGTGCTGGTTCCCGATGTTCCAGTTCCGGCGGATGCGAAGGCGCAATAAATCTTTGGGCGTGTGCGGTTAGAGTGTTGTGCATGAAGATTTTTTCTTTTCCTGGGTTCTGGGCTGGCTGCTTGTTTGTTTTGGCGGGCTCACTGTGCGGAGCGCAGGCGGGACAGTCCGGAGTGGCGCAGGGCCATGCTTCTGCGCAGATGGTTCCCTCGCAAACGGGAGAGCCCGTCCTCCTCGATACGGATATCGGCGATGACATTGATGATGCGTATGCGCTGGCGCTGGCGTTGAAGAGCCCCGAAATTCATCTGATCGGCATCACCACGGCGTTTGGCGACACCGAGCTCCGCGCACGCCTCGTCACACGGTACCTGACCGCGATTGGCCGCACCGATATCTCCGTCTATGCGGGAGTCGCCACCAGTGCAACAAATGTCTTCACGCAGGCCGAATATGCGCGGCGAGCGCCGACTGTCCAGGCTTCAGATGGTATTCCGTTCCTGCTCGACCAGATTCGCGCGCGCCCGGGCGAGATCACTCTCATCGCCATCGGCCCGCTGTTCAATGTCGAAGAAGCCATCAAGCGCGATCCGGCAACCTTCCGCAAGCTCAAGCGCGTCGTGATCATGGGCGGCAGCATCGATCGTGGGTACGATGGCCGCAAAGGCGAGCGCCGTCCCCCCGACGCCGAGTGGAACATCAACCGCGACCCGTCCGGGCTGCGGGCTCTTCTGGCTTCGGGCGTGCCGGTATTCATGATGCCGCTCGATTCGACCCAGATCCATCTGGAAACGAAGGAGCGCGAGGCGATCTTTGCCCACGGCTCTCCGCTCACCGATCAGCTCACCCTGCTCTATCACCAGTGGAAGGCTGGGACCGACGGGCACCCGGATGCGCCCACGCTCTTTGATCCGGTAGCCGTGACCTATGCGATTCGGCCCGACCTTTGCCCTGCCGTGCCTATGCGGATCGAGGTGGACGACAAGGGGGACACGCGCAAGGTGGACGGACCGCCCAATGCGCAGGTCTGTCTCAAGTCGGATGAGGCAGGCTTTCTGAACCTGCTGCTCACAAGGCTTGTTGGCGACTCGGCGCAATGAGGCGATTTGTGCCTCGTGGCATTTTCGCGATGGGTGGAGGGCAAAAAGGCTCCGGAAACCCGCTCATCGCGATAAGACTGCGATGAACGGGGCACAGGCTTGAATCTAAATGCTTTACTATCTGTGCTCGGGGTCACCTGCAATTCCATTGACAGCAATCGAAAGTAAGAGAAAAATGGCGGGTCGAGCGAATTCGGCTCGTTCGGAACGGCGTATGGAGGGAAAGTGAGAAATCGAACGAAACTACAGATATTGGGGATTTTGGTCTTACTGAGTGGTGGAGCGCTGCTGACCGGCTGCAAGTCGGCGCCGGACTTGTCGGCAGCCGATGCGCAGAAGCTGATCCAGGCCAAATATGACGCGACGCCGGCAGCAGGCGCGAACATCAGTGTCAACGACCTCGGCATGCGCCAGGGGTTTACGGCCAAGTATTGGACCCGCACGAAGGAGTATCCCAACAAGTTCTGGGCTGACTTCACCCTGACTCCCGACGGCAAGAAAGCGGTCGCGCTGCCCAGCGGCAAGGACGTGATCGAGTGGCGTCCGGAGAGCGCCGACGACAAGAACTATGCCATCACCGTGATCAGTGTGGCCACCAACCACCTGAAAGCAAAGGATGTGAAGGATCCTCAGGACGAAGTGGGCGGGACGAAGTCGGTCATCTATACCGAATCGGTGAGTCTGGACGGGGTGCCTCCCGCGCTGCAGGATATCGCTCACAACCCGGGCAATCAGCTGAGCGTGAAGCGCACGGCGACCTTTGCGGTGGACGGCGGGGCGTGGAAGCTGCAATCGATTAATTAGGTGGTGCGCAACGAGATTGTTGCGCAAAGAGGGTCGGGAGCCGGTTTTTGGATCCGGGCGAAGGCGAGACTCATGGTTGAATGGAACGCGGGCGCGCGGCCAGCCTTCTGCCGCGCGCCATTTGTATGTTGGGCCGGTTGTGGTTCGGGCCTATGGCCGGAAAGGTTTTCATGTCCTCGCACACTCTGCGAGTTACAGCTCTTTTAGCGGCGCTTGGAATGATTGCGGGATGCGGCGGAGGATCTTCAGGCGGGGGAAACAGCGGTGGAGGCGGCAATGGCGGTGGGGGCGAAAGCAACCCTACGGCCGTCACCTTCACGATCTCCGGGCCAACTCCGACGGCGGTTGCCACGCAGATTGGTTCCGGCTCGTTTACAGGGGCGACGCTTACTGCGGGGCAAGTGACGTTGAGCCTTCCCAGCGGAACAACGAAGTTCGCGCTGGCTTATGTCTGCCCAATCGCTCCTCCCACCAACGGCGACATTGCTGCCGCTCAGACGGTTCAGGGACTCATTGAGGCCACAACCGCCGACGGCACATCTTTTTCCGAAACTTGTCCTTCCTTGTCGTCGACCCCTTCTACCGGTACTCTGACGGGCGCAGTTGACGCGACAGCGATTGCCGGGGCGGTGTCTCTTCAAATCGACGCCGGGGGCAATGGCAATCTGACGGATGCGATCGAACCTGGCGCGTCTTCAAGCTTCAGTTTCGCGGCTCCAGTGGGGACCGATCGCGTGGATGTACTGGCTTACGGCACGGTTGCAACCAGCGGCCCACTAGCTGGAGTCTTCCTAGTGGGGGCAAAAGACTTTGAGAATCAGGCAGTTCCGGGCGCACTCAACGGCGGCAGTCCGGTTGTTCTGGGGACGGCGGACGAGACGACTTCAGAGTCGGTCACCGTGACCGGCGTGCCTGCGGGTTTCGCGCCACCCATCGGAGCAGCGTTCCTGTTGTTGGGCGGGGAGAGTGCCGGGGAAGGAATCTATCTCACGGACGCTGCGGCCACCCAATATCCAGTCATGCCAACCGGCTTTTTGCAGAGCGGGGATTCTTACGCCCTAATTCTCAGATCGGTCGCGGAGAGCGCGGACGAAGGTGTGGAGGTCACGAAGACCTTCACAACCCCTGGGCCTGTTTCAATTACCCTCCCAACGCCTTGGGCGTATGCGGGGCCGGCTCCGGCAGCCTTTCCCACATTCAATGTTGCCTATTCGGGATTCACCGGCTCAGGGACGGTGTACAACGAAATGGCGGTGAATTGGCCTGCAAACGGAACGACCCAGTTTTTGTTCCAAGTGACGGCAACGGCGAACTATCTGGGAGGCTCCTCTTCGGTGGTCTTCCCGGATCTCAGTTCTCAGGCGGGGTTTTTTGCAGCTCCGGCATCAGGAACTCCTGTCTCCTGGAATTCGACCCTGAGTCAGGGGCCGTTCCCAGTGACCAATCAGGCAAATGCGACGGTCACGACCGTGTTCAACGGCGGCCAGTATCTCGTTCCTTGATGAGGGCCGGTGCCTGACCGGATGGCGTTGCTGGGAATTATCGAGAATTAATTGTCAGGGGTCAGAATCCATTGACCCCACCTGAAATCCTTGCTATCGTAAGAAGGTTCCGCAAGAACGCTCACGAACGTGTGTCCAAACGTTGGTGGGTGGAATGGGCGGTCCCGCCGGGTAGGTCAGGCGCGGATGCAGTCCAAAGGCCAGGTGAAGTCGGCCGGCCAGACATGTCCCGGGAGTGGCTCTTTTCTTGCGAAGGGCAGGGACAATCGCTACGGAGCCTGCGCGTTCTCCACCTTGGAGGGCTATGCAGGCCGGAACCCCGAAACGGAGCTGGCTTTCCTTATAAAAGGAAACGCGCGGCCACCGTCCCGGTTCTCGTCTGAGATTGGAACGATGGCAGACGCGAAGCAGCAACTTGGGTGCTTCTGTGTGTTTGTTGGGCAGTATGCCGACCGACCCAGAACCGCCCGAAGGGCTCTGCGCGCGTCGGTGGATTTTGAGAGCAACACGGTTTTGGCGTAAGGAGTTTTGGTTTGCCTACTTTTAATCAGCTTGTCCGCAAGGGTCGCACGGCCCCCCGCTACAAGACGGCGTCTCCTGCCCTGCAGGCCTCGCCGCAGCGGCGCGGTGTCTGCACCCGCGTTTACACCCAGACGCCCAAGAAGCCGAACTCGGCCCTGCGCAAAGTCGCTCGCGTCCGTTTGACGAATGGGATCGAAGTGACGACCTACATTCCCGGCATCGGCCACAACCTGCAGGAGCACTCGATTGTGCTCATCCGCGGCGGCCGTGTGAAGGATTTGCCCGGCGTTCGCTATCACGTAGTGCGCGGCACTCTGGATTCGGTGGGCGTGGCCAACCGCAAGCAGAGCCGCTCGAAGTACGGAGCCAAGCGCGCCAAGGGCGGCGCGGCGGCACCGGCGAAGAAGAAGTAACGAGAAGCGAGTTCGCAGTTCTTAGTTCACAGTTCGCAGGCGCGATCAACGGAAACTGAGAACTACGAACTAAGAACTGTGAACTGAATTCGGTTCCGGGACGGTGTTTGGAACCCGGACTTGGGCAACAGAAGCAGCGCGAGACGCGCGGAAGGTTTTGAGAGACAAATGCCAAGAAAAGGGCACATTGCGAAGCGGGAAGTGGCGCCCGATCCGGTTTACGGATCGACGCTGGTCACCAAGTTTGTGAACTCGATGATGTGGGGCGGCAAGAAGTCGACAGCCCAGGGCATCTTCTACGAGGCGATGAAGAACCTCGAAGAGAAGGGCGGCGGCGACGACGCTCTCAAGCTCTTCAAGAAGGCAGTCGAGAATTGCAAGCCGCTGCTCGAGGTCAAGACCCGTCGCGTGGGCGGCGCCAACTACCAGGTGCCGATCGAAGTCAATCCCGAGCGCCGCACCTCGCTGGCGATTCGTTGGTTGATCACCTACGGCCGCAATCGTGGCGAAAAGGGCATGGTCGATAAGCTTGGCAACGAATTGCTGGACGCAGCCAACGGACGCGGCGCGGCCATGAAGAAGAAGGAAGACGTACACCGCATGGCGGAGGCCAATAAGGCGTTTGCTCACTATCGCTGGTAGTACAGACTTTAGGGACTAGGGACTAGGGACTAGGGACTAGGGACTAAGGGACTAAGGGACTTAGTCAAAACAGAGAGATTTAACCGCAGACAGCAAGTCTGCAAGGAAGAATTGCCGTGGCTCGCACCATACCTCTGAATCGTTGCCGGAACATCGGAATCATGGCGCACATCGACGCCGGAAAGACGACAGCGACAGAGCGCATCCTGTTTTATACCGGCATCACCCACCGTATCGGCGAGGTGCATGAGGGCACTGCGACCATGGACTACATGGAGCAGGAGCAGGAGCGCGGCATTACGATCACGTCGGCTGCGACGACCTGTACGTGGAAAGATGTCCGCATCAACATCATCGACACTCCTGGCCACGTGGACTTTACGGCCGAGGTGGAGCGCTCGCTGCGCGTGCTGGACGGCGCGGTTGCTTTGTTTGACTCGGTGAGCGGCGTGCAGCCCCAGTCGGAGACGGTGTGGCGGCAGGGCGACAAGTACAAGGTTCCCCGTATCTGCTTCGTGAACAAGATGGACAAGAATGGCGCCGACTTTGAGCACGTTCTGGAGACTATCCGCAAGCGGCTCGGTGCGCGTCCCGTTGCCCTGCAGATTCCCATCGGCGCGGAAGCGAACTTCAAGGGCGTCATCGATCTCGTCGAGATGAAGGCGATTGTCTGGCACGACGAGACCATGGGCGCGGAATATTCAGTGGAAGAAGTCCCCGACTCGCTGCGCAAGAAGGCTGAAGCCTTCCGCAATCAGTTGATCGAAGTGATCTCGGAAACCGACGATGTGTTGATGGAGAAGTACCTGGAAGGCGAAGAGCTGACCAAGGACGAGATCAAGCGCGGCATTCGCCAGGCGACCATCGATCTGAAGATTTTTCCGGCGCTCTGCGGCACTGCTTTCAAGAACAAGGGCATTCAGACACTGCTCGATGCGGTCGTCGATTACCTGCCCAGCCCGCTTGATAAGCCTCCTGTGGAAGGACCGAATCCGAACCACATGGAGACGATCGAGATCCGTAAGCCGGCCGACTCCGAGCCGCTTTCGGCGCTGGCCTTCAAGATCATCAACGATCCGTTCGGCAAGCTTTGCTTTATTCGCGTCTATTCGGGTTCGCTCAAAACGGGCGACACGATTTTGAATCCGCGCACCGGCAAGACTGACCGCGTGGGCCGCCTGGTCAAGATGCACGCGAACAAGCGTGAAGACATCACCGAGATTCTGGCCGGCGATATCTGCGCTTGCGTGGGCTTGAAGGAATTGAAGACCGGCGATACGCTTTGCGACCCGCATCATCCCATCGCACTCGGCGCCATCACCTTCCCGGAGACGGTTATCTCGGTGGCCATCGAGCCAAAGACCAAGGCCGATCAGGAAAAGATGGGCGTCGCTCTCTCCCGTCTGGCCGATGAAGATCCCACCTTCAAAGTGCGCACCGACGAGGAATCGGGCCAGACCATCATCAGCGGCATGGGCGAGTTGCACCTCGAGATTCTGGTCGACCGCATGAAGCGCGAGCACAAGGTCGAGGCCAATGTGGGCGAGCCCAAGGTTGCGTTCCGCGAGACGATTCGCAAGTCAGGCCGAGGCTGAGGGCAAGTACATCCGGCAGACCGGCGGCTCCGGCAACTACGGCCATTGCAAGCTGCGCATCGAGCCCAACACGCCGGGCGCGGGCTACGAGTTCATCAACGCCATCAAGTGCGGCTCGGTTCCCAAGGAATACATCAAGCCCATCGATCAGGGCGTGCAGGGCGCCATCGAGCTCGGCATCCTGGCCGGCTATCCGCTGGTGGATATCAAGGTCACCCTGTACGACGGCAGCTATCACGAAGTGGACTCGAACGAAATGGCCTTCAAGTTTGCCGGCTCGATCGCTTTTAAGGAAGCCGCTCGCAAGGCGTCTCCTGTTCTGCTTGAGCCGGTGATGGCTGTTGAAGTCACCGTGCCTGAAGAGCACATGGGCGCCATCATCGGCGACATCAACTCGCGCCGTGGCCGCATCGAAGGCATGGAGCACGTGGGCGGTTCGCAAGTTGATCAAGGCCATCGTGCCGCTGAAGGAAATGTTTGGATACGTGAACGAAATTCGTTCGTCAACGCAGGGCCGCGCGTCGTACTCGATGCAGTTCGCACGCTATGAAGAAGCGCCGCGCATGATCGCCGATGAGATCATCGGCCGGTGCGCAAGGGAAGTGAGCAAGTCAGTAGACAGTGCGCAGTGCGTCAGGGTACAGTAGATGCCATCGCTGTAGCGGAACTACGACACTGTGCACTGAGAACTGAACTGAGTTTTGGGGCTGGAGCCGGATGGCCGGCGCCCCTGGTTGAAACGGGCAGTATAGCTACGAAAGGGATTTGGGACTTTTATGGCGAAGGAAAAATTTGATCGTTCGAAGCCTCACGTGAACGTGGGGACGATCGGTCACATCGATCACGGCAAGACGACGTTGACGGCGGCGATCACGAAGGTTTTGCAGAAGCACAACCCGAAGAACACGTTCCGTTCGTTCGACTCGATTGACAACGCGCCGGAAGAGCGCGAGCGCGGCATCACGATCGCGACCGCGCACGTGGAGTACGAGACGGCCAACCGGCACTACGCGCACGTCGACTGCCCCGGCCACGCCGACTACATCAAGAACATGATCACCGGCGCGGCGCAGATGGACGGCGGCATTCTCGTGGTTGCGGCCACCGACGGCCCGATGCCGCAGACCAAGGAGCACGTGCTTCTGGCCCGCCAGGTGGGCGTGCCCTACATCGTGGTCTTCCTGAACAAGTGCGATGCGGTTGAAGACGAAGAGCTGACCGACCTGGTCGAGATGGAAGTGCGCGAGCTGCTGTCGAAGTACCAGTTCCCCGGCGACGATGTTCCCGTGATTCGCGGCTCGGCACTGGGCGCGTTGAACGGCGAAGCCAAGTGGGAAGCCAAGATCGACGAGCTGATGGATGCGGTGGACAGGTATGTTCCGCTGCCGGACGCGCGCGATCGATCTGCCCTTCCTGATGCCGATCGAAGATATCTTCTCGATCTCCGGCCGCGGCACGGTGGTGACGGGCCGTATCGAGCGCGGCAAGGTGAAGGTGGGCGAGGAAACAGAGATCGTCGGCTTCCGCGAGACGCGCAAGACGGTTGTGACGGGCGTTGAAATGTTCAAGAAGCAGCTGGACGAAGGCCTGGCGGGCGACAACGCCGGACTTGCTTCTGCGCGGCATTCCGAAGGAAGATGTGGAGCGTGGCATGGTGCTTGCGAAGACCGGCTCGATCACGCCGCACACCAACTTCAAGGGCGAAGTTTACGTGTTGAGCAAGGAAGAAGGCGGCCGTCATACGCCGTTCTTCAAGGGCTACCGGCCGCAGTTCTACTTCCGGACGACGGACGTGACGGGCGTTGCGGAGTTGCCTGCGGGCGTTGAGATGGTGATGCCGGGGATAACGTGCAGCTTGCGGTTGAGCTGATCACGCCGGTGGCATTGGAAAAGGGTCTTCGGTTCGCAATCCGCGAAGGCGGCCGCACCGTGGGCGCAGGCACGATCAGCGAAATTACGAAGTAATTTCGCAGTTTACAGTTCGTAGTTCACAGTTCGCAGCGGGTATCGCGAAAAGCTTGGGCGACTGAGAACTACGAACTAAGAACTGTGAACTGAAGGGAAGCACATGGTAGGACAAAGGATTCGCATTCGGTTAAAGGCATACGACTATCGTGTGCTCGATACCTCGACCGGCGAGATTGTGGAGACGGCCAAGCGCACCGGAGCAACGGTGGCTGGCCCGATTCCACTGCCGACGATGAAGAACAAGTATTGCGTGCTGCGTTCGCCGCACGTCGACAAGAAATCGCGTGAGGCCTTTGAAATCCGCACGCACAAGCGGCTGATCGATATTCTCGAGCCGACCCAGCAAACGGTGGACGCGCTGATGAAGCTCGATCTCCCCGCCGGCGTCGATGTCGAGATCAAGGCGTTTGAAAAATAGTTCACAGTTCACAGTTCGCAGTTCACAGAGGATCTCTGCCGAGCTAAGAAATTTTCGAGACTGTGAACTAAGAACTACGAACTATGAACTGTATTTCCGGCAGTGCGAGGAAATTCCGGCTCGCATGATGAGGTAGAGGAAGACATGGCAGTTACAGGAATTGTTGGTAAGAAGATCGGCATGACGCAGGTGTTCGACGAGAAGGGCGATGTGCACCCGATTACGGTGTTGCAGGCCGGCCCTTGCGTGATCACGCAGTTGAAGACCCTGGCGCGCGATGGCTACGATGCCGCGCAGATTGGTTTCGTCGAGCCGAAGATCAAGTCGAAGAATGTGACCAAGCCGCAGTCGGGGCATTTCGCGAAGACCGATGCGCCCCCGGTGAAGGTGATCAAAGAAGTACCGGTGGTGGCTGCCGAAGAGGGCGCCGAGCAGACCAAGGCCGGGGATCGCGTTCTGGTCGATATTTTCTCCGACGCAAAGTTTGTGGACGTGATCGGCAACTCCAAGGGCCGCGGTTTTGCAGGCGTTGTGCGGCGTCACGGATTTGGCGGCGGTCCCAAGTCGCACGGGCACATGTTCCAGGTGCAGGGCTCGATCGGCGCATCCAGCTTTCCGTCGCGTGTGTTTCCCGGGCAGAGAATGCCGGGCCACATGGGCACCAATCAGGTCACGGTGCGCAATCTGCGCATCCGCGGCATTGATCTTGACGAGAATCTGTTGATGGTGGAAGGCGCGGTCCCCGGACCTCGCGATGGATATGTCTTGATTTCCAAGTCGAAGGCTCCGCCGCGCGAGCGCCGTGGCTTCGCCGGATCCGGTACGGTCGATCCGTTGAAGGCTTCGAAGAAGGCGACCGCGAAGCGCAAGTAGCACCTGCGGCTCAGGGGCTTCCCCGGTCTCAAAATCGAGACCGGGGGCACCCAAGGAAATGGCTGGGATCGCACGAATTGAGATTGAGAGTCGGAGAACGAATCCGGCAGAAGAAGAAGACGATGGCAAATGTAGATGTAGTGAATCTGAATGGGGAGAAGGTAGGCTCGATCGAGCTGGCGGACGCGCACTATGCGGCCGACCAGATCAACGAAGCTCTGCTTTGGGAAGCGGTGAAGCACTACCGCGCCTCGCTCCGCCAGGGTACGCACAAGACCAAGAGCCGCACTGAAGTTGCCGGCTCCGGCAAGAAGCTTTGGAAGCAGAAGGGGACTGGCCGCGCCCGTATCGGCTCGGTGCGTTCGCCCCTCTGGCGTCACGGTTACACGGTGCACGGACCACAGCCGCGCAGCTACGACTACGCGTTTCCGCGCAAGAAGCTGCTCGGCGCACTGCGCTCGGCCCTTGCATCGAAGCTGGCCGACGGCAAGCTGATCATTGTGGACTCGCTGGAACTGAAGGAAGCCAAGACCAAGCTCTATCGCGCAGCGCTCGACAAGCTTGGTGTGACGCGGACTGCATTGGTGGTTGAGAACGGCAAGACGCTGACCCAGGCCCTGCTGCTGGGCGCGCGCAACCTCAAGGGTGTCGAACTGGTGCTAAACAACGAAGTGCATCCGTACGATTTGCTGCGCTACGACGTGGCAATTTTCTCGACGGCCGCCATTGAGCAGTTGACCGAGGTGCTCGAAAAGAATGCGTCGAAGCGCAAGCACGCGGCGACAACGGAGGTTGCGTAATGCCAACCCTCTATACCGTGATTCGCAAGCCGCTCATTACTGAAAAAGGGTTGAGCGTGAAAGAGACTGAAGGGACGCTGGTGTTCGACGTAGCTCCCGAGGCGACCAAGACCGAAGTGAAGCATGCTGTCGAGACCCTCTTCAAGGTCAAGGTGGCCGCGGTCAGAACCGCCAACGTGGTTGGCAAAGAACGGCGCCGCGGCAAGTTTGCGGGTTTCCGCCCCGATTGGAAGAAGGCTTATGTCCGGCTGAAGGCCGGGGAGAAGCTGCCCGAGTACGTGAGCAATCTTTAGGACAGTTCGTAGTTCACAGTTCGCAGTTCACAGTCTGGATGTAGGCGGCTGAGGGCGGACAAGCTGAGAACTACGAACTAAGAACTGTGAACTCTAGGAAACGACGATGGCTATCAAGACATACAGACCGATAACCCCGACGCTGCGCTTCAAGACGACGCAGGTCAATGACGACCTGACGACGAATCAGCCGCACAAGCCGCTGCTGACGGTTCGCAAGCGCACCGGTGGGCGTCGCAACGCGGGCGACCTGACTATCCGCCATCACGGCGGCGGTCACAAGCAGATGATCCGCCTGATCGACTTCAAGCGCGAGAAGTATGGCATTCCCGGCAAGGTGGCGACGATCGAATACGATCCCAACCGCTCAGCCCGCATTGCCCTGATCCACTACGCGGATGGCGAGAAGCGCTACATCCTGCAGCCGGTTGGCCTGAAGGTTGGCGCGACCGTGACCTCGGGTCCCGATGCCGACATTCTTGTGGGCAACTCGCTTCCGTTGAAGAACATTCCTGCCGGTACCACGGTGCACGCGATTGAACTGCGGCCCGGCAAGGGCGCGCAGATGGCGCGCTCGGCTGGAACGCAGGCGCAGCTCGTGGCGAAGGAAGGCGATTACGCACTTCTCAAGCTGCCTTCCGGCGAAACCCGCAAGGTGTTGATCGAGTGCATGGCCACGATCGGCCAGGTCGGCAATACCGATCACGAGAATCTGTCCATCGGCAAGGCGGGACGCAATCGCTGGATGGGCATTCGCCCCACCAACCGCGGCGTCACGATGAACCCGGTGGATCACCCGCACGGCGGCGGCGAAGGCAAGACCTCGGGCGGCCGTCATCCGGTAACCCCGTGGGGCCAGCCCACACGCGGCTACAAGACACGCAACAACAAGCGGACCGACGCCTTTATCGTCAGCCGCCGGGCGAAGTAAGGGGAGACTATGGCACGTTCGACAAAGAAAGGCCCGTTTGTGGATGCGCACCTCACCGTCAAGATCGAGGTGCTGAACAACGCGAACGATAAGAAGGTTGTGAAGACGTGGTCGCGTCGTTCGACGATCTTCCCCGAGTTTGTGGGGCACACGATCGCGGTGCACAACGGCAAAAAGTTCGTTCCGGTTTACGTGACCGAGAACATGGTGGGACACAAGCTGGGTGAGTTCGCGCCCACGCGCACGTTCAAGGGCCACACCGGCGGCAGCAAGGCAGCCGAAGCGGGCGCCAAGCCGCGGTAAATGCAGTGGACAGCGAACTGTGGACAGTGAACAGTCCACTCTGAGCGGTCAAAGAAGTGATTGAGGAAGAGACGATGGCTGTAGTGACAAACGAATACCGAGCCGAAGCGAGGTTCCAGCGCGTATCGCCGCAGAAGGCGCGGCTGGTGCTCGACCTGATCAAGGGCCGTGGCGTCGAGGAAGCGCTGACCACAGCGGCTTTCACCAAGAAGCGGATCGCCCCGGTGATTCACAAGCTGCTGGTGTCGGCGGTGGACAACGCCAAGTATCTGGCCGGCGAGCGGGGCATCGATCTGGACGTGGACAATCTCTACGTCAAGTCGGCCCTGGCCAATGACGGACCGCGCATGAAGCGCATCCGCCCTGCTCCCATGGGACGCGCCTACCGCTATCAGCGCAGGCTCACGCACATCATCCTGTCGGTTGCCGAGCGCAACGGCGGCAACAGCCTTGTCACCAAGGTTGACGAGCCCGCAGCGAAGACCGCACCCAAGGCAGCGAAATCAAAGGCGGCGGCGCCCGAGAAGTCCGCAGCCAAACCGGCAGGCAAGACCGCCGGCGCAACCAAGAAAAAGGCCGCGAAAAAGGCCTAAGAGGGTTTGAGAGGAACATATGGGACAGAAAGTCCATCCTTACGGATTTCGGCTCGGAGTGAACAAGCCGTGGCGTTCACGCTGGTTCTCAGAGCGCGATTACGCGAAGCTGCTGGTCGAGGACGTGAAGCTCAAGGCTGAGCTGCGCGACAAGCTCAAGGCCGCCGGGGTCAGCTCGGTCGAGATCGAGCGTCCCGGCAACAAGCTGCGTTTCCTGATCCGGACCGCGCGTCCGGGCATCGTGATCGGCCGCAAGGGCGCTGAGATCGAGAAGCTCAAGACGGAGCTCGGCAAGCGCACCAGCCGCGAAGTGTTCATCGACATCATCGAGGTCAACAAGCCTGAGCTCGATGCGCAGTTGGTGTCAGAGAACATCGCACTGCAGCTTGAAAAGCGCGTCAGCTTCCGCCGTGCCATGCGTAAGAGTGTGGACTCGGCTCTACGCTTCGGCTGCAAGGGAATCAAGGTGCGCGTCTCGGGCCGCTTGAACGGCAACGAAATCGCACGCTCGGAGTGGTATCTGCAGGGCCGTTTGCCGCTGCACACGCTGCGCGCCGACATCGATTACGGGTTTACTGAAGCGAACACGACCTATGGCGTGATCGGCGTGAAGACCTGGATCTATCGCGGCGATATCTACGAGCAGAAGCGTCGTCAGGCGCCGGCGGTTGGAACGTCTGTTTTTTAGTTCGTAGTTCTTAGTTCGCAGTTCACAGTGTTGCTGTGGCGAGACGAACCAACTGAGAACGACGAACTGTGAACTAAGAACTGTTTTTGAGGATTTTCGTTATGTTGATGCCAAAGAAGGTGAAGTTTCGCAAGCAGCAGAAGGGCAAGCGTCGCGGTAAAGCGTGGCGCGGATCTTCGCTGTCGTTTGGCGAGTACGGATTGAAAGTGCTGGAGTGCGGCTACATTACCGACCGCCAGATTGAAGCCAGCCGTATCGCCATGACCCGCTTCATCAAGCGCGGCGGCAAGATCTGGTTGCGCCTGTTTCCGGACAAGCCGATTACCAAGAAGCCGGCCGAAGTTCGAATGGGCTCGGGCAAGGGTGCTCTCGACCACTGGGTGGCTGTGGTGCGGCCGGGCAAGATCTTGTTTGAGATGGAAGGCGTCGCGCCGGATGTGGCTGAAGAAGCAATGCGGCTGGCGTCGAACAAGCTGCCGTTGCGCACCAAGTTTGTGATGCGCCCAGGCGCCGTGCGGGCTGAGAAGGTCGCGGCCAAGTAAAAGAGCAGCCGTGGGCTACTAGCTTTCAGCTTAGCGTCGGTTGTGGGGAAAGCAAGATTTCAGATGTTGGCTGGGCTGTTAGCCGGTGAAGGACAAAGCTAGAGGCTAGGAGCTAATAGCTAGGAGCTAAGAAGACAATGGAACTCGAAAAGATTCGCAGTCTCAGCGACGAAGAACTGACGCATCAGGAGAAGACCTCTGCTGAGCAGTTGTTTCGCATTCGCTTTCAGATGGCGACGGACCCGAGCTCCGGAGCGAAGAAGCTCCGTGAGCTGCGCAAAGAAATCGCACAGATCAAGACCGTGGCCAAAGAGCGCGTGCTGGGCATTCGCGGTGCAAAGCAGGAAGCGGCACCAGTGACCCCCAAGCCCGCGGCGAAGAAGAAGGCTGCTGCGACAACGAAGCCGGCTGCGAAGAAGGAAGTCGCCGCCGCGACGACCAAGCCCGCCGCGAAGGCGAAGAAGGGAAAAAGCTAAATGACGGCGACAACAGAGACAGCACAGGCGCCGGGCGCGCGGCGTAACGAGAAGGTCGGCAACGTGGTGTCGACCAAGATGCAGAAGACCATTGTGGTCGAAGTCGAAATGCGCAAGGCTCATCCGAAGTACAAGCGGATTGTGCGTTCGACCAAGAAGTTCTATGCCCATGACGAACAGAGCTCGGCCCGTATGGGCGATGTGGTTCGTATTCGCGAGACACGTCCGCTAAGCAAGCTGAAGCGCTGGTCTCTGGAAGAGATTGTCCGGCGTTCGACGATCGGTCAGCTTGAAGATGCGGCGACCCTCGACGCAGTAGCCACCAAGTAATAGTTGTTAGTCGTTCGTTGTTAGTCATACGTGGTGCTCTGACAACGACGAGCTGAGTTTTGAGGAGAAGAAACCATGGCAGTGCAAATGAGAACCATGCTCGCGGTGGCCGATAACTCCGGCGCGCGCAAGCTGCAGGTGATCCTTCCCCTGGGCGGCGGACTGGGCAGCAAGGCCGGTCTCGGCGATGTTGTGACCGCGGCCGTGAAGGAAGCTTCGCCGGATGGCACCGTGAAAAAGGGCAAAGTGGTGAAGGCGGTTATTGTCCGCACCCGCAAGGAATACCGGCGCCGCGACGGCACCTACATCCGCTTCGATGAAAACGCGGCCGTGGTGATCGACGACGCACACGAGCCGGTTGGCACGCGCGTCTTTGGGCCGGTTGCCCGCGAACTGCGCGAGAAGAAGTTTTTGAAGATTGTTTCGCTGGCACCGGAAGTGGTTTAGGACAGTTCGAAGTTCATAGTTCGCAGTTCGCAGCGAACCCGATCGAGCCGCAACAGGCAACTGAGAACCACGAACTGAGAACTGTGAACTGTATTTGGAGAAGGCAATGCAGAGTTTGAATATTCGTCGCAACGATACGGTCAAGGTGCTTACGGGCTCTGACCGCGGCAAAACGGGTCGCGTCCTGCGCGTCTTCCCCGACAAGGGCACTGTGCTTGTGGAGCATGTGCGTGTGGTCAAGAAGACCGTGTCGAGCAAGCAGGGGCAGCGGACCAAGGGCGGCATCGCCGAGCAGGAATCGCCGATCAACGTGTCGAACGTCATGCTGGTGTGCCCCAACTGCGGGCCGACGCGCGTGGGCTACAAGGTTGAGGGCGACACCAAGGTGCGTGTGTGCAAGAAGTGCGGGCAGACACTGCCTACCAAGAAGTAGGAGTGCAGTTCACAGTTCGTAGTTCACAGTTCGCAGTGAACTCGATGAGTTGGAGACAGCAACTGTGAAGTTAGAACTTTGAACTGCGAACTGAATTACGGAGCAACGAAGATGGCAGCACGATTGAAAGAGAAGTATCACAGCGAGATCAAGCAGTCTCTGCAGAAGGAACTCGGCCTCGATAATGCGATGGCCGTGCCCAAGCTGGAGAAGATTGTCATCAACATGGGTCTGGGCGAAGCGACGCAGAACACCAAGCTGCTCGACCCGCTGGTGGCTGACCTGGCCCACATCGCCGGGCAGAAGCCGGTGACCACCAAGTCGAAGAAGTCGATTGCGGCCTTCAAGGTGCGCGCCGGCATGTCGATTGGCGCCATGGTGACGCTACGCAACGACAAGGCCTACGAGTTTCTCGATCGCCTGATTTCGACGGCGCTGCCGCGGGTTCGCGATTTTCGCGGCGTATCGACGAAGAGTTTTGATGGACGCGGCAACTACACGCTCGGCCTGCGCGATCAGCTGATCTTCCCTGAGATTGATTACTCCAAGGTGGAAAAGCTGAAAGGCATGAACATCACGATCGTGACCACCGCGAAGGACGACAACCAGGCGCGGGCCCTGCTGAAGCATTTCGGCATGCCCTTCCGCCAGGGAGCGTAAGAGCAGTTCGCAGTTCTTAGTTCGCAGTTCACAGATTGGCGATTAGAGCTGATCACTGAAGCGAAAAGAACTGAGAACTACGAACTAAGAACTGTGAACTTTGAGGATTTTATGGCAACTACTGCAAAAAGAGTGAAGGACGCGCGGAAGCCGAAGTTCAGCAGCCGCAAGCACAACCGGTGCCAGCTGTGCGGACGGCCGCGGGCGTTTCTCCGCAAGTTCGGCGTCTGCCGCCTGTGTTTCCGGGCGCTCGCGCTGAAGGGCGAAATCCCCGGCGTCGTCAAGTCAAGCTGGTAACAAACCAGTTCGCAGTTCATAGTTCGAAGTTCACAGTTGCCGCCGGCGCACTCGGTGGGGAACAGCGAATCGAAGGACTACGAAGCACAAAGACTGTGAACTACGAACTGAGAACTACGAACTGTTTGAGACATTCCCGCAGGTTTCCGCTGTGGTGGACGAACGGGGAATGAAGGAGAAGGAATGAGTCTGACCGACCCAGTAGCAGATTTTCTGGCGCGCATCCGGAACGCCATCCGGGCTCGCCATCAGAAGCTGGATGTTCCGGCCTCGAAGCTGAAGACCGAGATCGCCCGCATTCTGAAAGAAGAGGGATACATCTCCAACTACAAGACACAGGAAGAGGAAGGCAAGCTCATCCTCCGCGTGTACTTGAAGTATGGCGGCACTGAAGCGGCTATCCGCGATCTGGCGCGCATCTCGCGTCCCGGCTGCCGCGTCTACATCGGCCGCGACGAGATCAAGCGCGTTCAGGGTGGCCTGGGCATCTCGATCATGACCACGCCGAAGGGCGTCATGACCGGTCGCCAGGCGCGCCGCGAAGGCGTTGGCGGCGAACTGCTCTGCGAAGTGTGGTAACAAAGACAGTTCGTAGTTCACAGTTCGTAGTTCGCAGTTGACGCTTGCCGAGCTGACTAACCATTGGAACTGTGAACTCAGAACTACGAACTGTGAACTGTTTTTCGGCTGCAGTGGAACGACAGAGCCTCTGTCGGGACTCGCAAGCCAATAAAGGATTCTGAAGATGTCGCGTATTGGAAAGAAACCGATCCCGCTGCCGGCGGGCGTCAAGTATAAGGTCGAGGGCAACACCGTTCTGGTCGAAGGGCCGAAGGGCAAAGTCTCCGCGCTGATCGCGGACGGCATTACGCTCGAAACCAAGGACGGAACGCTGCACGTGAATCGCGATACCGACAAGCATGCCGCGGTGCACGGCCTGACCCGCGCCCTGGTGTTCAACGCGGTGCACGGCGTGACCACAGGGCTGGACACGCGAACTGGACATCGTCGGCATCGGCTATCGCGCCGAGTTGAAGGGCAAGGGCACGGTGGTGTTCACGCTGGGCTATTCGCACCCGATCGAAGTTCCGCTGCCAACCGGCATTGAAGTGGCCGTCGATCCCAAGCAGACGCACCTGACTGTCTCTGGCGTCGATCGCCAGAAGGTTGGCCAGGTGGCTGCCGATATGCGTTCGCTGCGCAAGCCCGATCCGTACAAGAACAAGGGTGTGCGCTACTCCGACGAGAAGCTGAAGAAGAAGGCCGGCAAGACGGGAAGCAAGTAGAGTTCACAGTTCGTAGTTCGCAGTTCACAGTGTCTTCGCAGCCGGATCTACAGAACTGCGAACTGCGAACTAAGAACTGCGAACTGAATCTAACCCGAACGGGGCCGCAGGGCGGTTCCGCTGATAGGAAGAGACGACGATGATTACGCAGACCAAGAGAAACGCGATCCGTCAACGCATTCACGCGCGCATCCGCGCCAAGCTGGCGGGCACCACGGAGCGGCCGCGGCTGAACGTGTACCGCTCGCTCAACCACATTTACGCGCAGGTGATCGACGACCAGACCGGCGACCACGCTGGTCTCGGCTTCGACCATCAAGCTGAAGACCGGCGGCAACGTTGCGGCGGCCAAGGAAATCGGCAAGACGATCGCCGAGAAGGCTGTTGAGAAGGGCATCAAGAAGGTGGTCTTCGATCGCGGCGGCTTTCTGTATCACGGCCGCATCAAGGCGCTGGCCGACGCAGCGCGCGAAGCCGGCCTGGAGTTCTAAAGGCAAGTGAGCAGGGAACAGCGGACAGTGCACAGCAAATGCGCAGTCTCCGAGCAAGATGAATCTGTTCACTGTCCACTGTTCACTGTCCACTGGAGAAAGCAATGACGATTTTGAAGAAGAAACTCGATGCCAACCAGTACAACCTGAAAGATCAGGTGGTGGCCATCAATCGCGTGACCAAGGTGGTCAAGGGCGGCAAGAACATGTCGTTTGCCGCGCTGGTCGTGGTGGGCGACGCCGCTTCGGGCGTGGTGGGCTACGGTTCGGGCAAGGCCAAGGAAGTTCCCCAGGCGATTCGCAAGGGAATTGAGTCGGCCAAGAAGAACCTGGTCCGCATCAACCTGACCGAGACCACGATTCCGCACCAGGTGCTGGGCCGCTTCGGCTCCGGCCAGGTGCTGCTCAAGCCGGCTCCTGAAGGAACGGGCGTGATTGCCGGCGGCGCAGTGCGCGCGGTGATGACCTCGGCCGGCGTGCAGAACGTGCTGACCAAGAGCCTCGGCTCGCCGAACCCGCACAACGTGATCAAGGCTACGTTCGACGCGCTGGTGCAGTTGCGCGACCGCGCCGAAGTGGCCACCATGCGCGGCAAGACGGTAGAGGAGCTTTAACCATGGCTGCGACCAAAGAAGCAAAGACAACAAAGAGACCAAGCCCAAGGCAACTGGAAAGATTCGCATTCAGTACTACCGCTCGGCCATCTCCACCCCGGTGAAGCACAAGCTGGTGGTCAAGGGGCTGGGCTTTACGCGCCTCAACCAGATCGTCGAGCGCGTCGATAACGAATCGGTCCGCGGCATGGTGAAGGCGATTCCGCATCTTGTCCGCATTGTTGAGAGCTAGCTCTCAACAATGCTAGTTCACAGTTCTTAGTTCGTAGTTCACAGTAAGAAAGCCGAGCGGCAAACTGTGAACTAAGAACTGCGAACTACGAACTGCTTTACAAACGCGAGTCGGCGGAGCTCAACTCCGGCGGCGCTACAGCGAGGAAATCATGGCAAAGAATCTATCGAATTTGCGCGCGCCCAAAAAGGCCAACACCGGGCGCAAGCGCGTGGGCCGGGGTATGGGATCCGGCATGGGCAAGACATCGGCCCGCGGCCACAAGGGCCAGGGTTCGCGCTCCGGCTCCAGCCTGATGCGCGGTTTTGAAGGCGGCCAGATGCCGCTGCACCGCCGCCTGCCCAAGCGCGGTTTCACCAACATCTTCCGCACCGAATACACGGTCATCAATCTTGACCGCATTGCCGGCCTCGAAGTCAAAGAGATCGCGTCTGGACGACTACAAGAAGCTTGGCCTTGCCTCGAGCAAGAAGGCGCTGATCAAGATTCTTGGCTCCGGGCGAGCTGACCGCCGCGATCACCATCCACGCCCACAAGTTTTCGAAGTCGGCTGTCGAGAAGATCGAAAAGGCCGGCGGCAAGGCGATCGTTCTGGGCGCTCCGGCTGCTCCGGCGACCGCGTAAGATTTCTTCGGTTCAGCCGACCGGGCATTCGCCAAAATCAGGTGCGAATCGGACTGGGGCACCCAGGAGTTCATGGTTTCCCGGTTCAAAATCGAAGACCTCGGGTCCTCAGCTCTGGCTTGACACGTGTGACGGCCCGCATATCCGGCGTTTCCCGGTTTCTATAGCCTCTCAGTCGCGATCGGGTAATGCTCTAAGATGGACTAGGTCAGAGATTCCTGTGGGCGGCGAACGCCCTGAAGCGGATAACCAACCATGCTTGAGAAATTCCTCAATATCTTCCGGATTCCCGATCTGCGCAAGCGGGTGCTCTTCACCCTTGGCATTCTCGCCGTTTACCGCCTGGGCTCGCACATCCCCACGCCCGGCGTGAACGCGCACCAGCTCGAGCTGTTGTTCAGCTCGCAGAGCGGATCGGCGCTCGGACTGATGGACCTGTTCGGCGGGGGAAACCTGCGCCGCATGACCGTGTTTGCGCTGGGCATCATGCCCTACATCACGGCTTCCATCATCTTCCAGCTGCTCACCGTGGTCTATGAGCCGCTGGCCCGCATTCAGAAGGAAGGCGAGCTCGGCCGCCGCAAGATTACCCAATGGACCCGCTATATGACGGTCATTCTGGCCGCCTTGCAGTCCATCGGCATTGCAGCCATTCTCATCCGCCAGGGCCTGGTTCTCCATCCCGGCATCGGCTTCAGCTTGATGACCATCCTTACCTTGACCACCGGCACCGCATTCATCATGTGGCTGGGCGAGCAAATCACCGACCGCGGCATCGGCAACGGCATGAGCCTGTTGATTTTCACCGGCATTGTGGCTGGATTGCCACGCGGTGTGGCTGAACTGTATAGCAAGGTCCAGACCAACGCCTGGGGCTCGTTCACCATCTTCGCTGTTGCTCTCCTCCTGGTCGGAATGATCGCCGTGGTTGCCTTCATTGTTTTCGTCGAGCGCAGCGAGCGGCGTATCCCGATCCAGAGCGCGCGGCGCATCGTCGGCAGGCGCATGATGGGCGGCCAGTCGAGCCATCTGCCGTTGAAGGTGAACGCCGGCGGCGTCATGCCGGTGATCTTCGCCAGTTCCATCCTGTCCGCGCCAATGCTCTTTGCGCAGGTGGAGTGGGTGCAGAACAACCGATTCCTGCAGCCGCTGGTGCAGGCGCTGCAGCCGGGCTATCCCTGGTATGAGCTGCTCTACATCTTGGGCATTATCTTCTTTGCTTACTTCTACATATCGATCGTCATGAAGCCGGACGACATTGCCGATAACTTCCGCAAGTCGGGCTCGTTCATTCCCGGAATCCGCCCCGGCAAGCGCACGTCCGACTTCATCAACGACATTCTCACCCGCATGACGCTGGTGGGAGCACTCTATCTGATCGTCATTTCCCTGGTGCCCACCTTCCTCATCTCGGGCATCCGATTCGATAAGGTTTGGCTCATCGGACGGTTTTTTGAATCCCTTCCGACGTGGACGACACATGGTTTGGGGGTCAATTTCTACTTTGGCGGCACCTCGCTGCTTATTGTGGTGGGCGTCGCCATGGATACCGTCAACCAGATCGAATCGCAGCTGATCATGCGTCACTATGACGGCTTTTCCCCGCGCTCCGGTCGCATACGCGGAAGGAAAACCTGGTAATGTCTTCGTCTGGTCACCGCAGTTGAACGAGGCCAGGAAATGGGATCAAACGACTCTTCCCGGCCCGATTCTTCTTTTGGGGGCTCCGGGCGTCGGGGAAGGGTACCCAGGCCAAGGAACTGGTGAAGATCTGGGGGATTCCGCAGATCTCAACCGGCGACCTGTTGCGCGCCAACGTGGCGCAGGCACGTCGCTGGGCAAGTGTGGCCAAAGAGATCATGGGCCGGGGCGAACTGGTTCCCGATTCGCTGGTCGACGAGATGGTGGCCGCCCGGCTCAAAAAGCCTGACACAGCCAAGGGGTACATCCTGGATGGATTTCCCCGGACACTGGGCCAGGCGAACTGGCTGGACGGCCGGCTGGCTCAGGATTCGTCAAGCCTGCCGGTGATTGCCGTCAGCATCCAAGTGGACTATAATCAGTTATTGCGCCGGATTACGGGGCGCAGGAACTGTCCTGTCTGCCAGACCATCTACAACGATATTCATGAATCCGTCGAAGCGGGATGGGTTCTGCGATGTAGAAGGTGCAGCGCTGGTGCAGAGAGCCGATGACACAGAAGAGGTCTTCAAGGAGCGCATGCGCGCCTATGAGGCATTGACTGCGCCGGTGATTGACCACTATCGGGCTCTGGGCCGTTTCGCTGAAGTGGATGGAGACCGGGCGATCAATGTGATTGCAGCCGGAATTGTTGCCGCCGTCGAACGGTTACGCGGTTAGCGTAGCTGGACGGCGTGCTTGTGCGTTAAGGGCAGTTCAGAGTTCGCAGTTCTTAGTTCACAGTTTGGTGAACGAACCCGCAGGGGAACTGTGAACTACGAACTGCGAACTGGAGTTAGAGTGGCTGTCGTTTTGAAGTCGTCGAAAGAGATCGAGAAGATGCGCCGCGCGGGCCAGGTGGTTCGCGAGGTTCTGGAGTTGGTGCGCACCGAAGTCAAGCCGGGCGCGACCACTCTCGATCTTGAGCGGACTGCGGAAAACCGGCTGAAGGAACTGGGCGTCAAGGCGGCCTTCAAGGGATATCACGGTTTCCCCTGCGTGCTCTGCACCTCGGTCAACAGTGAAGTGGTGCACGGGATTCCCTCGGCGAACCGGGTTCTGAAGGAAGGCGACATTGTTTCGGTCGACTTCGGTGCGGTGGTCGATGGATATTTTGGCGACGCGGCCATTACGGTTCCGGTGGGCGCCATCGACAAGGACGCAGCACGGTTGCTGGCTGTTACCGAGCAGTCGCTGCATGCCGGAATCGCGGCAGTGAAGCCAGGCGCGACTCTTGGAGATGTGGGTGCAGCCGTTCAGGGAGTCGTTGAGGCAGAGGGATTTTCTGTGGTTCGCGATTTTGTCGGCCACGGAATCGGGGTTCACATGCACGAAGACCCGCAGGTGCCGAACTTCGGCGAGCGGGGCCGGGGCATGAAGTTGAAAGCAGGCATGGTCATCGCCATCGAGCCGATGGTGAATGCCGGCAAGCCGGACGTCCAGGTTCTGGGCGATGGCTGGACGGCAGTGGCCGCCGACGGAAGCATGAGCGCTCATTTTGAGCATACGGTCGCGGTCACCGCAACCGGAGCAAGAGTTTTAACCGACTAGGGTCGGTCTTAACAGGCTGGATGTGCACGCCGCACCGGCAGAAGTGGATACCGTTTGTCGAAGGAAGACGCGATTGAGGTCATGGCAGTGGTCACCGAGACACTGCCCAACGCCATGTTCAAGGTCAAGCTCGAGAACAATCACGAGGTCTTGACGCATGTATCAGGCCGAATGCGCAAGAACTTCATCCGCATTCTTCCTGGCGACCGCGTGGCCGTGGAACTGAGTCCCTACGACCTGAATCGCGGAAGAATTGTGTACAGGTACAAGTGACGGTTCGCAGTTCTTAGTTCGTAGTTCACAGTGCTGATACACGCACCAGCAGCCAGTGAACGCCAAACTAAGAACTGCGAACTAAGAACTGCGAACTAGTTTTCAGAGAAGGGCAGCAAACCAATGAAGGTCAGAGCATCAGTGAAGAAGATTTGCGTGAAGTGCAAGGTCATTACGCGCCGCGGTGTGGTGCGTGTGATCTGCGAGAACGCAAAGCACAAACAGCGCCAGGGCTAACAGAGTCTGGCAGAAGCGGAAGCACCACGTGAGTTCGCCGTTCTAAGTTCGTAGTTCACAGGGAGAGAAGCCGGTCAGACCGGGATGGAACTGTGAAATAAGAACTGCGAACTACGAACTGAAAAAGAGGCGAGTTAGCTTGAGTCAAGGCTTGCGATGAACCTCTGGTGATTTCCGCATAACCCGTGCGAACCGGCTAAGGCCGGAGGCACACAACAGCAGCAGTAAAGGACATCAGCATGGCACGTATTGCAGGCGTCGATCTGCCCCGCAACAAGCAGGCAAGAATCGCGCTCACGTACATCTTCGGTATCGGAGACCCGCGTGCCGCCAAGATTCTGGAGAAGGCGAACGTCGATCCCTTCAAGAAGATCCAGGATCTGGGCGAGGACGAGGTCAACCGTATCCGCCAGGTGATTGAAGACGAAGGAAACGTCGAAGGCGATCTCCGCAAGGACGTCTCGATGCACATCAAGCGTCTTATCGACATTCAGAGCTATCGCGGCACGCGTCATCGGCGCTCCTTGCCGGTCCGCGGTCAGCGCACCCACACCAACGCCCGCACCCGCAAGGGCCCGCGCAAGGGCACAGTTGCCGGCAAGAAGAAAGCGACGGGGAAAACCTAAATGGCGAAACCAGAGCAGAAAGCCGGCGCCGGCAAGGCAGGCAAGAACAAGAAATTCAAGAAGCGCGAACGCAAGAATGTTCCATTTGGTATTGCGCACATTCAGGCTTCGTTCAACAACACCATCGTCACCATCACCGACCAGGTGGGCAACACGCTCAGCTGGAAGAGCTCGGGCTCGCTCGGCTTCCGCGGTTCGCGCAAAGGCACTCCGTTCGCGGCGCAGCAGGCAGCATCGAACGCCGCAGGCGCGGCGCGCGATCACGGTCTGCGTGCGGTCGATGTGCGGGTCGCAGGTCCGGGTTCGGGCCGCGAGTCAGCCATCCGCGCACTGGCAGCGGCGGGTATCGAAGTTCGCTCGATCCGCGACGTCACGCCGGTTCCGCACAACGGCTGCCGTCCACCGAAGAGACGGCGAGTCTAAGAAGCAGTTGCACAGTTCGCAGTTCTTAGTTCACAGCGCGGCCTTCGGCCGAGCAAACTGCGAACTACGAACTGTGAACTACGAACTTATGAACAATGGGCCGGGACGAAGTCCCACGGGGATGTAAACCGGCCGTCATCCGAAGTCAGGAGAAGTTGAAGAAATGGCACGTTACACAGGACCCGTCTGCCGCCTTTGCCGTCGCGAAGGCACTAAGCTTTTTTTGAAAGGCACCAAATGCCTTTCTGACCGCTGCCCGATTGAGAAGCGCAACTTCGCTCCCGGCCAGCACGGCAAAGACCGCAAGGCCAAGATCGTGGGCTACGGCCTGCAACTGCACGAAAAGCAGAAGGCCAAGCGTATGTACTTCACGCTCGAAGGCCAGTTCCGCGAGTACTACGAAAAGGCCAACCGCGCGACTGGCGTTACCGGCGAACTGCTCATCCAGCAGCTTGAGCGCCGTCTCGATAACGTGGCCTACCGCCTTGGCTTCGCCATCTCGCGCCGCCAAGCACGCCAGGTTGTCCGTCACGGACACGTCACCGTCAATGGCAAGAAGGTCAACATTCCTTCGTACCAGGTGAACGTGGGCGACGAGATCGCCATTCGCGATAACGCCAAGAAGCTGGTCATCGTCGAGCAGGGGGCGCAGTATGCCGCGCAGAACCCCGTGCCGGCGTGGCTTGAAGTGAACTTTGAGAATTTGTCGGGCCGCATTCTTTCGCTGCCGAAGCGCAAGGACGTGAACCTGCCGATCAACGAACAGCTGATCGTCGAGTTGTACTCGAAGTAAGACAGTTCTGAGTTCGCAGTTCGTAGTTCACAGTTGCTATCGCCCCACGGGCAGCGGCAACTGTGAACTACGAACTAAGAACGGCGAACTGAAATTCAACTGAAGGAGAACTTGCGCGGCCGCCGCAGAATGCTTCGCGACGTACATGCCACGCGGGAAAACGAGACACATATGCTTTGGAGAGGATTTCAAAAACCGAAGCGCCTGGCAGTCGATGCCGAGACGCTTTCAGAGACTTTCGGCAAGTTCAGCGCCCAGCCCTTTGAGCGTGGATTTGGCACAACCATCGGCAACGCCCTGCGTCGCACGCTGCTCAGCTCCATCGAGGGCGCAGCCGTCACCGCGATCCGCATTGAAGGCGTTCTTCACGAGTTCCAGTCGATCGGCGGCGTGGTTGAAGACGCGACCGACATCATTCTCAATCTCAAGCAGGTTCCCTTCAAGCTTACGGGCGAAGGACCCAAGGCGCTCTACCTGCGCGCCGACCAACCCGGCGTTGTGACCTCCGGCATGATCGAAGCCGATGGCGACGTCGAGATCCTGGACAAGAACATCTATCTGGCCACGCTCTCTGAGGGCGGCAAGCTCGATATGGAGATGCGCCTCAAGAAGGGCCGCGGCTACATTTCGGCCGACAAGAACTTCGACGCCGATCTCGGCCTGGGCTTCATTCCGGTCGATTCGGTCCACTCGCCTGTGCGCCGCGTCAATTACGTGGTCGAAGCCGCCCGTCTCGGCCAGATCACCGATTACGACAAGCTCACCCTTGAAGTGTGGACCAACGGCGCGGTTCTTCCTGCCGATGCAGTGGGCCTGGCCGCCAAGCTGCTCAAGGACCACATGAACATCTTCATCAATTTCGAGGAGGAAATCGAAGCCGAAGCGCGTGGCGAAGAAGGCCGCACGCTGCTGCGCAACGACAACCTCAATCGTTCGGTTGAAGAGCTCGAGCTTTCGGTCAGAAGTTATAACTGCCTCAAGAACGCCAACATTCAGTCCATCGGCGAGCTGGTGCAGAAGACTGAAGCCGAGATGCTCAAGACCAAGAACTTCGGCCGTAAGAGCCTGAACGAGATCAAGGAAATTCTCGCGCAGATGGGCCTGTCGCTGGGCATGAAGATCGACGAAAACGGCAATGCGGTTCCCGGGCCGACGAGCATTCCGCCCGCTGCGGCTCTGGCTGCCAGCTACGGTCGCTACGACGACGAGGACGAACCATTGGATTCGGTGGACCTGCAGTTGCCTACCGAAACCGAAAACTTTTAAAGGCGGGGAACAGGGGTCAGGGCTCAGGGATCAGTTGACGCGTAAGCTGATCGGAGTTTTTCACTGACCCCTGACGACTGACCCCTGATCCCTACACCCGAAAGAGAGATTTACCATGCGCCACCGCAATGCAGGATTCAAGCTCGGACGCAACACCAGCCATCGCCGCGCGCTTCTGCGCAACCTGGTCACGTCCGTCATCATTGAAGATCGAGTTGAGACGACCGTCGCCAAGGCGAAGGCCGTGCGTCCGCTCGTTGAAAAAATGATCACCCTCGGCAAGAAGGGCGATCTTCACTCGCGGCGTCAGGCCCTGAGCTTCCTCATGACCGACAAGTCTGTCGAGCGGCTCTTCGACACCGTGGCTCCGCGCTACGGCGATCGCCAGGGCGGCTATCTGCGCATCGTGCGGACAGGCTTCCAGAAGGGCGATGGGGCCGAGAAGGCCTTCATCGAACTGCTCGGAGCTGAGAAGCAACTCGAAGCCAAGCAGGCCAAGAAGGACGAACTCAAGGCCAAGAAGCGCGCTGAACTCAAGAAGCAGCTTGAAGAGTCAAAGAAGGATGAAGAAAAGCCCGGCGAAGAAGCCGCGTAACCGCTCCTTAACAATCAACTGACGGGTTCCTTCGTTGAAGGAACGATGGGCGCATCTCCAAAAAGGGGATGCGCCCGTTTTTGTTGATTTAACAGTTGTCTGGAGCATCAGTGGGAGTGAGTCCGCTTGCGCGAATCGCCAAGCGAGCCCATCGGACGAGTCCCTGGAAGCGAATTTCCACACCTTTTTCTCTTTTGTCCCAAGGAGCCTTTGAGGGCCTTCACGTTTCGCTAGGTAGGACTGACCTTAAGCATCTTCTCCGGCGACTTGCCTCAAGATGCACGCGAAACTGACGCGACGCTTCCCTGCGTCCCATGTCCCAACCATGTGACTTCCCCACACAAGGAGAAAGGTATGAGCGATTCAAATTCACGCGCAACGATCCAGCTGCCGAGCGATTTCTTCTTTGGAGAGCTCCGCGCCGATCACACCAAACCTGCTCCCCAGGCCGTTCCGCCGCCTCTCGGTCCGCTGGCTGCATTTTCAGGAGATTTTGCCGGCGTCGGCTTCAACACCATCTTCCGGCCGGACAGCGCAGCTTCTCCGACTGTTCTTCCGATCAACCCTCCGGCGGTCCCAGCGCACGACAACATTCTCGAACTGAATCTCACCTCGGAGACGCTTTCGTTTTCCAAGGACCTTGGGGCGGTGCCCAACCGCGGCACCGACACCCAGCCGGATATTACCCTGAACGGCATCCCCTACGTGCAGCAGATCAACGACATCACCATCCGCGGCGAAAGCACACCCATCCATTTTGAGCCGGGACTCTGGATGTTTGTCCCTCAGACGGTGGTGCCGAACATTGCCGCGACCGTAACGCGCATGGCGTCCATTCCGCACGGAACGACGATCGACGCGCAGGGGTTGGTGACCACACCGGTGGCTGGTCCGCCCAACATCCATCCTGTCGACATTACCCCGACTGTCATCGCTACGGGCCTACCCGTGAACCCCAAGTTTCCCAGCCAGACCGCGGCGAATGGCAACACCCTGCGCATTCCGCAAGACCTTACACCGCTGAGCACGCGCATTACCCAGGCGATGCTCGACAACCCGAACAGCCTGCTGACTGATCAAATCAGCAAACAGAAGATCCTTACCACCACGACCATCCTCATCTCCACCAACCCAACCGCACCGTTATTCGGTGGGGGCACCGCCAACATTGCGTTTCTTCTCGGCCAGCCGGCGACCCCTCCGCCGAATCCCAATGCAAACGCCGTTCTGATGACCGCCGTGTTTTGGATAGAGACGGTGCAAGAGACATTCACGATCGACCATTACCGCCTCGGCTCGCAGCCGCTGCTGCTGAGAGCAACGGCAAGCGTGCCCGGTCAGCGCGTGGCTCGCTTCTCGGTCACGCCGCCGTTCGACATTGATCCCTCCAAACCGCGCAAACTCACAGTCACATTCACCCAAATCCAGTATTCGCAAAACGTGACCTTGAACTTCAAGGGCCTGAGCTGGCCGCATGTGTCAGTCAACACGCTGGTGCCCGCCGATCCAATTACCGTGAATCCGACCAACGGGACATGGACGTAAGCAAGTCCTTCGAGCGGCGTGTCTGCGTGAACGCCGCTCGAGGCTCGGCTTGAACCTGAAGAGTCCGGCAATTCATTGTGCAAATCTGCGCCTTGACAAAATGTCAGATTAGATTGATTCTAAGTTGGCAATGGACGCTGAAGCGATCAAACAGTCCCTTGAGGGCAGCGGGTTGCGGTGCACGCCGCAGCGCTATGGCGTGATGGCGTTTCTGATGGAACATCCCGGACATCCTACGGCCGCGGAAATCTTCGAGGCTATCAATCGGCTCGATCCCCGGTCTTCAAGAGCCACAATTTATAACAACCTGCGCGATCTGGTCGAAGCCGGCCTGGTGCGTGAAGTGGCCGTCGAAGGCCGTGCCGCGCGCTTCGATGCAAGGGGTATCCGGCATCACCACTTCATCTGCGATCGGTGCGGCAATGTTGAGGATATGGAGTGGTACGACGTGCCCAGGCCCGCATCTGGCTCCCTGGGCAAACGGATTCTTCGCGAATGCGAACTGATCGTGAGAGGACTCTGTACCCGATGCGCTCCGCGGCGCGCTTCCCGTTCGAATGCAGTGAGTGTGTGAATGCCGGACGAAACATGCGCAGCGAGGTCGTGCGTTTTTGCGCGATGCAGAAGAGGTCATGAGTTTTAGATCGACCCGTTTTTTGAAGAAATTCGAAGTCGCATCAAGCCGAAGCCGGGTGATTTCCCGGAAAAAATGCACGACAACCTCGGGGAACTTTCCCCAGTAAGAAGGAGCAAAAACGTGTCAAGCGAAGCAAAATGCCCGGTAATGCACGGCGATCGCCCCCACGGAGCGCCGAAGGCCGCGACGAATGCGGACTGGTGGCCGAATCAGCTGAACCTGAAGGTTCTTCATCAGCACTCTTCTCTGTCCGATCCGATGGATCAAGACTTCGACTACGCGAAAGAGTTCAAGAGCCTCGATCTGAATGCCGTAATCAAAGACCTGCAGGCGCTGATGACGTCGTCGCAGGACTGGTGGCCCGCCGACTACGGCCATTACGGCCCGTTCTTCATTCGCATGGCATGGCACAGCGCCGGCACATACCGCATTCACGACGGCCGCGGCGGCGCAGGCTCAGGCCAGCAACGATTCGCTCCTCTCAACAGCTGGCCCGACAACGTGAGCCTCGATAAGGCGCGCCGGCTGCTGTGGCCCATCAAGCAGAAGTACGGCAAGAAAATCTCCTGGGCCGACCTCATGGTTCTCACCGGCAACGTTGCGCTGGAGTCGATGGGCTTCAAGACCTTCGGTTTTGGCGGCGGCCGGGCGGACGTGTGGGAGCCGGAAGAGGATGTCTACTGGGGACCGGAAGGCACGTGGCTGGGCGATGAGCGGTATGTCGGCGAGCGAGAACTCGTTCATCCTCTCGGCGCGGTGCAGATGGGCTTGATTTACGTGAATCCTGAAGGCCCCAACGGCAAGCCGGATCCGATTGCCGCAGCAAAGGATATTCGCGAGACGTTTGCCCGCATGGCGATGAATGACGAAGAGACAGTTGCGCTGATTGCCGGCGGCCACACCTTCGGCAAGGCACACGGCGCCGCCGATCCGAACAAATACGTTGGACCCGAGCCCGAAGGCGCAAGCATCGAGGAGCAGGGGTTTGGCTGGAAGAACAGCTTTGGCACCGGCAAAGGCGTCGATACAATCTCCAGCGGGCTTGAGGGTGCATGGACAGAAAACCCGGCCAAGTGGGATAACGACTACCTCAAGAACCTGTTCGCGCATGACTGGGAGCTGACCAAGAGCCCGGCGGGCGCGCAGCAGTGGACGCCAAAGAACGGAGCAGCCGCGGGAACGGTTCCGGATGCTCACGACAAATCGCGGCGTCATGCCCCCATCATGTTCACCACAGATCTTTCTCTCAAGATGGATCCGGCCTACGAAAAGATCTCGCGGCGCTTCTATGAAAATCCGGCTGAGTTTGCGGATACGTTCGCGAAGGCCTGGTTCAAGCTGACGCACCGCGATATGGGCCCGATTGCACGCTATCTGGGCCCGCTTGTCCCTGCTGAAATTCAAGTGTGGCAGGATCCAGTTCCAGCGGTGGATCACACTCTGATCACCGATGCGGACGCGGCGGCTCTGAAAGCCAAAATTCTGGCTTCAGGCCTGACGACATCGCAACTGGTTTCGACGGCATGGGCATCGGCTTCGACCTTCCGCGGCTCGGACAAGCGTGGCGGAGCCAATGGAGCGCGCATTCGCCTTGCGCCGCAGAAGAACTGGGACGTGAATCAGCCAGCTGCCCTGGCGAAGGTTCTTGAGAAGCTCGAAGGGATTCAGAAGGAGTTCAATGGCGCGCAAAAGGATGGCAAGAAAATCTCGCTTGCTGACCTCATTGTTCTCGGCGGCGACGCGGCCATTGAAGACGCTGCGAAAAAAGGTGGGCAGGATGTGAAGATTCCCTTTACGCCGGGCCGCACCGATGCGTCGCAGGAGCAGACCGATGAGCATTCCTTTGCGGTCATGGAGCCGAAGGCGGACGGTTTCCGCAACTACCTTCGAATCGGGCAGAGCGCCTCAGCAGAAGAATTGCTCGTGGATCGCGCGCAGTTGCTGCGGCTCACAGCTCCGGAAGTGACCGTTCTGGTGGGTGGCATGCGTGTGCTGGGGACAAACTATGGGCAGACCAGGCACGGCGTTTTCACCAGCAAGCCGGGCACGTTGACGAACGATTTCTTCGTGAATCTGCTCGACATGAGTACGGAGTGGAAGGCGTCGACAACGCAGGACGGCGTGTATGAAGGGCGTGATCGCGGAACAGGTGAAGTCAAGTGGACGGGTACGCGCGTCGATCTTGTCTTCGGCTCAAATTCGCAGTTCCGCGCGCTGGCTGAAGTCTACGCATCCGACGACGCGAAGGGCGCATTCGTGAAGGACTTCGTGAAGGCATGGAGCAAGATCATGAACGCCGATCGTTTCGACCTTCAGTAGTTTCTCGTTCAGCCCCTTAAAACCGATCGCGCAAGCCGCACCTTGGCTTGCGCGATTCTTTTTGAGCCGGTGCGGCCTTTTCAGGCTGCGCGCGCCAGGCGCTTCGGCCTGAAGATGCGCATGAAGACGTAAACCAGCACCTGCAGGGTGAGGGCTCCGCTGCAATCGAGGAGCACATCCCACGGAGTCCCGGTGCGGTTGGGCAGAAAGGTCTGGTGCCATTCGTCGCAACTGGCAACCAGCGCTGTGCCCAGCAACGCGAGCACCGCGTCGTGAAGGAAGCGCGAGCGTGGCAGCGTCATCCACCAGGCGCGCAGCCACGCGAGTCCCATGAAGCCATATCCAAGAAAGTGACCGCACTTGCGAATCACGTGATGGATAAATTCCCAGGCATGATCCCCCACGCGCCCGAAGAGATACTCAAACAGCTTGCGCAGTGGGCCGCTGGTGTGGTCGGCGCCCATCCAGGTGGTTGATTCCAGGAAAATAACAGTAATGGCCAAGGCAACCGGCCACCACGCGTTGATCCAATAGAGCGGGCCGCGCCGGCTACTCGACATGATAGTTGGGAGCTTCGCGGGTGATGATCACATCGTGCACGTGGCTCTCGCGCAGGCCCGCGCCGGAGATGCGCACAAACTGCGCGTTCTCCTGCAGCTCTTTGATCGAGCCGCATCCAAGATAGCCCATGCCCGAACGCAGGCCGCCGACCAGTTGAAAGACCATCGACTCGAGTGGTCCGCGATAGGGCACGCGGCCTTCAATGCCTTCCGGCACAAACTTGGCCAGGCGATTCTGGCTGGCGCGCTCGCGCTGCACCACGCCTTCCGTGCCCATTTCAGCGCTGGCAAGATCGGACGTACTCTGAAAGTAGCGCTCGCCTGAACCCTGGCTCATAGCCGTAAGCGATCCCATGCCGCGATAGCTTTTGAAGCTGCGCCCCTGGTAGAGAATTGTCTCCCCCGGACTCTCATCCACGCCGGCAAACAGCGAGCCGATCATCACGGAACTGGCTCCAGCCGCGATGGCCTTGGTGATTTCACCGGAGTACTTGATGCCGCCGTCGGCAATGACCGGCACGTCGTGTTCGCGCGCGGCGCGCGAAGCCTCGGCAATCGCCGTGATCTGCGGCATGCCCGCACCCGTCACCATGCGGGTCGTGCAGATGGAGCCGGGCCCGATGCCTACCTTGATCGCATCGGCTCCCGCATCAATCAGCGCCAGCGCCCCTTCATAGGTGGCGACATTGCCGGCGAGCAAACCTGCGTTAGGAAATCTTTTCTTCACTTCGCGAACCGCTTCGAGCACACGCGAAGAGTGTCCGTGCGCCGAGTCGATGGCCAGCACATCCGCGCCTGCACGAACGAGTTCAGCAGCGCGCTCCAGGAAGTCGCCGGTGGCGCCGATCGCGCCGCCAACGCGCAGGCGGCCTTTTTCATCCTTGCTGGCCATCGGATACTTCAGCTTTTTCTGAATATCCTTGACCGTGATCAGCCCCTTGAGCTCGTACTGATCGTTGACCACCAGAAGCTTTTCTACGCGATGCTCGTGCAGGATCAGTTCCGCTTCTTCGAGCGTCGTTCCCACCGGAACCGTGATCAGGTTCTTCTTCGTCATCACGTCGCCGATGGGGATATCGGTGCGCGTCTCAAAGCGCAGGTCGCGATTGGTAAGAATGCCGACGAGTTTTTTCCCCTGCGTCACCGGCACGCCTGAGATCTTGTAGCGGCGCATTACTTCCAGCGCGTCGGCGATCATCTGATCGGGTCCGATGGTGACGGGGTCGACGATCATGCCGCTCTCTGACCGCTTGACTTTGTCGATCTCGCCGGCCTGGTCGCTGATGGTCAGGTTGCGATGCACAATGCCGATGCCGCCCTGCTGCGCCATGGCAATGGCCATGCGCGACTCGGTGACCGTGTCCATGGCCGAGGACAACAGAGGCGTGTTCAGGGTGATGTCGCGGGTGAGTTGCGTCTGGGTGCTGACTTCGGCAGGAACCACGTCGCTGGCGGCGGGCACCAGCAACACGTCATCGAACGTGAGGGCTTCCGGAATATTTTTGGCTAGCATATGCTTTGATGCGCCTGGCGGCCGAGGGAATGGAACCCTGGACCGGCAGGCGCTTCATACTATTGTAGCCGACCACCAGTGGTGGGGCCGCCGCCTTCGGCTGGGCTTCCTGGTCGAAGGCTCTGCCCCAATCAGGACAAGAAGCAATCCTCGCTGATGCAGCTTACACACCGACCGGGAACGGCTTGGGGCTTGATTCCTCGTCAGTATTGGTTCCCGACCGCCAGCGCTCAAAACGCCCCTGCAGCAAGCTCATCAGGCCGGTGTACCAATACCCGATGACAAAAAGAATTAGGAACGGCGCGGTGAAGTAATTGTGATTCGAGAACGTGTAGAGAATGGCCAGGAAGAAATAGCAGCCGAGCAGCAGCTCAATCCACGGCGCCAGCACCAGCCGCTTGCGATACTTGGCCGCTTGCGACTTCTCGCCCTTCTTCGCTACGGCGTACTTCGGTGTGCGCGCAAAGGCGCTCTTGATGCCGAAGAGGGCCTCCATCACGGCTTTTGTATTGGTGACGGTCAAGCCGATTCCCAGCGCCATCAGAAAGGGCAGATAGAGAAATGTCTTCATCCACGACTTGGGAAACAGTACGCGCTGGCTGACAACGTAAAACACCGCAATCGAAAAGCTCGATGCGGTGAAAAGCGGCACATCGATCAGGAGCATCTGGAACCAGCCCTGATAGAAGCGGCAGATCATGGCGGGAATCAGCAGCGCCGACATGATGACCATCAAGGGATAGCTGAGATTCGCCGTCAGGTGATAGATGGCTTCGATCTTGATGCGCTTGGGCACATTGGACCGCCAGATCTGCGGCAGGACCTTGATGCTGGTCTGGATCAATCCTTTGGCCCAGCGTGCCTGCTGCGTCTTGAAGGCTGTCATCTCGATGGGTAGTTCGGCAGGGCACTCAATGTGCGGCAGGTATTTAAACTTCCAACCGGCAAGCTGCGATCGGTAGCTGAGGTCGGTGTCTTCGGTCAGCGTGTCGTGCTGCCAGCCACCGGCGTCGGTGATGGCCTGGCGGCGCCACATGCCGGCAGTGCCGTTGAAGTTGAAGAAGTCGCCGGATCGATAGCGCGCGCCGTGCTCCAGCACAAAATGCCCATCCAGCAGGATCGCTTCAATTTGCGTCAGCATGCTGTAGTCGCGGTTGAGGTGGGTCCAGCGGGTTTGCACCATGCCGATCTCCGGCTCCGCGAAGTGAGGCACCACATTCATGAGCCAGTCCGTGGGCGGCACAAAATCCGCGTCAAAGATGGCAATGAACTCGCCTTTAGCCACATTGAGGCCAGCGTCGAGCGCGCCCGCCTTGTAGCCGTATCGATTGGTGCGATGGATGTACTCGATGGGGTGCCCCAACGCCGCGTATCGCGCCACAATATCCGCAGCCACTTGCTGCGTTTCGTCCGTCGAGTCATCAAGCACCTGGATCTCCAGCTTTTCGCGCGGGTATTCCATGGCGCAGACCGCTTCAACCAGGCGATCGATGACAAATTGCTCGTTGTAGATAGGGAGCTGCACGGTGACGCGCGGCAACTCAGCAAACTGCCTGGATGGAGCGGGATTCGCGTTCTTCCGGTACTTGTAATAGAGATAGACCAAGGTGTACCGGTGTATGCCGTAGACCGCCAGAAGGATCATGACCGCGAAGTAGGGCAGCAGCAGGGCGGCGTCGAAGGGATTCCAGTGGTAGAGGTTCTTAAAGGTCCGGTCCGTCTCCTGCATGGTCTTGAGCGCATGCATGAGTCCTTTTTGGGGCGCGAAAGCCAGTGCGGCAGACAGTCGTAAGCCCAGCTCATTGAGGCGGCTGGCGGCTGAGGGCAGGCTGGAAAGAAGCGCGGCGATCAGGGTAAGCCTCCACGAGCGGACAGTGTCTATTGTAAGCGATGGTCGATGGGAGCGAGTGACCCTTTAGCGCTCCGGTCGATGCATCGTCTCACCCATAACTTCGGATTCTTGTAGAAGTTGCCCTCAGAAGCCCCCCTGGCGTACTGTTTGGGCAGTCGAGGCTTAATCTTTCATGGCTACTGAAACGGCTTCTTCCATTCTTGCTGCCCCGGGCGGCAGTTTTCTGCTCGAAACGCGCAACCCAGCCGACATTTTTACTCCCGAAGACCTGAACGAAGAGCAGCGTCAGATTGCCGCCACCGCCGAGCGCTTTGCGCGGGAAGAAGTTCTGCCGGCCACCGAGGCGATCGAAGCCAAAGAGCCGGGAGTCTTGGCTGCAACGCTCCGCAAGGCTGCCGATCTCGGATTCACCGCCGTCGACATTCCCGAGGAGTACGGCGGCATGGGGATGGACAAAGTCTGCTCAACCCTGGTCACCGATCGCGTGTCGGTGCTGGCCAGCTTCTGCACCGCTTTCGGCGCCCAGATCGGCATCGGCACGCTGCCCTTGGTCTGGTATGGCACTGAGGAGCAGAAGAAGCGCTACCTGCCTAAGCTCGCCAGCGGCGAGTTCATCGGCGCCTACTCGCTCTCTGAAGCAAGCTCGGGCTCCGATGCCATGAACATTCGTGCCCGCGCCACGCTCTCAGAGGACGGCACGTATTACTCCCTCAACGGCGAGAAGATGTGGATCACCAACTGCGGAATCGCCGATCTCTTCACGGTCTTCGCGAAGATCGATGGCGAAAAGTTCTCCGCGTTTCTTGTCGAGCGCACTTCGCCGGGTCTCACCGTCGGCGCTGAAGAACACAAGCTCGGCATTCGCGGATCGTCGACCTGCCCTCTGGTGCTCGAGGACTGCCGCGTTCCGGCGGCCAACCTGCTTGGCGAGCCGGGCAAGGGTCATCACATCGCGTTCAATGTCCTCAATGTCGGCCGGTTCAAGCTGGGCGTCGCCTGTGTGGGAGGGGCACGCCACGCATTTGCGCACATGATTCGCTACGCGAAAGAGAGAACCGCCTTCGGCAAACCGATCGCGAACTTCGGGCTGATCGAGCGCAAGATTTCTACCTCTGCCACGCGCCTCTATGCCGCCGAAAGCATGGCGTACAGAATCGCCGGCCTGATTGATGCCAGCCTCGCCGCTATGACTGCAGAGCAGGCGCACACGTCGCGCGAAATCCAGAAACGCATTGAGGAATACGCCGTCGAGTGTTCGATTCTCAAGGTCTATGGATCAGAGATGCTCAGCTTCGTCGCCGATGAACTGGTGGCCACTATGGGCGGATACGGCTACGTGGAAGACTACCCCGCCGAGCGCTTCTATCGCGACGCGCGCATCAATCGAATCTTTGAAGGGACCAACGAGATCAACCGGCTCATCATTACCGGATGGCTGATGAAGCGCGCCCTCGCCGGCCACTTGCCGCTGCTGCCGGCCATCAAGAAACTGATGGACGAAGTGATGCAGCCGCCCAGCTTTGACTCCGGATCAGACGGACAGGAGCGCCTCGGCCGCGAGGCTGACATTCTGGCGTCTGCCAAAAAGATCGCTCTGTTTACGGCAGGGGTCGCGAGCCAGCGTTTCATGGCGGAGCTGCAGGATCAGCAGGAGGTGATGGCCGACCTGGCCGACATCATCCTGCAGATTTTCGCCCTCGAGTCGGCCCTTCTGCGGGCGCAAAAGCTGGCCGGCAAGCGCTCCGCGGAGGTGACGGCGGCCATGACCGCGCTGCTTGCCGAGGACACGATGGGAGTAGCCGAGCAGTCAGCCCGGCGCATTCTGGCGGCCTGCGGGGAAGGCGATCTTCTCCACACGCAGCTCGCAATCTTGCGACGCCTGTGCCGGTATACGCCAGCCGACTCAGCCGCCCTTAGCCGCACAGTAGCTCAGTCCTGTACGCGCGAAGAGCGCTATCCGGTTTAGCTTCTGTTGGATCGCGTCATTCAAGTTGCTGCCGGCGATCAAACTTCGGGCATCCGAATCAATTGCCTCGACAGCCCCGCGCACCCTGCTTGCCCTGACCGCATAACGGTTCTATATGATACACAAATTGGGGGATAGACCTTTTTTCGCGGGGGACTACGATGAGAACAAATTCCCAACGGTAGGGAATAAACCCAGAAGGTCGGTACCGACTATGAACATTACATTGCTCCCCATTCGACTCAAGATCGTGGACATCCTCGAAAGTGAGGAAGGACAGGACCTGGTCGAGTATGCATTGATCACCGCGCTCATCGCTCTTGGGGCAACGCTCAGTATGAAAGCCCTTGGAACTGCGATCAGCACTATGTTCGTAAACATCAAGTCGACGCTGTTGGCCTCGTAAACGAAGTCGGCCCGAACCGGCGGACTGAAGAGTTCGGTGTACGTCAACGCTCCGCCGCCATCCCTCACTTTTCTTACACCGCAGGAAGGTAAGATCAGGCCGCGTACACAAACGCAGCACTCTCGCCTCGGCATTCCCGCGCTGATTCAATTGCACGTCCATTCCTAGTCAATCTTCTCTCTCTTTCCAACCGCTAGAATTGAGCGGATGGCCAAGAAACTGCGCGTGGGAATTCTGTTCGGCGGAAGAAGTGGAGAGCATGAGGTTTCTCTGCTTTCGGCTGCCTCCATTCTGAAAGCAATCGATCGAAAAAAGTATGACGTGGTGCCAATCGGGATCAACAAGTCAGGACATTGGCTGATCTCGGGTGCCGCGCAGGGACTCCTTGAAGGCTCGGCCTCGGCCGATTCAAATCAGAAGACTTTGCGTGCCGGCGACCCTGCCGCTACACCTGGCGCGCGTGTTCTGGCTGAAGGCCAGCCGACGCTGCTGGCGCCTCAGCCGGCTGCTTCTGAGGGAACTCCCGTGCTGGGCGGCGATGCAGCGCTCGGCAGCCAGAAACTCGACGTCGTCTTTCCCGTTCTGCATGGAACCTTTGGAGAAGACGGCACCATCCAGGGACTGTTCGAGCTTGCGGGCATTGCGTATGTCGGCTCTGGCGTTCTGGGTTCTGCGGCGGGCATGGACAAAGATGTGATGAAGCGCCTCTTTGCCCAGGCGCATCTGCCCATCGTGAAGCATGTGACGGTTCTGCGTACCGAGTGGGAGAAGCAGCCCCGCAAGGTTGTGTCGCAGATTGAAGCCAGTTTGCGGTATCCCCTGTTTGTGAAGCCGGCGAACCTCGGTTCCTCGGTCGGCATCAGCAAAGCCCACGACCGCAAGGAACTAGGTCCGGCCCTCACCCTCGCAGCGCAATTTGATCGCAAACTAGTCATTGAGCAGGGAGTCGGCGGCAAGACGGGCAAAGCGCGCGAACTCGAGGTTGCGGTGCTGGGCAACGATCATCCCAGGGCGAGCGTTGTCGGCGAGATCATTCCCGGCAAAGAGTTTTACGACTATGAAGCAAAATATCTCTCCGAGGGATCGGTGCCCGTGATCCCCGCGAAGATCACCAAAGCCGAGACAAAACAGATCCGCGAAATGGCGGTTGCGGCGTTTCAGGCCTGCGATCTTGCTGGTCTGGCACGGGTTGATTTTCTCATGGAGCCCGACGGCAAGCGGCGTATCTTTCTGAATGAAGTCAACACATTGCCGGGTTTTACGCAGATCAGCATGTACCCCAAGCTTTGGGAAGCCACGGGCGTCAGCTACAAGGACCTGATTACGCATCTGATTGAGTTGGCGCTTGAGCGGCAGGCCGACAAGGATCGCACCTCGTACAGCCGCGAATAACCACTCACGGGCAGGGAACTGGCCGCCGCGACGCGGTGTCTAATCATTCAGGGACGAGGCATCGAGTTGCCGTATGCTTAGTCCGAGGAATTGAACGATGACCTTGATGGATGCTCCAATTTTCAATGAGGCACGCGACCGGCTGATCCGGCTCATTCTCATCAGTGCGGCCGGGCTGGTTTTTGTGCTGCTCGTGGCCTGGTGGTTGATTGCTGGGCGGCCGGTGGACTGGCCCTGGAACTGGAACAACTATCTCAGCGGGCGTGCGACGGTTAATAAGTTCCTGACGGCGGTGGAGAAGAACGATCTTGCCTCGGCCTACGGGATCTGGATCCATGACGCGGATTGGCAGCAACACCCGAATAAGAATGGCGCGTATCCGTTTGCGCGCTTCCAGGAAGACTGGAGTTCGACCAGCCCCGATAATGAATACGGGGCAATTCAGAGCCACCAAATCGCCCTTGCCGGCCGCTACGGCAATGGGGTGCTGATCGCGACGTTGATCAACGGGCGCAAGAGCAAGGCGCTCAATCTCGATTACGATCCGAAGAGCAAGACACTGGACTTTGCGCCGCCGGGCGTGGAACTGTATCTCGGACCGTAACGAAGCAAATCCTAAGCAGGAGACTCGGCCAGAGCCGCCATCGTTGCTTCCAGGCTCTCGGGGTCTTCCACATTCCACGATCTCTGCGTTCCGTCGATCTGCTTGAGCAGCCCGCAGAGCACCTTGCCCGGTCCAACTTCGACGAAGATATTCGCCCCGGCCGCAATCAAAGCCTGCATGCAGTCGACCCAGCGCACTGCTCCAGTGACTTGGCGGATCAGAGCGTCGCGGGCTTCGTCGGCGGTCGTCACCAGCGCCCCGGTGACGTTCGCCGCGACTGGGATCGCCGGATCGGCGAGCGACAAGGTCCCCAGCACACGGGCGACTTCTTCCTGCGCCGGTTGCATCAGCGCGCAGTGGAACGGCGCACTCACAGGGAGCATCACCGCGCGCCGCGCGCCCTTCGCTTTCGCAATTGCAGAGGCTCTCTCAACAGCGGCAAGCGCTCCAGAAATGACCGTCTGCGTGGGCGAGTTGATGTTGGCCGCGGCCACCACCAGGCCGGTCTCCGCCGCTGCTTCGCTGCACGCTTCCGCAACTTGATCGGCCGGCAGCGCAAGAATGGCCGCCATCGCGCCCTGTCCTGCGGGAACCGCCAATTGCATGGCTCGGCCACGCGCCTTCACCGCTCGCACCGCATCGGCAAATTGCAAGGTTCCGGCCGCGACATGCGCCGACCACTCGCCCAGTGAATGCCCCGCGGCCAAAGCGGGATGAATTCCCTGTTCGGCCAGCACGCGAAAAGCAGCTACGCTGACGGTGAGGATGGCCGGTTGGGTATTTTCTGTGAGCCGCAAGTTCTCGTCGGGCCCTTCAAAAATCAGCGTGGAGAGTGGGAATCCGAGCGCCTCATCGGCCTCGGCAAAGGTAGCCTGCGCCACCGGAAAACGATCCGCGAGGGCGCGGCCCATTCCGACTGATTGAGAACCCTGTCCGGGAAATAGAAATGCGATCTTGTTGGACATACCAGAAAGGATTGTATCCGAGCGGATTCGGGCTTCGTTCCCTAGTTCCAGCGCTTTTTGTCGTCGGGGTCGTCATCCAACTGGCGGCCCTGCCCGTCGAAGCGAACTGTCCGTCCCTGCGAGCGCATGTAGACCTCGAACTTCTTCGCGGCGCGGCGGCGCTTCCAGCGGTAATAGCGGTTGCGCATGCCGTACCACTTTTCGCTGAACCCGAATGCGATGCCACGGCGCGAGGCGAGCCGGATGTAAAGCAGCCCGGCCGCCGCGCCTCCGAGCTGCGCGAAGGCATACATGCGCTGCTCCGTGAAGAGCATGGCGAGCGAGATCAGAACATAGATGAGCGCCAGGTACTTGGCCTTGATGCCGATGATGAAAAGCAGCAAGAACTCCATATCGCCATAGAGCACCCCCATGGCGACGAGCATGCCGAAGATCCCGCCGAAACATCCATAGAGTGGAACCTCGGCTGCCTGGAAGCCAAGCGTTCCGGCAACTGCGTAGATGGCAAGCGCCGCCACTGCCGTCCCCAGCACCGAGGAGGCATAGAGTCCGAACACCCAGTTCGAGGGATGCAGATCCTCGAGAAAGCCGGCAAGGAACCAGAGCGAAAGCAGCTCAAACAGAGTTCCTACGATGGACGGATGAATGAAGCTGTAGGTAAGGGGCTGCCATAGCGCGCCGTGCAGAAAATAGGTAGGGACAAAGCCGAAGCGCAGGACGAGCGGCATCGACGTGGCCGATACCAGGTTCTGGCTTATAAACAGCGCGAAAAATGCGCCGAGATTGATGAGAACGAGTTGCCGAGTGAATCCGCGAAACCCGGGAAAGGAAAACGGACTGGGTCCGAGTCTTGGCATCGTAAGCAACAGGGTACATGGTGGAGCGTCCGCGTGTCATGGTGCGCGCCTGGGACTGTAGTTGGGTTCGAATGGCTCTGCTCTCTTTGCGGGCTTCCGCACCCTCTTGAGCCGCTTTCAGTCTAATGGAGGTTAAGAGACGGCTCTTCATGTGTCGCTGGCATCCTGGAACAGGGATCTGCATCGAACGGGAAGAAAAACAAGTGGGCCGGTCACGCTTCTGAGGCCCAGCCCTCTGCAACGATGGTGCTCTTGACCTGAAGCCGGGTTGTTGCTGAAGATAGCGGTGTTGTGCGGGAAAGTGCCATCATCTTGAATTGGGAAATGCCCTGAACGAGGAGTCATGCGATGCCCAGTTGCCCCGAATGCGAGAATGTACTAGACGTTGATGTGGAAGAACTGGAAGAAGGCGACGTGATCGCCTGCGATGAATGCGGGTCGGAGTATGAGGTCGTCGGTGTTGAACCGCTGGAGTTGTCGCGGGTCGACGCAGATATCGACGACGATGATGATGTCTACGAAGAGGACGAGGAGGAAGAGTGAAATCTGGCCGCGTACGACTGGCAGCGGGTTGGGATTTGCTGCGCAGGATGGTTTCACCGGCTTCTCCCAGACTGTTTTCGCTGGTTTTTCTTGGATTGGTTTCACTCGGTGTCGGCATAGAATTGACGCGGCCTATGCCGGTTCTGGCCCAGAACATTGGGCAGCGCATCGTGATGGGGAGCGTGATCGATGGTTCTTCAGCCCCGGTCGCTGGAGCGACGGTCTTCCTCAAGGATCTGAAGACCAAAACGATTCGCAGTTACACTTCGACTGCTGACGGCAGGTTCCGATTCACGCAGGTGAATATGGCCGAAGACCACGAACTCTGGGCGGAGAAAGACGGCCGGAAGAGTGCGACGAAGACCGTCAGTTCGTGGGACGCGCGCAAGGAGTACGAGACGGAGCTGAGGCTGAAATAGAGCCTTACCACATTCTGAACTCCGCTTTATAAATGCTTTGCGCATCCCGGCGTATAAGCGACTTGGGGACGATCAACCTGCGATAGGCGCAAGGTTCGCTCGGAACGCCCTCACGCCCCAGGAAGTTTTTTGATGAAAGCACGTCTTAGTTCCTCGCGCCGCTTCGCGCCCCTGCTGCTCGGTATACCCGCGCTTCTAGCGGCGGCGTGGCTGCTGGCGTGCGATGCCTTTCCGCAGCTTCTTCCCGCTGATCAACGCGGTTTGCTTGGCGCCATCCCGCTTACCCTCATCGCGCTTGCTTATCTGCTGTACGAGATCATCCGCCGGCCCAGCTTCGGGGAGGGCGTCAAGGCGACTCTGCTCGCCCTGGCTTTTCTCTTCTGGGCGGGGAACCAATACTGGGGCGCATCGCGCTGGGCCGCGCTGCTCAACGATCTGGCCATCGGGCTCTTTGTGCTCGACATCTTTTTCGTGATGGTGGGTTGGCCCGCGAACAGTCCCGACGAGGCCTTCGGCGAGATCTATACCAGGCCGGATAACAGCGGCGAATGACTTGCGTGGCTGGCGCGAATTAACCGCCCAGCTTTTTGGTCACCAGCTCATTCAGCAAAGCCGGATTGGCCTGTCCCTTCGAGGCACGCATCACCTGCCCGACAAAAAAGCCAGCCACCGTTGTTTTGCCGGCGCGATACTGTTCCACCTGCTTGGGATTGGCGGCGATGACCTCATCAATCATGGCTTCTAATGCGGACGTGTCGGTGATCTGCTGCGGCTTTTCGCGCTCGTAGACAGCAGGGAAGTCCTCGCCCTTTTCGAAGCTGATATCTAAAAGCTGCTTCAACTGCTTTGAACTGATCTTGCCCTCGTCCAGCAGATCGGCGGCCAACACAATGCCGGCCATAGATACAGGCGACTGCTCCTGTTCGAGGCCAAGAGCGTTCAGACGTCCGCCAACTTCGCTCAGAAGAAGGTTCGCAACGCGTCGCGGATTGCGGGCCGTGCGTGCCGCGGCTTCGAAGCGATCGGCAAACTCGCGCGATGCGGTGAGCGTCGCCGCATCCTTGGGGTTCAACTCATACTCGGCGGTCATGCGCGCGCGTCGTGCCTCCGGCAGTTCCGGGAGTTTCGCCTTCGCCGCGGCGAGAAATTCCGCAGAAACGAGCAGCGGCGGCAGATCCGGCTCGGGGAAATAGCGATAGTCGTGCGCCTGCTCCTTCGAGCGCATGGAATAGGTCCGGCCTTCGTTCGCATTCCACAGCCGGCTCTCCTGTGTCACACGGCCGCCGGCCTCGATCACCTCGATCTGACGCTCGATCTCGTACTCAATCGCCGCGCGCACAAAGCGGAAGCTGTTCACATTTTTTACTTCGGCTTTGGTGCCGAAGCGATCCGCGCCCTTGAGTCTCACGCTGACATTGGCATCGCAACGCAGCGAACCTTCCTCCATGTTGCAGTCGGAGACGCCGGTGTAAAGCAGAATCTCTTTGAGGCGCGTGAGGTATTCGAACGCCTCATCGGCGGTGCGCATGTCTGGTTCGGAGACGATCTCGACGAGCGGGGTTCCGCAGCGATTCAGATCAAGATATGTGCGCGTCGCAGAATCCGAGAAGCCATCGTGAAGACTCTTGCCCGCGTCCTCTTCCATGTGCAGCCGCGTGATGCCGAGACGCTTCATGGTTCCGTCGGCTGCCGGCACATCGATATATCCGTTTTCAGCAATCGGCTTGTCGTACTGCGAAATCTGGTAGCCCTTGGGCAGGTCGGGATAGAAGTAGTTCTTGCGCGCAAAGATCGACCGCTCGCGCACCTCGCAATTCAAAGCAAGGGCAGCCAGAGTCGCATACTCGACGGCCTTCGCGTTGAGTACCGGCAGCGCGCCGGGCAATCCCAGGCACACCGGGCAGATATTCGTATTGGGCGCAGATCCAAAATGATTCGCGCAGCCGCAGAAAGCCTTGGTCGCCGTCAGCAACTGGACATGCACCTCAAGCCCTATGACGGGCTCGTACTTGGCGGGGATCTCAGGAGCAAGCGCAGCAGCGGGCATGAGCTAATTTTAGCGCGATGAGAGGGCCGTCAAATCTCGGCACTCGAACTACTCAGCCGGATCATCCGCCGTAAACGGCGAGCAGCACGGCTTCTCCGTCGCATGGAAGTTCATCACCTCCACGCGAATCCCATCCGGATCGTAGAGGTTCAGCTGGTACTTGCCATCCTTGCCGATCTTGGGCTGGTCATCATGCCTTTCGCCAAGCCGGTGGGCAGCCTCCAGCCTCCTGAACGTGTCCGGCACAGAGTCGGTGCCAATGGAAACGTGGTCGAGCACGCCAAGATGTTGCTGCGTGATATCCGCGGGAATGCCCGAGCCCGACGGCCCGCTGGTCAACATGTATTCCAGCCAGTCGTGGCCATCGGGAACCTGCTGGCTCACCCAGTCCACCTTGTCGTCGGCCATGCCGCCGTACCAGTAGGGCTTGAATCCGAGAATGTCGCGATAGAACAAATCTTCAGTCGACCGGCTGTGCACCAGAAATCCCACATGAATAATGTGGTGGCCAATCGCATCGGGTGCGGCCACAGGCTTGAGAGGGTTGGGCGGCTGCACGAACTGAATCTTGTTTCCCTCCGGATCCTTGACGGAGAACCACAGGCTTCCATCCGCGCCGCGTTCGACTTGCCCCGGCACTTTATACGATTTGTGCCCCAGCCACCGCCGCAGGCCCTCCGCATCGGTCGTGTTGAAGGCCGCGTGATCAAGCCGATTCACGCCCGACCCTGCAGGCAACGGCAGCACCTCAATGAACTGCGTGCTGCTCAGGGCGTAGCGCACGCCCTTGGGATCTTCCGGGTCCGGCATCTTCACCGCGCCAACTACATCCTTGTAGTAATGCTCCGTCGCGGCGGCATTCGAGGTGTAAATCGCAAGGTGCGAAATGCCCGTGATCTTCGGTTTCGGGAGGGGTTTGTCGGCCTCCATCTGTGCACTGGCTGAGAGCGTGAAGGCGGCAAGAAAAACAGCGCAGAGAATTCTGGATCGCACGGTACACCTCGAAAGACTCGTGCGATCACAATAAATCGATTTCCTCGGAGGCGCAAACGTCGAAGCCAGGTTTGGCGCTGCCTACTTGCGCGCAGCCAGTACAATCCCAACATGCGCCGAAGTTCACGCCCGTTCTCGATCGCAACCTTGCTCCTCGTAGCCCTTGCACTTCCAGCTGCGCAGGCCCAACTGCCCGCAACCTCCGCGGAAGACCGCGCCCTGGCGCGCGAGATCTTTAAGCAGTTGATCGAGATCAACACCACCGACACACCCAAAGGCAACGTGACCACGGGGAGTGCCGCGATGCAGAAGCGGTTCCTCGATGCCGGATGGCCTGCTGAAGATGTGCATTTGCTCGGTCCCGACGAGCGCAAACAGAACCTCGTGGTCAGAATGCGCGCCGCGGGAACGTGGAACGAGAAGCCGGTGCTCTTCCTCTGCCACATGGACGTGGTGGAGGCGTTGCGGGCCGACTGGAACACCGATCCCTTTGAGTTTGTCGAGAAGGACGGCTACTACTACGGCCGCGGAACGCAGGATATGAAGGAATCAGACGCCGCGCTGGTGGCGACGTTTCTGCGCCTGCATCGAGAGGGATACAAACCAAAGCGCGATCTGATTCTCGCTCTCACCGCTGACGAGGAGGGCGGCAAATTCAACGGGGCCGCATGGTTGGTTGAAAAACACCGCGATCTTGTCGACGCAGCCTACGTCATCAATCCCGACGCCGGCGGAATCGAGCTTGATCATGGACGCACCGTAGTCGCGGATGTTGAGGCCACCGAAAAGGTCTATTCCGACTTCCAGATCACGGCCAGCGATCGCGGCGGCCACAGCTCGCTGCCGCGGCCTGACAACGCGATCTACGAGCTGACGGCCGCGCTCGACAAGCTCGCCGCTTTCACATTTCCATTTGAAATGAACGACGTCACGCGCGCTTACTTCACTAATCTTGCGAAGCAGGAGAAGGGGCAAACCGCTGTGGATATGCGGGCGATCCTTGCCACTCCGCCTGATACGGCCGCCGCCTCGCGCCTCAGCGCCGAACCCAGCTTCAACGCCAACTTCCGCACCACCTGCGTCGCTACCCGCTTGAATGCCGGCCACGCCAACAACGCCCTGCCGCAGACGGCGCAGGCGAATGTGAATTGCCGCATCTTCCCCGGTCATTCTCCCGAGGAGATACGCAAACAACTGGTTGCGATCTTCGCCGACCCCAAGCTTGCCGTAAAGTTTGTCTCCGACGCTGGAGCGATCTCCGACACCGCGCCGGAGCGCAAAGCGATGGTCCCGCCGGCGCCCATCGAAGAAGTCTTCGAGCCGCTCACGCGAATCACGCAGGCAATTTGGCCGGGCACGCCCGTTACGCCGGTGATGGAAAACGGTGCAAGCGATTCCATCTACTTCGCACAGGCGGGGATTCCTTCGTATGGCTACTCCGCCATCGCCCTGGAGCGAGACGACGATCGCGCCCACGGGCAGGATGAGCGCCTGCCCGTCGATTCGTATTGGAAATCGCTGGACTTCTTCTACGCGTTTGCGAAGGACCTTGGCAGCAAGTGAACTTTCGACCCAGCAGAAATCTTCTAGCCCTTTGAAGATTGCGCGATCGAAAACTCGCGCGTGTATCCCGCCGGCTCTGCAGAGATGGCCACGCGCAGATTTCCGCATCCATCGCAGGTGTACCGCTCGCGAATCGTGACCCCGCCTGGCTTTGCAAGGCGCGAAACGGGAACCGAAGCCAGGTCATGCACATTACGCAGAACTGGATCGAAGGGAAACAGAATCTGATCCCAGTTCGCGATCTCTCCCTTGGGCTGACCGTTCTCGTCAAGCTGCGACGACTCAAGATAGCGGAAGTGCCCAATGTTGTGCGCGGGCTGATAAATACGCTCCACCGTCAGTGGGTCTTCATTGGCAGCGGGCAGATGCACGCCGCGGGGAAACACAAGATCGAAATAGATGGTGCCGCCCGAATCCGCCTCGCGCCACAAGCCAAAGTTGCGATTGAACTGTTCCTGGATTTGCGGTGAGGAACCATTGGCCGATTCTTCCGCGGCTGCCTCGGCGCGGATCGCCAGTCCAATGGCGCTGGCTGAGCGCATGTACGACGAGCGCCGCACCTTGCGGCCGAAGGTCTCGCGAAGGATGCGCGCAACCGGCGGCAACTCCGCAGCGCCGCCGGTCACATAGAGCGTGTCGAGCGAACGATCTCCATTAGCCGCCAGCAGGCGATCGACCACTTCGCGCGTCGCCTCAATCAGCGGCCGGCAGCGCTCGTAAAAAGTCTCCGCCGGAATGGTGACCTGCTCCAACCCTTCGCGCACACGCTCGAGATCGATGGTGATCTTGCGCGTGTTGGGGTTCAGCGACTCCTTTTTTTCACGGCACTCTTCAAGCAGCCGAAAGCGCTCGGCAGGCGTTAGCTGCGGCTGCGGGTCAAGCGATTCAAGTGCGAGCTTGGCGAGAATCTCATCGAAATCATCGCCGCCCAGCGTTGGAATTCCATCCGAAGCCTCGACCGTATGCTCTGTCTCGCCCAACTTCACCAACGAAACATCGAACGTGCCGCCACCCAGGTCGTAGACAACCAGGCCGCTGCCGATGCGGCTCTTGCGCTCGGCGCTGTTGCGATGCGTAAACTCAATGGCCGCTGCCGAGGGCTCGTTGATCAATCCAAGCACGGTAAAGCCGGCAGCCTGCGCCGCCTCTTCCGTGAGGAAGCGTTGGTTGCTATTGGCGCTTGCCGGCACGCCGAGAAAAATCTCAAGACGCGGCTCCTCTTCCGAGTCATCCTTCTTTGCCGCACCCATGTTGGAGTGTTCGAGCAGTTGAGCCTTGAGCGCCATCATCATCTCGGCCATCAGCATGCGCAGCGGCAGAGCCTGGCCGCCCACGTAAAGCTCGGTGTGCGGATTGGCGCGGCGCAGCTGGCGCTTCAACGAGCGCAGCACCGTCCACTTTTCATCGCCTTGAACAGCGATTGCTTCCCAGCCATAAACCCGCTTGCCCGGCTTCATCGCGGCCACGGGGGGAAACCAATCGTGCACTTCGCCATCAGGGGATTCAAAGTTCACAAGGGGAAAGTTGCCGCGATCAACCAGCGCAACGACAATTCGAGTTGTTCCAAAGTCAATTCCAAGTCGCATGTCTCACCAGTTTACTAAAGGCAGCGCTCTGTTGGATGCGGTTCAACGCGCCATCTGACGCATAGCCGACACTGGTAAACTGAGGATTCGATGATTCTCCCGTTTGTCCGCGAAATCTTTGCGGAGCTGGAGCAGGTCTCCGGGATTTGATCGCGTACGAAGGCATCTGAGCCTTGGTGCGGGGCGGAGACGTGTCTCTGGCCTCACCGCAACAGCGCGGGCTCTCTATATTCCTCTGATGGCGCGGGCCGCCAAACAGCCTGTCATCGTGGTTGTCGCCGACAACAAGGCCGCAGAAGCACTGGAGCCGATGCTCAAGGCGGGATGCGAGCTGACCGGCGCTATCGATCCTGACCAGGTTGTGCGCTTGCCGGCTCACGACGTTCTTCCTTTTGAAAACCTTTCCCCGCATCCTGACGTGCAGGAGCAGCGCGCCTCGGCATTGTTCAAGCTGGCGACCGGCGCGGTTTCAATCCTGATCGCACCCGTGGAGTCGGCGGCGTTGCGGCTTTTCGATCGCGAATATTACGCCGGCCTTGCCGTCACCCTCAAGCGCGGCGAAGAAGTCGACGTGGAAGTGCTTACCGCGCATCTGGCCAGCGTCGGCTACACGCAAATGGATCTCGTCGAGATGCCCGGGCAGTTCACGCGGCGTGGCGGAATCCTCGACGTCTATTCGCCCGAGGCGGACCGTCCCGTGCGCATCGAATTCTTCGGCGACGAGATCGAGACCATCCGCAAATTCGATCCGGAGACGCAGCGCTCGCAATCCGGACTGGACGAAACCGAGCTGCTGCCGCTCACCGAAACGCCGGTAACCGAGCGCCTGCTCGCCGCTGTTCATGCGCGTCTGAGCCGCAATCGCGTTGAAGGCGAAGACGAAGAGATGGCCGCGGAGTACGCTTCGGCCGGCGGCGTGAGCGTCTTTCCCGGCTGGGAGTTTTTCTCCTCGGTTGCCGGCGCAGAAAAATCGCTGCTGTCGCTGCTTCCAAAATGCGCGCTCTTTGTCGACGAGCCGGGCATGGTGCGCAATCAGATCGATCGCTGGTGGAATAAGGTTGAGCAGCGCCATGAGCGCTCAGGCATCGGCTCGCTGATTCGGCCCGAAGATATCTACATGCGCCCGGAAGTTCTGCAGGCGCAGCTCAGCTCGCATGCCGGCCTCGATCTCGATCAGCTCGGCGTCGTCGACGTGCTCGATGAAGACAACACGCTCGGCGAAGTTGCTCTGAACTCGCGGCCCACGCTGCGCTTTCACGGCTCCATTCCTGCGCTCACTGAGCAACTCAAGAACCTCATCGCCGCGGAGACGCGCATCGTTCTCGCCGCGCCCAATCAGGGCGATGTCGAGCGCCTGGCAACCGTGCTGCGCGAATATCAGATTCCCTATCGACTCGGCAGCCGCTTCTTTCATCCTGGCGGCGAGACGGTACTTGATGAGGGCAGCTACCTGGCCGGCGATCTCCGCGTGCCGGTGATTGTGCGGACGCCGATTGCAGCCGGAGTCAGTTTCACCGATGCGAATTTGATTTTGTTTGGCGCCAACGATCTCTCCGACGAAGCCGACGTTGCTGCGCGTCCCGAGCCGAAGCGATCGAAGACGGCTGCGTTTGTCTCCGATTTTCGCGACCTGACCATCGGCGATTACGTCGTCCACGTCGAGCACGGCATCGCGCAGTACCAGGGCCTCAAAGAGATCGTGCAGGACGGCCTGTCGGTCGAGTTCATGATTCTGGAATTTGCCGAGCAGGCGAAACTCTACGTGCCGCTCACGCGCCTCGACCTGATTCAGAAATATCGCTCCACCGATGCCGGTCCCGCGCCAATCCTGAACAGGCTGGGCTCGCAGCAGTGGACCAAAACCAAGGCGCGCGTGAAAAAGGCCATGCAGGATATGGCCGGCGAGCTGCTCAAGCTCTACGCCGAGCGCACCACCGCGCAGGGAACTGCCTTCTCCAAGGACAACGAGTTTCAAAAAGAGTTCGAAGACTCCTTCGACTACAACGAGACCGACGATCAGCTTTCCGCCATTCGCGCCATCAAGTACGACATGGAATCGACCACGCCCATGGACCGCTTGCTATGCGGCGATGTGGGCTACGGCAAGACTGAAGTCGCGATGCGCGCCGCCTTCAAGGCCGTACAGGATGGCAAGCAGGTCGCCGTGCTGACGCCGACCACTGTGCTCAGCTTCCAGCATTTCGAGACGTTCAAGAAAAGGTTCGCGCAGTTCCCGATTAACATCGAGATGATCTCGCGCTTTCGCACCGCAAAAGAGCAAAAGGTCATCGTCGAAAAAGTCGAGCACGGCAAGGTCGACATCCTCATCGGTACTCATCGGCTGCTCTCGAAAGACATCAAGTTTCAGGATCTCGGTCTGCTCATCGTCGATGAAGAGCAGCGCTTCGGCGTGCGCCACAAAGAGCGGCTCAAGCAGATGCGGAAGGAGATTGACGTGCTCGCTATGAGCGCCACGCCGATTCCGCGCACGCTGCATATGTCTCTCGTTGGCCTGCGCGACATGAGCGTCATCGAGACGCCGCCTAAAGATCGCATGGCCATTCAAACCGTCGTCGCCAAGTTCGATGAGAAGATCGTTCGCTCGGCGGTCGAGCTTGAACTGGAGCGCGGCGGCCAGGTCTATTTCGTCCACAATCGCGTCGAGTCGATCTACGAAATTGCAGCGCGCATTCAGGAACTGGTGCCCGCAGCGCGCGTTGCCGTGGGCCACGGCCAGATGGGCGAAACGGAGTTGGAGCGCGTGATGCTCGCCTTCATGCGTCACGAATACGACGTGCTGGTCGCAACTACGATCATCGAAAATGGTCTCGACATTCCGCTGGCCAACACCATGCTCATCAATCGCGCCGATCGTCACGGACTGAGCGAGCTTTACCAATTGCGCGGCCGCGTCGGGCGATCGAATCGCCGCGCCTATGCGTATCTGCTCATTCCGCCGGAGCAGGAACTGACTGAAATTGCGCGCCGTCGCCTTGCCGCTCTCAAGGAGTTCAGCGATCTGGGCGCGGGCTTCAAAATCGCCGCTCTCGATCTCGAACTGCGCGGCGCCGGCAACATGCTGGGCGGCGAGCAGAGCGGCCATATCGAAGCCGTTGGCTTCGAACTTTATACTTCCATGCTCGAAGCGGCGGTGAAGGAGATGAAGGGCGAGAGCAGCGAAGAGCGGCCCGCAACCGCGCTCAATCTCGGCATTGCGCTGCGCATCGACGAGAGCTACGTGCCGGAAGAAAACCAGCGCCTGCGCCTCTACAAGAAGATTGCGGGCGCCACCAGCGAGGCAGCGGTCGCCGAAGTGCGCGCCGAGATGGAAGACCGTTACGGAACGCCGCCCGATGCCACCGTCTTCCTGCTCGAAGCCGCATTGTTGCGCCTTGAATCTGAGCGGATGGGCATTGCGCAGGTCGATCGCAAGCGCGGCGAACTGCACATCCGGTTCATGGAGAATGCAGCCGTCGATCCGCAACTGCTGATGCGGCTGGTGGCGAAGAACGCCAAACGGGGCGCGCAGTTCACGCCGCAGGGTCTGCTCAAGTATCCTTTGGCTGCGACGCGGCCGGACGAAGTGTTGCTTGAAATTCACGAAGTGCTTGCCAAGCTGGCTCCTGTGCCAGTCAACGCATAAAAAATGATTCGACGGACAAGAGGACCTGCATGAAAAGTATTGCGCTGTTTGTATTGGGGGCTTCAATGGCGACTGCGGTTACGGTTCACGCGGCGACGGAGGATTGGAAGCAGCAATTCGCGCAAGCCTCCGATGAGTTCTTCGACCAGGTCTACTTCCACTTCAATCCATCTGGCGGAACGCAGGTCGGCTACCACCAATACGACAACCAGCTCGAAGACTTTTCTCAGGCCAATATCCAGGCGGAGATTGTCGCGCTCAAAGCGTCCGAAGCGCGCATCGAGGCAATCCATCCTGATTCGTCACCTGCGAATTTTGTGCCGCGCAGCGACCGAGAGATGGTGCTCGCGACCATCCGGTCGGAGCTGTTGACTCTCGAAACGATCCGCCCTTGGGAGAAGAACGCCGACAACTACTCGAGCACCTGTGCCAATGCGGCCTTCGTTTTGATGGAGCGGAAATTCGCCCCGCCCGACGATCGGCTTCGTTCGCTCATCGCACGCGAAAAGCAGATGCCGGCGCTGCTGCGCGCCGCGCGCGTGAACCTCAAGAATCCTCCGCACATCTACACCGAAATTGCCATTGAGCAGTTGCCGGACATCGTCAGCTTCTTCGAGAAGGATGTTCCTTCTGCCTTTGCCGATGCCAAAGATCCCGCCGTTAAGGCGGAGTTCGCGCAGACAAACGCCGCTGTGATTGCCGAGCTGAAGTCCTATCTCGATTGGCTGAAGACCGATTTGCTGCCCAGGTCAAAGGGCGACTTCCGTTTCGGCGCGGATACTTTCTCGAAAAAGCTTCTCTACGACGAGATGGTCGATATTCCGCTCGACAGGCTTCTCGAAATCGGATGGGCCGACCTGCGCAAGAATCAGGAACACTTCCGGCAGGTTGCCAAAGAGCTTGAACCGGATAAGGAACCGAGCGCCGTGCTCGAAGAACTTGGCCGCCAGCATCCCGCGCCCGATCAGCTACTGGGTGCGTTTCGTGCCACTTTCAATGGGCTCGCCGGCTTTATTCAAAGCCACCACATCGTGACCATTCCGTCAGACGTCCGGCCAATCGTGGAAGAGACGCCGCCTTTCATGCGCGCTACCACCTTTGCCAGCATGGACACGCCCGGCCCCTACGAAACGCACGCTACGGAAGCCTACTTCAACGTGACCCTGCCTGATCCGAAGATGACGCCCACTGAGGTTGAGGGCTTCATGCACGCCTTCAACATCGGCACCGTCATCTCGACCGCGGTGCATGAGGCTTACCCCGGCCACTATATCCAGTTCCTCTGGCTGCCGCAGGCGCCCACGCGGGTTCGCAAGCTGCTTGGTTGTTCGTCGAACGCGGAGGGTTGGGCGCATTACACCGAGCAGATGATGCTCGATGAGGGATACGGACAGCCTGGCGCCGGCGCTAAGGATGAGCGCGAGGCAAAGTTCCTCCGCCTCGGCCAACTGCAGGATGCTTTGCTGCGCAACGCCCGCTTCATCGTTGGCATCGAAATGCACACGGGCAAGATGAGCATGGACCAGGCGATCGAATTCTTTCAGAAGGAAGGTTATCAATCGAAGGAAACGGCGGAGGTTGAAACCAAGCGCGGCACCAGCGACGCAACCTATCTCTACTACACGCTGGGCAAGTTGGAAATCATGAAGCTTCGCGAAGATTTAAAGAAGAAGCAGGGCGCAGCCTTTTCACTCGAGAAGTTTCACGACGATTTCCTGAAGCAAGGGTTTCCACCGGTGAAGATCATTCGTGAGTCGATGCTCGGGGATCAGTCGCCGACGTTGTAACATCTGGTTCCTTTACATCGAGAAGTTGCACGGGTAACACGCAAGCGTTAGAGCTTTGCCCGGATCAAGAGGCTATGCTGCAAGCGCGAACCCAGGGCATCTTATATTTAGAGGTTTCGCGGAAAAGGTAGAGAGATGGCGAAAAAAGTTCGCAAGGCGGTGATCCCGGCGGGTGGTCTGGGTACGCGATTCTTGCCGGCCACCAAGGTTATTCCCAAAGAGATGCTGGCCCTGGTCGACAAGCCCATTCTGCAATATGCGGTTGAAGAAGCCATCGCCTCGGGCATTGAGCACATCGTCATCGTGACCGGCCGCGGCAAAGGCGCAATGGAAGATCACTTCGACATCAGCTTTGAGCTCGATGCGACGCTGGAGCGGAAGGGCAAGCACGAATTGCTGGCCATCTCGCGCGGCGTCTCGTCCATGGCGCGCATCAGCTACGTCCGCCAGAAGGAGCCACTCGGACTCGGCCATGCTGTCCTTTGCGCGAAAGACCTGGTCGGCGATGAACCCTTCGCTGTGCTGCTGCCCGACGATGTGATCGATGCTGAAGTTCCGTGTCTCAAGCAGATGATCGGCGTGTTCGATGAGCGCGGCGGATCGGTGCTTGCCACGATGACCATCGAAGGCGCGGGCATCAGCGCCTATGGCGTACTGGCAGGCTCGCCGGACGCGACCAACGAGCGCATTTACAACTGCAGCGGCATGGTCGAGAAGCCAAAGCTTGAAGAGGCGCCGTCGAAGCAGGCGATTATCGGGCGCTACGTTCTTACCCCGCGCGTCTTTACGCTGCTCGAAGAGACGCAGCCCGGCGCAGGCGGCGAGATCCAGCTCACTGATGGCATCAAAGCCTTGCTGAGAGAAGAGAAGGTCTTCGGCTACACGTTCGAAGGCAAACGCTTCGACGCCGGCGACAAGTTCGGCATGCTGCAGGCTACTGTGGAGTTCGCGTTGAAACGGAAAGATCTCGGCGCTAAGTTCCGCGATTATCTGAAGGCATTGGCTGTCGAGCAGAAGTTCACTTACTGATGCCAGATGAAAAGGCCTGGTCTCCGCGGCGGGGGCCAGGCCTTCTTGTTTTTGGAAGTGGGTGGGAACGAGCAATAGTGATAGAGCCTGCTACGCTGAACGCGAGGTTCATGGGGTGCTAATCGGCTATTTGGCGATTTACTACGTTGGAATCTATGTTTTCGCGGGGTTCTGCGGGTACGTGTGTTTCTCGATTGTCGCTGGACTCGACAAGCTTGGTAAGCGCATCTTTATTTCGATCGTCGCATTCGGCCTCGCATCCATGTGCGGCCTCATCGTAAGCACAGTTCTCATCAAAGCAAGCCGGATGGATTTGAACTGGACGGGATCGTTTCCGACCGTCGTGTACACGCTGATTTATGTTCTGTCAGGCTTCGCCGGAGTTTGGTTTGCATTAAAGGGTGCCAAAGCATTGCTGCTCGCTTGGAAAAGGCGATGAACCAAGCATCGTCTCAAGCTTTCCACTTGATGTTGCAGCCGATCGAAGGGCGCTGTTCTTCTGGGACACTCTTGCCCGCGAGCACCAGATCAATCGCAGCGCGCAGGTCTTTGCCGGTCACCGGAATCCCGCTCCCCGGACGGCTCGCATCAAACTGGCCGCGATACACCAGCCGGCGCTGCCCATCGAACAGAAAAAAGTCCGGCGTGCAGGCGGCCTTGTAGGCATGCGCCACGTCCTGCGTCTCGTCATATAAGTACGGAAATTTGAAGCCAAATGTCTCTGCCTGCGCCTTGAGTCCCGCAGGGCTGTCGTCCGGATGGGTCGTCACGTCGTTGCTGCTGATGGCGACAATTGCAATGTTCTTGTCCGCATAATCTTTGCCCAGCGCAGCAAGCCCTTCGTTAACGTGCTTCACATAGGGGCAGTGCGTGCAAATGAACATCACCAGCAAGCCTTGCTTACCGCTGAAGTCATCGCGGCGCACGGTCTTTCCGGATACCGCGTCGACTAGTGAAAAGTCGGGCGCGCTTGTGCCCAGTTCAAGCATGGTCGATTCGGTCAATGCCATCGTTATTCTCCTTTTGGTTATTCTTCATGCATAATCGCGGCCGAAAAGAAAAGGCAAACGCAGATCCTTCGACTCACCACCCCCAACCTCCACCCTGCAGACGAAGACCTGTCTGCGGGGGCCCGGTACTGAAAAACGCCTGGGGCCCCTTTCGCTCAGGATGACAGCGCATTTTGTTGACTGGAGTTCCGACTCACGTAACTAGCCCCAAGCTTAAAACAGCGGAACCTGCCGGCCTGGCAGATCGAGCCCGAAGTGTTGATACGCAAGTCGCGTCGCAACGCGGCCACGCGGGGTGCGATCGAGAAATCCAATCTGGATGAGGAAAGGCTCGTACACCTCCTCGAGCGCATCTTCCTCTTCAGCGAGTGTTGCGGCCAGAGTGCTCAGCCCTACGGGGCCGCCATCGTATTTCTGAATAATGGTCAGCAGCAGGCGGCGGTCGATCTCATCAAATCCATGCGCATCGACCTCAAGCATGGTCAGAGCCGCGTTGGCCGTAGGCCGATCGATGATCCCCGTTCCCCGCACCTGCGCATAGTCGCGGACGCGCCGCAGCAGGCGATTGGCAATGCGCGGTGTTCCGCGCGAGCGCAAGGCAATCTCAGCCGCTCCATCGGAGTCGATGGGAACCTGCATCACCTCGGCCGAGCGCTGCACAATGACGCGCAGCTCCTCTTCCGTATAGAACTCCAACCGCAACAAGATCCCGAAGCGTGAGCGCAACGGCGATGAGAGAAGCCCCGGCCGCGTGGTGGCGCCGACAAACGTAAAGGGCCGAATCTCCATCACATGCGTGCGTGCAGCCGGACCCTGCCCAATAATGATGTCAAGTTTGTAGTCCTCGAGCGCGGTGTAGAGTTTTTCTTCCAGCACCGGCTGCATGCGGTGAATTTCGTCGAGAAACAGCACTTGCCGCTCGCGCAGATTGGTGAGAATCGCCGTCAGGTCGCCCTGAATCTGCAGGGCGGGTCCTGAAGTCTGCTGGAAGCCTACGTCCAGTTCATTGGCAATGATCGTCGCCAGAGTCGTCTTGCCCAGTCCGGGCGGCCCAAAAAGCAGCACATGGTCGAGCGCCTCGCCGCGGGATTTCGCCGCCTCGAGCGCGATGGCCAGTTGCTCCTTGGCCTTTGACTGGCCGATGAACTCCCGCAGCCATCGGGGCCGCAGTTTCAGTTCGAATCCCTGCTCTTCTTCCGCGCGCGAGGCGCTGACGAGCCGATCTGGGGAGTTATCGCGGGCGATGGCCATGCTACGAGAAGTGTAGCGGTTGCCAGTCCACCCGGCCAAATGGCCCGGGCACCCTAACTTGGCCACGATAACCGGAACCCGCAGGGTGGGCCGCACCTTCCCCGCAAACCCTTTGGTTCGCGGTCAATTTACGCGCGAGCGCCGGTTCTACTAAACCGATTCAGTTATCTCGAGTTCGCGATCAATTTCGCGATCTAAACCGGTAGTTTTCAAAGGAAAAAACCGAGGTCACCTGTTACCGAAAATCATTGAGGGTTCGACTTGCTTCTGGGGTAGAATTGCTCCACGACACCGTTCAGCCCCTAACACCAGTGGACGCCCTTTTCGCTGGCGAAGCAGTTTAGTGAGTGACTGTCTTGATTCAGTGTGCGGACTCACACTTTTGGGGCAGAGCGGTCGGGAGAGCGTTGGACTTATAGTCGAAGTGAGAATCTGCGACTTCTACCGAAGATATGTGGGCCGGGTTAAGCCGGAAATCTGGAGGACATCCATGTTGCATCGTGTTTCCTTGAGGGCATTGTTACTAATCGGGCCGCTGGCGCTGTTCGCCGGCTGCACCAACCCCTCGGGGCTGGATTCTATTACGGTGTCGCCGACCACCCAATCCATTGCAGTTGGGGAGACGGCTCAGTTCTCTGCAACCGGCACTTTTGGGAATGCGAAGTCGGCCTCAACCAAGAATGTTACCGGCACAGTGACGTGGTCATCGAGCGCACCAGCTATTGCGACCGTATCCTCCACCGGCCTGGCGACCGCCGTGTCTGCGGGTTCGACCACGATTACAGCAACCGGAGACGGATTTGCCGGAACAGTGACGGCAAGTGCGGTGTTGACCGTGACGGGCACAAGTGGAGTAGGAGGCGCCGGTTCAACGCTGGTGAGCCTCACAATCATCCCCAGCGCGCAAACAGTTGCGGCACCCAACCAGACCACGCAGTTCCTGGCCATCGGCACCACCTCCTCAGGATCAACCGAGGATTTGACCGGTCAGGTCACCTGGACCTCAAGCAGCGCGCAGATTGCCACAATTACATCCGGTGGACTCGCCACCGCTGTCGGCCAGGGATCCGCGACCATTACCGCGATCTACAACAACGCGACCCTTGGAACCGCAGTGACCGGTCAAGCCACGTTCACGGTCACCGGCGGAACAACCGAACAGTACACAGGGACGATAACCATCCTTCCCAATTCGCAGACTCTCTCGGCATCCGGTCAAACCGCGCAGTTTATCGCGCTTGCCACCTCCGGAACCACAGGCCTGCAGGAGAACGTCACCGACTCGCCTAATATCACGTGGACCTCGAGCATTCCGTCTATCTTCACCGTCAGCCCCACCGGGGTCGCCACGGGTATAAGTAAGGGCACGGCCAATGTCACAGCGATCCTGACCAACCCTGACGGCTCAGTGGTCACGGGCACCGCAGCGGTTTCAGTTTCGCTGACGGCGCCGCCGGAGCCGATTCTGTCGCTCGAAATCATTCCGAGTTCGATCACCGTGCTCAACCTTCAGGATACCGGCAACTTCCTGGCAATCGGGACCTATTCGTCGGCGCCCTACGTGCGCGATGTCACGAACTCTTCGTCAACCGTGTGGGTCTCGTCTGCGCCGAGCATCTTCCCGGTCAGCACCAACACCGGAGGGAACACCGGAGCAACTGCTGGAGTCGTGACAGCTTTCGGAAATGGCAGCGCTTCGATTATTGCTGAATCGTCGAGCCCCGATGGAACCATACAAACTGCGACGGCCACGTTTAATTGCCCCGAGGCGGAGGCCAATCCCAACGGCGATCCGCCAACGCCGGCAACTTGCTTGCCCGGCACGCAACTGCCGTCCCTTCTGGCGACCGTGACCGTTTATCAAGAGGGCCTCAACACCACCAATTGGGAAGTTACTGCGCCTTCGGCTACCGGTACGCCCAATGCGATCCACTGCGGTCCAGGCTGGACCCTCAACGGCGGCACAGGCGGTTCGGTTTGCACGGCCACCTACCCCATGGGCGTCGTAACCCCCTCCGGCACTCCAGGCGTGGTATTAACCGCACAGGGCGGGGCGTTCGGCGGCTGGTCCTACAACTGCCAGCCTAGCGACGTAAACGGTAACCTGCTCGCCCCAGGCACTTGGACAGCGGGTGGGCCAAACTACTGCGTAGTTGTTTTCACCGGCACCTACATTGATGTGAATGGAAATCCCAATCCCGTCGATGGTCTCAACGAGACTGTCGGCGCCATTTTCAACTAACATCCCATTGCAACTATGCCAGAAAGCCGCCTTTCGGGGCGGCTTTCCTGCGTTTGGGCTAACCTCCTTGCCTCAAGATCGGGCAGTTAAACTGACCATGGCCCCCTTTTGAACGCAATGACCTCTCGTTTTGGCAGGATTCGCCGCTTCCGCTTCAATCGCCCGCAGCGCATAGCGGCCGTTTTTCTAGCCTTGTTTCTGATGCAGGGACTCTGGCTCACCAGCCATCAGACCCTGAGCGATCGCGACTACGACTACGCCCGCTGCGGCCGCGAAACCTGGGAGGGACCCTCGGCGCTGGCGGGCTATTACACCACCTGCGGCAACATCAAAGACGGTATCGCTGTGTATCGCCTGGCCGGTCTTCCGCTCACCCTCAACTTCGAGCTGGAGCGCTTCCTCGATCGCTTCCGCAAGCCTGAGGACCGGGTCATCCAGCCGCGGAGCCAGGATCGCCCTTCCCAAATGAGCAGCTGGGAGCTGCGCCACCAGCTCACCCATGTTCTGCTGCTGCTGCGCCTGCCGTTCCTGGCCGCCGGTTGCGTGCTGGGCGCGGGGTTGTGGTGGGTCACGCGGCGTCTCTATGGAAACCTGGGCGGCTACATGGCGCTGGGGCTCTACTGCTTTTCGCCTGCAATTCTGCGCGCCTGCGTCACGCCCAGCGCGGAGATTCTGACGGCGCTGGGCGTCTATGGCGGCGTGTACACCTGCATGGGCGTCGCGCATTCCATGCTGGGGCCGGCGCGCAAATGGCGGCCGCGCATGGTGCTTCTCGTGGCCGCCTTCGGCCTTGCGCGCCTAGCGCATATTGCCGCGTTGCCCGTGGTCGCCTTGCTGGGGCTGGCGGCGATGCTCTGGGTCGCGGAAGGCAGCCGCAGCAAGGTGCTGCCGGTGATGCTCATTGCGGTGTGCGGCGCGTTGGTGGTTCTTTTTGCCGGCTACGGGTTTTCGCTGGACGCAGCGAGCTTCGTCTTTCGCTCGGCGGCGGGGTTGTTGTCTGTTTCCGTTTGACCCGGCGCGGCGATTTTTCTCTGCGCTGCCCAACGCCGGCGTGACGCTGGCGGCCGGGGCGGCGTTGATTTTGTTCTTCGGCATTCGAAAGGCACGCTACTTTGGCAATACCGCTCCCCTGTTGTGCGCGCTGGTGTTGTTTGTGCTGGTCACGACCGGGGTTCCGGGCAGCCCGTGGCTCTGGGCTGTGCCGTTTCTGCTGACGTTTGTCGGCGGCGTGTTTGCCGATGCGTTTGAGGGGCCGCGCGGACGGCTTGCGATGGCCGCTGCGGGGGCGGTTGTGCTGCTGCAGGCGGTTCTCTGCGTCCTGAGCCTGCCGGGACTGCTGTGAAGGGTGGCCACCTGGGATGGGGCCAACTCAATTTCCTGGCGAGTGAAGCTGAGTCGATTCAGGCATTTCTGGTGGTTGACCGGCTTACTTCCGATGGTGCCTTCTGATGCCGATCAAGAGCCCTGCGCTCATGCCAATCGACTGCTGATGGCCGGCCATGAAGTTGTAGTCGTACGCCGGTTCCAGATACCAACCAAAACGGTGTTTGCCATTGGGCCAGAACATGAAGTCTCCGGCGAGCTCACCCGCGATTGAGTTGGATGTTGTTCCATGCTGCCGAAGGCAAACCCACTCTGGCCCGACTCCCAACATGAACTCGGCTTTCGAAGACAACGTCCAGGGCTTCTTGAAGAGAACATCTGTATCCCATTCGGTGGAGTTCCGCGTGAGGAAGGGAGAAGTGCCTGCCTCGATTTCGAGCCTATTTTCGATGGGAGTGGTTTCTGCCGCGAGATTCGGGGCGAAGCTGGCCGCGCCGCCCGTGGTGGTCCAACTCGCTGCCGCGCCCAGCTCAAGGATCGCGCTGGGATCATCGTCAAGCGGCGGGGCGCTGTCTCTGCCTGCCTGGGCGTGAGAGATTGAGGCGACTGCAAGGGCCAGCAAGAGTGTGAGCCATCTCATGCAACGATGCTAAAGTCTAGAGTGGCTATAGGGTCAATATGGGCATTACCCTCCGCATCGGCGAGCTGGCGAGGCAGGCCGGCGTCAAGGTTGTCACTTCGAGATAACATATTGCACGGGAGCTGATCTAACGGTCCCTAGCCAGTACGGCGGGGTATGCGGTGGCCAGTCGATTGATTCCCCTTTGAAGACGGCGTAAACGGCATAAGAGCCTGCAGGCAATTTGTCAATCTCTGAGGGATTGGCGGGGTCTTTGAAAACCGCGTACTCCGACAGGTTCACATCCCTCTTCCATTCATCGCCCGGTGCGATCACTTCATCCACAACACCAGTGTTGCCCCCGAATTTATAGTCGAAAAAGACGATGGGGATTCTTTGCCCCTCGGCATTCACAAACAGAAGGGAGATGGCATCAAGCGCTTCGGCCCTCCCGGACCTAGAGCCCAGAAGCACGTGGACGGGTGCGTTAGAACGATTTCGTAAAGCTAAGTGCACGCCAGGCGGTCCCTCCCGCATAGCTATCGTGAGGACCAAAGGTGCTTCAATCGGATTCGCCCGTGCGCCAAGTACTGCAATTGAAAGCAGAGCACAGAGCTGCGTGAGAATTCGCGCGAACGATCTCACAGTCACGCTCCTTGCGGGGAGGCGGCGCGACAGTCGCCGCATGCAATTCATGTTACGCCTGAGTGAGCGGCAAACATGAAACAACTTCACGGTAACCAGCTCCACGAGTGTTGCTCAGTTGGCGGCGATGCTCTCAGCGGGGCCGGAAATTGCTCGGAAAACTGTGAACACCCCCCTTGAGCCGGACAGAACTCAAAAGAGGCATGATGTCCGAACTTGCGACCATACAGATAGAACCCGAGCTTGGCTATACTAAATTGCTTTCGATGCCCCGCTTGGGGGGGACAGTGACAGTTCTGAATGGGGCCGGGACGGTGGCAGTTCTTCCCGGATTCAAACCCGTTGGCGATGCTTGGGTCCAATCGGCCAACAAGAGGCTGGCGTTGGTGCGTGAACGACGCTTCACGATTTCGGTGATGCTGGTCCTTCTCCTCGGTAGCGTTGCAGCATCTGCGCAAACGCCCCAACAGGTGTGGTCGGTAGATTTGGCTGCGAACAAGGATTTCTCCAAGCGTCTCTCTATCCAGGAAGTAGCGCTCATTTCTCCTTCCATCGACTTTCTGGATGAGACGCATCTCATTTGCAGTTTCTACGACCGTGAGAAGAATGGCCCCTACACGGTTGCCGGCGCGGCTTTTCATGTGTTGGAGATCAGCGCTCAAAATGGAGCATTTGGCCGCGAACTCGATTTCGTGCCTGTCAATGATTACGCGCGAGCCTTTCCAGTCGCTGGAGGAGGTTTCGTCGTTTCAACCGGCACTGAGCTTCTGAAGTTCAGCGGCGGCTTCGATCCTGGCCTCAAGTATCGAGAGCCGGGAATGCAGGACTGGTGGATGTCGGATGTATCCCCGAGTCTGCAAACCATCTTTCTCTATAAACAGGATCCCTTAGGGGGAAAAGGGACATGGGTCTGGGTTCACGCAGAGGATTTTGCATTGGTCAAACGAATTCAAGGCCCTCTCGCAGACTTCCCGGAAGGTTTCCCCGAAGCCTCTGACGAAAGTGCGTCATTTCTTGATGGAACTGGAAATAGGGCTGTGTTTTCGGGCGGGAAGGAAGAAATTATTTGCAAGGCGTGTTGGGCGCGATTCATCACCAACGACCTGCTTTTCGTGAACGGGGTCTCTTCCTATTCCATCCAAACGTTGGAGGGTGCCCGGCAAGGTTCTGGAAAGCTCAACAGTGGCGCATCTCCCTTTGCCAGGGCTTCGCATTCGTCCCGCATTGCCTACCTATCAGGCGACTACAGGGGCTGGGGTTTCCCGATTGAGACCCATTTCAACAAGCTGACAGGCAAGGTTTTGGTTCGCGATTGGAGCACCAACGCGGAAGTCGCGGAGATCCCCTTGCAAGAACGAGTCACAAATCCCTCGGCAGCATTTGAACAGTCAGCCTTGGCACTTTCCCCAGACGGCAAATACCTGGCTTTCCTCTTTCATCACACCTTGACGCTTTACCGCCTGCCTTGAGTAACGACCCTTCGTAGAGTTCCGGTCGTATTACCGGGCGGAAGCGACTTCACAGGAAACAGCTCCATGAGTGTTGCTCAGTTGGCGCAGACTCGGGAGCCATCGTCAAAACTGGTCGCTGCGGCGTTGGAGTGCGTAGAATTTCTCTGGGTGGATGTCTCCGGTGTCGATTGCAAGAGTGTTCGTCGTCGCCTTTCGACGCGATCAACGGAAAGCATCGAGCCTGATTCAACGAGCCATTTCAACCGCGCCAGGAGAGGGCCGCAGGATGCGAAACGGGTTTACGAGAAGGCCGAAAGCGCTGGAGCCCGCGGCGAACCACGACAAAAACTACATCACTCCGAGCGGGCTTGAGCGCCTGAAAGAGGAGCGCCATTTCCTGCTCACCAAGGATCGGCCGGCGGTGAAGGAAGTGGTGGCGTGGGCCGCCGGCAATGGCGATCGCAGTGAAAACGCCGACTATCAGTACAGCAAGCGGCGACTGCGGCAGATTGATGGGCGGATTCGCTTTCTGACGAAGCGAATCGAGGCAGCGGAGGTGGTCGATCCGGAAGCTCCGCGAACGGGACAACGAGCGACGAAAGCGTTCTTTGGAGCCACGGTGCGGTACGCGAATGCCGCAGGGGCAGAGCGCGTGGCGAGCATCGTCGGCACGGATGAAATCGATCTGGAGCGCAACCATATCAGTTGGGCGTCCCCCCTGGGGCGTGCACTGATGAGAGCGTCGGAGGGCGATGAAGTTGTTCTTCATGCGCCGGGCGGAACGGAGACTTTGGTCGTGCTGGAGGTGCGGTACGAACGCATTGCGACAAAACCCTTCCGCGAACCGGAGGGGTCCGCCGACTCGGCGAAGGGACTTGAGGGCTGACGCTTACCTCAAGGGAGGGCGCGTTTCAAGCATCGCGGGGCCGAACGATTTTGCGAGGGATGGGGATTTCCGGGAACGGATGCAGCGACTGTTTGCTCGGATATAACTGCCGGGTTGCTGACGATCCGCCCGCTATGATGAAAGTCTCATGGAGAGCGCGGAAAGCCTTGAGACTGACGAAGCCCGCACTTTTGGTAATCGCTGAAGTTGGAATGCTATCTGGCATCGTTCTTGCCGGATATACTCTGCCGGGCGACACTTCATTGAAGACGTTCGGAATGGCGAGCGCGGCGATCTTCCTCCTAGGAAATGTCCTGATCGTTCGGGCTTTGTGGTTCAAGAGCTTTGAGCCTGGTTCAGGTCGGCGAGCATGGCCTCACATTATTCGGGCATTCGCAATTCTTGCGCTCTTCTGGCTGGTCGAGGTTGTGATGTTTAGGAAGTGGTAATTTCCGGATTGGCGACCACACGCCCGGAACGGCGAGTTTTCACAAACCGCGAAGAGGTGATGAACTAGAGTTGGTTCATGGATCGAGGGAAGAGACTCGCAGTGCTGCTGAAGATTCGAGACGGATTACAGGACGCTCTCCAGTCGGCGATCAATAAGGACGCGATCTCTCCCGAAGACAGGTCCGAGCTGCTCTCACGTCTAGCGTCCATTCAGCGCGAAATCGAGTCGCTGAAGGGATCAAATGTGTGATCCGCAGGGGCTGACAAAAACGATGGCATTAAGGATCAGTAAGGTCTCAGACGACCTGTACAAGGTTTGTGCTTCGCCGCCTGATGTGAAGGAGGAATGGTCGCCTTGTGAACCCGTCAGAGGACGGCGTCTGACGCGTGAGTTAACTGATCGGGGTGCCCACCAAATCGACGTCGGCGAAGCGATGCATGAAGCAGATCCAGACTGGATCAGCAAGCTTCGCGATCCGTACATTGCGCCCGAATGACCGGCTAACCGTCAGTTACTGGTTGATTACTCCCCAAGCGCTTTTCGCATGGAGTGACTCGGGCCTTACGGGAGCCATTTTGGGTCGAGCCGTCAGCTGAAGGCGTGGCCTGAGCGGCCTTGCAAGTGCGGTCGGGGGCGGGCGGCTGCGGCTGCCATTTTCCTGGCTCGAAATGACTGCCGGATTTTACTGATCCGTTACTAGGCGAGCGGGTGTGGAATATTCGTATAAAACTAAGTATTTAAAGGGCTTAATTATTTGTTTGAACCTTGCCGAAACCTACCCCTAGCAGCTAAAATAGACACATAGCTTCTGGAGCCCGGCCCCACCTTCACCGGATCATATTTGCCGCCTTTCCAATAGCTCAGAAAAGACCCTATGGCAGACGATAAAAACCCTCAGCTTCCGCTCGATGGCGGCAATCCGCCCCACAACGGCACCAATCTGATCCCGATCAATATCGAAGAGGAGATGCGCCGGTCGTATCTCGATTACTCGATGTCGGTCATCATCGGGCGCGCGTTGCCCAGCGCACTGGACGGGCTGAAGCCGGTTCATCGCCGCGTGCTCTACACGCTGAGCGAGATGGGTCTCGAATACAACAAGAAATATGCGAAGTGCGCCAAGGTTGTGGGCCAGGCCATGGGTGTTTACCATCCTCACGGCGACTCGGCGATCTACGACACGCTGGTGCGCATGGCGCAGCCGTTTACCTTGCGCTATACCCTGGTGGATGGCCAGGGCAACTTTGGTTCCGTCGATGGCGACCCGCCGGCCGCCATGCGTTACACGGAATGCCGCATGGAGCGCATTGCCGGCGAGCTGATGGCCGATATCGAGATGGAGACGGTCGACTTTACGCCGAATTATGACGAGTCGACGGTCGAGCCGACGGTTCTGCCGACGCGCATTCCCAATCTCATCGTCAACGGTTCGAGCGGCATTGCTGTCGGCATGGCGACGAACATTCCGCCGCACAATTTGACCGAGGTGGTGAACGCGACGATCGCGCTGGTCAAGGATCCGCACGCCGGGTTGATTGAATGCCTCAAGCATGTGCAGGGTCCTGACTTTCCGACCGGCGGCTTTCTCTACGGCAAGTCGGGTATTCCGCAGGCTTACAAAACGGGCCGCGGACGTTTCATGATGCGCGCTCGCGTGGCCACAGAAAACCTGACCAAGGAAAAACAGGCGATCATCGTCACCGAGATTCCGTACCAGGTGAACAAGTCGAAGCTGATTGAGCGCATTGCCGAGCTGACCAACGAAAAAATCATCGACGAGATCAGCGACGTGCGCGACGAAAGCGATCGCGACGGCATGCGGATTGTGATCGAGCTCAAGCGCGGGTCGCAGCCGGAGATTGTGCTGAACCAGCTCTACAAGCACACGCAGATGCAGGAAAGCTTCTCGATGATCTTTCTCGCCGTGCTGCATGGGCAGCCGCGAGAACTGAGCCTGGACCAGGCGATTCGCTGCTTTATCGATCACCGCATCGACGTGGTGCAGCGCCGCACGGTCTTTTTGCTGCGCAAGGCGCGCGAGCGCGAACACATTCTCGAGGGCTACAAGATTGCTCTCGACAATCTCGATACGGTTATCAAGATCATTCGCGGTTCGGGATCGCGTGTTGAAGCGCGCGAGAATTTGTACGCCTGGGGCAAGGGAACTGAGATTGTGGTCAGCCTGGGCCGCGAACGGCTCATGCATGAAGAGAAGGGCCTGAGCTTGAAGCAAATTGATGCCATTCTCGAATTGCAGCTTTATCGGCTGACGCAGCTCTCGATTGACGAGATTCTTTCTGAACTCCAGAAGAAGCGCGAAGAGATTGCCGAGTACGAGTCGATTTTGGCCAGCGAAAAGAAGCTGCGCTCGGTCATCATCAAGGAGCTTGAAGAGGTCCGCGACAAATATGGGGACGCGCGGCGCACGCAGATTATCGACGAGAGCGCTGAGTTGCAGCTCGAAGACCTGATCGCCGATGAGCAGGTGGCTGTCACGGTGTCGCACCAGGGATATTTGAAGCGCACGCCGATCAGCATCTATCGCCAGCAGCGGCGCGGCGGGACGGGCCGCACGGGCATGAAGACGCGCGAAGAAGATTTTGTGTCGCAGCTCATCATCAACTCCACGCACGCGTATCTGCTCTGCTTCACCAACACGGGGCGCGTGTACTGGCTGAAGGTCTATGAGATTCCTGACGTGAGCGCAGCGGGCAAAGGCAAGAGCATGCAGAGCCTGCTCGATCTGCAGCCGGGCGAGAATGTGCGCGCGATTCTTCCGGTGAAGGATCTTGAGGAAGAAGGGAAGTTCGTTTTCTTCGCGACGCGCAACGGTACGGTGAAGAAGACGCCGCTGAAGGATTTCTCGAATGTGATGGCGCGCGGCATTATCGCGATCGGCATTGACAAGGAAGATGAACTAGTCGCGGCGCGCATTACGGATGGCTCGCAGCTTGTCTTCCTTGCTACGCACCTCGGCCAGGCGATTCGCTTTGATGAGTGCGATGTGCGCTCGATGGGGCGTCCGGCTTATGGCGTGCGCGGCATCGATCTCGCCAAGGACGATTACGTTGTGGGCACGGCGATCACGCCCAAGGAGCACGAGCCCGGCGCTTATCGCATTCTTGTGGTCACGGAGAATGGATTCGGCAAGCGTACCGATGTTGAGGAGTATCGCCTGCAGACGCGCGGCGGCAAAGGTGTCAAGAACATGGCGGTCACGCCGAGGATTGGCCGCGTGAACACGATCCAACTGGTCGACGACACGTCAGAGCTGATGGTCATCAGCCAGTGGGGCAAGATTATTCGCATCGATACCAAGACGGTTCGCGCCGCCGGGCGCGCGACGCAAGGGGTTCGTTTGCTGAACCTGGAGCCGGAAGATAAGGTTGCGGCGGCGGTGATTATTCCGCCCGAGGAACTCAAGGACGACGAGCCGACATTGCTGCAGTAGGGTTTTCGGAGGCGCGCTCGGGACGTCGTCCCTACGGGACTTGAGGCTTTATCAATTGCCAACTCAACCCCACGCTGAAGCGCGGGGCTAGCGAACGTTGCGCCTACGGCGCGGTTCGATGACAGGTTGGAGTCTCCCGGTGATGGCGGGTGTGGAGTCTCCCAGATTCGAGATCGGGTTCAGAAGCTGGGAGCGGAACATTGTATTCAGTCTTCAGGGGATGAAAAGAAGAAGACTCAGCGCCTCGTTACTCTTTCGCATTCCCTGTGATGGCTGTAGTCGAAATTCATCGCAAAACGTCCTATACTGAGAAAGCTCTGGAGTTCTCCGCCCCCTTCATGCGTCGTTTATTCGTTTTTCTATTTGCTTTCGCTGTTCTGTCTGTGGCCCCTGGGTTCGCCGCCGCGCCCCCCAATGCGCCTTCTTCTGCCTCCTCGCAATACAGAAGAACGCATAAATCAACGCTCAAAACGCACCACAGTGCACCCAAGGCCCGTCGGGCTCGACGTGCCGGCAGCGCCTCGCGATTCCGGTCGACGAGTGCCTATCGGCCGCACGTCAAAGCGGCGGCGTACCGCCGGTCGATGAGAATTCCTGCGTCGCCTTTGCGCGGATCGCTTGAGTCGCTGGAGCGCCAGAACGCCATGGCCGATGGCGAGGGTCTGGAGCGGATCGAGGACGAAAGCGATCTCGCTGACCGAATCGCCCATAATCTCCTCGTCCCTGTGCCGGTCTCCAACATCCTGGGCATTAACGAGAGCCTGCCTGAGAATCATCGCTACTGCCGTCCCTGGACCGCGGATTTTCTTGCCGACCTGGCCCAGGCGCATGCCGCGCAGTTTCACAAGCCGCTTCAAGTCAGCTCTGCGGTGCGGACAGTTGAATATCAAAAGCATCTGATGGGAATCAATGGCAACGCGGCCGCGGCCGAGGGCGATATCGTGAGTCCGCACCTGACGGGCGCAACCATCGACATCGCAAAATCGGGCATGAGCCATGCGGAGCTTGCGTGGATGCGCGGACGTCTTCTGCTGCAGCAGAACGCCGGTCTCATCGATGTTGAAGAGGAGTTTCGCCAGTCCTGTTTTCACATCACCGTTTACAAGAAATTCTCTTCGCAGGACGATCCGGGGACCGATAAGGCGAAGATGCACCAGAAAGCTGCGCCCGTGCAGCCGCCGGCGGCGTCTCCCAGCGAGACCGACCCTAATGCACCGGCCGACGCAACGAGTCTCTGACCTCCCGGCCGTTCGCTTCAATCCCCTGCATCGAAATTGATTGCCCATTCACGGGCAATCAAAGCTACAATTGCCGCAAAACGCATTCGTCTCCTTCCCGTGGGCAGACGAGCGCGATCCGCAGCGGCGTGGCTCTCCCCGATCAGCCCGCAGACGGATCAGCCCTCGACCACGTCCCCGAATAGAACTCGAGAACGAAGGCGCAATCCCATTCGGGCATCCGAGAGGCAGAATCATGAGCGATATGGAAGTGCAACCTGGGTCCGAGGCGCAAGCCCCCGGCCTTTCGCAGATGCAACGCGTCACCAACACATTTTCGGCTCCGTCGAAGACCTTTGAAGATATCAAGCGCGGCAACAAGAGCTGGTGGATGCCGTACCTCATCACCTGCGTCTGCGTTTACATCCTGTTTGCCGCAATCTCCATCAAGGTAGGGTGGCAGCAAACCGCGGACAACGTCATCCGCATGGATCCAAAGGCGGAAGAGCGCATGGCCCAGGCGCCCCCCGAGCAGCGCGAGACGATCAACAAGTGGACCGTCTATTCGATGCAGGGAACCTTCATCGCCATGCCCGTGATCATTCTCGTGGCGGTTGCCGTCGGTTCGCTCGTGCTGTGGGGAACGATCAATTTTGCCTTCGGCGGCAAGGCGAAGTATGGGAGCATCTTCGCGGTCTACATGTTTGCGGGTTTGCCGAGAATTATTGAGTCGTTATTGGGAGCAATCGTGCTTTTTGTCGGCGCTACTCCCGAATCGTTCAATCTGAAAAATCCTGCTCCAACAAATCTTGGAGCCTTTCTCAACCCTGTCGAGACAAACAAGGCACTTTATTCGTTCGCGACTTCGCTGAACGTGATCACGATCTGGTTCTTGGTTCTGCTTGCCATCGGCATCGCGACCGTCGCAGGCGTCAAGCGCAGTGCCGGCTATATCGCAGTATTCGGCTGGTGGATTCTAATTGTGTTGATCAGCGTTGGTTACGCGGCCATCATGGGCTGAGCAATCGCTTCACGGCAAAAATAAAGTGGCGCGAATCCGGATGGATTCGCGCCGTTTTGTTTCCCGTTAAACTTTTGGGTTGTGGCTAGTTTGGATGAGGATGAGCGGGATTGTTGGGGATCGTGGTTTCCCACCCATTCGCCAGAAAACGGCGAATGGATGGGGCACCCAGCTTCGTGGAGCACTCAGCTTGAGTGGCCGGCACCCATTTACTAGCGCCTGTCTTTACTCCCAGCGGCGCATGATCAGGGTGGCGTTGATGCCGCCGAAGCCGAAGGAATTCGACAGCGCCACATCGAATTTGTGCGGCATGGCCTTGTTGGGCACGTAATCCAACCGGCATTCGGGATCGATGTTGTCGAGATTAATGGTCGGCGGCAGGATCTGATTCTGCAATGCCAGCACCGTGATGCCCGCCTCGAGCCCGCCGGCACCGCCGAGCAAGTGTCCCGTCATTGACTTGGTGCCAGACACCTTGAGCGTGTGGCTCAACGCATGCTCGCCAAACACCTGCTCAATGGCCTGCGACTCATTGCCGTCGCCCGCCGGTGTCGACGTCGCGTGTGCGTTCACGTACCCCACGGCTTCTGGCTGAATGCCCGCGTCCTTCAATGCGGCCCGCATGCTGCGCTGCGCGCCCTGGCCTTCGGGAGCGATGCCGGTCATGTGATACGCATCGGCGCTCATGCCGTAGCCAATCACCTCCGCGAGGATCTTCGCGCCGCGCGCCTTGGCAAACTCAAGCTCTTCGAGAATCAGAATCCCGGCGCCCTCGCCGATCACAAATCCGTCGCGGTCTTTGTCGAAGGGACGGCTGGCCAGCCTGGGTTCCTCATTGCGCTGCGAGAGTGCGCGCATGGCTGCAAACCCACCTACGGATAAGGGCGTGACTGCAGCCTCTGATCCGCCGGCAATCATCACATCCGCGTCGCCGTGCATGATCATCCGCACCGAGTCGCCGATGGAATTCGCAGACGTCGCGCAAGCCGTGGCCGTCGCTGAGATGGGCCCCTTGGCGCCGTAGCGAATGCTCAACTGCCCGGCGGCCATGTTCACGATGGCTGCAGGAATAAAGAAGGGCGAGATCTTGCGCGGGCCGCCGGCCAGCAAATTGGAGTGTTCGCGCTCGATGATTTCGAAGCCGCCGATGCCGGAGCCGATGAAGACGCCGACGCGATCCCCAATTTCAGGTGTGATCACGAGCCCGGACTGGGCCATGGCTTCCTGGGTGGCTGCAAAGGCGAAGTGGATGAACCGGCCCATTTTGCGGGCTTCTTTTTTGTCCACGAAGTTGAGCGGGTCAAAGTTCTTGACCTCAGCGGCAAACGTGACGGAAAAGCCAGTGGTATCGAAGCCCTGAATCGGGGCCATTCCACTGGCACCAGCCAACAGTTGCTGCCACACTTCGGGAGCGGTGTTGCCGACACCGCAGACCAACCCCAGGCCGGTGACTACGACTCTGCGGGACGATGGGGACAAGGGTTACTTGCCGCCTTTCGCGTTTTTCTCGATGTAATCGATGGCATCCTTGACGGTCTTGATCTTCTCGGCGTCTTCGTCGGGAATCTCGAGGTCAAAGGCCTCTTCAAACTGCATCACAAGCTCGACCACGTCCAGCGAATCGGCGCCCAGGTCTTCCTGAAAGCTTGCGCCGGGGGTGACCTCGGCCTCGTCCACCTGCAGTTGCTCGACAATGATCTGCTTAACCTTCTCTTCTACGGCCATGCGTGCTTCTCCTCTTTGTTGATGGGAACGTTGCGAAATTGTGCGGAGATGAAGTTGATCCGGTTCCGCCTGCCTACAATACCGTCCCGTGGCAGGGAAACACAACCACTGCGCCAAAAAAAGCGCATGGCCCCGAATCTCCAAGTCTAACAGAGGGTCGCGGTGTGTAAATCACAGCGCAGGCGGAAGTTCTAGAGAGAACCGAGGATCGAACTGCGCCTCACGAAATGGGACGAGGCGCGTCCGGAGTTCAGCTGTTTGAGCCCTTGATTCGGCCCCTGTTTCCCAGAAATGCACACCGAGTAAAAGGCGTACATTAGGCGAAGGGGGCGTTCGTTCCAGATGCAGTCTCTGATCATCGGCGCAGTTGCAATCATCCTTGGGGTCCTTCTTGGCTATCTTCTCGGGCGAAGCTCGGCGAAGGCAGAGAGCACTCTGCTGAGAGAGCACGTTGAGCAATTGGAAAAGGAGAGAGTCGCCAGCGCTGCGGCGACACGAGAATTGCAGGAGTCGTTTCGCCAGTTGACGGGGAAGCTTGCGGCGGCGGAGGCGCATGTCTCGGCAGAAGCGGCCAAATATGCCCAGATGAAAGCCGACATCGAGACTGTCTTCGGCGATGTTGCTGCACGAGCGTTGAGCGCCAACAATCAAAGCTTCCTGACGCTTGCCAGGCAGGAGTTGGGAGGTCAGAACGCCGCAGCCGAACAGGCGCTCGCCGCAAAAGAAACGGCGATCAAGAATCTTGTCGACCCTCTCGGTGCTGCGCTCAAGAGTCTCGACGATCAGACGCGGGAGATGGAGGCCAGGCGCGCGGGTGCCTACGCCGAAGTGAGGACGCTGGTGGAAAACATCCAGACCACGATTCCGACCTCGCTCGATGCTCTCAAGAACGAGACGGCCCAGTTGATCACGGCTCTGCGTGCTCCGAAGACGCGCGGCAACTGGGGCGAATTGCAGTTGAAGCGTTGCGTGGAGTATGCGGGCATGGTTCAATACTGTTCGTTCAACGAGCAGATTTCGGCCCGCACTGAAGACGACAAGATGCTGCGTCCGGATATGACCATTCAGCTCCCCAACGGGCGCGAGATTGTTGTGGATGCGAAGACGCCGCTGGATGCCTTTCTCGATGGCGGCAATGCTGACCCGGCTGCGCAGAAGGTCCGCTTTGACGCCCACGCTCAACGCGTGCGCACGCATCTGAAGGAACTGTCCGGCAAGGCCTATTGGAGGCAGTTCGAAAAAGCGCCCGACTTTGTGGTGTGCTTTTTGCCCAGCGAGGCGCTGTTCAGTGCGGCCCTCGAAGCCGATCCTTCGCTGATCGAATTCAGCGCGCAGAGCAATGTTGTGATGGCGACTCCAACGACGTTGATCGCTCTGCTGCGCGCTGTCGAGTTTGGCTGGCAGCAGTCGGAGATTACAAAGAATGCCAAGGCGATCCACGAGACGGGGCGGAAGATTTACGACCGGCTTGTTGCCGCTCAGGGGCACGTGGAGAAGCTTGGGGATTCACTGCGGAAGGGCGTCGATTGGTACAACAAGTTCCTTGGCTCGGTGGAGGGCAAGGGGGGTGTGTTCTTCCATGGACGGCGGTTGGGCGAACTGGTGCATGGGGAGGAAGAGCTGGATGAGATCAACCAGCTTGTGCCCGAGGTGAGAGAGATGGAGTCGGCGGAGTGGTCGCTGCCGCTGCTTGCGATTGCGGCGGTGGATAGCGATGAGGAGGCGGCGGAGGCGTAGACAGTGTTCGACGAATCACGGTCGGCAACTGAAATTGTTCAGCGGCTGCCGGCGCCCGCTGGATAGATAACCTCTAATCGATCTGGAGAAAAGATGGAAGAGCCCGAGGAGAAAGAGCGGTTTGATCCGTCCCCATTCGTCGAGAACAGCCGCCTGCTCACAGACGCGGTTGGCTTTTGGCCCTCTTTCGATGATGCTGCGATTTTGCAACTGACGCTAGATCGCACAGACGGCTCGCCATGGAAGCCGGGGAGCGAGTCGCCGACTATTGTTTTGACCGTTCGCTTAGCGGAAACAGAGTACAGACTTGCCAGCCTTCGGTTCACGAACGTGGCGAACCTTCAGCTCTCGCATTTCAGCTATCAGAACGAAATTCGAGAGATCGTTTTTAATAGAGAGCCTGAGCGGTGGGATTCCGAGGGCGGGTTCTCGCCAGCGAAGCTTTTTGTTGAGATCGAACCCCATTGCGGAATGCAGGCTAAATTTGAATGCAAATCCGTGATCGTTCTCTCAGTGCTTCCTTGTGACAAGGACGGATTCGCTTCAGATTTATCCAGAGCAACTTAAAATCCGTTTTGCACACCTTTTTCGTGTCACTATTTTTGTATGCGCAATGCGATCCTTAGCGCCTTTCGCGAGTGGCTTCGCCAATTCACAGCCCGTTCTGCCGATGTCAGGCAGTTTGATGAGCTGATGAGCCGACTTCGCCCGCTTAAAGCGGGCCGCCGCTTTACCCGCGATGAAATGAACGAGCGCTGAATAGGTGTGGGGAGTCTGAAGTTGGTCGAAGACAACCGCAGATTCTTCGACTCACCACCCCCAAACTCCACCCCAAAGAGCAAAGACCGCTCTTTGGGGACCCCCAAACTGAACTGCGTTTGGGGCCCCGTTCGCTCAGAATGACACCTCGATATAACGAACAACTTCCTGGACAGGGCGTGGGTCGGGAGACCCACGATCCAGCCGGCCAGGAGGCCGGCGCTACAAATCCGTTACGGCTGCTTCGCTGCCCGCTTGAGTGCCATCTCCATAGGCGGGAAATTTTCGTCGCTCGATTTCACGCTGATCTTCATCTCATCGCCGCTCACGGTGCCTTCGTGCTTCATGGTTGCGCCGTTGAAGGTCGTTTCCCAATACACCTTGTCGCCGTCTACCTTGCCGTTCGCGATCTCCATGGGATCGCCCATGGGGGTCTGCACGGTGCCGGTGAGCTTGGCGCCGTCCTGCTTGAGGTTGAAGGTGATCTGCATGTCGCCGTTGGGGGTCTGGACTGATCCGGTCCACGAGCCGGTTGCATCGGTCGCGGCAAGCGCGGTGCCTGTGGTCAAGGTCAGCACCAGGGCTGCGCACACTCCGAGAAATGTTTTCGCAAAAAGTATTTTCATGATTCTCCCTCTGCCGTGCTGAAGTCGAACCCGATTGTAGCAACGATCCCTTCTCGTTGGCCCGCACCAAATTTGGCGATGACGTTCGGGCCCGTGGCTGAAGCCACGTTGAACCAGAGAGGGCATTCAGGGGCATGAATGCCCCTGCTCCCTCCGACAGCCGCGTTGGCGCGGTTCGAGACTTCCCACCATTCACGGTGAGGCTGTGGATGGATCGGCACCCGGCCTCAGGGGTTAAAACCCTTGGTTTCAGGAGCCTCTTCGGCACGACTGAAGTCGTGCCCTGACTCTGGCTATCGCTGCTGTTTGAGGGCTCGGGTAGTCGAGCAGACCCCGCACTTCGGAGGCACCCGGCGGCAGCTACGCTTGAAATCCCCCGCGGAGGCGCTTCCAGGTCGTCTCCAGATCTTCGGGCAGGATCCGCGACTCGCTGATCGTGGTCATGAAATTCGTATCGCCCACCCAGCGCGGCAGCGCGTGCAGATGCAGATGGCCCCAGACGCCGGCCCCGGCCGCTTTGCCGAGATTCATTCCAAAATTGAATCCGTCGGGATTGTAGGTCGCTTGCAGAACCGCCTCCATCCTCTGGGCCAGGTCGGACAACTCATGCGCGGTCTCCGCCGGGAGCGCGCTCAGCCGGTCGAGATGCGCGTAGGGCATCGCCATGATGTGCCCGCTCGTATATGGATAAGCGTTCAGGCAAACGAAGCATGTCTTGCCGCGATAGAGGATGCCGCCCGCCGCCTCCGCCTGCTCCACGCTCATGCCGTGGGCGATCGCGTACTCGACTGAGGCAATCAGGTTGCAGAAGACGCAGCCTTTATCTCCCGGCCAGGCCGCCAGCGGCTGCGGAACGCCGACGCGCTCGGACGATTCGGCCGATGTGATGTACGCGTAGCGCCAGGGGGTCCAGAGATGGTCCATAGAAGGGGGTTGCCGTCAGCATCAGTATAGAGTCCCGGCAACGTTCGATCGTCGACGGCACGCCACCGCGAGGTGGGACGTCATAAAGCCATGAAACGAACGCCTCGGATGTGAATAGCCGGTTGCAATCCGCTCGAGGGTGGTCATACGCCAACCTATTGCATTGACGGGGGAAAGCAGAGGTTGCTACACTCGAAAGCGTAGCTTATTGTGCGGATTCCGCAGTGAGCTGCGGCCGCCCTCCAGCAAAATCTTTGCCTGCCGGGTGTTTCCCACGGAGATTCGTTCGCCTCGCTCCAAATTTGGAGCTGGCGAGACTGTCGCCAGTGAAGACGCATCGGTACGTCGAATGGTTCGCGCGGGGGTCTGGTCACGTAAGGGCTTTGGGTCACGCATGCGCGCGACACCGAGCCACTCCCGGCGGCAGGCTTCACCCGCCGCAGGGATAAGGAATTCCGGAGCTGGCAATGGCAAACGTCCTCAATCCCGAAACCGAGAGCATAACCCTGAACACCGAAATGGAAACTCCAACCCTTGACCCTGCGACGGAGCTTGAACAGCCGTTGCATGAATCCACGTCCAACCCTGAGACATCCGAAACATTCGAACCGATCGCGCTGGACGCCGATGCCCTAACCGCACTTCCCGCTGAGCATGCCGCTCACGAGGAGTCGAAGCCAGAGGCCGCTCAAGCAACACAAGCAGCGACCGCGCACGAGACCCATGGCGTTGAGTCCATGGATGATTTTTCTGCTGCCCTGGCAGCATTTGAGCGCGAGCAGGCCGCTGAGGCCGCCGCCGTTGAAGCTTATGGAGACAAAATTGTCTCCGGCACAGTGCTCAAGCACACCGACAAGCACCTGGTCGTCGATGTGGGCCTGAAGTCCGAGGGACTGGTTCCCCTGGAGCAGGTGGTCGACCACACCGGTGCCGTCAAATTCAATCCCGGCGACGTGATCGATGTCGTGATCGAGCGCGAAGAGCCGGAGGGCGGCTACCTTGTCAGCTACGAGCGCGCCCAGCGTCTGCGCGTGTGGGACGTGATCGAAAAAGCAGCCAACGACAAGACCCCGGTCATGGGCACTGTCGTGAGCCGCGTCAAGGGTGGCCTTACGGTCGATATCGGCCTCAAGGCATTTTTGCCCGGTTCGCAGCTTGAAATTCGCCCGGTCCGCAATCTTGATGGCTACCTTGGCCAGCAGATTGAAGTCCGCGTCATCAAGCTCAACAAGAAGCGCGGCAACGTTGTCGTCAGCCGCAAAGAGATCCTCGAAGAAGAGCAGAACGCCAAGCGTTCGGGCACGCTCGAGCAGTTGGGTGAAGGCGCAGTGCTCACCGGCACCGTCAAGAACCTCACTGACTACGGCGCGTTCGTCGACCTGGGCGGCATCGATGGTCTGCTTCACATCACCGACATGAGCTGGGGACGGCTCACGCATCCGCGCGATCTGGTCAACGTCGGCGATGAGATCCAGGTCAAGGTGCTCAAGTTCGACAAAGACAAGCAGCGCGTCTCGCTGGGCTTCAAGCAGCTCACGCCTGATCCGTGGCTCGACGCAGCGGAGCGGTATCCGGTGGGCGCGCGCGTCCATGGCCGCGTTCTGTCAGTTACTGATTACGGCGCGTTCGTTGAGCTGGAGCAGGGCATTGAAGGCCTGGTTCATCTCTCTGAGATGACCTGGTCGAAGCGCCTCAAGCACCCGTCGAAGCTGGTCAAGCCGGGCGATGAAGTTGAGACCGTTGTTCTCAGCGTCAATCCCGCGGACCGCCGCATTTCGCTGGGCATGAAGCAGCTTCTCGACAACCCCTGGGAAAACCTGACCGAGCGGTATCCGGCAGGCACAGTGGTTGAAGGCCGCGTGCGCAACCTGACCGACTTCGGCGCCTTCATCGAAATCGAAGATGGCATCGACGGCCTGGTGCACGTTTCAAACCTGAGCTGGACCAAGCGCGTCAAGCATCCTTCTGAAGTTGTGAAGAAGGGCGAAAAGGTGAAGGCTGTTGTTCTCGGCGTTGAGCCGCAGAACCGCCGTCTCTCGCTGGGCATCAAGCAGCTGCAGCCTGACGTGTGGGAGAGCTTCTTCGCAACCCATCGTGTCGGCGACCTCGTCCACGGCAAGGTTCTGCGCACTGCGCAGTTCGGCGCCTTCGTCGAGATTGCTGAAGGGGTTGAAGGTCTTTGCCACGTCTCCGAAGCAGGCGATGAGCCCGGCGCACCGTCGAAGCTCGAAACCGGCATGGAGCACGAGTTCAAGATCATCAAGATCAACGTGGAAGAGAAGAAGGTGGGTCTCAGCCTTCGCGCAGTGAGTGGCCATGAAGCCAGCCGCGCTGAAGTGCAGGACTACAAGTCAGAGAACCGCGGCGGAGGCCACAAGGCTCCCGTCTCGAGCTCAACCACGACCCTTGGCGATTTGATCAACTGGAAGAGCGAGCGGTAAGCGGCGCTTTTCTCCTGCAATCGAACTACGGCGCAAGCCGACAACGGCCACCTTTCGGGGTGGCCGTTTTGTTTTCCACTACACGCTGATGCCTTCGAATGAGCGCTTGCGGTCCCAGCTAGAATCGACTTGATCGACTGCCGAACAAGGGGCGCACATGGATCCCAAGGTGGATGCGTTTTTCAGAAAGCTCGAACGATGGCCGAAAGAGTCAGAAAAGCTGAGAGCCATTCTTCTCGAATGTCCGCTGCACGAAGAGTTGAAGTGGGGCGAGCCCTGCTACACGTCGCAGAAGAAAAACATCGTTTTGATCGGCGCGTTCAAGGAATACGTTTCGCTGCTGTTCTTCAAAGGCGCGTTGCTGTCGGATCCGCATCGCCTTCTTGTTGCGCCGGGCAGCGTGCAGGCGGGCCGTCAGATTCGTTTCACCACTGTTCCCCAGATCGTGGATCTTGAACCCATTCTGAAAGCCTACGTCTACGAGGCGATTGAAGTCGAACAAGCCGGCCTGAAGGTTGCGCTCAAGAAACATGAGGACTATCCGGTCCCGGAAGAGTTACAGAACAAGCTCAACAGAACCCCTGCGCTGAAGAAGGCTTTCAACGCCCTTACGCCCGGACGCCAGCGTGGTTATTTCATCTATATCGCCGCGGCAAAGCAGGCGAAGACGCGTGAGTCCAGAATCGAAAAATGCATCCCGCGCATTCTCGAGGGCAAGGGCTACAACGAGCAGTAAACTCGTGCTCGAACCGCTTGCGGCCTTGGAACTGGTTGCACCAGCTCCATAGCAACGCCGCCGCGAATCTGATAACGTACACCCATCTCTCGCTCGAGATTCGCCCACGAAACGCGAATGACTTTCCGCCGGCTCAAAATCGCCGCAACTCTCCTGCTTTTTGGGGTAGCGCTGTTGCTCGCCGCCGCCAAACGCGCGCCGGCACAGCCTGCGCAAGCCCAGACCAACCCAGCCCAGATCAACTCGGCGCAGCGCGGCTTTCAGCAACCGGCCGCCGTGGAGGGGCAAGTCCGCCAAGGCCACCATTACATCGTCGCCATCGGCATCGACCACTACCAGAACTGGCCCGTGCTTTCCACAGCCGTAAACGATGCGACTGGTTTTGCCGAGCTGCTCACCAAGCAGTTCGGCTTCGAGTATGCCGCGCAGCCGCTGACTGAAGCCAAGGCAACACGCGATGCCATCAATTCGCTCATAGACGACGAGCTGCGCAGCAAGCTCCAGCCCCAGGACGATCTCATCATCTTTTTTGCCGGCCATGGCACCACGCGCACTGACAAGATCGGCAACAACACCCAATCGGTCGGATTCATCGTTCCTTTTGAAGCGCGCGCCCCCAGCAAAAACGAGCACTGGAGCGACTATCTCAATACCGAGGAGTTTTTGCGTACGGTGAGCACGCTGCCCGCCGCGCACATCCTCGTGATTTTTGACAGTTGCCATAGCGGCATGGCGCTGGGCAAGAAGTTTTCTTCAAGCCGTGCCGATACCCGCTTCCAGCTCGACATGCTGCGCAACGTAAGCCGCAGGGCCATCGCCAGCGCACAGGGAGACCAGCTCGCGGCCGACGCCGGCCCACTGGCTGGCCACTCGCTCTTCACCGGCCTCATGATGCAGGGGCTGACCAGCGGCAAGGCCGACTCATTTGAACAAGGCTTTATCACCGCGACGCAGCTTGGCGCCTACACGCAGCATGCGGTGGGCATGCAGGAGGGCTCGCGCCAGACGCCGCAATTCGGCGCGTTCGATCTTGACGACGGCGGCGAACTCATCATCTCTCTCGGCGTGGGCACCGATCCCGCTGTGCCCGCACCGTCTGTTGCTTCCGCAACTACATCCAGCACACTGGAAGCGACCCGCTCCGCTCCTGCGCCCGAATCGCCCGGCACGCCAACCTTTACGCGCCTGGAGAGCAACGAGCTGGTGCGCATGCATCAGAAGGCCCTCTTTTACTGGTATGACGACAATCCGCTGAAAGATTTTCCAGCCGCGCGCAGCGCCGCTCTCAAGCTTTGCGATGCCAACGACGGCTGGGGATGCGCGCAGGCCGCTTACAGTTTTCAGCTCGGTCTGGGCGGCGCGCGCGATGACACTCGGTCGCTCTCCCTGGCCAAGCTCGGCTGCCAGTTGGACGAGCCGGAGGGATGTGTCGCTCTTGGAAATATGTACCAGCTTGGCAGAGGAGGAGTTCCCCAGGATGTGGGCCGGGCTTTTCAGCTCTATCAGGCGGCGTGCCAGCGCAACAGCATGCGCGCCTGCATGTATGTCGGCATCTTCTACAACGCCGGAGTGGGGGTTAGCCACGACCCCGTCCAGTCAGTCAACCTGTATCGCCGGGCCTGTGACGGCGGATGGCTCATGGGCTGCAACAACCTCGGCCTTATGATGCAGGGCGGCACAGGCATCGCGCAGGATCTGCCCGGTGCCGCCGCCCTCTACCGCAAAGCCTGCGATGGCGGCAGCATGTTCGCCTGTACCAATCTCAGCCTTCTCTATGCGAATGGCGCGGGTGTTGCCAAGGACGCGACGCAGGCCGTCAACCTGATGCAAAAAGGTTGTGGCGGAGGCGACATGAACGCCTGCAACTACATGGGCTTTGCCTATGCCAACGGCAGGATCGTCGATCAGAATGGTCCTCAAGCCATCATGTTCTACCGCCGCGCATGCAGCAGCGGCGACGCACGCGGCTGCAATGGCCTGGGGATTCTGTATGACAAAGGCCAGGGCGTTCCCAGCGACGCGGCGCAGGCTGCGACCTACTACAAGCTGGCCTGCGACCTGGGCGGCAACGGGGGCTGCACCAACCTCGGCGACCTCTACGCCAACGGCCGAGGAGTCGAAAAGGATCTGGCCAAGGCGAAGACCCTTTACCGCACGGCCTGCGATACCGGCAACACGACTGCGTGCATGGCTCTCAAATCGCTGCAGTAGGCAGCAGGGGAGCGTTGCTTGTATCCGGGGCAAGATTTCGCGCTCGTCAAAGTGAATCGCTCACTCCGTGCGCAGCGCGTTGAGCGGCTCGACATTCGCAGCACGCCGGGCGGGCACCGCGCTTGCGATCAGCGCGACGGTGGCCACTCCCACAACGGCGATCAGGTAGCTAGGCCCATCGAGCGGCATCAAGCCGTAGAGTGAAGCCTTCAGTGCGCGTCCCACCACCATTGCAAGGGGGACGCCGAAGAGCATGCCAATCGCTGTGAGCAGCAGGCTATCGCGCAGGATCATCCACACCACCTGCCCGCGTTGCGCACCCAATGCCATGCGCACCCCAATCTCGGCAGTGCGCGCATTGACGCGGTACGACAACGAACCGTAGAGCCCGGTCGCCACCAACACCACGGCCAGCAGGCCGAAGAAACCTGCAAGCCGTGCGAAGAGCATCTGATTCGAGATGGTGAGATCGTACTGGGCTCGCTGCGTCATGGGTTGAATCAGCGGCAGGCCGGGGTCCATCTGCTGCACTACTTTGCGCGCTGCCGGAAGAATCGCGAGCGGCTCTCCATGAACGCGCATCTCCACATCCATTCTGCCGGCCACCGGAATCTGGGCGTACTCATACCAGGCCATCGGCATCGGCTCTTCGTCGATGCTGCGGTATTTGTGATTCTTCACAACGCCGACGATCGTCATCTGGTACATGCCATTGTCGGGCCCAATGATGTGGCCGAGTGGATTTTGATTGGGCAAGAAGCGCTTGGCAAACTCTTCGTTGATGATGCCAACGTGCGGCGAGGTCGGCGTGTCTGAATCAGTGAAATCGCGGCCGGCGAGCACGGGCACACCGAGCGTGGTGAAGAAGCCCGGCCCAACCAGGTTGCTGCGCACGGTGAGCGGGCTCCCGGCGGCGACGACGGGAAGCTTGCCATCCACCAACATGTTGCTGTTGTTCGACCATCCCGCCCCGATGCGCTCCCCCATCACGGTGACCGACTCGACGCCGGGCAGTTCGCGAAGTTTCGCAATCAGGTCCTGATAAAACGCCTTGCCTTGTTGAAGCGATTCGATCTTTGGATTGACGCCGAAGACAACCAGACCCTCGATCTTCATGCCCAGCGGCGTGTTCTCGAGATTGCGCAGCGTACGAATCAACAAACCCGCGCCTACCAGCAAAACCACGCACAGCGCCATCTGCAGAGCGACGATGATTCTTCCTACGGAGGAACGCCCTCGGTCCGCATTGGCGGTCGCGGCGGATGTCTTCACGGAGAGTGCCGGCCCGGCTGCAAGCGCAATGCGCAGCGGAGCCAAACCGAAAAGCAAGACCGTGCAAGCAAGCGCCCCGAGCGTAACCAGCAGAACTGTTCGATCAGGCGCCAGGCTTGATTCAATCTGCGCCCAGGCACCCAGGGCCCGGCTCGCAAAAACTGCGAAAACCCATGCGAGCGAGCCGCCTGCCACAACCAGCAACATGCCTTCGGTCAGCAGTTGGCGCAATAAGTCAGCGCGACTCGCGCCCAGCGCCAGCCGCATGCTGAACTCCCGCTGGCGCGTTGCATTGCGCGCCATCAGCAGCATCACCACGTTGGTCAACGCAATCAGCAGGACCAGCGCGACCATGCCCATCAGCAGGCGCAGAGGCTTGCCGTACATCTCTGCGTAGCCAGGGAAGCCCTTCGCATCGATGAGGCTCAGGACCGGTTTCTGTTCTCCAGGCTTCGGCGTTCCAAGGCCGGTGTACGCCGCGTTCTGAAACACCGGCTGCAGTTGCGCGGCGGCCTGCGTCTTGGAGACGCCAGGGCTCAGGCGTCCCACCAGGCTCAAGCACCACCAGGTCGGATTCGCACTATAGATTCTGCCATTGTCCAGCGGATTGCCCCACGCGTTCAGCTCCGGGCGGTTCTGCAGCGGAACCCAGAAGTCCGTTGAGCTTCCCGATTCCAGTCCTTCGAATCCCTCCGCCGACACGCCGACAATGGTGAATCCAACTCCGTTCACAAAAAGTGTTTTGCCGAGTATGTCGGGATCCCGCGCAAAACGGCGCGTCCAGAAGTTATAACTGATCACCATGTTCGGCGTATGATCCGCTTCGTCCTTCTCCGTGAAGCCGCGGCCCCGAATCAGCTTGACCCCCAGCCCGGAGAAGAACGTGCCGCTCACCATGTCGCCCTCTGCTTCTTCGGGCTGGGCTCCATAGCGAATTGCCACCTTGTTCCCGGACAACGGGACATACGCCATCACCGCCGACAGAGCCGGCTGCTTGCGCAGGGCATCATAATCCGCGTAGGAGAATGTCGATTCGCTATCGATGGTGCCGGTGCCGCTCGGCGGATTGGTGGTGCGCAGATAGACCACCTGATCCGCATCCGCGACCGGCAGCGACTGCAGCATCACCGCATTCATCACGCTGAACACGGCCGTGTTCGCGCCCATGCCCAGGGCCAGCGTCAGGATGGCCGTGATCGCAAACCCGGGGCTCGCGAGCAGCGCGCGTATTCCGTGCCGCAGATCGCGCGTGAGGCGATCGAGCCAGGCCCATCGGCTCATGGTGTAGAAACGCTCCTGCGCCAGGCGTACATTTCCGAATGCCTGCTGGGCTTTCCAGCGAGCGTCCTCGCTGCTCACACCCTCAGCGCGCAATTCATCCGCTTCCAACTCAAGATGCGCTTTGATCTCCTCGGCGAAGTCCTTCTCAGTGCGCTTGCGCGTGAACATGCTCATGCCTCCTCGCCCTGGGGCCCATGCTTTGCGTCCAGAATCAGGCTCATGGCACGCGTCAGCCGCTGCCACTCACTGGATTTGTCAACGAGCTGATCGCGGCCCTTTGCGGTGAGCGAATAAAAGCGGGCCTTGCGGTTGTTCTCACTCACACCCCATTTGGCGGCGATCCATTTTTTGTCTTCAAGCCGCTGCAGGGCGACATACAGCGAGCCATGGTCGACAAGAAACACCTCTTCCGACTGGCGTTGAATCAAGCGCGCCACGCCTTGCCCATGGCAGGGCCCGAGGGCGAGGGTTTTCAAAATCAGCAGGTCGAGAGTTCCCTGCAACAAGGCGATGCGCTCGTCGTTATTGTCTTGGGTAGCCATTCGACCCAAGTATCTGCCACTTTGGGTAGAATGTCAACCCAAGGGATTTTCTGAATGCAGGATTGGCTCGGAGGGTGCGTTGCAAGCGATGGGAGATTCAACGAACCGCGGCAATCGACCGGGGGCGGCAGGGCGGGTCGCATTCCGGCACAATTTCGGAGGCGCTGACAACCCGGTCGCGCCCTCTCATTTTTGCGGCATACATGGCGTGGTCGGCGCTGGAGACGAGCGCGGACACAGAGTCATGGTCCGGCCCAGAGACCGCCACTCCAATACTGCAGGTGACCACCAGGTTCTTTTCGTTCCATCGGACCGGCCGTTCAAACAGCGTTCGTCGAACCAGTTCGCTGCGGGCCACACCATGTTCCTGCTCCATCTCGTTGAAGACGATGAGAAACTCTTCGCCGCCATAGCGCCCGATCACATCTGTCGAGCGAATGGCCGAAGACAGACGCCGGGCAGCCTGTCTGAGAACCTCGTCCCCGGCGACGTGGCCAAAGGTGTCATTGATGTCCTTGAAGTGATCAAGATCAATCAGCGCCACGCAAACGGACGAGTTCTTCAGGCGCGCTTTCGCCATTGCGGCTTCGAGCGAACTCAACACTGAAGCGCGGTTGGGCAACTGCGTCAGGCTGTCATGCGTTGCGAGATGGCGGAATCGCTCCTCGCTTTCACGAATCGTGCTGTTCTGGCGCCTCACTCTCTGACTGAGCATCATCACGCCGGTCAGTCCGGCAAGCGCAACCAGCAACGCGACGGCAAGAATGCCCAGCGTATGACGGGCATTCCACCACGATGGCAATGCGAGAATGGTGATATCGCGCGGGGAATCGAGCAGCACGCGAAACGATGTGGCGATGGGGAAGCCGGATCGGTTGTCGACCTTGGAGCCATCTGCTCGATTTGAACAAATCCCTGTAATGCGCAGCAGGCTGCCTTCTTCGAGTTTGAGATCCTCGGCAACGTATCTGGGGGGCAGCACCGCGAGGAATACCGATTCTCCTGTTTGCACGACGAGGGTCGGGTCGGCCGCGGAGAGGTCGTGCCCAATCAATCGCCCCTCAACCGTAACCAGTTCCGAGTCGTTTGTTCCTGACAACGCCTGGTCGGGGAGGACACGGACCGGCTTGGCCTGCTGCGTTGCGCCCAAATCTCGAAAGATTGCGTGGGACATGGTTGGCGTGAACGCGCCCACCTGGGGAAAACCCACCAGATCGACTCGATCGCCGCGATGCAGCGGTTCAGTTTGTTCGATCTGGGCGCAGAGCCCCTGCGTTTCGTCGGCGATGCACAACAGCTGGCCCGGCCAATCGAGCGTGACAACTCCCTGCACATGCTCACGGTGATGAAGGGCTGCACTCGTCGAGTAGCGAAGCAGGCCTTCAATGCGCTTCAAAGGCAAGTCAAGAGTCTTCGCCGGCGCCGGAGTCATCACGCGGAATGTTTGTCTCCCCGGAAAGAGGAGATGCGCCCCAGTCAACTGGCGCCTGTCGTTGAAGATTGTTCCTTCATTGCCGCGAACCCTGACCGTGGCATCGATGAGCGGCTCGTAATAGGCGCGGTCCGCGTACGCGGTCATCGCGGTAATCTCGCCATCGCGCAGGGCGATGTCCACGTAGAGGTGCTTTCCCGCGGTGCGGACGGCGTGCACGACGCCTTCGATCTCCACCCACTGGCCATCGACTTCGCCAATCGCCATATCCGCCAGATCGACGCGGGGCGCGGTTGCCGGCAACTGGCCCGCGCCGATACGGCGTGCCTGGGCAAAATCCACAATCGGCGCGAATTCGCCCGGACTGGTGACGCCGGTGATTTCGACCCGATCCGCGGTCTTCAAAGGGGCAACGGGATTGTTCGAAAGCGCGACATAGATGCTTCCACTCTGATCGGAGACAAACAGAACCGAGTGGCGCGGATTGGGCGCTGGATCGAAGTAGGTGACCACCGCCTGCAGGCGCACGGGATAGCCGCGCGCCGCATCTTCAGGCGTCATGCGGTGGATCGCCGAGGCCGTGACCATGGTCGGCAAAGCCAGGTGCGAGGGTTCCGCAGCGAACACTCTCACTTGCATCAGAACCGCCAGGAGAATGAACGCAGGCATTCCATTCCCGGTCCAGCGTCTCCCTTGCTGCGTCGTCCCGTGCCCCATCGCCCGGATATGGCGAAGAAACTTCACTCCATGCCTCAAATGGACTCATCGGCATCTTAGGCACAAATCTTCAATTCGAAGGCCTGGGCGCACGCACAACAGCCGCCCGGCGTCACTCGTCGCGCAGGGCGGCCATGGGTTCGATGCGCGAGGCGCGATGTGCCGGAATCCAGCTTGCCATCAGGGCTACGGCGGCAATCGCCGCTGTAATGGCGCCGAACACGATCGGATCATCGGGGCGGACGCCGCGCAGCAAGTTGGCCACAGCATGAGCCAGGGCAAAGGCCAACAGGAGGCCGATGCAGATGCCGGTTCCGGTAAGCCATGAGGCGCGTTTGAGAATCATGCCCAGCACATCTTCGCGCCGCGCGCCCATGGCCAGCCGCACACCGATCTCGCGCGTGCGCTCGCCGACCTGGTTGGCCATGACGCCGAAGATGCCGATTGCGGAGAGGAGCAGGGCGATCAGCGCATCCACGCCCAGCATCGCCGCGGTGTACATGAGCCCGGTCAGTTGTTCGTGCAACATCTGCTGCCAGCTCTCGAGGTTATCGAGCGGCAGTCCCGCATCGAGCGAAGACAACGCTTTGCGCGCGGCATTGGCAATGGCGATCGGATTGCCCTCGGTGATCACAGCGTAGGTCGTGTTGCTGGGCGCCAGCTGCGCGTCGTCAAGATAGACAGCTGGATTGAGATTTTGTTCCCACAGCGAGTAATTCGCCTCTCCCGCGATGCCTACGATCGTCGCCCATGGTTCATGGCCGGCGGTCCCGGCACCCATGCGAATTCTGTGTCCAATGGGGTCTTGGCCGGGGAAGTAAAGATCGACAAATCTGCGGCTGACAATGGCGACGGAGAGCGACCCGAGCGTGTCGTCCCTGGTGAACCCACGGCCGGCCTCGATCGGAATGTGAAGAGCGGAGAAGTACCCCGGGCTCACGCCAATTTGCATCGCGCTTTGGAATTTGCCCGGAACCACCGGCCGGTTCTCGATCGTGCAGTCGCGCATCCAGCCCATGTCGCTGTGCGGCAGAGCGGCCGTGATTTCCGCATGCGTGACGCCGGGCAGTGCGCGCAGTTTCTCCAAGCTGGCCGCGTACCACGCGGCACGTTTTTCGGGCGTGTCGTACCTGTCGTTGGGCAGCGAGACTCCAAAGACAAGTGCCTGGTCGGGGTGGTACCCGTCGGCGACGTGGAGCATCGCGTCCATCCCCTTCGACATCAGCGCGGCGCCAATCACCAGGGCAACGGCAAAGGCAATCTGGGTGACGGCGAAGATACTTCTGAGCCGGTGAGTGCGGCCCGAGCCAGTCGAACTGCGCGATCCGGACTTGAGCTGCTCAACGAGTTTCACGCGCAGTGCTTCCATCGCCGGAGCAAATCCAGAAACCACGCCTGCGGCTACCGCCAGCAGCATCGTGAACAACAGCGCACGGTAATTCAGCGAGGTATTCGACCAGCCGGGCATGAAGCGGGCGACCCGCGGCGGCATGGCGACGAGGATGATGCGTAGATAGGCTTCGGCGAAGATCAGGCCGCCCAGCGCGCCGGCCAGACCGAGCACAACACTCTCGGTCAGCAACTGCCGCATGATCCGCCAACGGCTGGCGCCGAGTGCGCTGCGCATGGCGATCTCAGGACGCCGGGCGATGCCGCGCGCGAATTGCAGATTGGCCAGGTTGGCGCAAACCACAAGCAGCACGAACAGCGTGGCGCCCAGGATGAGCTTGTAGTAGCGCGGCGTGTAGGGGCCGTTGATGTTGTCGAGTAACGTCTCCACGTGGACGGTCCACCGCGCATTGCTCGCCGGATAGACCGCGGCCAGGTGCTCGGCAATGCTGCGCATCTCTGCCTGGGCCTGCAGCGGCGTGACGCCGTCGCGCAGGCGGCCAATCACCTGGTAATCGTGATCGCTGCGATTCTCCATTTGCTGAGGCGTGGGAGCAAAGGGCACAAAGATATCGATGGATGGCGGATACTGCATCGTCTTCGGCAGCACGCCTACAACCGTGTACGTATGCAGGTTGAGTTCAATCTTCTTGCCCAGCAGATTCGGGTCGGCGGAGAACTCGCGCAGCCAGAATCCGTAATTCAGAACGGCAACGCCGTCGCTGCCCGGCTGGGTATCACTGGGAAGAAAAGTTCGTCCCAGGAAGGCGGGTGTCTCGAGGACGCTGAAGAAGTTTGCCGATGTCCGTGCCGCTTCTACGTGGGAGGCATCGCCTGCGCCGGTCAGGCTCATGTCGACTTGCCCGAAGAGGGCCATCTGCTCGAACGAGCGGTTCTGCCGGACCCAATCTTCAAAGTTGCCCAGCGTCACCCAGTGATAATCCCCATCCTGCTCCTCCGACACCGCCATCACACGGTCCAGCCGCGGCACCACGACGGGATGCATCACCACCGCATCCATGCTGCTGAACAAGGCTGTGTTGGCCCCGATCCCGATGGTGAGCGTGAGAACAGCAGCTATCGTGAATCCCGGCGACTTCAACAACCGCCGTAGGGCGAATCGCAGGTCCTGAAGAAAGGTGTGCATCGAAGCCTCCGAGCTCTCACTTCAAATGCTATTGGGTCTGCGGGGCAAGGTGCATTCGGGCGTCCAAACCCGAAACAACATTACTCGTGCATCGTCAACAACATTGGGTCGGCCGGGATCATGATCGAATTGGGGGGCATGTTCAGAAGCGCAATCAATCGTCCGCAATCGAACAGTGATCGACGGGTCAGCTTCTTATTTGAATGAAGCATTTGTGGGCAAGATCACTTCGCAGTTCGTTGAACGCCCGCGGGATCAGCCTTCAGCGAGCAATTCGTCGGCCCACGTGGTCGCCGCCGCAAAATTCTGATCGAGCAGAGCGGGGGCAAAGCCGTGCGCGGTAGCGAGGTCGTCGCAGCGCTCAAAGTCGCCCCGCTCGTGGCTCTCCAACCAGTAGAGAGGGCATCTCAAGCGATTCCTTGCTCCCAGCAGAGCCTCGCGAATGGGCGCAGGCAAGGCGAGTGGCGCGAGAGCCTCCTGCATCGTCATCTGCAGCATCGCATCGAGCAGACTGAACAGCCCCAGCAGATATTGCTCTGTGGAATTCAAACCGCAGAGATAAGCCGCCGTTTCACAGAAGCGGGCCCGCACCAGGGCGATGCGCAGAATCTCGGGCGATGGCCCGGAATTCAGCTCCACTGCCACGGCAAGCGTTGCCATGCGCCGAAACAAATCATCGCCCACCGCGAGCAGAGCCGCCTTGATCGAGGTGATGCCGGGCCGGACACTGTTTCCCGCCGAATTGACATAACGCAGCAGCCTGTAGGCGAGAGAAGGCTCCGACTTGACGATGGCGCTGATCTTAACCAGATCAAGCGGATTGGCCTGCAGCAGCGTAAGCAGCCGGAGATGAACAAGCCGATTGGGCGGAACGGCACGCTTCTTGAGAAGCGCCGGCTTGCAGAAGTAATACCCCTGAAAGAGCGCGAACCCCTGCTGCCGCGCTTCTTCATACTCGGCGAGGGTTTCGACCTTCTCGGCGATGTAACGGCCCTTGAACTGGATCAGCCGCGCAATCAGGCTGCGCCTTTCCGCGGCAGGGGTGAGGCGAAAATCGATCTTGATGAAGTCGGCGATCGCAATCAGCGGGTCGAGCGAAGGCGAGTCGACAAAATCATCGAGGGCGATCTTGTAGCCTGCGCCGCGCAGCCGATGGCAGGCCGCCACCACCTCCTCCGTCCTCTCGACATTCTCAAGCACCTCGAGAATCACCTGCTGCGCAGGCAGCATCCTGATGTAGTCCGAGCCAAGCGTCTCCGCCGTGCAATTGATGAAGGCCGGCAGTCCGGCGGTTAGTTTGCTCAGCCCATAGATCAGCGTGTTATCGACCATGATCTGGCTGGCCAGGTCGCCGGGGCCCGCGAAGGCATTCGCCGCGGAGTTTCTGAAAAGCAGCTCATAGCCAACCACCGTTCCTTCCCGATCGAGGATCGGTTGACGGGCCAGTGACCGTCCCGGGCCCGCAGGCGAAGCGGGAACACTGCAGGTGGTTTGGGCAAGGCAAGGCGATTGGACAGCGCGGACGGACGAGGACATACGCATCCATCGGCTCATAAGGACTTTCTCATCAACTGTCTGGATTTGCTCCAGGTTGCTTCGGGGGCGGCTCTCTCATGACGGCGGATACCTATTTACAAAATAGGTATTTATTCTCTATGATCCTGCCATGGCCAAGAACCCGCAGCACCGCGACCTCTTCCCCGGCGCCCTCGAGATCATGATCCTTCAGTCGCTCCGTCTCAAACCCATGCACGGCTACGCGCTCGTGAAGCACATCAAGCAAGTTTCCGACGACCTGCTGCAGGTGGAGGAAGGCTCGCTGTATCCCGCGCTGCAGAGAATGCTGCGCGAAGGCCTGCTCGAGTCCGAGACAGGTATTTCGTCCAAGGGGCGACCGACGCGCATCTACCGGCTTACCGAGGCTGGGATTCGTCATCTCGAAACCGAAGTGGTGAGCTTCGAGCGGATGTTCACCGGCTTCACGCGCGTGCTCGACGCAGCCCGAGCCTAGGAGGCCGATCTTGACCGCACTCAATCGACTCTTCTCGCGCAAGCGTCGCTATGACGATATCTCCGTCTCCATTCAGGAACACCTCGACGAACGGATCGAGGAGCTGATCGAGCAGGGCATGCCAAGAGAGCAAGCCGAAAGGGCCGCACGGCGCGCCTTTGGCAATGTGACCTTGCTGCGCGAGCGGAGCCGTGAAGCGTGGCATTGGCCGCGGCTTGAATCACTTCTATGGGATCTGAAGCACGTCTGCCGCCGCCTGCTGCATGCGCCTGGCTTCACCATCACCGTGCTTCTTACGCTGGCCATCGGCATCGGAGCCAACACCGCCGTCTTCAGCGTGCTGAACAGCATTCTTCTCCGGCCCCTGCCCTACCCGAATCCCGAGGAACTCGTATCCCTGCATCTGAACGCGCCCGGTGCGCCGGGCCTTGCCGAGTTTCGCAACGAGCTTCGCCTGTCGGCCTCAATGTACCTGACGTTCGCCGCGCACAACCGCAGCTTTCAATCAGTGGGCGTGTGGATGCCGGGAACCGCAAGCATTACCGGCCTCGCCCAGCCAGAGCAGGTCAACACCGCCCTGCTTTCCGCCGGCATGCTCGAGACGCTCAACGTTCCCGCACTCCGGGGGCAATGGCTGGGCGCCGTCGATCAAGATCCCCACGGCCACGGCCGCGTGATGCTGAGCTACGGCTACTGGCAGCGTCGTTTCGGCGGCGATCCCGCGGTCGTCGGCCGCACCATCCAGGTCAACTCAGAACCACGTGTGATTGCCGGAGTGATGCCGCCCGGATTCAAGATCGTCGACTACGATTTCGATCTGTTGCTGCCGCTCGCTTTCAATCCAACCAACCAGCCGCTGGCTGGCTTTGCGTATCGAGGCATCGCACGGCTTCGTCCCGATGTCTCGATCGCGAAGGCCGATGCAGATTCAGCCCGTCTGATCAATGTTTGGATGGACTCGTGGCATAATCCCGAAGGCGGCGATCCGCACTGGTACCAGCATTGGAGAATTACCCCCGCGCTGCAACCGCTGAAAGACACCGTTGTCGGCGGCATCGACACAATTCTCTGGGTGGTCATGGGAACCATCGGCATCGTGATGCTGATTGCGTGCACCAACGTGGCCAACCTTTTGCTTGTCCGCGCCGATGTGCGGCGGCAGGAACTCGCCATCCGCTCGGCGCTTGGCGCGGGCCTCGGTCGCATTGCCCGCGAGCTGCTGATCGAAAGCCTCACCCTTGGACTGCTGGGCGGAGCCTTCGGCGTTGCTGTGGCCTCTGCCGGGCTGCGCCTCTTGACCGCTGTCGGGCCGGCAGAGCTGCCGCGCCTGAGCGAGATCTCGCTTGACGGCCGATCGATTGCCTTCACGCTGTTCCTTTCTGTTTTCTCAGGATTGTTCTTTGGCATCATCCCCTTGCTGCGCTATGCCCCTACGCGGCGCCGCCCAACTCTGCTTGGATCCGCACGAACCGCTAGCGCAAGCCGCGATCGCCAGCGTGGACGCAACATTTTGGTCGTGTCGCAGGTCGCGATGGCGCTGGTGTTGCTCATCGGAGCAGTCCTGATGATCAGGACCTTTATGGCTATGCGTGATGTGGAGCCGGGGTTCACCGATCCCAAGTCGCTCCAGGTGATGCGCATTTCCATCCCTGAAACCCTGGTGCATGATTCAACAACCGTCGTGCACATCCAGAACAACATCCTTGAGAAACTTGCCGCGCTTCCCGGCGTTTCTTCCGCCGGATTCGCTGCCTCGGTTCCCATGAGCGGCACGGAACCCAACTGGGATCAGATCCTGATTCGGGGAAAGAACTACGAGGGCGTCAGTCCGCCGATGCGGCTCTACAACTACACTTCGCCTGGCTACTTCCATACCGCGGGCACACGCTTCATCGCAGGGCGCGACTTTACCTGGTCAGAGGTCTACGCGGTCAGGCCAGTTGGAATTCTCTCCGAAGGCCTGGCGCGCGAGCTGTTTGGATCGCCGGCGGTCGCAATCGGCAAGCAGTTCCAGGAATTTGAAAGTCAGCCCTGGCATGAGGTGGTGGGCGTTGTCGAAGATGTGCGCGAAAACGGCGTCAATCAAGTCTCGCCCGCAACCGTCTACTGGCCCACCTTGATGGGAGACCCTTCGCACCCCGAGAAACTGGGGGCATGGCGCACCATGTACTTCGCCGTTCGCACCCCCCGCGCCGGCTCGCAGGCCTTCATTCAGGAAATGCAGCAAGCCGTTTGGTCAGAAAACGCGAATCTGCCGGTTGCCGACATCAGCACCATGCAGGACATCAGCAGCGAGTCGATGGCGCGCACCTCGTTCACGCTCGTCATGCTGGCCATCGCCGGAACCATGGCCTTCGCCCTTGGCATCCTCGGCATTTATGGAGTCATCTCGTACGCCGTCTCGCAGCGGACACGCGAAATTGGTATTCGCATGGCCCTTGGCGCGAAGAAGGCCGAACTGGTGTGGATGTTCGTTCGCTCCGCGCTCATCCTCACGGGCGTTGGCACAGCGGTCGGTCTGGGCGCGGCCGTCGGCCTCATGCGCCTGATGCGCACCCTCCTGTTTGGCATCAGCCCATTCGATCCGATCACCTTCGTGACCGTGCCCGTTGCACTGATTGCTGCAGCGGCGCTGGCAAGCTTTGTGCCTGCCCGCCGCACCGCTGCGATCAACCCGGTTGAGGCTCTTCGAGCCGATTAGCCTGAATCCATGCGACAATCGATCACCGGCTCGTCTCCGGCAGGGAGAGGTCAACATGCAATCTCCGACCGCAATCAACTGGCCGCGTGTCCGCGCGATCGCCTTCTCCGCTTCTATTCATCTGGCGTTGATCGCCTGCGCCGTCACCGTCGGAGCTCATTATGCTGTGCGCCTGGTGCAGCCGGTTCATCCCATCGACGTTTCTCAATTTCAGGTTGCGGGTGGATCGCACAAGGTCACGCTGCTGCTACCCCAGATGGAGACTGCGGCGCACACGCGCAATCCCGAGAAGAACGCCGAAGCGACCCACAAGACAATTCTGCCCGTCGATCCGCAAATTCCTCGGAGGCGCTCTGGCGGAGGCGCGCCGCCCAAGCCCACGCAAGGCAAAGGAGCGGGGCAGGCCGCTTTGGGCAACGGCAACGACGCACAGGATGCCGATCCCGCATTTCCCGTCTTCTCGCCGCGGCCGCCGGTGCACGACCGCGCGCTGCTTCCCAGCTCCGAGCGCAAGATCATCGTCGATGTGAGCGTGGATGAGTTAGGCAGCGTGGTGAGCGAGACGCTGGTGAATGGCTTGGGGAACCGGCTGGACCAAGTGGTACTCGACACGGTGAAGACCTGGCGCTTTCATCCCGCGACGGTGAATGGAAAGGCCGTGCCCACGGAAGCCGAGCTGGTGTTTCCCTTTAATGCCAACTACCCGATCAGCGCAGGCTGAGACAAAATCGGGGAAGGGCTTCGGCGATTGTCACTTTCAATGAGAGGGATCTGCGAGGAGCGCGAAAATTCGGCATTGAGGTTCTTCGCCCAGGAGAAATCCTCAGGAGGATGGAATTGTGACAACCAGAACGTCGACCTTCCCGCTGAGATTGCCGGTCTCGCTCAAGGCAGCCCTTGAGAACATCACGGACCGCGATGGAACGAGCATCAACCAGTTCCTCGTCGTCGCCGCTGCCGAGAAAATTGCCGCGATGCAGACGGAAGAATTTTTTCTGGCTCGCCGTGACCGCGCCGATCGCAAAGCCTTCCTTCGCGTCCTGAACCGGAAGGGCGGAGAAACTCCGCGACCCGAGGATGACTGGACTGGAAGTCAAAAGGCGAAGCGCTAGCGGCTCGCAGCAGCATTCATCCTGCCCAGCACCATCACCAGGCCCAGGGCGCAGTAGACGGCGCCGAGGGCGTAGAGAAACACGCTTCGGTAGCCCCAGAGGCCGATCACTCCTCCGGCAATGGGGCCGGTGAGGAAGAACGACACATCGGCAAAGGCTGTGTAGACGCCCAGCGCGGTGCCGCGGCTGTTTTCGGGCACGCGCTTGACCGCTTCCACGCCCAGGGCAGGGAAGACGAGCGAATAGCCGAAGCCCGCCAGGGCCGCGCCGGCGCTTGCCATCCACGGGGAAACGGAAGCCCAGAGCAACAGAACGCCTACGGACTCGACTGACAAACAGACGATGGCTACCGGAAATCCGCCGAAGCGATCGATGGTGTGGATGAAGAGCAACCGCGCCACGATAAACGCGAAGCCGAATGCGGTGAGGCACAGAGCGGCGCCGCTTGAATTCCAATGACGCGCCGCGTAGTAGAGCGTGACAAACGTGGCCAGCACGCTGTAGCCGATGCCGCCCAGCGCCAGCCCCATGCCATGCGCAGCTACGCGCCCCAGCACATGCGCGAAGGGCAGATGCTCGCCGGGCGTGACATGGACCGGGCTCTTGCGGAACGCGAAGGCCAGGCTCGCCGCGCCGAGCACTGCGGTCAGCAAGCCCGATCGAGGTCAAGCCCCATTGCTGATCGAGCACCACGCCCAGCGGCGCGCCCATGGCGAGTCCGCCATAGGTGGCAATGCCGTTGTAGGAGATCACGCGCGCGGTGTGCATGGGTCCGGCGGCGGTGATGCCCCAGAGCGTCGATCCCGTCGAGCCCAGGCTTTCGCCCACGCCAAGAACGAGACGGCTGAGAAACAACACCGAGATGCTGGCCCATGGCGTCCGATGCAACGCAGCCGCGGCAATCACCATCAGCCCGCTCGCGGAGCAAGCGCCCATGCCCCAAAGCACGGCCACCTTGGCGCCCGCATGGTCGCTGATGCGGCCGGCCCAGGGCCTGCTTGCCAGCGTAGCAATGTACTGGATACTGATGACGAGACCCGCCAGCGCCGCGCTGTAGCCCATCTTCAAGTTCACATACGGAGGCAGAACCGCCAGCGGCAAGCCGATCGACAGGTAACAAACAAAGGTGAAGTAAACAAAACCGATCAGTTGACGCGGGCTCGAGGCCTCAATGGGCAGACTTTCGGCGCGAAGGCTTGAGGGCGCGGTTGAGGACATGGGAGCGGGAAAAAGCAAGGAAAAATGCGCTGCTTGCTCAAGTATAAGCGCGTTTCAAACTTGAAGGTTGCCTGGGTTTGACGTCGAAAGCTTCGGTCGAGACGGTCCAAACCGGCTTGTCGGGCAAAACCGCGCCGATGCTATACTCAGGGTGCGCTTGTGAGCCTGCGGCGCCTTCCTGTGAATACTGGAAGTGCAGGCAACAGCGACTCCTGGAGGAGCACCATCGCACTCGATAAACGTTCGGCAAAGTCTTTTATCCGCATCAACGATCGAATCCGCGCGCGCGAGATCCGTGTCATCGACGAAAACGGCGAACAGATGGGCATTCTGCCCCCGTTTGAAGCACTGAGAATCGCCAAGGAACGCGGCCTCGATCTGGTCGAAGTTTCCCCCAATGCGGTGCCGCCCGTTTGCCGCATCCAGGACTACGGCCGTTACCTCTACGAGAAAGAAAAGAGCGAACGCGCTGCCCGCAAAAAGCAAAAGGTGATCGTCGTCAAGGAGGTCAAGTTCTCAGTGACCGTGGACGAGCACGACTACCAGACCAAGAAAAATCAGGCCGTGCGTTTCTTGAACGACGGCGACAAGGTGAAGGCGAGCCTCCGCTTCCGCGGACGGCAGATGGCGCACCGCGAACTTGGCTACAACATCATCAATCGGCTGATCCAGGACATTGGCGAGGCGGGAATTGTGGAGTTCATGCCGCGCATGGAAGGCACCATCCTGCATGCGATCATCGCGCCCTCGAAGAAGCAGGAAGCGCCCAAGCCCAAGCCGGCCGCGCCGCCGCCCTCGGCTGGAACCTCGGCTCCGCCGCCGCAATAAGCCCGGCTAAGCTGTTTGCAATCAGGAGGCCGTCCCATTCTGGGGACGGCCTTTTTGTGCGTTTAGTTCAGCCACTTCATGCCGGGGATGTGGACTGTGCCGGGGGCGACTCCGGGCGGCAGGGGGAGCACGATGAAGCCTTCGCGCCAGTGGCCGTCTTCGCGGCACGGGCGGTTTGCCGACGATTTGGGCGCCGGCTGCGTTGTGCGCGTCGAGGGCGAGGCCGGGTAAGCCGCCGACGATGGCCTGCAACTGATCGTGATTGGGCGGGCGGTTGGCGGTGAGGGGACGATCACGGCGTTGAGCGCGGCAAAGGCTTCGGCCAGGTCGCTGACGCGGCAAACGCTTTGAGGGCAGCGGCTTGAGGCCCAGCGACCTCCACGCCGCGTGCGGATAGCTCTCGACGAGCACCCGCTCCGGCGCGCGTTCAAGCTCCCGTTCGTATCGCGCGCGGGGCTGGTCGCTGGTTTCGAGACGACGCCAGCCGCGGCGGCAGAGCGCGTCATAGACATCGACGCAGAACTCGGCGAAGGCGCGGTAGGTGGCGGGCTTGACCATGCCGGGCAGGCCGGTTTTGGCGGCGCAGTTGAGCTGGCGCTCGCTGACGCGGGCGTGCTCGAGGCCGTTGTTGCGCGACTTCCAGGCTTGCGGGCCGTCGAGCAGGAGGACGCGAATGTCGCGCTGCGTGCAGAGATGGTTCAGGCGGCCGGCGAGGATGTTGGGGTCAACCGGCTTTGATTCTTCGCCCGAGGTGAGCGAGGGGATGATCTCGCAGTCGATTGTGGGGCCACGCAAACCCTGCGCGGAGCCAAGGGGCGGCTTCCAGTTGCGGTCGCGATCGAGGATCACGACGCCGAGATCGGTCCAACTGCGATAGGCGAGATCAACGGAGAGGATTGCCATGGGTTCAACAGTAAGGTGAGTGGCCTGTAGTGGTGAGGGAAAAATGTTTGGCTCGGGCTAATTGCGACCCGTTTGAAACGGCGGTTCGATTTGGGCCGCCGTCCCTCGGGGGCTAAAGCCCGGAGGATTTTGCGGGGCCTTCTGTACGGGCTGAAGCCCATACCCTCCGAAGCCCGTACCCTTCGAGCTGAAGCCCGTACCCTAACCCAAATGCAGTAAAACCGGCCTTGCGGTATACTGGTTGGAGCGCCATTGGTGCAGGGAGACCCCTGTCTTCCGGCCGTTTCGGTGGGAGTGAAACCCTGTCCGGGACGAGAAGAAAAAACGAGAAGAAAAATGCCCAAGTTGAAGACCCATACGGGCGCGAAAAAGCGCTTCCATAAGACTGGCACCGGCAAGATCACGCGGCACCAGACTAAGACGCGCCACATTCTATCCTCGAAATCGCCCAAACTGAAACGCAAGCTCGGCAAGAAGGTGCTCGTTTCGGACGGCGACTATTTGAAGGTAGCGCGCATGATCCCCTACGCCTGAGTCCTTCGGACCGTCCTCGTTTTGGAGGAGGGTCGAAGACGGGCCAGCTGGCCCCCGCCGGAGAAAAGAAGTACCGGTGAGAGATTCAGGATTGCATAGCGAGTGAAGAGGTTTAAGCCCATTGGGCCTCCTGCCTCCAGCCGCTGAACCGCACCACCAAATGGAGAAGAAACAATGCCACGCGTAAAACGCAGTACCAAGCGGAGTGACCGCCGGAAGAAGATTCTCGACCGGGCAAGCGGCTACTTCCTCACGAAATCGAAGCTCTACCAGGCAGCGCAGGAAGCCGTTGAACGCGGCCTGAAGTTTGCCTATACCGGCCGCAAACAGAAGAAGCGCCAGTTCCGGTCGTTGTGGATTGTGCGCATCTCGGCCGCAGCCAAGTTGAACGGCACCAGCTACTCGCAGCTCATCAACGGCCTGAAGAAGGCGGGCATTGAGCTCGACCGCAAGATCCTGGCGGATATCGCCGTGAAGGACGCGGCTGGGTTTACCGATCTTGCCAACAAGGCGAAGGCGGCGCTGGCTGAAGAGAAGAAGGCTGCGACGAAGGCCGCTTAAGAGGCTTTTCAAGCGCCAAAGTTAACGGCCCGGAATCTTGACGGATTTCGGGCCGTTTTGCGTTCTGCGAAAGCTATGTGTTATTTCCCGCCTAAAAACCCTTCGACTGCCTGGTACCACTGATCGGGCTGGTCGACGAAGTTCATGTGGCCGCTATTCGGCAGGATCACCAACTGCGAGCCGGTGATCTTGTCGTGCATTTCTTTGCTGAGGCTGGGGTCGCACTCGTCGTGATCGCCGACGACGATCAGTGTGGGCACGTGGAGGGAGGGCAGCTTGTCGACGTACTCGACTGACTTGAGATTGCCGTCGATCACGAACTCGCCGTGCTCGCCCCACATGGTGCGGTAGAGCTCCCAGCTTGTGCCGGTGTTTTGCGCCTGGGGATCGTAGTTGGGATCGGGGCGCGCTCCGTAGATGTAGGGGAAGTACCCATTGCCCCAGGCTAGCGTGGCGTATTCGGCGGGGTAGCGGCCGTGCTCCCAGGCTTCGCCCTTGCCGAAGAGGCCCGCGGCTTCGAGCTCGCTCAGGCGCTTCAATTTGTCAGCGGGCATCTGCGCCTTTTCGCGGGCGAGGACCTCGTTCATCTCCTTTGTCGATGGGAAGGTGCTGTTCAAAATCAGGTGGGAGAGGTTCTTTTGATATTTAAGCGCGTAGGCCTGGGCCAGGACACCGCCGTAGCTGTGGCCGAGCAGGGAGATCTTGCCCAGGTCGAGAGCGACGCGCACGCCTTCGAGGTCTTCGACCATGTTCTCGACGGTGTAGAGGCTCAGGTCTTGCACGCGCGACGATTTGCCGGAGCCGCGCTCGTCGATGAAGACCAGCCGGTGGGTGCGCGCGAGAGGCAGCAGGTAGGGCAGAAAGTAGCTGTGGTCGGCGCCGGGGCCGCCATGCACGACGACGAGAGGCGAGCCATGGCCGATGATCTTGTAGTAGATGAGGACGCCGTTGGTGGAGACGTAGCCCTCGTGCTGTTCGAGGGCGGCGGGGCTTTCGGAGAGCTTGTGTTCGACCATGGTCTGCGCGGCGAGGGGCGCGGCGGGAAGGGCCGTCAGGGCGAGAGACAACAGGAGGCAAGTGGGTCGCATGGGAACCATCCTAAGGCATTCGTAACTGGCGAAAGAATATAATCGCTCGTACAGTTGCGTTCATGAAGGTTCGGGACCTGCTGAAATTGATTGAGGACGACGGCTGGTTTCAGGTTGCGCAAAAGGGCAGCCATCGCCAATTCAAGCACCCAGTCAAGGTTGGTCGCGTCACGATCGCGGGCCATCCTTCACAGGAGATGGATAAGGGTACGTTGAACAGTATTCTCAAACAGGCGGGGTTGAAATGAAGGAATACGCAGCCGTTTTTGAGAAGACGTCGACTGGTTGGAGCGCCTACGCCCCTGACCTGCCTGGACTCGGTGTGGCTGCAACCACATTCGAGGAGGCGGAGCGATTGCTTCGCGAAGGGATCGAGTTCCACCTCGAGGGTCTCCGCGAGGATGGCCTGCCGATCCCGGAGCCTTCTACGCAGGTCATGCGCCTGGCGATCCCAGCCTGATGTTCCAGCTTGACCGTTCCCCGGTCCCCAGTTGCGAGGGACCCGGGGGCGCCCCCCATAATTTCAGAGTGCGTGGCTGATATCCTGATGGTTACGCATGATGAACGAAGACATCCCTAATCTGGGCGCATTTGACGACGCGTCTCTCGACAAAGCCTTCACCGCTCTCGAACAGCAGGCCCGCGATGCCGCCTCGAATCTTTCAAGCGAGGCGGAGGTTGAGGCGTTTCGCCTGGAGTGGCTGGGGCGCAAGCAGGGGCGGCTCAATGAGGTGTCGAGCCGCTGGCTGAAGGCTGCTCCCGCTGACGCGAAGAAAGCGCTGGGGGTTCGTTTCAACGCGCTCAAGGCGGTTGTCGAGGGGCTGCTCGAGTCGGCGGCCGGGGCTGGGCCGACGGATGCGGCGCTGGCCGCGGAAGCTATCGACATCAGTCTTCCCGGCACGCGTCGGCTCACCGGCGCCGAGCACCCCATCACCAAAACGTTGAACGAGATTACCAGCGTTTTTGCGGCGCTCGGGTACTCGGTCGGTGTAGGGCCTGAGGTTGAGACGGATTTTTACAACTTCGAATCGATGAACTTTCCGCCGGGGCATCCCGCGCGCGACACGCAGGACACGCTGGTGATCGCCAACCAGGAGCGGCGCGGGCTGCGGGATCGGCTGCTTTTGCGGACACATACCTCTCCCGTGCAGATGCGTACCATGGAGGCGCAACCGCCGCCGGTGCGGATTGTCATTCCCGGCAAGGTGCACCGGAACGACGCGATGGACGCTACGCATTCGCCGATTTTTCATCAAGTCGAGGGTCTCTGCGTCGACACCAACATTACCTTCTCCGACCTGAAGGGCACGCTCGATCATGCCATGAAGGCGCTGTTCGGATCCGCTGTGAAGACGCGCTTCTTTCCATCGTTTTTTCCGTTCACTGAGCCCAGCGCCGATGTGCAGATCAGTTGCATCTTTTGCGGCGGTAAGGGCTGCCGGAAATGCAAGCACTCAGGCTGGATCGAGTTGCTTGGCTGCGGCATGGTTGATCCTGCGGTCTTCGCGTTTGCGGCGGAAAAGCAGCCTGCCTACGATCCGAAGAAAGTCTCCGGCTTTGCGTTCGGGATGGGTGTGGAGCGGATCGCGATGATGAAGTACGGGGTGAGCGAGATTGGGCAGTTTTATGCTGGGGATATGCGTTTCCTCGGGCAATTTGTTTAGCAAGCTAGCGCGCTTTCGCGCAAGCAAGTCAGCGAGTCAGCGACATGAGCAGGACCCGGCATTATCGTGATCTCATTGCATGGCAGAAAGCGATGGATTTGGCTCGGCTAGCGTATGAGCTCACCGAAGAATTTCCGAATTCGGAGACATTTGGACTGCGCATGCAGATTCGCCGATCGGTGGTAAGTGTGGCGAGTCATATCGCAGAAGCGCATGGGAGGCTGAACGATGCTGAAATGCGGAAAGGGCTCGGTTCAGCACGGGCGACCCTCAACGAAGCCGAGACGCAGATTGAACTCGCAAAGAGCCTGAAATTCTTTCCAGATGGAGCGGCGGATAAACTGCTTGATCTTTCAACCGAGGTCGGAAAACTGATCAATGGACTCATCGGCGTGCTCGATCCCAATTCGCGCTGACTTGCTGACTCGCTAACGCGCAAAGCGCGGCAGACTCGCTAAGAGAGAAAACGAAATGAAGATCCTCACAAAATGGCTTCGGAGTTACCTTCCCGGGCTGAACATCGATGACGCGAAGCTCGCCGAAGACCTGACCTTGCGCGGCATCGCCGTCGAAGGCATCTTCGACCTGGGCGCGGGTAATGGCTCGCTGTTTGAGATGGACATCACGACCAATCGTGTCGACGCCATGAATCACTACGGCGTGGCGCGGGAGGCGGCGGCGATTTACGGTCTGACTCTGGCTCCTCTTCAATCAGAATTGCCGGAACCCAAGTCCGCCAACGCGCCCTATTCAGTCCGCATCGAAGCCACCGACGCTTGCGGTCGCTTTACAGCCCGCGTTCTGCGCGACATAACCATTGAGCCTTCTAAAGACTGGTTCCCGGGCGCCGAGGTTTCAACCTACTTCGCGCTCCTTGAGCAGAAAAAAATCTCCAATGCGGTCGACGCCACCAACTTTGGCTGGATCGCGATGGGCCAGCCGACCCACGTCTTCGATCTCGATAAGCTCGAAGGCGGCATTGTCGTGCGCCGGGCGCGCAAAGGCGAAAAGCTCAAGACGCTCGACGGTGTTGAGCGCACTCTCGACCCTGAAGATCTGGTCGTTGCCGATCACGTCAAGCCGGTTGGCCTGGCCGGCGTCATGGGCGGGTGGGACACGATGATTACCGCGTCCACAAAGAACGTACTTGTTGAAGCTGCGTGGTTCGAGCCCATGGTGGTGCGCAGAACAGCCCGCCGCCACGGCCTGCACACCGATGCCAGCCATCGCTTCGAGCGCGGCGCGGACTTCAACGCGGGCCCTATCGCCTCGGCGCTGGTGACCAAAATTCTTCTCGCCTCTGGCGGCCACATCGAGGGCGACCTGGTTGATGTGCGCGTGGCCGCATTCGAAGCCCGTACCGCCAATCGTCGGCCCGTTCCACTTGCGCTGAGCGAAGTCCATCGTCTGCTGGGCAAGACCATCGCGGCCGAGGGCATCACCGCGTTTGCTGTCGAAACCATCATGACCGCGCTTGGTTGCGGCCTCGAGCAAACATCCAAGAGCTCGTGGCATGTCACGCTTCCCAGTTGGCGTCTCGATCTCGAGCGCGAGATTGACCTGATTGAAGAAGTCGCGCGCGTCTACGGCTACAACGGCTTCGCCAACACATTGCCTGCGTATGGGGGCGGCTTGCGGGTGCTTCCCTGGGCTGAGAGTGAGGCCGCGGTGCGCCGCACCTTTCTCTCCGCGGGGTTCAACGAAGCCATCGGCAGCACCTTCTGCTCCGCGGCCGAAGCAGCTCTGACCGCGCCGCAGCCCGGGCAGGTGGTCCCGCTGGGAAACCCGCTGAGTGAAGAGGCAGGCGTTCTGCGCCCCTCGCTTGTGCCCGGCATGCTTGCGATGATTGCCGGCAACCTGCATCGCGACGTCAGCGACGTGCGTCTCTTCGAGCTCGGCACCGTCTTCTCCGGCACAACCGAAAAGGTGGACGAGCGCCCCGCGGTTGCCTTTGGCGCAGCCGGCACGCTGCCTGAGCAAAGCGCATTGCACCCGGCGCGTGCCCTTGATTTCCACGACGTCAAAGGGGTGGTCGAGCAGGTTCTGTCGCGCTTCCAATCCCGGGCAATTTATTTTGACCGTTTTCCGGCCGAGGCTGGACTGACGCCGGAGTGGCTCCATCCCTACCGCTCGGCCCGTATAGCCATTGATGGCGCGACCGTGGGCTGGTTCGGCCAGTTACATCCGCGCGAGGCGGCGGCGCGCAAGCTGAAAGAGACCGTCCTGGTCGGCGAGCTTTATCTCGATCGGCTCTACAAGCAAAACCTTCGCAAGCCGGTCGCGCGCGAAATCTCCCGCTTCCAGCCGGTTCGCCGCGATTTTTCGCTGGTTTTGGAGCAGAGCATCGCGTGGCAAACGATCGACGAGGCCCTTGCCGCCCTCCAGCTCCCCGAACTCGTTGACTGGCGCGTCCGCGAAGTTTTTCGCGATGCCCGGCTCGGCGCCAGAGAGTACTCCCTGCTCCTGGGAACGACGTTTCAGGCCGCCGATCGAACCCTGCGCGAGGAGGAGCTGCAGAGCTTCCAGGCGCGCGTGATCGACGCTGTCTCGGCAGCCGGAGCCCGCCTGCGCAGTTAGAGAAATCAACAGCCCCCGCCCGGGCTATACTGGCTTCGATAAGTTCTATTAAGCCGGAGGTTTAAATAGATGGCAGAGGCTCAAGAGGTTCATCTCCACGATGCGGTGGTCCGCGAGCAGCCGGGAACCGTCGCCCTCAGCGCGCGGGAATTCTCAGCGCTCGAAGAGCGGGTGTTAAAAGCAGTCGAACTGCTGAAGCGCGAGCGCCAGGCTCGGACCGAAGCCGAAACGCGCGCGGCCGAAGCAGAGGCGCGCGTGGAGAAAGCCGACACGCAGCTTCGCGAAAACGAAGCCTCGGCGGATGAATTGCGCAAGGAAGTGAGCACGCTGCGCAGCGAGCGCAACGAAGTGAAGCAGCGGGTAGAGCGGTTGCTGGGCCAACTGGACGCACTGGAACTGTGAGGAGAGAGATGGCAGAAGAAGTCGAGCTCGGTGCAACCCAATACGTGACCGTTGAAATCTACGACCAGGTGTATCACCTGTCCGGGCAGAACGCGGGCCATGTTCGCGACCTGGCCGCGCGCGTTGACTCGAAGATGCGCGCGGTTGCCGCTCAGGGGCGCACGGTGGATTCGCTGCGCGTGGCTGTGCTGGCCGCGTTGAACCTTGCCGATGAGTTGTCGCAGGCGGGCATCTCTGACACGCGCCAGGGGCATGAGCGCGCGGTCAGCCTGCGTGGTCTTCTGGATGAAGTGCTGGAAGAGGATCGCAAGACCGGCTCGTAGCGCCGGGTTTCCTTCAAAATTCGTTTGCGGGTACAATTCGTCATCAGAATCACTCTGAAGCGACGAGAGGCCTTCCATGGTCCGCATACCTCGCATGCATCGTGCAGCCTGGACAGCGATTGCTTTGCTTTGCCTTCCAGGGCTGCTGCGCGCCGCCGACACGCCGAAAGCGCCCAAGCCCGGCGAGCCCACCGATCCCAAGGCGCAGAAGACGTTTGCCGAAGCGATTGACTGGCAGCGGCATGGCGACAAAGCCTCGGCCATCGGGTCGTTCCGCAAGGCCAACAAGCAGGATGGCGGCCACTGTTCAGTGTGCCTGGATAAAGCCTATTCGCTGGCCATGTCCATTGGCGATTTCAAAGACGCGGAGGAGATTGGGCGCGAGTGGCTGCAACTTGCCCAGACCGATTCCGACAAGGCCAAAATGCATTTCCGCATTGGGATGGCTTTGCAGAAGGACGCCGTCTACAACAAGAAGGAAAAATGCTTCGCGGAAAGTTGTGACGAGTTCAAATCGTCGCTGGCGCTTGATCCGGCCCTCGCGCTGAATCATTTTCTCTATGGCGTCTCGCTTGCGTACATGCACCAGGACCAGCCGGCGCGCGATGAATTTTCAGCCTTCGTAAAGCAAGACAAAAGTGATACGGCGTACAACGAAAGGGCTACGCGCTATCTGGATCGCATCGAGCTTGCCCGTTCCAGAATGGCTCCCGCCTTCGCGGCCACAACCATCGATGGCCAGCACATCTCGATGGATTCGCTGGCCGGCAAAGTGGTGCTCATCGATTTCTGGGCGACGTGGTGCGGACCTTGCCGCGAGGCTCTCCCGCACATTCAAAAAATTGCAAAGAAATTTGAGGGCCAGCCGTTTGTGGTGCTCAGCGTGAGCCTCGATAACGACGATGCCAAGTGGCGGGAGTTCGTCGGCAACAACGGCATGACATGGCTGCAAACCCGCGATGGGCGCTTCACCGGGCCCATTGCCACGCTCTTCAGCGTCAACGCAATTCCATCTACTTTTACGATTGATGCGGATGGAGTGCTTGAAGATCAGCATGTCGGCGACGCGGATATCGAAGGGAAGTTAAAGAAGCTGATTGCGCGCGCAGCCGAGGTGCAGTCGACGCAGCAAAAGGCCGAGCGGACGGTGCTTCCAAAACCCGCAACCAGCGACAATCCTTAGGCCATTCCGACCGCGTATGTCCGCCATCAGACCCGCGGAAAGCGCTCGACCGAAGCGGTGGGAACGGAACATAGCACAAAGCAGACCCGTCGCACAAGACTTGCAATTCCGCACAAGGACCCATACTATCCGCAATAGAAACCGGCCTGCAAAGCAGGTAGGCGATTAACGCTGGTTGAACCAATAAACATGAACAGGGGCTCGACTCGACAATCGGTTCTGTGTGCCGTGTCCGCCAGTCCGGAATGCCTAATGAACCGCGGAGAGCTCCACCGTCTTTGGACGGGTTCACCAGCGCATCACCTACGGCCCAGTGGGTCGGGTTCTACTTTTTAAGCGCAACGCTGACTTGCTGACTCGCAAACGCCGCGCCAGCGGCGCTGACTCGCTGCGAAAACCATACGCACCCCTGACTCGATCGCACCCCAGCCCCGCCCGCGTATCCTGACTCTTGTGCATCCCGTTCTCTTCCACTTCGGATCGTTCATCATTCCTTCGTACGGCGCCGTAGGGGCGCTGGGCGTGGTGCTTGGCTTATTCCTTGCGCAGAGAACGGCCCGCATTGCAGGACTGAATCCAGCGCTCGCCTGGAACCTCTGCGTGGTTGCGCTTTTCTCCGCTCTCATCGCGCAGCGGCTGCTGCTTGTGGTCCTCAACTGGAGCGAGATCCGCAACCACCCGCAGTGGATGCTCGCCCTCTCTTTCATCCATCATCCATTGCTGTCGAGCGCCGGAATTGTGGTGGGCGTTCTTGTTGCGGCCATCTACGCGCTGCGCCGCAAGCTGAACCTCCGCACCACGGCCGATGCACTGGCCGCACCCATCGCGCTGGGCCTGGCAGTCGAACAGGTGGCGACCCTGCTGGTAGGCTCAGGGTATGGAACGGAGGCCGTAGTGCCCTGGGCAGTGATCTATACCGATCCGCTGGCGGCGCGCTGGAGCGGCACACCGCTTGGCATCGCGCTGCATCCAGTGCAGGCTTACGCAGCTTTGGCTTTCCTCACGCTCTCAATTCTTCTGCTGGTCGGTCTGCCGGCGCGCAGGCGGCAGGGCGATGTGGCGGGCGCGTTTCTGATCGGTTCCGGCGTGGCCATCTTCGTGACGGAGTTCTGGCGCGATCCGCTGGGGCGCGGCGAGTTTTTTTCGGGCGCGATCGATGGGCCGCAACTGGCTTCGGTCTTTCTGGTTGTTCTTGGGGCGTTCGTGATGATGGAACGCAAAGGCCCTCGCCCCGCAGATCCCGTGGTTAATTGAGCGAGGGAAGCAGATCTCCGTCAACTATCATTGTGAAGTGACTTGGGCCGAATCCACCAATGAACATTTTCGAACTGGCCTTTTTCGTCCTAGCGGCATTCATTAGTTTTTGGCTTGGAAAATTGTTTTTCGGAGCATTGGGTTGGTGGGGAGTTTTACCCGCAGTCTTCATAGGATTCGGATCAGTCTGGGCACTCCTCAAGGCCCTAGAGTCGATTCCGGGGAGACGAAAGCCCGATCAAAAATGAACATATCAGCGACGGCCAATTCGACTTCGCTTGCCGAATCAGGTCAAAAGTCCCCACCAAGGCCAAACATGTCTGAGTCCAGCGGACGCTCAATGCCTGAGTTACTCGACGTTCCAACAGAAGCCGCGGGCCAGCGGCTCGATCACTTCATCGCCTCGCAACTCGAAGGCGTCAGCCGCTCGCGCGTGCAGATGCTGATGGAGCAGGGCGACGTGCTGGTGAATGGCGAGCGCGAGAAACCATCGCTCAAACTGCGCGGCGGCGAGCGCATCGCCATCACCGGCGAACCCCGCCCCGCCCCGCTCAAGGCCATTGCTGAAGACATCCCGCTTGATGTTGTGTACGAAGACAACGACCTTGCCGTGATCAACAAGCCCGCCGGCATGATGGTGCACGCCGGCTCAGGCCAGAACGACGACGCGCGCAGCCGCGGCACGCTTGTGAATGCATTACTGTTCCGCTTCAAAAAGCTTTCCTCCACTGGCGGCGAGCTGCGCCCAGGCATCGTGCATCGGCTCGACAAGGACACCAGCGGCCTGATCATCGTCGCCAAAAACGATCGCGCCCACGCCGCGCTGGGCGAGATGTTCTCAGACCGCCGGATCAAGAAGACCTACCTCGCGCTTGTCCAGGGCAATGTGGAGCGCGCCAAGGGAACGATCCAGGCCGAAGTGGGCCGTGATCCTGTGCGCCGTACGCGCATGACGACCAACCCGCTGCACGATGGCCGCAGCGCAGTCTCGCACTACGAGGTAGTTCGCCGCATCAGTAGCCGCTTCGGCAAGTTCACGCTCGTCAAGGTGCGCATTGAAACCGGGCGCACCCACCAGATTCGCGTGCATATGGCGTCCACTGGGCATCCTGTGGTCGGCGATACGCTTTACGGCGGCGCGGGGCAGCTCACCGACCAGGTCGCGGCGCAGGCTGCTCAATCGAAGTCGGCGCGGCGCAATGCGCATCCGGAGCGGCTGCGCCTGGGGCGCAATTTCCTGCACGCGGCGCGTCTCGAGTTTCCGCATCCCAGGACGGGTAAGGTTCTGGAACTGGAATCGAAGCTTCCCGATGACCTTGAAAGCTTTCTCGCGTCTCTTGAAGGCGAGGCCGGGTTCACCGGGAAGATTCCCGCGGGCAAACCAAAGTAAGGGTTGGGCGAAAAAAGGCCCACCGATTGCTAAAATAGAGAGGTCATGATCCTTAAATTTTCCGGATTTTTGTGTGCCGCGGCGTTCGGCTTGGCCGCATTGCACGCCCAGCAGCCCACTGTCACCCCCGCGACCCAACAGCCAGCGCCGGCAACGCCGCAGCAGCAGGCACCTGCATCGCCGCAGCAATCCTCACCGCAGCAGCAGGGGGCACCGCAGCAGACCGCACCAGACCAGGGCGGGGATCAGACTGCACCCACGATCTTGAGGTTCGGCGTTAACGAAGTGAGCCTTATCTTCACTGTGACTGACCGACACGGCCACTACATCCCCAACCTGACGCAAGGCGATTTTGCGCTTTTGGATGACCAGAAGGCTCCGGAGAAAGTGACCTCGTTTCACCAGCAGATCAATTTGCCCCTGCGGGTCGGCATCGTCATTGACGCCAGCAACTCCATCCGCACTCGTTTCCAGTTTGAGCAGCAGTCGGCTATCGAGTTCCTGCTGCAGATTCTCAAAGCGAGAACCGACCGCGCGTTCGTGATGGGCTTCGATGTGACGCCGCAGGTGACGCAGGACTGGACTAACAACATCGACGCGCTCGAGACTGGCGTCAATCGACTCCGTCCCGGTGGCGGCACGGCTCTGTTCGATGCGGTCTATACGGCCTGCCGCGATAAGTTGATCGACATATCGCGCGGCCAGGAGCCGGTGCGCAAGGCCATCGTGCTGCTCTCGGACGGCGACGACAACCAGAGCCGCGTGCATCCCGAAGAAGCAATCAAAGAATGCCAGCGGGCCGAGACCATCATCTACGCGATCAGCACCAACTGGACGCCGAGCCGCGGCAAAGGCGACAAGGTGCTGACAGATATGGCCGAAGCCACGGGCGGCGAGGTTTTCTTCCCGCCATCGGTTGAAGAGATGTCGAACAGCTTCAAGTCGATTGAGGAAGAGCTGCGCAGCCAGTACGCGCTCACCTATCGACCGGCCGACTTCAAGTACGACGGCTCATTCAGAACCATCTATCTCTATAGCAACGATCGCCGCTACCAGGTGCGCGCGAAAAAGGGGTACTTCGCGCCGCGGCAGTAGAGCGGAAGAGCGAGAGTTCGCACCGGGCGGTGTCCCGAGTTTCATTTCAGAACGATTCGCCCTCCCTCATTCCCCATTTGATCTTTTCCTCGATCCTTTTCCTGCTTCTCTCAACGTTTCGCCGCGGAACGCGATGAAATAGGAGCAGGAGATTTGCATTGATCCGGCAGGCCATATCGTGCGACATCTGCGGCAACGAAAAGCGACAGACGAATCACTGGTTCGTGGCGTACGACCAGGCCGGCGAACTGCGCATCAGCGGATTTAACTCGCGCAACCGCCTCAAAGCCGGCACCAAGCATCTCTGCGGACAGATCTGCCTGCATAAGCTTGTCGATGAGTTTCTTGCCCGCACACTTCCGGAGCGCATTGCGCCTGAAGCGGCAGAGGCAGGGGAGTTGCCGAGCGAGACTCATGTCTGAGGAATCACCAGCCGGAGCGCTTGTTGATGAGGGAGAGTCGTCGGCGCGCGTGATCGTCGCATCCCCGTCTCTCGCGCCCAAGCGGATTCCGGTACGCGCGCAGCCTGAGCTAGTGCCCACGCCGGCGAAGCCGCAATGTACTCAACCAGATCCTCCAGCGCTTCCTCAGGAGCCTCCGCGCATTGCATCGAAGACCTGGCGCTCTGAGGCCTGGCAGCGGGAGCGTGCGCGGGAGTTGCGGGACGGCACGCGCAGTCCCGACATGGCGCTGCGGCGGTCGGGTTCCTGAGTTTCCGGAGTTTGGGTTCCTGGAATCCCACCCATCCACGATGAGGCTGTGGATGGATGGGGCCGCCGGTGCGGGCTGAGGACCTGGAGGTCCTCAGAACAGCCGGCCGGGAGGCCGGCGCGACCACTGGACATGGGGCTTGCGCGCCTTATCGCTGTGCGGGCGTTTGCTGCAACAGCTCCAGCAACTGATTCTCGTCGATAACGGGAACCTTCAGCGCGACGGCTTTGTCCAGCTTCGATCCCGCTTCTTCGCCGGCCACCACGTAGTTGGTTTTTTTGCTTACGGATCCGGAGACCTTGCCGCCTGCGGCCTCGATGCGTTCCTTGGCTTCTTCGCGCGTGAGCGTGGGCAGGGTTCCTGTCAGCACGAATGTCAGCCCGGCCAATTGTGTCGAACGCTGCTTCTTTTCTGCAGTCATGTCGACGCCCGCTTCCTTAAGGTGCTCAATCAACTCGCGATTTTTCTCGCGGGCAAAGAAATCGAGGATCGCGTGCGAGATGCGGGGCCCCACTTCTTCCACGCGTTCCAGCTCGTCGGCACTCGCGTTCATGATCGCGTCCATCGATCCGAAGTCCTGCGCAAGCGCCTCCGCGGTGCGCTCGCCGACGAAGCGAATGCCCATGCCCATCAAGACACGCGCTAACCCCGCATGCTTCGATCGCTCGATCTCGGCCAGCAACGTCGACGACGACTTCTCGCCCCATCGGTCAAGGGTCATCAGGTCTTCGAGTTTCAATTTGTAGAGATCGGCCACGCTGCGCACCAGGCCCTTCTCGAGCAATTGCGCGGCAGACACCTCGCCCAGCCCCTCGATATTCATCACGCCGCGGCTGCCCCAGTGCTCCAGCGCGCCATGCAACAGGGCAGGGCAATCGACGTTGACGCAGCGGTAGTCGGCCTCGCCCTCTTCGCGCACCGCGGCCTGCCCGCACACAGGGCAATGCGTGGGATACACAAACTTCTCCGTTCCTCGCGGATGCTCGGCGTCTTCGACAATCTCAGCGACCTTGGGAATGACATCCCCGCCGCGCTCGACCATCACCCAGTCGCCGATCTTGAGGCCCATCCGTTCAATCCAGTCGGCGTTATGCAGCGTCGCGCGGCTGATGGTCACCCCGCCCACAAACACCGGCCGCAGCATGGCGGTCGGGGTGAGCTTTCCGGTGCGGCCGGTGGTAATCAGGATGCCTTCGAGCTGGGTCAGCGCCTGCTTGGCGGAAAACTTGTAGGCAATGGCCCAGCGTGGCGCGCGGCCGGTGTAGCCGAGCCGCATCTGCGTCGCGTGCGAGTCAACCTTGATCACCACGCCATCGATCTCATAGCCCAGCGTGGCCCGCGTGCTCTCCACCTTGTTGATGAACTGCATCATCTGGTCGACGTTTGAAGCCATGTGCCGATGCTGATTGACGCGGAAGCCCGCGGCCGCCAGCGCATCGAGCGTGGCCGTCTGCCCATGCGGCCAGTATTCGCCATTGACGAGCAGGAAATACGCGTAGAGATCGAGCCGCCGCCGCGCGACAATTGTTGAGTCCAAAGTGCGCAGCGTGCCAGCAGCAGCATTGCGCGGGTTGACGGCCGGCGCCAGCCCTTCGGCCTCGCGTTCTTCATTCATCTTGACGAAGGCAGCATGCGGCATCACCACTTCGCCGCGCACTTCAAAGGCCTGGGGCAGTCCGGCGGCCTTTAACTGTGCAGCCGACACGCCGAGCGGCACGCTGCGGACTGTCCGAATGTTTGACGTGACATCTTCGCCGATCTGGCCGTCGCCGCGTGTGAGAGCCCGCGCCAGATGTGCCGCGCCGCCGGGGGCAGCTTCATAGTGCACCGCGATGCTCAATCCATCGAGCTTCAACTCGGTGGTGTAGTCGACGGGAAGCTTGCCCGCCAGATCATGCACACGCGTGTCCCAGGCGGTCAGCTCCTCTTCTGAGTACGCGTTGTCCAAACTCAGCATGGGCCGCGAGTGGGCAACCTTCCTGAATCCCTCGGCAGCCTTGCCGCCGACGCGCTGCGTGGGCGAGTCGGGCGTGACCAGCTCAGGATGCTCCGCCTCGATGCGCTTCAATTCGTTCATCAGCGCGTCATATTCTGCGTCGGAGATGGTTGGCGCGTCCATCACGTAATACAAGTGCTCATGCCGGCGCAGTTCGGCGCGCAGTTGCTCTGCACGCGCCTCGGGCTTCAGGTTTTTCTTCTCGGCCATGGGCTGGATTATATGAGGCGCTATGTGCACCGGTCACCGGGTTGGGGCGATAGGATTGTGACCAGATGGAACCCGTCACGCACTTCCTCACCGGGGCCTGCATCGGGCGCGCCGGGCTGAATCGCAAGACCGCTTACGCCACGCTGGCCGCGACGCTGGCCGCCGAAGCCGCCGATATGGACGTGCTGTGGGCGCTGCGCGGGCCGGTCGAATCGTTCAAGCACCATCGCGGCATCACGCATACCTTCATCGCCGTGCCGGTTGTCGCCGCGGTGATCGTCGGTCTGGTCGCGCTGCTGCACGCCTGGCGCGAGCCACGACGAAAACGTAAGCTCGCCGCGCTGAAGAGCGATCCAGGCGCGCCCATTCCTTTGCGCCTGCAGCAGCAGCCCATCAACTGGCTCTGGCTCTACGCGACGGCGTTGATTGCGGCGCTGAGCCACCTGCTGCTCGACTGGACGAACAACTACGGTGTGCGGCCTTTCTTTCCGTTTAATTCTCGCTGGTATGCGGGCAGCTTTGTCTTTATCGCTGAGCCGGTGCTGTGGGCGCTGCTCTTTGCGGCATTCCTGTTCCCCTGGCTGATGGGAATCACCGACCGCGAGATCGGCGCGCGCCGCAAAGGATTTCGCGGCCAGGGCTGGGCCATCTTCGCGCTCACCGGCATGGTGCTGGTCTGGGGGCTGCGCTATGCCGAGCACAAACACGCCGCCGGCCTGGCCGCGAACACCCAAGTGGCCGAGGCGCCGGTGACGCGCATGGCGTTTGAACCTTACCCCATCGATCCTTTTCACTGGCACGCGGTTCTTGAGACGCACGACTACTATCAGACCGCCGAAGTGAACACCATCACCGGCGAAGTAGTTAGCGACCCGCAGCAGGACGTGCAATACAAGCCGCCGTCCGATGCCGCAACGGAAGCGGCGAAGCAGACCGAATTGGGCAAGGTGTATCTCGACTGGGGCAGTTGGGCGGTGGTGCGCGACGTGGGCCAGGTGCCGGCGCCGGGCATGGCTCCGCCGCAATTGATTGCGCCGCAGACCTGGACCACGGTCGAGTTCAACGATCTGCGATTTGGGTATTCGTTTCTTGGATCGCAAAGGCAGGCGGGACGCGATGCGCTGGCGGGGTGGGTTTATATCGTGAATGGGAATCAGGACGCGGGGCAATCGATGAATGGGCGGGAGCAGCATTAGGCGCTTTTGACAGTGAATCACCCTCGATCGAGTCACGAGAGTCTGGATGGGAGACCGCAAACTTCACCCGTCTTTTTTCACGAACACCTTAACGCTGCGGGTGCCCCATCCTTTCCACGGTTTCATCGTGGAAAGGGTGGGAGACCACAAACTTCAACCGTCTTTTTTCACGAACACCTTAACGCTGTGGGTGCCCATCCTTTCCACGGTTTCATCGTGGAAAGGGTGGGAGACCACAAACTTCAACCGTCTTTTTTCACGCACCTTAACGCTGTGGGTGCCCCATCCTTTCCACGGTTTCATCGTGGAAAGGGTGGGAGACCACAAACTTCAACCGTCCTTTTTCACGCACCTTAACGCTGCGGGTGCCCCATCCTTTCCACGGTTTCATCGTGGAAAGGGTGGGAGACCGCAAACTTCAACCGTCTTTTTTCACGCACCTTAACGCGGCGGGTGCCCCATCCTTTCCACGGTTTCATCGTGGAAAGGGTGGGAGACAAAAAGCTTCAATCGTCTTTTTTCACGAACACCTTAACGCTGTGGGTGCCCCATCCTTTCCACGGTTTCATCGTGGAATGGGTGGGAGACCACAAACTTCAACCGTCTTTTTTCCCGCACCTTAACGCTGCGGGTGCCCCATCCTTTCCACGGTTTCATCGTGGAAAGGGTGGGAGACCACAAACTTCAACCGTCTTTTTTCACGAACACCTTAACGCTGTGGGTGCCCCATCCTTTCCACGGTTTCATCGTGGAAAGGGTGGGAGACCGCAAACTTCAACCCTCCTTTGCACATAGCGAAGATGCTCTGGAAGTTGATTACCTCGCAGCGCCGCGGTCCAGTGGGATTCAATTTCAACCGTTCCTGGCTGGCCGGTGGCGAAATGCCGAAAGCTCGACCACGGCCAGTCTTCAGGTTCTTCGACCAGCCCGCGCTTCACCGGGTTGCGGTGCATGTACCTGAGCTTCTCAACCCGCTTCTCTTCATTGTGTACGTTGAAATCGTAGTAGCGCCGCTGCCAGAACTGGGAATCTCCGGAGACTTTTAGCTTGCGCGCTGTCTGTTGCTTGAGTACCTGAATTGCGGTCGCCAGCGTAGAGCGAGGCGGCTCGCCAACCAGCAAATGGACATGTTCAGGCATCAGAACATAGCCACCGATCACAAAGCCGTAGCGCCGTCGCACAACCTCAAACTCCTGCTCGAAGACGCGGTACGCGGCCGGATGATCCCCTAACAGCGGCTGACGACGATAACAACTGAAAGTGAGAAAGTGAAAACAGCCGCCGTGCTGATAACGGACAAGGCCTTGCGTCATAACAATGAAATCCTACGTCGCCGGAACCGGTCGAGTTTGTGATCTCCCACCCTTTCCACGATGAAACCGTGGAAAGGATGGGGCACCCTCAGTCCCCCTTTTCCCCCTCACCAAAAGAAATATTCACCGCGTCAACGCATTCGGGTTGACCCGCGGGGCTGCGCGCCCCAGAATAAGAGGACGGCATCAATTTCCCGGCCCCGGCTTCTCATGCCTCGGCCTTCCTATCTGAAAATCTTCGCCGATCGAGGTCTTCATGGCTGCTTATCTGCTGATTCTGCTTGCGGTGCTCACCCGCGTGGTCCCCCATCCCGACTGGGTGAACTTCACCGCACTCGGCGGCGCGCTGCTCTACTTCGGCGCTCGGCGGTCATGGCGCGAAATGTTCGTGCCCCTCGCGGCCCTCGCGGCCACGGACTATTACCTCACCGTTTTCGCCTACCACTACAGCTTTAACTGGAGCTACTCCACCACCTGGGCCTGGTACCTGATGGCCATGGCGCTCGGCCACATCCTGCTGAAGAGCAAGACCACCGGGTTGCGCGTGGGCGCCGGCGTGCTGCTGGGGCCGACTTCGTTCTTCGTGCTTTCGAACTACGTGGTTTGGCTCAGTTCGGCCATGTACCCGCACACGCAGGCCGGTCTCGTCGCCTGCTATGTCGCGGGCCTGCCGTTCTACCGCAACGATCTGGTGTCCACGGGGATTTTTGCTGGGCTGTTGTTTGGCGTTCCGGTCCTGGTTCGCCGCATGATGGAAGACCGCAAACTGGCGCCCGTCTCGGTCCCCGCTCGACGCAGCTAGCACTCCGTGAGGGATGGTGGATAGTAGCCCTGGGTCAACCCAACCTCGCCCCCTAGCCCTATAGGGGCGTAGGAAATGCGCACTTCAGGGCGGTCGGGAATCCTGTCAAGCCCCTCCCGCCTAATTTCTCCCGCAAGTCATTCATTCCATGGGCAAAAATCTTTGCCAAGATTTGCATATTATTTCTGCAATTCGAGGACAATCAAAGCAGGATCGAAACGGCAACGAATTGGTACGCGCCGGCAAGTCGCAGAACTGGCTCCGCGCCCCGCCCCTAACTCCTTTGCTATCTAATTTCTGCAAATAAGTCCTTTGTTATCTAATTTTTAGCGCGGAAGACCCCCGCTATTCTCAACAAAACAAACGACTTATTTTCAGGAATAGTCTTTTTTTTTCCTGTTAAGCCTCGGCGCGTTTCTGACGACCGTTTTTCCGCATCCACCAGACGCCAAAGCCGATCACAGCCAGCAGCAGAACACCCAGCACCACCGGCAGCGCGTGATGCGCCACTATGTCCACGGCGCCCGGACCCAGTTTCAGCACCAGGATGGAAAGCAGCAACCAGCGCACCAGCCGGCCGCAAAACACGGCCAGAAGAAACGCGGGGATCCGCATCTCGAACACGCCGGCCGCGAACACGAACGCCTTCCATGGGGTGGGCGGCGGCATCATCGAAGGAATCATCATGGCCAGAAATTCCTGGCGCTCGAACCGGTCGCGCATGCGCTCGAACCGCTCACGGTTGATGCGCTTCAGCAGAAACAGTTCGCCGCCGGCGCGTCCCAGACCGTAGGGCAACAGCCCACCGATCGCGGAGCCGAGGGCGGCCAGCAGGCAGTAGAGCCAGAAGTGGCCCTTATCGTTCCAGACGTAGACCGCGATGATGGCATCCATGGGAACAGGGATAGAGGATGAATCGAGCAGCGCCGCCATGCCCGCGCCCCAAAAGCCTAACTTCACCAGGAAGGGCAGCACCACGAGGTGCCATTTCGCCATCATCCGGGCAAAAAATCCCGCATCGTCCAAGACAAGCATCTATTCAAGGATAGCGCGGCAAAACGCGCCGATACGCTGGCCTGCGGTGATGCTAACGGGGACAAAGCGCCGCACTGAGTGGCAATGGCAAATGCGTCTTCAACCCATTGAATGGCGACCAACGGTCACCTGTTCGACAAAACGCTTGAATGTTGGCGCGATTTCGCTAACTACTCGAATCTGGTTTCTTATGAGCACGTCTTCGTGGTCCAACTGCACCATTGGCGCGTCGCCTCCCACTGGCCGTGCCAAGTCAAAGCAGATTGGGTCATAGCCGCCCCCTGCTACTTTGCCAAACTGAATCAAGCCTCTCTCGAGCAGCGTTGGATACAGGTGTTTATCCCGGAAGATAACGTCGGTGAGTTCATGCCAAACCGGCGCGCCCGTATTCGCCAGGAACATTACTGGCCCAACCTCGAACTCTGCGAATCGATAGTTCGTAATCAGCTCGCGATATAAGGAGGGCAAGCGCAGCGGCAACTTGGCTTCGAGGGTGGCCACCCATGAATTCGGACCACCGGGGCAGATCTTCCACTCGGCCCAGCCATCGTTGACTTCCTTCGTTCGCAATTCGAGCGGGACTTCAACGTCGGAAAGTGGTTCAAGTCCGCGTTCGTTCAGTGTTGCGACAAATCGCTCAATCAGTGTTTTGGCTTCGTCCATTTCGATTGACGATACCAGCCCCAATCAAGTTTTCAGGGTCAAATCGACCGATTGTTTGACTGCGTTGATGAAGCCCCAAACAGAAGCCCCCAGCATGCTCCTTCATGCCGGGGGCTTCCTTGTGCCAAATGGGTTTGGCCTATTTCGCACCTATGTCCCTGGCTGCTGCGGGTCCCGGGCCAGGGGACATTGTTTTCGGAGGATCGGTTACCGCGGCCTGGGCGTTTATCGGCTTGGCGATGACCTTGTGCGCATACGTGCTGTGCTTTGCGGAGAGGTGGTTCTTTAAGCCGGTTTTCTTTGTAATAAGCATGATTGTCTCCAATCTGTGCTCTGGTGTTTCGTTAAGGTTGCTCGTCTGGAGCATGCCGTCCATCAGCTAGAGGCGAGGGAGGAACGTGCAACTGGCACGGAGTATACGCTCGTTGCGAAGAAGGACTCAAGAGACCCTCAATCTTCGAATTCCGTCTGGGGTTACCCGCGTTCTGTTCACGACATCGCCGACAAAGGTCTCCACCGCAGGGCCGCTGTGCCGTAGCTCGCGTCTCCAATGTGCCAAGGGACGGGGCTTAGGCTGCGGGTCCGTGCCGCGGCGTTTCCTGACAGGGAGTTCCGCCTGAGGGGAACAAAAATGGATTTGACACTGCCAATATCTTCGCTATTATTGAATTAATGACAGACCGCAGCTTTCTCGGCGAATTCGAACTCATGATCCTGCTCGCTGTTGTCCAACTCGGCGACCAGGCCTACGGGGTGCCAATCTCCCGAGAACTCGAACGCCATCGCGGCCGGGATGTTTCGGTCGGCAGTGTGTATGCAGCTCTGGAGCGAATGGAGAGCAAAGGCCTTGTCGCTTCCACGGTTGGCGATCCAACGCCCGAACGTGGTGGCAAAGCCAAGCGCTACTTCCGCGTCACCAGGGAAGGCCTGCGGCAGGTTCACGCAACGCGCCGCGTCCTGATCAAGCTATGGCAGGGACTTCCAGACCCTAAGCTTCTCCAATAGGAGCACCCATGCAACGCACCGAGCCACCACCGCTGGCCACATGGATTCTGGAGCATGGCATTCCCGGCGACTATGATGAAGCGCTCGCCGGCGATCTGCTCGAAGAGTTCCGCTCTGGCCGCTCGGATGGATGGTTCTGGCGGCAGGCTCTTGCCGCCTGGTTTGTTGGCTGGCTGAAATACCTCAGCATGCGCAGGTCTCTGCTGCTCTTTGCTGCGCTTTGGGCGGCACTGGCCCCGGCGTGGGCAGTGGTCGTCGACACCGTCGACCGCTTCAATCCCAACGTGACCATCGGGCCTCTGTTTCGGATGTTCTGCCTCTGGGTGGCCTTGAACGTGGCCTTTCTCTGGGTCGGAATGCTCTTGTTCGTGATTGTCCACAATTCCATCGCCCGCGGTTTTCGCATCGGCAAGCTTTGGCGAGCCTTCATGCTGGCGCCGCTCATCTTCCTGCCCCTGTACTTCGCTACATTCGTCCTGGTAAATCTGTTCGCCTATCCGGGGTTCGTGGTCGGCGACGACCTCAGAACACCTCTCGGCGAAATCATGGACTGGAAGCTGCGCGCAGATGCGCTGCGCATTCCCTATTTCCTCACCCTTCTTTGGACCATGTGGGGCGCCACCCCATTGATGGGCGCCCTGTCACTCACTTCACTCCGGTGGAGAGCGGCCGAGCCGCCGGCCCAGGCTGTTGTACCGGCCACGCGTGCAACTCCTCGATCAGGCCTCGACACCTACACGGCCATGCGCTTCATTCTTCTCATGGTCGGGGCCGGACTGCTCAACGCACTCATTGCCGGGTTTTTCATTTGCCGGCTGCCCGAGTCGCACAGTCCAAGCATCGGGTCACTCGCAGTGCGGGCGATCGTTTATGTCGCCGCGGGGGCGCTGGCCGGGATGGCCGGCATCTATATTTACTGGAACACGCCATCCAGCCCATTCCGCACCGCACCGCCAATGCCGCTCTCGCTCTTTGCGCTCACCAGCGCCGCCGGCTGGATATGGGTCCCTTCGATGGTCATCTTCTCAGAGCAGCTTTCGGGCGCGACCGCCATTGTCGGTGCAATCGGCGCATTCCTGCTGGCCGCGGGACTTCGACCCGCCACCTCGGGTCTCTTCACTCCACCGCCCCGTGCGCCGTTCGGTTCTGAGGGGGAAGTGAGCCAGCTCTTCGCCGAATCACTCTACCGCGCGCCGCGAGAAGTGCATGGGTACGTGATCGCGATCTGCCTCGTTGCAGCGGGATGTTCTCTTGCGATTCGCTCAAACTACACCGCGTGTACTCTGCTCGCCATCAGCGCATTTCTCTTTGCATGGAAACGGACGTTCGTGCCCGGTCGGGAACCCGATGCCGGCCGCGAATACAAGCGCGCGGCGATGCGGCTTGCGCTGGTCTTCATTCCGGCGGTCCTGGTCACTCTCTGGTCGTTGCTCGACGGCGTTGGACATCGCAACCGCCTGGAAGCCATCGCTGCCGCTCAATCGAGGGTTGATGCGCAGGCGCAGGGGGACGACGGTGGCCGCAAATCCGAGGCCGACGCGCATCCCTCGGCTAACGGAATTCCCGGCTACCAGAGCATCATCCTCTGGCCTCTGCCGCAGAAGAAGGAGATCGAGCCGCCGCTGCCGCCTGCTTCGCTGCTTGCTCCCGGAACCACGAAGCCGCTCATCATCCGCTTCGACGGCCCGTACTACTACTTTCAGTCCCCGCACAAAGCGCCCGGCCCCACGGCGCTGCAGGCGCGCGGAACACCGCTAGCCCACGACTTCCAATCGAACAACTTCATGCCGCTCGTTATGGAGGCCCACCAGACTCTCGGCGTCGCTATTCCGCTGGCGCGTTGTCGCGAGATTCAGGTCGACCTGCTCAACAAAGACAACCGTCCCGGCGTCATTAACCTTGCGGTTCTGCTTGGTCACTCTGCTGCTCCCTCGAATCAGGTTTACCTGGGCCAGCAGCCCATCGCCAGCAGCGAGCCCGGCCATTTTGGATTCAAAGCCACCGCTGCGGAAGAGACTCTCCGCTTCCCGATTCCTGCCTCCGCCAGGCTCCGCGGCTTCGACCAGATCACGGTTCTGTTCCTACCCGACCAGGTCAACTACGATCAGGGCTCCAAAGTTGCGATCCAGCAGTTCCAACTCATCCCGCGCTGATTTCTTCTGTGAACGATCGGGAAGTGATCCCGCGGCGCTGGGGTATTATGCGAATTGCCGCAGATCCATTGAGAATTCGCGCGGCCCGGATAAATTGTTCTTCACAAATGGAGCTTGATGGCGCACCCTCCTGAGCAAATGTGTGTCGCTTATGCGCGTCTTGGCCTGAATGCAATTCAGGCCGGCCAATGGGCAAAAGCCGAGCAGTGTTTGCAGGCGGCCGAAACGCAGCTTGAGTCGGTGCCGCCGGACTCTGCCCGGAACTTTGTGCCTCTGGTGATGGGCCACAGGAGCTTGCTGCAGAGCCGTCTGGGCAAGAGCGAGGAGGCGCGAGCCTTGCATGAGGCCGCGATGACGCTGCTCGACGAAACTGCCGGCAGCATCGACGGCGGCGCTTTTCAGGGGGCGATGGCGCGAGTCCTGATGGAGCTTCGGGAGTACCGCCGCGCCATCCCCTTCTGCGAGCGTGCGGTTCAACATGAACTGAAACGCAAGAAGCCGCTGGACATCGCAGAAAGCCTGGAACGCGCGTCGCAGTGCTATTTCTTCCTGGGACTGAACGATCAAGCGGCCGTTCCCGCGCGCGCCGCCTTGAAGATTCTGCGCGACCATCCTGGCGACGAGCGACTGCCCTCCGTCTTGATCACCCTGGGCAACGCGTTGCTCAAGTCTTCTCCTGCGGAGGCGGAGGGCCTGTATCGTGAGGCGGTCGATTTGTACGAAGCGAAGGGGCAAGCGCACTACGCGGTTCCTGTGTGGAGCAATTTAGGAAGACTGTGCTCGCAACAAGGCCGTTACGCGGAATCACTCGAGTTCTACGAGAAGGCCCTGCACACGACTGAGCAACTCGCTCCCAACGACACAGCACGCACCGGAAGGTTGCTCAACAATATGGCCCTCAATTATGGCCGGATGGGCAACTTTGTCGAGGCTCATAAGCTGTTGGATCGTGCGATTGAGCTGCTGAAGCCTGAAAAACGGGGAGGCGCTTCGACCCTTGCATCGGTCTACGGCTCGCGAGGGCTTGTCCTTAAAGACGAGGGACGCGATGCCGAAGCGGTGGAGATGTTTCAGACCGCCTACGCTCTGCGCAAAGACAGTCCGGGTCCCAACCTTGAATCGATGGTCAACGATCTCGCCGAGGAGATTGCAGCTCTCAAGCGGCTGGGCAGAGCGGAAGAGGCGGCGCTGGCCGAAGAACGCCTTGCAGGCGTGAACGCGGAGAGGCATGAGGTTGCGCAGGTTGCTGACCGTTCAAGCTCCCGCATCTCGCAAGCAGTGGGGTCTGTCTCGATCGGAGCCGGAGGCGTTGCCGAAAAGAAGAAATCCTCAAAGCGTCCCTGCGGCCTCTGCGGCAAGCCTACTATGCCCTTTTGGAAGATCGGTGAGGGTGATTTCTTATGCGTAAGTTGCTGGCACGAAGAGAAGTCGAAGAGCGACGAGTACTTTGCATTGAACAATCGATTGATCGATCAGGTGTATCACCCCGATGTTGGGTTCGACCGGTTTACTGAAGGGGAAAAGACGGTTTTTACGATCCGCGAGTTGGTGATGGAGGTGGAGAATGGCGGCTTCCACCAGTATTTCCGGAATTCGTCGGGCACGCGGCACGCCGCGGCGGAAGCAGCTCTTGAAAAGCTCAACGAGTTGGAGGCGCTTGATCTGCTGAGACGTGCGCGTGAGGCTCTCTTCGCGGGAGTTGCAATTCCGGAGGATACTTTGGAACGGCGAAAGATGATTCCGTATGAGTTCGAAGTTCCCGGTTCGAAGTTTGACAAGTTGGAGGAGAAGGAGAGTTCCCGCTTTGCGGAGATTGCCGATGACCTGGACGCGCACCTGTTGCAGTTCGCAAAGGATACCGGCCTGGTCGCCACCGGCTCCCATCCAAATGAATGGTAAGAGAGCCGCGGCAGACGGTGTCCGCCTCGTTAGTAGCAGCGGAGTCAACCGATCTTGACGCTGTCTGCGCCCGCCCTATCCTTAGGGAATGCGCCTGCTTGCTTTTCTTCTTCTCCTTGTCGCTCCTTCGACCGCACTGACTGAGACTGCGCTACAGACGAAGGTCGCTGCCATCGCGAAAGAGGCGCGCGGCATCGTTTCTGTCTCGTGTCTTCTTCCCGGCACCGCGCTCAACTGCGATCTGAATCCGCATCATCACGCGCCCATGCAGTCGATGTTCAAGTATCCGCTGGCGCTGACCGTTCTTCACCTGGCGGATACGGGCAAGCTGTTCCCGGATCAGCGGCCTGGGGAGCCGGTCCACGATCTGCTTGACCGCAAGGTTCGATTTCTTCCCGAGGATCGCATTCCCGGCGCGTACAGTCCTCTGCAGGATCGCTATCCCAACGCGAATGTCGATGTCTCGTTGCGCGAGATGATCCAGCTTGCTGTCGGGCGAAGCGACAACGGCGCAGAGGAGACGCTGCTGCGTCTTGTTGGCGGACCGCCGGTAGTCCAGAGCTACATGCACTCGCTGGGAATCACGGCGTTTCAACTGATCGACAGCGAGAAAGATCTCAATCGCGACGAGTCTCTCCAGTATCGCGATTGGATCGAGCCTGCCGCGGCCGTCCAGTTGCTGCAGCGCCTGGTGCACGATCCTCCGATTTCGCCGGAGGCCAATGCATTTCTCATGGAGACGCTCACGGCCACAGTGACGGGCCCGGGCCGGATCCGTGCAGGGCTTCCGGCGGGCACTCCGCTCGCGCACAAGACGGGCAGCTCGGGGACGCATGGAGGCATCACAGCCGCGACGAATGACATGGGGCTGATTACGCTCCCCGATGGGCGCAAGCTGGCGATCGCGGTCCTGGTAACGGATAGCCATGCGGACGAAGCCACGCGGGAGGGCGTCATCGCCCGCATCGCACGCGCGGCCTACGAGGAGGCGCTTCATACCCAATAGCGATGCTCGAAGAGGTTGAGCAGCGCTGAACAGGCAACCGGCGCGCTACTGCCAATTCCCCATGAGCACGAAGGGAGCCCAGTAGTAGGGATGCGTGAAGCCAGCCGAGACAGGGCCCGCTTTCTCGACGAGATTGAACCCTCTTCCGCTTGCGCTGCCGGTTCCGCTGACACTCCCATGAAGCAGGTCGAGCTGCGCCTGGCGAAGGGCTTGCACTTTGGAGAGGTTTCCGCCGCCGCCGGCCCAACGCTTGTAGAAGTCGCTCATCAACTGGCCGGTGCTGGCATCGTTTACCGACCACAGCGATGAGATGACCGCCCTGGCGCCTTTATACTGCGCGGTCATACCCAGCCCATCCACCTCGCGGCCGTTACTGGCGTCGCCGCTCATTCCCGTCTGGCAGGCTGAGAGCGTGAGCAGGTCAGTCGACTCCAGTTTCAGGCTGGGGTCGTTGCTGAAGTCCTCGACGGTCAGGTGATAGCCCAGGCTTGCATTGTCGTTGCTCGCCAGCAGCAGATAACTCTTGCTGTCATCGCCGGGCTGAAACACAAAGTGACTGGCGATATGCACGACTTTGTACCTGCCGTTCAACGCGTCTTCCATCGCCTTCTGCGTAAACTGGCCGTTGAGCAGAATCGTTCCCGGCAACACCCCGTGCGCGGCTTGCATCTGCGGGTCTTTAACCACGTCATCCAATTCGCCAACCACGGCGGGCAGTGCGGGCAGGTGCTCCTCGTACTGGCGCGAAATTCCCATGGCCACAACACTCAGTTTGCTCACATCCGGCTTCTGCGCAAGCAGTCCGAAGCTGGCGGGCGTGATGGTTACGTTGCTGTATTTCTCCACGAGGTAGTTTTTGCCGTCATACAGCGCGGCCAGGGGCAGATAGCGCAGGGCGCCATCGAGCGACCACACCAGCGTGTCGGCATTTGCCTGATCGAGGTCGGCCTTCACCGGGCCAATCAGGATGTTGTAGAGCTCCTGTGCCGCCGGCCTTGGGTCACTTGCCGGGTTGTGCAGCAGTTCGTCGAATGCCGCAACTTTGCGGTTGAGGTCCGCTGCAGAGATGGCGTACTCGCGCGCCACGGGAACCACGGACGCAGTAATCACGATGACGCGGTAGTGATCGGCCGTGATCATGGTGTAGAGCGCGACGGTGCGCGGCGATTCGCCGATTGCGCTCTGCAGAGCGCGCACGTCCCCCTTGATTTCGGCCTTCTGCTTATTGAAGTCGCTGGTCTTGGCAAACAAGACGTGCAGGCGGTCGTAGTAACCGCTCAAGCCGGCGGAGGCCGCGTCCAACTTCGCTTTCAGGTCCTGAAACTTCTTTTCGTCGTCGGGGCTGCGCGGGTTTTTCTTGCTCAGGTCGTCGAACTGCTTGCCCATGGAGACAAGCTGCGCCGTGGATTCCTGATATTGCTCTTCGGCTTGTTGCTCGGCTGGGGTGAGTGTCAGCGGGCTCAGCGTGTCGGCCGCCGTGCCGCGTGTGTAGTCGGAGTACTCCTGCTGCTTAAGCAGATCGAGCACCTGCTGCGCTTCGGGCAGGCGATTCTGCGTGATGAGCAGGTCGGCCAGGTCGTGATAGTAATCGGTTTTGGAGGCGAGAAAACTCTTCTCCAGCGTCTTGTCCAAACCCTTGATGTTGCCGCGCACCTGTTGCAGCAGGTTCACGGCCTGCTTGCCAAAGAAAATCGCCATCGCTGGCTGCGACGCTTTCTGACAACGCAGGAGATCGTAAGAAACCTCGGCCTCCAGCAGCGGATCGGCAATGGCAGTCGCCAAGGGAAGCGCGCGGTTCAAGATTTCGAGCTGTTTCTGCTTTTCTCCGATTTCCCCGTTGAGATCGCCGAGTTGGATCAGGGTGAAGACCTCGCCGCTGCGATCGCCAATCTCTTCTTGAATCTGCAGCGCCTGTTCGGAGGTTTCTATGGCTCTCGTCTTCTCGCCGCGGTAATACAAGGTCTGGCTCTCATTGGCCAGCGCCATTGCCTCCTCGCGCCGGTCACCGACCTGGCGCGCAAGAGAGAGAGCCTGGTTCAGGGAATCAAGTGCCTGCTGCCCTGATTCGATGTTGCCAATGTTGATCAGCGTTGCAGCTTCGCCCGATTTGTCGCTGACTGCGCGATTGATTTCCAACGCCTCCTTGTATTTCTCGAGCGCCTTCTCGTTTTGCCCGAGCTCGTAATAGACCCCGCCAATGTTGCTTAGCGTCGTGGCTTCGACACTGCGGGCACCCGCTTCGTGAACAATGGGGAGAGCCTGGGTGAAGTAGTCGAGAGCCTTCCGTGGCTGGCCCAGGTCAGAGTAAGCAAGGCCAATGTTGTTCAGGGCAACGGCCTCGCCGCGGCGGTCACCCACTTCTCGCTCAATCAGCAAGGTCTGGTTGTAGATATCCAGGGCCTTTTGATTTTGCCCCAGGCTCCAGTAGAGTACGCCAATGTTGCCCAGCGTGGTTGCCTCGCCGTCGCGGTCGCCCACTGCACGATAAATCGGCAGCGCCTGGTTAAAGGAGTCGAGCGCCTTCTGCTTCTCGCCTTGATTGGAGTAAAGGTAGGCGATGTTGTTGAGTGCGGTGGCCTCGTTGCGGCGGTCGCCGAGCTGCCGAAAGATGGTCAGCGCCTGATTGTAATAGTCCAACGCTTTTTGCTTCTCGCCGAGGTCGTCGTACTCTGACCCGATGTTGCTCAAGTTGCTGGCTTCGCCCGAACGGTCGCCGAGGACACGATGGATCGCCAGGGACTGGCTGGAGTAATCCAGCGCTTTCTGCAAATCGCCGAGATCTTTGTAGGTTGCGCCGATGTTGTTCAGCGCCGTCGCCTCGCCGGCACGATCGCGCACTTCTCGTCGAATCGGCAGCGCCTGGTTGTAATAGTCGAGTGCTTTCTGCGGCTGACCCAACGCCTTGTAAGCACTGCCGATGTCAGTCAGCGTGGCTGCCACGCCATCGCGACTGCCCGTCTCTTGTCGAATGAGCAGTGCCTGGTTGTATTCGTCGAGCGCCTTCTGATGCTGTCCGAGTTCGCCTTGCGCGGTGCCAAGGTCTTCAAGAGCGATGGCCTCGTCGCTGCGGTCGCCCTGCGCGCGATAGAGGGACAGCGCCTGGGTGTAATCATCGATCGCCTTCTGCACTTCGCCCTGATGCTCGGAGAGATAGCCGATATCGATCAGCATGGTGGCCTCGCCGGCACGATCGCCGACTGCGCGATAGAGCGACAGAGCCTGGCCGTAGAAATCGAGCGCCTTCTGCTTGGCGCCGAGCCTATCGTAGGCGATGCCGATATTGGCGAGCGTGATGGCTTCGGCGGCGCGGTCGCCCAATGCGCGATAGATCGGCAGCGTCAGGTTGTAAGAGTCGATTGCCTCCTGCCTCTCTCCGAGGGCGAAGTGGATGTTGCCGAGGATCTTCAGAGTCGCGGCCTCGCCGGCGCGGTCGCCGGCCGCGCGGTAAAAGGTCGCCGACCGATTGTAGGAGTCCAGCGCATGCGGCCCGTCGCCCAGACGCGCGTAAATGTCGCCGATTTTGCCAAGCGTCTCCGCTTCGGCCTTTGCGTCGCCTTTGGCTTGCGCGGCTTTCAGATCTGTCTGCAGTTGAGCGAGCGTCGCTTGCGCATCAGTGGTTGCGCTGTGGTCTGTGCCCCCTTGGGCCGCCTGGGCGGCGATGCGAAGAGGTGTCAACAGCCAGCCCGCAAGAAGCAGGCCAACGGCAAACCGCCTGGAGAAGAATGGGACACCGTGCATCCGGGAGAACCTCGCAGCGCGCAGGCGTGGGGGGAGGGATCCCATCCAGCTTACAACCGAAAACAGGTCGGGCAATCGCGATCAACTGAAGCGCGAACAGGGGGCCGTTGTGAAGGCGTCCGGGCCGGCCTCGCAGTGTCTGAGCTCTCGAGAATCGTCGCAAATCGCCACAAATCCAGTCCTCACAGCCGATTAGCGCGATTAAGGGCAAGAAACGAGGTCCATGGGCGTCCCCTTACGCGGCTTTATCCGTCTTAACAAGAGGAACCAGGTACGGGCCGCGCTCTCAGCACAGATTTCAGCAGGAATGAGAGAATGGTCAGGAAGGACTCCGAGAGGAGCCGCAGGTGTTGTGTGCCTGGCGGAGACTCCCCGAACATCGAATGCCAATCAGCGTAATCCCACCCAGAACGAACGAGCCGGAGCAGCCAGGCACCGAAGCGGAGCTTGCGGAGACGGCTCAATCTCCAGAAGAACCCGGCGAAGAGCCATCGGAGCCCCGGGTGGTTCGCGGTTCGCGCTGGGTGGATTACGACACGCACGAACTGCTTGAAATGATCAGCGAGCTCGAAGATGAGCGCCGCTGGGCTCGTCTCCGCGAAGGCATTCTCTGGGCGCTGCTGCTGCACATCGCGCTTCTGTTTGGCCTGTTTATTGTCCCCAAGTACATTCTCAAGGTTCCGCAGGTGATTGATCCGATCGACGCCATCAAGAACCGCAAGGACCTGAACTATCTCGATCTGCCTCCCGATGCGATTCGCGCGCTGCAGCCCAAGCCGGTGATCAAGCCGGTGCCCGAAAGGCAGTCGCACGTGGATAAGAAGACGCTCGAGGCGATGAATCGGCCTGCACCGCCGCCGCCCACGCCGACTCCGGAACCGCAGCCAACCCCGCCGGTTGCAGCGCAGCCGACACCTCCGCCGCCGACGCCGTCGACCAATCAGTCGCAGCTGGATACGCCGCGCCCCGCGGCAGTTCCGGCGCGCCCCAACTTCAATCTTGGCTCGCAGAATCCCGCGGACCAGATGCGCGACGCCATGAAAGGCGCCTCGCGCAATCCAGGTGCAGGGCAGGTGGGGAGCATGGGCGGTGGGGGCCTGGCGCGCCATCCGGGCGCGGGCACCGGCGCTCCGGAGATCCTTTCCGATACGCAGGGCGTCGACTTCAGGGCGTGGATGCAGCGCTGGCACCACGAAACGGAGAACACGTGGGACCCGCTGATCCCTGACGAAGTGAACCCGCCGATTCTCAAATCGGGTATGGTTGCAATCCGGTTCAAAGTGCTGCCCAACGGCCGGCTGATGGATGGAAGTCTGGTGCTGGAAGGGCGCTCGGGCGATGTGGCATTGGATCGCGCGGCGTGGGGCGCGCTGACCGGGTCGAACTACCCGCCGCTGCCGCGCGATTTCCATGGGCCGTATCTCGAGATCCGCGCTTACTTCCTGTATAACGAGGATCCTTCGCAGCGGTAGGGCCTGCGGAGTGGCCGATCGTTCCGAGCAAACTGAGAATTGGAGAATCGCGCAAACAGGGCGGGATGGGAACTATCGCGTTAATTCGCAGTGATTCGCGTCGCCGCGATTGTCCCCTGCACTTCAACGGGCGTGGGTGATCCATCCAGGTTCCACACCTTGAACGTGAAGCTGCCGCTGTAGGATGCACCGTTCGCGGCTACCTGGATATTCTCGTCCAGGGTGAAGATGTTGGTTGCCGTTGCCGTGGGAGTGCCTGGATCGAAAATCCAGCCCACATGATGCAGCGAGACGCTTCGGAAGCCCGTCTGCTTCCACACGCCAACGCACACATTGCCGCCCGCCGGCGCTAGAAACGCACTTTCAAATTCGGTGCCGTCGCTGTGCCAGGTGTCGAAGGTGTCGTTAAAAAGTGATTGATCGGCGCTATTCGTATAAGTCACGTGCCACAAGCCGACGATCGGCTGGCTGCCGAGCTGGTTGAGCTCCAGTAAGCTCCGTTCGGACTGTGCGACGATGGGCAGCTTGATCGAGTTCTTCATGCCGGCTGCGCCGAAACTTCCGCAGGCTGCGTTGGCGCAGGTTGGGAGTATGAACAGGCTGAGCGCGGCCAACAGGCCGAGGCCGAGGCGGATCGACCACCCGCGAGGCCCGCGATTCGAGGCGAATGAGGATGCTTCATCTGCGTTCCTGACGATTCGATTCATGGTGTTCTCCTTGGCTCATCTCCTCAGGCGCGGATCTTTCTTCCGCACCTGCTCAGGAGGGTGATACGAGGGGAGCGTGGACGATTTCTGGTCGGGATGCAATGGGGCGGCCATGAGTTGAATCTGAGTTGTGGGGCTTGCTTAACTCATCGAGAACTCATTTTTGGCGCGCGTGGACATGTGCTACTCTTTCCGATTGCTGCGACGAGTGTTCGCACGGATTCTTAAATCCGGCTTTGATGGCAGGGTTAACGGCCGGCGCGCGTGCACAGGATCGTGCACTGGTCAGCGGGTGTCGTTGTGTCAGATTTGGTTGCGGCGACTCATTCGTGCCGCGGGAAGGCGGCGGTTGCGTTTACCTCTGCTTCGCGTTCCTCGATATCCATGCGGTCTATCAATCCGCCAGCGATGGTGTAAATGTGAAAGACCTCGCGGTCAAAGAGCACTTCGCCACTGAGACTCTTTACGCGTTGATGGACCCTGACATCGGCTTTGCCGGGTGCGCGTTCGATCACCTCGATCGGTTCGACGCGTGGATCGAACTCGCGCCACTGGCGGGTCCAGTACGCGCGGATTTCTTCTTTCCCCACGGCGCGGCCGCTTTCCGATGCCCTGGGCCAACTGACGCTCTCGGTCATCAGCGCTAATACGCCATCAATGTCGCGCCGGTTGAATGCGGCGTAGGCCTGCTGGATGAGACGCTGTGTGTCGGTCATGGATGCTCCAGGTTTTATTCCGCGATGCTCAGGTTGGCGCGCATGGTGTGCGCTTCCCCGGGTTCCAGGGATACGGCCGCGCTGAGGATGTTGCTGGCTTCGACACAGGTCATCTGCTGCCATTCATCGTCGCCCAGATCGGAGAGCGAGGCTGCCCCCTGCTGCCACGGGTTCCAGACGATTGTCGTCTGAGAGTTCTGTTTCTCGGTGCGGAGGGTGCGGCGAAGAACTGGATCGACCAATGCCGCAGCGCACTGGGTATCGATGTAGGCGTTGTCGGTCGTGCCGGTTAGAACTAAGTCGCCGGACTGGATTTTTTCGCGATTCTGATCGAGGTTGTCGAGGTAGCGGACACCGTTGAGGCCGCGGATGCGGACACTCGCTGCCTGGGCCACGCGGAAATAGGTATGCAGTGCCTCTTCAAACGAAAAGGGCGCGGGACCTCGATTGGTCGCAGTCAATTCGAGACCAAGCGCGCTACCGATCGTAATCCGGAGCGCGAGGCGAAACTCGTGCGGCCACCAGCGGCGGGTGGAAGCATCGCTATCAGTCGAGAGGACTGCGATCACGGATTCGTCATCGTCCGAAGTGACGGAATCGAGCTGCCACTGCCGCGTACGCACAAACCCATGGGCCGGCGCCTTGGGGTCGTCGGCTTTGGCGCGAAACCAGGGGAAGCAAACGGGAATGCCTCCGCGGATAGCACGGCCGTCTTCCCAATGCGAGTGTTTGCTGAGAAAAATTACTTCTTCAGCACCGGCTGGTTGCCAGGAAGTGACTTGAGCGCCGTGCAGGTAAATCTCGGAGGAAGCGAACCTGGTGGTAACCACGAGTTTGGGCAGCCCGCCGTTTCCTGAAACGAACTGCGCAAGTCCAGAGATGCCGAACTGGTGATTGAGGGCGTCGATGCGCGCGGGATCAGCCATCACAGATCGGATTCTATCCGAGCGAGGTGGTTCTTAGAGAGGTGGCGCTGACGGCAGATCGGGCAGAGAAACTTGCAGACGCCTTGACCTTCTACACGTCCGCGTGTATATGTAGAAGCCAAAGGTATGAAGACCGAAGACAAGTTCGATCTCCCGCAGGGTACCCTCGATCTGCTGATCATGAGGGTGGTTGCGCTCGGGCCCATTCACGGGTACGCCATCGCGCAGAGGATTCAGCAAATGTCGCGCGAGGCCTTGCAGGTGCAGCAGGGATCGCTTTATCCCGCACTGCACCGCCTCGAGTACAAGAAGCTGCTGGCCTCAAACTGGCAGCCGTCTGAGACGGGGCGGGAGGCGAAGTTTTACGAACTGACCGCCAAAGGCCGAGCGCATCTCAAGGCTGAGACGGAGAACTGGAAGCGCCTCACCGGCGTTGTCGGGCTCATTCTCAAGGGAACTCTGGAGGGGCTTTCATGAGCTGGTTGCAGAGACTGTTCGCGCGCGGGCGCATGGAGCGCGATCTTGACAAGGAGCTTCGGTTTCACATCGAATCGCAGGTTGCCGACAAGGTGCGGTCGGGCATCCCTGAGGATGAAGCTCGCCGGCTGACGCGCCTGGAGTTCGGTGGCGCCGAACAGATCAAAGAAGATTGCCGTGAAAGCCGAGGAACAATGGGGCTCGAATCGCTTCTACAAGATGTCCGCTACGGTCTGCGCCAACTGCGAAGAGCGCCCGGCTTCACGTTCATCGCTATTCTCTCGCTCACGCTGGGCATCGGCGCCAACACTGCCATTTTTACGCTGCTGAACGCAATTTTGTTGCGCCCTCTGCCGGTCGAGAAACCGAGCGAACTGGTTCTTTTTGGAAACGGTCACGCTCAGGGCAGCACCATCGGGATCCCCGACGGAAACACGAGACTGTTCTCCTACGCCTTCTTTCAGGATTTTGGCAAGAAGAGCACGTCATTTTCAGGAATCCTCGCGGTCGACAGCATCCAGTCTGCAACCAAGGCTTCAATCAACGGGGCAGCTTACCAAACCACCCACGTAGATCTTGTTTCGGGCGGTTATTTTTCCGTTCTTGGCGTGCCGGCTGTGCTGGGCCGCACGATCGGCGAATCGGACGACAGTTTTGAGGGTGCGGGCCCGGTCGCGGTAGCCAGTTACTCATGGTTTCAGCGGCATTTCAATGGAGATCCCACTGCGCTCGGCAAGACAATCCGCATCCAGTCACACGACTACACGCTCGTCGGCGTTGCGCGGCCGGGATTCTACGGCTACACGGTGGGTCAATCGACCGATCTGTGGATTCCGCTCTCGATGGAGAAGGCGTTCTCTCGTCCCGGCTGGGATGGGCTGGCAGCGAAGTTTTTTCAGAATCTCTATCTCGTTGGCCGCCTGAAGCCCGGGGTGACGGCAGCCCAGGCCAGTGTTGAAACCAACCTGTTGTTCCAACAACTGCTTCGCGGCTACCTCGGGGCTGCTCCGCCGCAAAAGCAACTCGACGACCTCGCCCACGCCAATATTCAGCTCACCCCTGGAGGCCGCGGCGTTTCATACCTGCGCTATGCCTTCTCGTTGCCGCTTCAGATTCTCATGGCCATTGTGGCGCTGGTGCTTCTAATTGCCTGCGCAAATATCGCCAACATGCTGCTGGCGCGCGGCGTGGCGCGCACCCGTGAGATCGCGGTGCGCATGGCCCTGGGCGCTACCCGCCGCCGCATCGTGATTCAACTGCTGACCGAGTCGGTGCTTCTTGCGTTTTTTGGGGCGGCTGCGGGGACCGCGGTGGCGTGGAGGGCAAGTGTTGCGCTGCTGAACATGGCTAAGCCCGGCCCCGATCCTGTGCCAGTGGATCTCAGCCCCGACATGGCTGTGCTCGGCTTCACGCTGGGTGTCGCGGTTCTCACGGCGGTTCTGTTCGGCGTGCTGCCGGCGCTCCGCGCAACCGGTGTTGAGTTCACGCCCGCGTTGAAGGATGGGCGAGGCAGTTCATCGTCTACAACGCGCGGCGCCCTGGCGCGATCCCTCATCGTTGGGCAGATTGCGCTTTCTGTTGTGCTGCTGGTTGTCGCCGGGCTGTTTGTGCGAAGCCTCATTCACTTGACTGACGTTGACACCGGATTCGACAAGCAAAATGTCCTCGACTTCTCTGTCGATTCCAGCACTGCCAACCTTCCGCGTGGAACCGCTGAAGAGATTCGCTCTGTTCATCTCCAGGAGCAGATTGAGGACCGTGTGAAGAGCATTCCGGGCGTCCAGGCGAATGGCTTTGCCTTCTTCACGTTCAATCAAGGTGGATGGACGGACCTGGTTCTGTTCTCGGATGTCCCGCGGACTCAAGCAAACGGCAAAAACGTTTTCTTTAATATCACCGGCAACGGATTCTTCTCGGCCATGGGCATTCAATTGGTCGAAGGCCGGCTCTTCAATGCGCAAGACACGCAATCGTCGAACAAAGTAGCGGTCATCAACGAGACGATGGCGCGCCGATTCTTTCCCAACGGTTCAGCGATCGGACACCGCTTTGGCCTGGGCGAGATTCCCGATCATCCCGGCGAAAAGGAAGTGATCGGCGTGGTCAAGGATGCCAAGTACACTTCGCTCGACGAAGGGACGCAGATGGCCGCTTACTTCCCATGCACACAGAATCCCGGCTTCTTCGGAAACTTTGTCGTTCGCTATGCGCCTGGGGCGAGCAGGCAGGAGATCATCGCCCGCACCCGTCACGCAATTGCGGAGATCAACCCAAACATTCTGGTGAACAACATCACCACCCTTGAAGAGCAGGTGGATGGCTCCATTGCGACGCAGTCTCTGATTGCGCGGCTATCGACCTTCTTTGGAATTGTCGCAGTCTTCCTCGCCTGCATCGGCATCTACGGGCTGCTTTCGTATTCGGTGGCGCGCCGCACGAGTGAGTTTGGGGTGCGTCTCGCGCTCGGGGCGCGGTCGCACATGCTGCTTTGGATGATCCTTCGAGAGAGCATTCTGCTGCTGGCTCTCGGACTTGCGATCGGTGTGCCCGCCGCTTTGAGTTCCACGCGCGTCCTCAAGAGCTTGCTCTACGAGTTGAGCCCGCTCGATCCGGCAGCTATCTCGATCGCGATCGCGGTTGTTTCTGTCATGACCCTGGCCGCTGCCTGGCTACCTGCGAGGCGCGCTACGAAGATAAATCCCATACAAGCTCTGCGCACTGAATAGGGAGGAAAGCGTGCCGGCTGCAGATGAGTGCTCCGTCGAGCCTTCTTACTGCGCGGGAGCCGGCTCGGCGGGGTGCGGCGTTTCTCCATCGGCGGTGTCGGATTCTTCGTCCCCTTCGCCATTCCCGTCCGGATCGAGCGGACCATTGCCATGCGGCAGGTGAATGCCATCCTGTGCGAGCAACGCTTCGTACACTGAAACGCGCCGCCACGAGCGTGCCAGCGCGAACGCGCTCATGTTCGCAATCATCAGCGGAAGTACAAGTCCATAGCCGCCGGTCATCTCGAAAATAATCAGGATCGATGTCATGGGGGCGCGCACGATGCCGGCAAACACCGCGCCCATGCCCACAACGGCGAAGGCGCCGATCGAGTCGGCCGGATGATGAAAGACGGTCACGTCGATGTAGCCGACGGCGCCGCCCAGCATTCCGCCCATGAAGAGGGCCGGCGCAAAGATGCCGCCCGCGCCGCCACTTGAGTACGAGCAGACCGTTGCGGCCAGCTTGAGCAAGCAGAACGCCACCATGGCCGTTACCGGCAGCACGCCCAGCGAGCCCGTCAATGCCAGGGTCAAGGTTTTATAGGGATCGCCGGCGATGCCGTTGAGATGGAAGAACTCGAGTCCGATCACGGCAAGGCAGCCGACTGCGAGGCCGCCGATTGCGGGCTGAATCCACTTCGGGACACCGGTCATGCGCTTGAATCGCGAACGCAGACTCAGCAGGGAATCGGTGAATGTCACCGACACGACGGCGGCGAGAAAGCCCAGCAGGGCGTACCAGATCAGCGACTCAGGGTTTCCCAGAACATAGGACCGCGTGAGATGGAAGATCGGGTCAGTCGATTTCTGCGCGCTGTGCTCGACCACGGCGGCGAGGGCCGCGGCCACAATCACGCCGGAAAGCATGGTCTGGTCGAGGTCCCCAATTAGCTCCTCAAGCGTGAAGGTCACGGCGGCGATGGGGGCATTGAAGGCTGCTGCGATTCCAGCGGCCATGCCCACCGAGGCCATGCGGCGGCAGTTTTTGGGGCTCAGCCGCGCACCGCGCGCCAGCATGCTGCTGACCCCGGCACAAATTTGCACGGTCGGTCCTTCAAGGCCCAGCGATGCGCCCGAACCAATCTGAATGGCGCAGAGAACGAACTTGCCGATGGTTTCTCTCAGGCTGATGAACCCGTCGCGGAACGCGTAGGCGGCCTTGACCTGGGGAATGCCGCTGCCCGCGGCTGCGGGCGCAAAATAAGTCAATCCCAGCCCGGCGACGAGCCCGCCAACCGCCGGGGAAAGAATGGTCCACCAGATCCAACTGTTTCCGGGAGCGGCATTGGCGCGGTCGATGAACAGGATCTCAACCCAGCCGATGCTGCGATGAAAGGCCACGGCAGCGAGACCGCACAGGCCTCCTGCGATGACCGTAACGAGCAGGGTGCGTTGCCGCTCATTGGGAACGCGGCGCATCATCCACGCGACAAAGCGCGGGTAGAGACCCCGAATGCCGGACCAGTTACTCAATGTGCAAGGGACCTCGCGAGCAGAAAGCCGCTTCCTTCAGTATAAGAGACTGGGTCGTCGCGCTTCGTTGTCTCGTTCCGGATTACGGTTGCGGCTCTGTCGCTTTCATGAATTCCGCCAGATGATCTTTCCACACGGCGGCCATGGTGTGCGTGCCGTGGCCGCGCGTCGCGTCCGAAATCGGCAGAAGAATAAAGCGCGCGTGGGGCATGCGCTTTACCATCGTCTCGGCGATGCCCAGTTCCGGTGGATTGATGAAATCGTCGGCCGAGTTGATCCAGAGCACCGGCGCGGTGATCTTGTCGAGATGCGGACTCGGATCGTAATTGCGACTGGCGTTGAAGTAGAAGAGCATGTCGTTGGCATCGGGCGTTGTTGTGCGCGCCAGGATTCGGTCAGCCAGTTTTTCGGCCTGGTCGCGCGTTGGCGCATTCTTCTGCAACTGCAGCGGGCTGGTGCCCATCACCCATACCAGCATGTTCGCGGTGCGCAAACCGTCGGCTGGTTCAGTCTTGTAGTCGCCGCCCATCCATGCCGGGTCTTGCTTGATGGCCTCGATCGCCATATAGCGCATCATGCGGTTGCGGCCAGCGATTTGAACGGGAAGGCACGCAAAGGGGGCTAGCGCGTCCATGAAATCGGGGTACGTCTCGCCCCAGACGAAGCTTTGCATGCAGCCCATCGACGTGCCGAGAATCAGGCGCAGGTGGTCGATCTTCATGTCGTCGAGCATCATGCGCTGGCTGCGCACCATGTCGTCGTAGTCGTAGGCAGGGAAGTGGGCATGCAAGCCATCGGAGGGCTTTGAACTCTGGCCGTGTCCGATGTCATCGGGCAGAATGAGGAAGTATTTCTGGATGTCGAGCACGCCGCCGGGGACAAAAAGAACTTCGGAGAAGGCCGGATTGAGGAGCGAGTGGGCATCGCCACCGGTGCCATGCAGCAGCAGCACGGCATTGTCCACGTGGCCGGCGGCATTGCGATGCGGCGTGCCCAGGGTGAGGAAATGCAGCTTGAGCTCGGGCAGGGTCTCGCCGGTGCCGAAGCGAAAATTCTTGAGGACTGCGGTGTGATCAGCGGTTGGCCAGATATGTGCTGGCGCCGATGTCTGGCCGGTTGCAGCCGCGAAGGCCATTGATGTCAGAAGGAGGGACGGTGCGATGATCCGCGTGCGCATTGTGGGTCTCCGGGAGCGGGGAATCGAGCAGACGATTCCCTACGTTCTCGTTTTGGCGTGGCCGTGTCAAGGCATTGAAATTGGAAGAGGCAAGAGGAAGGGCGTCAACCCGTTGTATGTTGCAGCTTGAGTCCGCGGTGGAGTGAGGAGTCAGGAACAGAATTGCCCGGTTCCCACGCTGGCAACGCTTCGACGCGGTCGCGGCCCATCTCCTTGGCGCGGTAGAGGGCCTGATCGGCATACGAGAGCAACAATTCCAGGGGCAGGTCACGCGCGGCATTCAACGAAGCCACACCAATGCTCAGGCTTGCCCAACCATTATTGGCCGCGAACTCATGCGATCCAAAGAGAAGCCGCAGGTCTTCAGCCCATGTGCATGCTCTCTCGCTTGAAATGCCAGGTAGCAGAACCGCGAACTCGTCACCGCCCAAGCGGGCGCAGTGGCATCCGGCTACCCCTGCCGGAAGATTCTCAAGCATACGCGCCAAAGCTACGAGCACCGTATCGCCGTGCAGATGGCCATAGCGGTCGTTCGCCTGTTTGAAGTGATCGATATCGATGGCCAGCAGCGAGACCTGTTCATCGCCGCGCGCTGCCTGGAGCCGCTCGTAGATGGCGGCGAGCGAGCGCCGGTTGCCGATGCCGGTCAACGGATCGCGAATTGCAAGGCCTTCGAGTTGTTCGTTTCGCTTTTCGAGATGCGCTTTCTCTTCGACAGCCTGACCCTGCAGGAGCGCGGTACGGACCACGTAGAAGATCAGGGACGCCGAGATTGCGCCTGCGGCCAGCGGCAACGAGATGGGCAGGAGAAACAGGCTCAGCATCAGGTTGACCATGGCCATGAACGACGGCATCAGGCTGCGCACCATCACGCTGCGCCCATGCGGCGCCCTGGCCGCTTGCGCCTTCCCCTTCGCCGGCTCATAGGCAAACACAAGGTAGATGGCAAAGCAACTGAGAAGCACGACTCCTGGCACATCCCACAGGCTGCAGTGGATGTGACCCAGCCAGATATACGAAACCTGGTCTGCGAGAAAGAACCAATAGGCGCGGATGCCGAAGAACCAGGAGAGTGTGCGCAAAAACTTCAGCTCGGCGCGGGAAGCGGCTCCGAGGCATGCGATGGTTGCCACCGTAAACAGGAAGAGGGCCACCAACTGGCTGATCAGCAGGTGGTTCATCCGGAAGTGGTCAAACTCCCAGGGGGAGTAGACGAGGTTGAAGCGGAGTACGACAAAGAGCAAAGCCTGCAGGGTATCAGCCAGCACAATGGCTCGCGAGCCGCCGGCAAAGAACAGGACCGCGGCCAGCATATAGAGAGCTTCGCTGGCGTTGAAGCATGCGGTTTGCAGTTGTCTTGCGGGTGGGGAGTGCAAAATCTCCTGCGTGAACGACGGGACCAATCCGATTGCTGCAGCCAGCGCGCCGGCCGCGACCAGCGTCCATCGCATGTGGAGGGTTCCCTGCGCGGTTCGCGATCGGGACCAGAAGGCAAGGAAGCAGCCGAACATGGCGAACGCCTGGCAGAGGTAGCCGATGCCTGATGCCGGCCGGGTATCCGCGCCCGCAACGGCCGCATGTGTCCCGCATACCAGCAACGCCGCGGCGATGGCCAACATCAGCGCCGCTGGATGCTCCAGCCGCCCGGTCAGTGCGCGCCCGGGGCTCATCGTCGCGCGAGAGGCGCCGTCCGATTCTTGAGACTCATTCATGAACTAGTCCGTAAGAGCCAAAAATACCTTCCCAGGCAAAGCTGGGAGATGTCGAAAAGAATAGGAATGAAAGTGCTTAGGACTGAGACTACCCCAAACCACGAGGGCCGGAAACTAGCACAAAAGCATCATGGCCGCGTGGCCATTGCGATTGCAGGCACTCCGCCTGTGTCGATCTTTGCTGTTCGATTCCGAACAGCGGGTCTTGATTGTGAACAGAGAAGGGATGACAGACTGCTACAAACACCTCTGTTTTTAAGCGAGACTTCAGCCCGGGAACGGTGCCTCGGTTGCTTTCGTAGATCAAAGAGCACGGCCTGGGCAAAGGGGAGGGAGAAAACGCATGCTGGCTGATCTGCGCGACGCATTGCGGCAATTGCGGAAGGCACCGGGCTTCACGTCCACGGTGGTGATCACGCTGGCGCTGGGCATCGGGGCCACAACTGCAATCTTCACGCTGGTTCAGCAGGTGATGCTGAAGTCGCTTCCGGTCGCCAATCCAGATGAGCTGTGGCGGATCGGCGACAAGAACCGTTGCTGCAACTGGGGCGGTTACACGCAGGGAGAGGACGGCGATTTTGCGATCTTTTCCTGGGAGGCGTACAAGAACTTCCGCGAGCATACGCCGGAGTTTGCCGATCTGGCGGCGCTGCAGGCGGGGGGTGGCCAGCTCGGGGTTCGGCGTGCCGGCTCGCAGGCGCCTGTTGCTACGTTCAACGGGCAGGATGTGTCAGGAAATTTCTTCAGAACGCTCGGCGTGCAGCCGTGGATCGGACGGCTGATGACGGACGCGGACGACCAAGTCGGCGCGCCGCTGGTAGCGGTGATCAGCTACCGCGTCTGGCGAACGAAGTTCGCATCCGACCCGTCGGTGGTGGGTGCGGCGTTTCAGATCAATGGGCATGCGTTTACGGTCATTGGTGTCACGCCGCCGGGATTCTATGGCGCCAAGTTCGCTGGCTATGACATGCCGGACTTCTGGCTGCCTATAAGCTCAGAGGACGCGCTGGATGGGGCGCTGCCAAAGTTCAAGGTGGCCCGCCACAATTACCTGGACCTGCTCGGCCGGGTGCGTCCGGGGGTCAATCCTCAGGCTCTCGAGGCCAAGCTGCGCGTGGAGTTTCACAACTGGCTGGCGAGCCACGTGGCGGACATGGAGCCAGGCGAGAAGCAGCTCTGGCAGCGTCAGACCGTCCATCTGGCGCCCGGCGGCGCAGGCGTCGCGCTGATGCGGGATGAATACACGGACGGCCTGAAGCTGCTGCTGATCGCTTCAGCCTGCGTGCTGCTGGTGGCTTGCGGCAACCTGGCCAATATTATGCTGGCGCGGGGATTGAGAAATCGCGCGCAGACTTCGATCCGGGTCGCGCTGGGGGCCTCGCGCGCCGGACTGGTGCGCAGAGCCCTGGTTGAAAGCGTGATGCTGGCGGTGATCGGCGGTGCTTTGGGAATTGCAGTAGCGTATGGCGGAACGCGCTTGATCTTGTATCTCGCCTTCGAGATCGGCGGGCCCAACAACTACGTTCCCGTGAGTCCGGCGCCATCGTGGCCGGTGCTGCTGTTTACGATGGGGGTTTCGATCTTGACGGGAATTCTCTTCGGCACGGCTCCGGCGTGGATCACGTCGCATGCCGACCCGGTCGAAGCGCTGCGTGGCGCCAACCGTTCAGTAGGCGGGGGCCGCTCGTGGGCGCAGAAGTCGCTGGTTATTGCCCAGGCGGCCATGTCGCTGGTGCTGCTCACGGCGGCTGCTTTGCTGGCGCAGAGCCTGCGCAATCTCGAACACCAGAATTTTGGATTTGAGCTCGAGGGCCGTTATATCGCGTCCGTCAATCCGGAACTCAGCAACTACAAGCCGGAGCAGATGGAGCAGCTTTTCCGCATCATCGACGAGCGCCTTCTGCAGGATCCTGCAATCAAGATGGTGGCGCCCGCGCTCTACGCACCCATGACCGGGAATAGCTGGAACGAAGGAATTCGCATTCAGGGCCGGCCCGAACCTCCGGCCAAAGAAGACACGAGCGCGGGCTGGGCGCGCGTGATGCCGGGATTCTTCGAAACCCTGGGCGCCAAGATGCTTCTGGGGCGGACTCTCGCCGAGAATGACACTGCGGGCACGCCCAATGTCGCGGTGGTCAACCAGGCCTTCGCCAAAAAGTTCTTCGGGAACCAGAACCCGATTGGGCAGCATTTCGGCATCGGTCGTGTCCGCTATGCCGGGAATTACCAAATCGTGGGCGTGGTCAAGGACATGCGCTACATGACGTGGAACTACAAAGACCCGATTGGGGCGATGTTCTGGGTGTCAGAAAAGCAGACGGTGCAGTACGACGACCCCGAGGTCACAGAGGGTGAGAAGGGATTCGCACTTTCTTTACAACATCGTGATCTGGGCTCCAGGCAATCCGCCGGGCATGGAGGAACGCGTACGGAAGGCGATTGCCAGCGTCGATTCGAGTCTGGTGCTTAACAGCGTCGATTCTTACAGCAGCGTGATCAGTTCCGACTTCAACCAGCAGAACATGATTGCCACGCTCACGACGCTTTTCGGTCGGCTCGGGCTGGTGCTGGCGGCTGTGGGGCTCTACGGCGTGATGGCTTATACC
>CAWBSV010000023.1:0-276479 GCA_963791505.1 uncultured Acidobacteriaceae bacterium
ATATGCCTGCTCAATCCTAAACATTATTTTTCAGTGGTCGGTCTCGTTTATGGTGGCGTGGCCGCTGTTTGGGATTGCGTTAACATTTCTTGGCTTGGGTTTGGCATTCTCTTCACGAGCGGGAGAGCGCTGGAAGCTGATATCAGCAAATCTTCTTCTTTTGATATTGGTTCTCGCGTCAATTGTTCTTCCGAACTGATGATAATCTTTTCCAATCTCAATGGGAAGGTTCGGCGGTCGCCATTTCGATGACCCACGCAACCACCATATGGACTTGGTTAATCGGCGGGATTCAGCAAGGCCACGCTCAGGATCAAGAATGCGATAGGTTACTGCTTAACTGCTTAGGGTTCCCACGATGTCACTTAAATGTGGGGACATCCATGATAGGTAACAGTCAAGGGGAAACGGAGATTGCCCCTGACCGGGCAGAAGGTGTTCTCCCGGCAAGTTAAGCAGTGAGTTATCGAACTGTCCTCGATCTTCTCGTGCGACCAACGCATAGCCAGCGTGGCCAGACATCCATTTGCGGGAGCACCGGGAAGGTAGGCGTGTGGTGATTCCCTCTTGACTGACCGCTCCCGACTAGTCGCTGTGATCTGATAGTGTCCACGTATTTTTTAAATGGACACTTGCGGGAAGTGTGGGTCAGGCGGCTTGGGAAGTCTGGGTCTGGCGGCTCTCTGCCAGATTCCATGGCAGCAGATCGGCGATGCGGCTGATGGGGTGCTCGGCGATGCGGGCGAGCACGGTTCGGAGATAGTGCTCCGGGTCGATTCCGTTGAGCTTGGCCGAACGGATGAGCGAGTAGATGGCAGCGGCGCGCTCGCCGCCGGTGTCGGATCCGGCGAAAAGATAGTTCTTGCGGCCCAGGGCAACGACGCGCAGTGCGCGTTCGGCGCTGTTGTTGTCCATCTCAAGCCGGCCGTCGTCGAGGTAGCGCGTGAGTGCGCGCCAGCGGGAGAGCGAGTAACGGATCGCGGGCGCGGTCTCGCTCTCGGGAGATAGCTGGCGCACGGCCTTCTCCATCCACTTGTGCAGTTGATCGAGCAACGGCTTGGCGCGTGACTGACGAACCTCGCGCCGAAGCTCTGCAGGCTTGCCGCGGATCTCGTCTTCGATCGCATACAGCGCAGCGATCTTGGCCAGGGCTTCGCTTGTAGTGGGCGAGGCATGGAGCGCATGGATCTCGTAAAACTTGCGCCGTGCATGAGCCCAGCACGCCACTTCGTAGATGCGACCTGCCCCATAAAGATGGTGGAAGCCTGCATAGGCGTCGGCCTGCAGTGCACCCGTGAAGTTCTTCAGATGTTGTCTCGGATGCTCGCCCTTGCGATCCTCCGAGTAGGCGAACCAGACCGCCGGTGGTGTCACGTCCCGGCTGGACGGTCATCGCGCACATAGGTCCATAATCGGCCGGATGCAAACGTTTTGATTTTGAGCGTCAAACGGAGTTGCACTGGATGCAACGCGAATGTAGTCGAAATCGTAGCGGTCAAAGCACTCTGGAACCATTCAGAACCACAGCTTTCAATAGCATGGCTGCAACACATTCAATCGAAAACAGTTATTTTCACTCGATTTCAACAGACTTCAACAAGTCGGCAGAATCTGGTTCGGGACCAGGGGGTCGGAGGTTCAAATCCTCTCTCCCCGACCATTTCAATCGCATGCAGCGGAGGCGGCCTGAGGGCCGCATTTCTGTTTGGGCGGACTGTGAAGGTTGGGGTACGCTTGATGAACCGGGCCGCCGGTTTCGATGGAATTTCTTTAGGAAGAAAAAACCTTTACATTCTGTTTCATGAAGAGCAATATTGAGGTGGTTTCTTTAACTTCAGGCTCTCTCCTTCCTATGCGAACGGCGGACTTGGCAGGCCGCGATCAACCCATCCGACAGCTTGCTTTCGCCCGCCGATCACCGGCCCCGTTGCCGATCTTTGCGGCTCTTTGAGAATCATCTTCGCGCGTGCCCGGGCTCCGCGGAGCCACAAGATCGACTTGACTGGTGGCCAACTGATGGACTCGCACGCTCTTCTTTCGGGATCCTACGACTACCGGCTCGTTGCCCTCTCTGTATTTATCTCTCTCCTCACAGCCTGTGCGGCATTGGATCTGGCGGAACGGGTGACCAGCACGCGGGGCCCGAGCCGGTCGATCTGGCTCTCCAGCGGCGCCACAGCCGTGGGTGTCGGCATTTGGGCCGTGCACTTTGTGGGCATGATGGCGTTCCATTTACCGATCCCGATTCTGTATGACTGGCCCTCGGTTGTTCTTTCCGTCCTGACAGCCGTGATGGCCGCAGGAGGAGTGCTCTACCTTGTCACCCGACCCGGCATCGGGCGGCTCCACACGGTCAGCGGCAGCCTCATCCTGGGCTCCGGCGTGGCCGCCATGCACTTGATCGGCATGGCCGCCATGCGCCTCCGGGCCCAATGCGTGTCTCAGGCCGGCCTTGTCCTGCTCTCGTGGATTCTGGCAGTGGCCATCTCTTTTGTGGCGCTGCAACTGGCATTTGCCGGCCGGCACAACCAGCCCTCCTGGGATGCGCGCCGACTCTGGAGCGTTTTGTTCATGGGCACAGCGATCCCCACCATGCACTACGTCGGCATGTCCGCTGCGCGCTTTGTTCCGCAGGCGGATTTCAACGGCAGCCTTACCCATGCCGTTTCGATCGCTCCATTTGGAATGGCGGTTGGGATCGCGGCCACGATCGTGATTCTTGTCCATGTGTGCATGATCTCGATGGCCAGCCGCCGCTTCGCGCTCCAGGCAGATCAACTGGTGCAGAGCGGGACTCAGTTGAAGACCGTCTTCGACAACCTGACGGAGGGAATTATCGTTTTGGACAACCAGAACAAGCTTGTCCAGGTGAATCCCGCGGCCATTCGCATTCTTGGCTTGCCCGAAGACGTTGCTTCTCTTGAACTGGTGGGCAAGACGTTTGGCACCTGCACGCACAACGGTGTCGTCCTGCGGCCGGAAGAGTGGCCGAGCGCCCGGGCACTGCGCGGCGATTTTGTCGAAAATCTTGAAGTGGAGCTTCACAGCAGGCATACCGGCACGTCGCTGCTGGTGGAAATCAGCACCGCGCCCATCCTGAATGCGGCCGGCAAAGCTGTGCAGACGATCATTACCTCGCGCGACGTGTCCGAGCGCAAGCGGACCGATGAAGCGCGCGCGCGGCTGGCGGCGATCGTCGACTCCTCGCAAGATGCGATCATCGGCAAAGACCTGAACGGCGTTGTTACGAGCTGGAATCAAGGGGCGGAGAAGATATTCGGGTATGGGTCGGGGGAGATGATCGGCCAATCGATCCAACTGCTGCTTCCTCCCGGCCACGAGGATGAAGAAGAAGGGATTTTGGAGCGCATACGGCGGGGCGAAACCGTCGAGCACCTGGAGACGGTGCGGCAGCGCAAGGACGGCCGTCTCATCCAGGTTTCGCTCATGATCTCCCCCATCCGGTATGGCAATCACACGATCGTCGGCGCCTCGAAGATTGCCCGCGACGTGACTGCCATGAAAGTGTTGGAACGGCAGTGGCGGCAAAGCCAGAAAATGGAAGCCATTGGCCAGTTGACGGGCGGAATTGCCCACGACTTCAACAATCTTCTCGCCATTGTGATCGGTAACCTGGGCCTGATGGAGCGCCTGATCGTGGGGAATGAAGCGGCCATGAAGCGGCTGAAGCCGGCGCAGAAAGCGGCATCGCGCGGCTCGGAACTGACCCGGCGGCTGCTCGCCCTGGCCAGCAAAGAGGATCTGAATCCGGCAAACACGCGCATTGAGGATGCCGTTCAGGAGACGGTGGAACTGGCAAGCCGCGTCCTGGGCCCGGAGATCAACATTGTGACCAATTTCGACCCATCTGTGCCCGCGATCTTTGTCGATTGCGCCGGGCTGGGGAGCGCGCTGCTCAACCTGGCAGTGAACGCGCGGGATGCCATGCCGAAAGGCGGCACCTTGACCTTCGCCACGAAGTTGATCGATCTGGACGAATCCAGCAATTCCGTTCGCATGGGGGAACTGCAGCCGGGCGCTTATGCACGCATCTCCGTCTCCGATACCGGCCATGGCATGTCGAAGGAGGTCCTGGAGCGCGCACTGGAACCGTTCTTTACCACCAAGGGACGCGCGAAAGGCACGGGGCTCGGCCTTGCCATGGTCTACGGGTTCGCCAGGCAATCGGGCGGGACGGTGCGCCTTTACAGCGAAGTGGGATTCGGGACCACCGTACGCCTTTATCTGCCTCTGGCCGGCGAACCGGCGCCCGCCGTGCGCGAGATTTCTCCCTTGGATGTTCCTGTTCACGGCGGCGGCACTGTGCTGGTGGTGGATGACGAAACGGAACTGCTGGAGATCGCACAAACTTATTTGACTGAGATGGGATATACGGCCATGCGCGCAGACAACGCCGCCAGCGCATTGAACACCCTTGCTCTTCACAGAGAAATCGAGCTGATGATCACCGACGTCCTCATGCCTGGAGGAATGAACGGAGTGGAACTGGCCAAGGAGGCTCGCGAACTCTGCCCGGGGCTCAAAGTGATTTTCTCGACGGGATATCCGTCGGATGCGCTCGTAGAAAGAAGTGGACTGAGGTTTGACGGCCCCTTGCTGCGCAAGCCGTACCGGCGCGCGGAATTCGTGACAATCATTGAACACGCTCTGCAAGGAGCAGCACTTTAGAAGGTTATATGTTTGTGCCTCTTCATTGGGAGACCTTCGACACCAAGGCGCGGGAGGCGCAAGGAGCAACGATGGCGAACTCCGTCACGATCCTGGTGATCGATGATGAAGAGGATATCGGAGAGTTTGTTTCCGCGACCGCCTTGAAACTGGGCTTGCACTGCTGCGCCGCAACCCATGCGGCTGCCCTGCCTGAGCTGCTGACGCCCGATGTCACGCTTATCCTGCTGGACCTGATGATGCCGGAGATGGATGGGGTTGAGGCACTGCGCCTGCTCAGCGAGTTGCATTGCAAAGCAGGGATTGTGCTGATGAGCGGCATCAGCGGGCGAATACTCGAAGACAGCGGAGAGGCTTGCCGGCACACTTCACCTGAGTGTCGTCGGCCGTCTCGCAAAACCCTTCAGGGTGGCCGAATTGGAGTCGCTGCTCAGGAGCCACAATTTCCAGAAGGCCGTTCTTCCCCGCAAGCCCCTTGTCGGGGCTCCCATCCCCGATCAAGAACTGCGACTCGCCGTGCAGCGCAACGAGCTTGTTCTGCACTACCAGCCCCAGATCGAAATCGCGACGGAGGCGGTGATCGGCGTGGAGGCGCTGGTGCGCTGGGAGCATCCGGTGCGCGGCCTCATCGGTCCGGACAGCTTCATTGGCCGCATGGAGGAGCTCGGCATCATCGACGATCTTGGCTGGCTGGTAGCCGAGCGCGCGCTGGAGGAGGTGAAGCAATTCGCGGGAAAGGGCCACGCAATACCCCGCCTGGGCCTGAATACCTCAGTGAATTCGCTCTGCGATCTGAGATTTCCTGACCGGTTCAGCGCTCTGCTCAATGGACATGATGTGACTCCCGAGGACGTCATTCTTGAGATCACCGAGAGCAGCTTGTTGAAGGAACTGTCGCACACGCTGGAAGTGCTCACCAGGCTGAGGATGAAGGGCGTCAAGCTGTCCATCGACGACTTCGGCACCGGTTATGCCATGATGCAACAACTGGTCAATATTCCGGCGACGGAATTGAAGATCGATCGCCTCTTCGTGATGAACATGCGCTTCAATAACATCGATCATGTCATGGTGCAGAAGAGCATCGAGATTGGCCACGCGCTGGGCATGAATGTCACCGCCGAGGGAGTTGAGACTGAAGAGCAACTGAGGTTTCTCCGTGAGGGTGGCTGCGACTTCGCGCAAGGCAATCTCTTTACCCCGCCGCTCCCTCCCCAGGAGTTTCTTTGCTGGCTGGCCGAGCACCATTCCCGGCTTGCCTGCCAACCCTGACCGCGCAGGGCGGATTATTCCGACTTGACCGCGAAATAGAACGTGGCTCCCTTCTCGACGGCGCCCTCGGCCCAGATGCTTCCACCGTGGCGAGCGAGAATTCTTCCAACCGTGGCCAGCCCGATGCCTGTGCCGGGAAAATCATTCTTACCGTGAAGGCGCTGAAATGGCCGGAAGAGCTGATCTGCTTTCTGCGGATCGAATCCTGCACCGTCGTCGCGGACGAAGTAAATGGTTTCGGCTGCATCGCGGCCTCGAGACGGGGAAGCTTTGGCGCCGAATTCGATGCGGGCCTGCGTATGGTGCGAGGTATATTTCCAGGCGTTGCGCAGGAGATTGTCAAGAACGACGCGCATAAGAGCAGCATCCGCGATGGCTTTGGGAGCCTCCGCGATCGATACCTGAATGGCACGGGCAGGCTCGGAGGCGGTCAGCTCGGCCGCGACCTCACGGGCAATTGCGGTGAGATCAACGGGCTCGGACTTGACGGGCTCAGTTGAAGCGCGGGCAAAGTCCAACAGGCTATTGATGAGAGACTCCATCGTGGCCGTTGTGGCGTTGAGCTGCGTGAGCAGAAGGGGCACGTTAGGATCATTCAGGGTCTTGCAGGTTTCCCCGAGGATATAGCCGATGCTTCCAATCGCTTGCAGGGGATTTCTAAGATCGTGGGCAACCGTGTATGAGAACGCTTCGAGCTCGCGGTTGGCGGCGCGCAGTTCGACTGTGCGTTGTTCCACTCGGGCTTCGAGATGCGTGCGGGCGTCTTCAATCTGAGTCAGCATGGTATTGAAGGCATCGACGAGGATCGCAATCTCCCGGCTGTCGGTATGGATTCTGGCGCGCACCGAGTAGTCCTGATCGCGCGAGACGCGCACGGCCGTTTCAGCCAGGGCGATGATCGGCTGTTCAACCAGTCGCCGAGACATTGAACTGATGAAAAAAGCGGCGCCCATGCAGAAAAGCACGATCACGCATGCGATTAAGAAGTATTGCCGGGCTCGATGGCCAACCTCTTTGAGGACCGCGGAAATGTATACGACGCCGACGGGCTTGTCCTGGAAGATGACGCGATGCGCAAGGAAGACGTGCGTACCCGACAACCAGACGCGGTCGGCTTCGCCGGGTGCGAGCCAATGCGAACCGGAACCAGCACGATCGGGAGCTCCGTAGCGGGCGAAGACAGTCCCGTCATTTGCGGTAAGCACCGCAGAAAGGACGTCGGGCGAACGGCGAAGTCCGCCCAGAGTGTTTTCGGCGCTCTGCGGATCGTTGAACAGGAGCGCGGAGACGCTGCTATCGCCGACGATCTCCGCGTCAGAATCCAGGTTGTGAATCAGGTTATTGCGAAAAGTTACCAGGTCATAAAAGAAAAAGCCGAGCGCAGCCAAAAGCAAGACGGTGCTGCTGACCACCAGATTCATGCGAATGAGGCGCGCCGAAAGAGATCTTTGCCGGGAACGTGTCATGGGGTAACCCCGCCGCCCGCTTTACCGTTGACCGCCAGGGCTACTTTGAGAAGTTCAGAACTGAGTGAGACGCCGCTGCGCTCCGCGGGCCGAAGATCGACGGAGAAGCGTATGCGATTGTTGACGGCCAGGAATTGGATCATGCCGCCACGATCAAGAAATCCCGGAATGTCGCTGACTGTGAGGACCGGTTTCCCAGCCGTTTCTGCGAGCAAAGAGTCAAGATGCTCTTTGGCCGAGTTGTCGATGAACAGGATTGTGCAGCCAGCCTCATCGGCAGGCACGTGAACGGCGCGAATCGCAATGGGCCGCGCATCGACCTGCTCGCCGGCGACGATTCTTGTCAGCGTATCGATGTAGAACCTTTGCGCGGCAACGCAAATGGTGACGGGTTCGTGTTTTTCCCCAGTGGGCCAGTGAACGAACTTGGCAAAATCAAAAAGGTACACTGCCTGGACGTCGGTTTGAGATGGGCCGGGCGCCTGGGCGTATCCCTCGCGGTTGAGAGAGGCGATGGCGAGGAAGCCGAGGAGGAGAAGGCCGGCAGTGCCGTGCCTGCACGGGCGCGAGAAGGATGGGTGAGTCCGTGAGGTGATCATCGCGCCGCTATCCACTCGCCGATCCATTTCCGATCACCCTTGCCAGGTGAGGCCGCCGAAGACCCTCGCGCTCGATCGAGACTGAGTTGTTCTTATCGCCGGCGATCTCCTGGTGCCTCGCCTGGAGGAGATTGCGGCCGGCGGCTTCGAGTTCGAGAGGGGATCCTCCCCGCTGGGAATTGGCCGCCGGTACTCCTGCCGATAACATCCCACGTGCTTCCAGCTTCACCGAGCGATTACGGAATTTGGTCCTGAGAGCGGTCATTGAACTATTCGCGGGACAGTCACTTCCCGAAATCAGATTCCATTCCCCACGTCGTGTGTCCCCCCTTCGCCTGGCGTGACCACAACTCTTTCCTCATCCGCTCAGCCGGAGTCGCAGAAAACAGACAACTGACGAAAGCGAGCGCATTGCCTTACAAGCAAAGAATGGACCAGGGGACGACCCAGTAAGACGCAATTTTTTTTGAAAGGGTTGCCCGAAAATTCCAAATGGGGATTGCCCCAGTGAGCCTGGAGGTACCCTCCTTCGCAGGCCGGCAGGGTATGTCGCCGGTCGCACTCATCGGAATTTCCTGGGCTCGTGCGATCCCATGTTGCGTGGGAGCCGCGCTGTTTCAAACCCGGTTTTCGAAGGGCGCCGGCGAAGTCCTGACGCACCTCATGGGGCAGCGCAACCCCAACCGTAAAAGGGGTGCTTTGTTAGAATTGCTTGCCCCCGGAGACTCGATGTCTTGTAATTTTTCCCTAGACTTTCTGTGGCCGATCTTTTCCCGGTCCTCGACGCTGCATCCTCCCAACAGGCGCGCCAGCAAGAGCAGAGCTGGAGCGATGGTTCTGCTCGTCTCCGCCGGGCTTGCGGCGTCCGCACAGAGCAATCTGGGCAACGTTCCTGTAGGCGCAAACACTTCGGTAACCGTGACGGTCACGATTGCAAGCCCGGGCACGCCGGCTACCCTCTCCGTGCTCACCCAGGGGAGTCCGAATCTTGACTTTACGAACGCGGGCGGAGGAACGTGCGCGACAGGCACGGCGTATGCGGCCGGCGCCACATGCACGGTTCAGGTGACGTTTGCCCCGGAGTACGTGGGATTGCGCAACGGCGCCATCGTGCTTCAAGACGCGAGCGGTTCCGTGCTGAGCAATACCTATCTTGAGGGAACCGGGATTGGCTCCCAGGCAGGATTCTTTCCATCTGCCCCAGGGGCGAGCGCGCTGATGGCAGGTTGCGGGAATGGCACGGCCGTTGATGCGGCGGGCGATGTGTTCATTACCTGCCCGAAGTTGAGCTCGGCCTATAAGGAAACCCCCACGCCAGGCGGCTATGTTGCCACGCAAATTGCCTTTGGGCTGGCCACTCCGGATGGTCTGTTCGAGCCCGAAGGAATTGCGGTGGATGGCGCAGGGAATGTCTACATCGACGATGCGGATCAGAACCGGGTCGTCAAGGAAACGCCCACCTCTTCAGGCTACGTGCAGAGCGATCTGCCGATTACCGGGCTGGTCCAGCCGGAAGGGCTTGCGGTCGACAAGGCAGGGATCCTCTACATTGCCAACTGGGGCGGCAATTCCGTGGTCAAGGTAGCGGTGAACAGCGCGGGGTATCAGCAGACATTTTTGGCCACAGGGATTGAAGGCCCTTCAGGCATTGCGGTGGACGGGAATGGCAACGTGTTCGTCAGTTCTCCCGGCAGCTCGAATCTCTACATGTTCGTCAATGCCAACGGCGCGTACACCCAGCAAATTCTGGGAAGCTTTCAAGGGCCCACCTACGTGGCGACCGACGGCCTGGGCAATGTCTGGGTGAAAGACGAGGCGGGCGGCTTCTACGAAGAGACGCCCGTCAACGGCTCCTATGTCCAAACGGTCTTTATCCCCGGCAACCCCGGCACCGAAGTGGGCGATCTCGCCGACCCGTTTGGATTCGTCGTGACGGGAGACTTCAGTTTCTGGCAGGGAGGCGCGCAGGAGAAATTCGGCGTTCCCCCCAGCGAGAACTTCGGGTACAGCACGTTGGGCCTGGCGGGGACACCGACCTCGATTGGCGTCATCAGTCTTGGAAACCAAAACCTGCAGATCGCGCAGATTGACTTTGCTCCCGACTTTCCTGAGTCCGCGCCGGTCAGCGACCCTTCCATCCCTTCGGGCTTCGAGCTCACGGGCGAGTGCGCAGATGGCCAGGTCATCGCCTTCAATCAGGCTTGCACGCTGAGCATCGGCTTTCTGCCCGAAGAGAACATGAATGGGCAGAACGACCTCGACTTGGCCGAGCAGGTCACCTTCACCACCAACATGCAAACTGCGTCGGGCAGCCTGGAGATCATTCCGGTGTCGGGCAGTGAGGACGCGCCTCCTTCAACAGTTCTGATCGCGGTGTCTGCCGACCCGATCGTTGCCGGGCAATCCGTTACGTTCAACATGCAGGTGCCGGGCACGGCCGTGCCGGCCACCGGCGCGGTATCGATCTATTCGACTCCGGCAACCTCACCCGCGAGCACTCTGGTCGCCGTTGTGAATCTCGATGCAAACGGGCGCGCCAGTTACACGCTTGGCGGGCTTCCCGTTGGAACCAACAACTACTATGCCAGTTATTCCGGGGATGGGAACTATCGAGCAGCCTTGTCGCCCTCGATCTCTCTTTCGGTTGTGGCGGCGCCGGCGACCAGCAGCTTCGGGAACACCGCGCTTGGCGCCGTCAATGTGGGCTCCAGCAGCAGTGCGACGCCATTGACCATCCAATTCACCGCCGCGGTCACTCTTGGCAACGTTGCAGTCGTCACGCAGGGCCTGCCGAATCTGGATTTCCAGAATGCGGGCGGCGGCACCTGCGCAACGGGTACCGCGTATACCGCGGGACAAAGCTGCACCGTGAATGTGGTCTTCAAGCCCTTGCGTCCCGGGCCGCGCTACGGCGCGGTGGTGCTCACCTCAACGAACGGCAGCGCCGTGGGAACCGGCTATCTGCAAGGGACGGGGCAGGGAGCGCAGGTTGAGTTTTCGCCCGGAACGCTGGCGACCATAGCCTCGCCAGCGACCTATGCGAGCGGCCTGGCCGTGGATGCCGGGGGCAATCTCTATATCGCCGCCGGCGACGTATACAAGCTCACTCTCGCGAACGGGCAATTCACGTCGACCGACATCGCTCCGGGCATTGGCGCTCATAGCGTCGCCCTTGATGGGAGCGGGAATATCTATGTGACAGGCCAACTCTATGGACCGTCTTTTGCTCTGAAATTGACCCCGCTCAATGGAGCTTATGCGCAAACACAGATTGGTTATGGTTTCAGCTTTGCAGCCGGAGTCGCCGTTGACGGACAGGGGAATGTCTACGTAGCGGACTCCGGAGGCCAGGTCTACAAGGAAACGTTGAGCAACCTGGCCTACACGCAGTCCATCGTGGGGGGGCCGTGGGAAAATCCCAGCGCGGTTGCCGTCGACGGCAGCGGCAATCTCTATGTCACCGATTTGGGCGAGGGCATTAATCAGGCTGCCTACCTTGGTCTGTTCAAAGAGACACTCGTCAACGGCTCGTATACCAAATCCGCGATCGGCTCCAACTGGAAAAATCCGACCGGCGTAGCCGTCGATGCGATTGGGAACATTTATGTCGCGGACAACGCAAATGACGGCGGCTCCGGATTCGTGGCCCGGGAATCCCTGCAGCCGAATGGCACGTATGTGAGCTCCACGGTGGCGTCCTCTCTTGCGGCTCCGCTGGCTGTGGCTGTCGATGGCGCCGGGAGCGTTTACATTTCGGGCGACGACGGCGGCGGGGCAAACTACAAACTCGACGTCGCCGCCGCGCCCTCGCTGACCTTTGCGACGACCAACAAAGGAGCCACCAGCAGCGACAGCCCCAAAGTCGTCACCCTTGAAAATGGCGGCAACTTGCCCCTGGGATTCTTATCCATGTCGTTCCCGTCCGATTTTCCTGAGGCGAGCGGACCAACGGGCGAGTGCACTCCGGCAACGGCGCTTGCCTCCGGGGCCGGCTGCACATTGACCATCGACTTTACACCGACTACGGCGGGCACACCGGGAACCTCGAACCCGCTGAGCGAATCTGTGATGGTCACGATCAACGCGGCAGCGAATCCTCTGAATATTGCGGTCACCGGAACGGAGACCATTCCCTCAGTGCCTCCGTCGTTCACCGTGAATGGAACTTCGCTCAGTGTGACACCGGGCCAAGTGAACGGCGATACCGCCAATATCAACATCGTGCCCAACGGCGGCTTCACGGGCAGCGTCACGCTGACGGCCGCGGTCACCTCCAGTCCGGCCGGCGCCGTCGACCTGCCCACACTCAGCTTTGGCAACACCAGTCCCGTGAACATCACCAGCACCAACGCGGTGTCTGCCACGCTGACCATCACCACCACCGCGCCGTCGACCTCTGCGATGGCTCATCCGGTGCGGTCGCGGGGAGGATGGAGTGCGGCGGCGGGCGCGGCCCTTGCGTGCCTGGTGCTGGTTGGGATTCCAGTCCGTCGGGTCCCAGGCTGTCGGGTCTCGGGCCGGCGGCATGGGGCGCGCTCGGTGCTCTGGATGGCGGCGCTTCTGCTCGGGTCGATGGCTGCCATGGGCGCGTGCGGCGGTGGAAGCTCAGGTGGAGGCGGCGGGGGCCAGAGCATTCCCGGGACGACCGCAGGCAGCTATACCGTGACCGTGACAGCTACGTCGGGCAGCACGATTGCGACAGGCACCGTCGCTCTGACCGTTCAGTAGAGCGATACACCGGAGCAGATCCGGTAAAGCTACTGGACCTGAACCGTGAACGAGGTCTGCGCTGAAATCGTGTCATTGGCCGAGTCGGTGCCCGTGACGATCATGGTGTAGGTGCCTGGAGTGGTCCCGGTTGTTCCACCACCGCCTCCACCGCCACCGCCGCCGGCACCGCCGCCACCCCCACCGCCTCCCCCGCCACCGCAGGCGCCGCAGGCGAGGGCGGCCACAAAGGCCAACGCGACCATGGCGCGAAAGGCATTTCTATTCCGGAAACGCGTTGGCAATCCGAACCAGACGACAAGCGCAAGCGCCGTTTCAAGTCCATCCCAGAACGGGTGTTTCAACGCGGGCGCGAAGCCGGCGCCTGAGGGGCTGGTTGTGTAGACGGTCGCCGTGGATGTTAGTGCGGTGGTGCCGCTGATGGTGAGCGATGTCGGCGAGATGGTGCATGTGGGCGGATCGACTGATCCCGCCGTTGCCGTCGAAAGTCTGCAGGTCAGGTTGACCGTGCCGCTGTACCCGCCGTTGGGCGTGATCGTGACGGTCGTGGTGTTTCCCGTTATGGAGCCGGCGACAAACTGGAGGTTTCCACTGTTGGAAAGGGTCAGAAGGGCCACGGGAGCCGCAACGGTTAAATCCAGCGAAGATTCGGCCGACACAACCGGCGAGCCCGTCGATGTAGCACTGAATTGGAGCAGGTACAGTCCCTGGCTGGTATTCACGGAACTCGAGACGGTCATCTGAACGGGCACCGGGCTGCTTCCGGAAACGATCACGGGAGAAGGCAAATTGCAATCGGCCGGGGAGCTTTCGGTTTCAGACTCTGGAAACGCAGCACACCCCAGGTTGACTGTCCCCGTGAAACCATTCAGCGGAGTAATCGTCAGCGTGGTTCCGTTGCCCGCATCGGCCCCCGCGTTCACACTCAGGTTGTTGACGCTTGAGAGTACGAATGCCGGCGCCGTGGTTACGGTGACGGGCACACTATCCGTGGTGGTCACGCTGGACGTGGAAGCCGACGTTGCACCGACCAGAGCGGAATAAGCGCCAGGCGTGGTGCCGGCCGTGGTGTTCACCTGCACGTTGGCGAGAGTCGGTCCCCCAGTGCTCAACGTGACCGATGCAGGGACTGTGCAGGTGGGCGGACTGACTGTATTGCCGATTGCGGTGGAGACCGAGCAGGATAGACTCACCTGTCCAGTCAGGCCGCCCGATTGAACGATGGAGACGAAGGAAATGCCGGGCGCGCCCCCGGGCGCGACGGTGATTCCCCCTCCATTGATCACGGCAAGGGAGGGGGAGCCCGCTGCAGTGACGACAAGGTTGATATTGGTTGCACCCTGGATGGGCGCCGAGTTGTCGCTTCCGCTCAGCGCGATCGTGTAGTTTCCTGGCGCGAGCCCTGAGCCGGTATAAATCAGCAGCGGCACGTCCACGGATCCGGAGGCAGGGACGAAGATCTCCGGGACGTAACACGTGGCAGCCGTTTGTGGAGTGATTGAGCAACTGAAACCCAGATAGCCCGAATACCCGCCGGAAGGCGTGATCGTCAGCGTCGCCGTGGTTGGCGAAGGCGAAGCGACAGCCGCGATCGGATTGATGACATTGATCGAGAAGCCGCCGCCAGGCGCAACCACGTCCAAGGTAAACGTAGTGCTGGAAGGGGAATAGTTACTGTCGCCGCTGTAGGTTGAAGTAACGATGTTGAATCCAGGCGAGAGTTGATTGGCTGCGACCTGCCCGTCCGCTATGAGAGGCCCCTCGAAGACGATGCCATTGTTGGTCGGAATGAGCTGCGTGATGGTGTCGAGCACTTGACCGTTGGCGGTCAGTGAGACGGTTCCGGTGGGCAGCGCGCCGCTATTCGCGAGCCAACTGATCGTGTCGCTGACTGACATTGTTTGTCCCGCTGCAAGCACGGATTGATTGACCTGCGACGCAATGGAGGTGGACTCCGGCACGATGGTGAAGGCACTGGCGGGGCTGGTGCTGGCATTGAAGCCGGCATCGCCGGAGTATTTCGCGATAATGCTGTGCGACCCTCCGGGAAAGACGGCAAAGCTTCCATTTTCCTGCGGCCACGAAGCTTGATTTCCGCTTGTCACTGCCGAGCTTCCAAGCGCCGTAGCTCCATCGGCGAAGCTCACGCTTCCGGTTGCAACGCCCTGCGTGTTGCTGCCTTCAGCGGTTCCGGTGATCTGCGCGTCGGCGAAGACCACGGAGCCATACGGAATATTTGTGTTCGGGATACCCTCTCCGGTCGTCCCGTTGTAGGCGTGAATGGCCAGCGCGGTGGTGCTTGCCTCCGGGGCAATCGTCACTTGAATCGGCGACGAGGAACTCGCCGCATGTTGTCCATCGCCGCCGTAGTGCGCAGTGACCTGATACGACCCGCCCGGCAGCCCGTTGTAACTTGCCTGGCCGGCGCCGCTCGCAAGGGAAACGGGGAACTGGCCGTTATTCAGATTGCCGCCGCCTGCCTGGTTGGCGTTGTCGACGATTGCGACCGCGCCCGTTGCCGACGACGGGGCAACATCCACCGCGAAGTTGACTGGGGCGCCGTGCACTCCCGAGTAGGGGGCTGTTGAGCCGTTCATGGTCATCGTGGTGGTGGTGGAGGCCTGGGCAATGCTGCTCCAGTTATTCACCAGCGCCGCCACATCCACGCTTCCCAGCCCGGATGCAAGATCGTATCCTTCCTGCGCGTTGTACCCGCTCAGAAACAGATTTGCGACGCAGTTCGGGGATGCGCTGACGCAGGGCACTGAATTATTCCCGGTGGTCATGTCATGGAACACCGTTGCGTATTTGGACTGCGCAAGCTGATACAGGATCGGATCGACCTGGCCAAGTCGATAATTGTCGGCCGGCGAGCCCTTGGCTTGCGCAACCAGCGCAAGCATCCCCGCAAACGCAGGCGCAGCCGCCGAGGTTCCGCCGGCGCCGTCGAACGTGGTCTGATCTGTAAATTGGCCTGCGGTCGTTTGGCAATTGGTGTACGCGTTCCCGTTCCCGCCATCAGTCGTGTTATCCGAGCACAACACCCACGCGGCTCGATAAAAGAGGTTGCCGGCAAGCAACGCCACATCCGGAACGTCGCGATGGCCATCGTTGGGGGTGAGCGATGTCTGAAATCCCGGTTTGGTGTACAGAGTGCTGACTCCCCCGCCTCCCGCAATAATGTTCGAAAGGCCCTTGGAGTTGACGTACGCCTTGTCGTCGCCATAATCCGTGTTCACGGTGGTGGAATCGTTCCAGGGAAGCTCCGGAATGTACTTCAAGGCGGTCCCATAGTACGGAGGGAGGCCGCCGGAGGCAGTGTTCACATACGCCGAGAAGGACTGTGCAAGGGCGTCAAAATCCGTGCCGCCGACCGCGACGTTGTAAGGGGTCGAGGCCATCCCATTCACCCCCAGCCCGTGGCTGGCCGCCGTTTCCGTATCAAAGTCGTCGCACCCCGCCGAGCCGCCGTCCCCGGCTGAAACGGTCATCGTAATGCCCTGTGCGGCCGCCTGCTCCGCAGCCTCAAGATTCAACTGGTTGCCGGCCGTGCCTGAAAAAGCTTCGCACTCACCGAAGCTGATGCTGAGAATGCTGACCGCGTTATCGTCGAGCGCGCGGAAGATGGCATTCGTCAGTCCCGAGGCAAGGTCTGAGTCGGACGATGTATAAAAGACGATCTTTGCCTTAGGGGCAATGCCGCCGGCCACCTCGGTGTCCAGCAGAGCTTCATCTCCGGCGCCATTCAGGCCAGGATCGCTTCCATCCACAACCACTGTGGGCAAGTTCACCGAGCCGGCGGTCTCGTTGAGAAAAGCAATGCGATAGTTCGAGACATCGGCGAGGGTAAGATCGGAGACGCCCGCAACTCCTATCGTCACGCCCGTGCCGTCATAGGATGTGTTTCCTGCGTAGCCTGCATTGAGTGTCTTGTTGGGCGTGTCATAGATCGTCGCGGCATCGGCCGGGTCGACAAAAAGATAGTCGGTATTACCGCCGGTCAGGGTCAGGTCGGGCTCGATTCTGCGCAGTGCCTCATCAAAATGGCCCCTCGGGCCGCGCATCAGAGCCGGCTTCGGGTGAAAATCGGTGAGAGGTCCGACACCGGCAACGACGGGGGCCAGCGCGGCGGGAACCTCCGGATCATTTGCATTGGCAAAATGCGTCTCGCCCCCCATGGAATAGAGATGGATGGAGGTGTGGAATGCATTCTGCAGTTGCCCCATGGTGCCGGAGAATTCCACGACATTGCGAGCCTGCGGAACCTTCTCGATCGTGAATCCATGGGCCTGCAGCCACGCCTTTACGGCCTCCAGATCCGTGTCGCCGATTCCAAAGGCAGCGCCAAACTGAGTGGGCGTCATCCATTTGTGATATGCCGGCGCGGAGGGATTCTGAAGGTCATCCAGATATTGCGTCAGGGCCAGTTGCCGGGCGCTGCTTCGTTTCAAGACCAGACGGATTCGCCCGGTGGCCGTCGTGGCCGGCGCCTCTCCGCGATCGAACCGCGCCTGCGCAAGCGGATGGACGTTCCCCCGCAAGATCACGCGCCGGCTCTCGTCGATGGGCGACTCAATGCGGCTGGGCACGCTCAGCGAAGACGAAGTGGCCTGGGCTCCGGAATCCAGGGAACAAGCTGCAAAAAGGGCAATAAGAACGAACTTACCGGGAGTCTTCACGAAAGTACCTTCTTTGCAGACAAATGCCAGCGAAGATCATGGGAAGTGGACCTAATGCTATTGCCCCAGACACTGCGAAGCAAGCGATAACTGGAAGAGCGTTGCCTTCGCCGCTCATCGGAGGGAGAAGTTTCCCTGTCTCGAAGGCGAGCCCAATCCCGGCCCCAGTTCCGGTCCCCAATTTTAGGGAGGATTCGTTGTAGGCTGATCGCATGACGGTTGCGCAACCTGATCGTGCCCTCAAGCGTGCCCGCGCCGGCGACAGCTCCATGAGCCTGGCGCTGGTCGAGTGCTTTGCCGTCAACGAGCGGATGAATCAGATTGTCCTCGACAATCTGGACCCGGCAGCGTGGAAGGCGCGACTGCCGGGGACACGCAGCCGCACCATCGCGGCAGTCTTCACCCACGTGCACAACGTGCGCCGCAAGTGGATCCGGCTTTCGGCGCCGGCATCTCGAACTACCGGCGGCCCTCGACCGCTCGAAGTGTACGCAGGCCGAGGCGCGCGCTGCGCTCGAGCAAAGCGGCGCCCTTTGTGTCCAGATGATCTCCGCAGCTCTTGCAGGAAGATCGAAAGCGGACGCCGTCTTTGTGCGCGATGGGTGGGCAAAACCATGGACGCCGGGCGCGGCGATGGTGGCCTACATGGTCACGCACGAGGCGCACCATCGGGGGCAGGTCTGCATGCTCGCCCATCAGCTCGGGTATCCCTTGGCCGCCGGCGCCGGCAGCGGGATGTGGGCCTGGGAAAGGTTATGGAAGGAGTGCGGATTCAACGGCGCCGCGCTGACCCGAAGGGGATGAACTTGCGTCAGCGTTGACTGGTTGCCGATGCGGCGTTGCGCCGGGCTTTTTCTGCCCGAGCCACTTCCAGCCCTTTGAGAAGGAAACATATTCCCGCATCTTGCAGTCGCGGCAACGAACCGGCGTCTGCAGCATGAGAAGGTGAATCAGATCTTCAAGACGAAACCGCGAGTTCCGCAGCTTGTCCGAGTTGCAATGATGGCAATTCATCGGGTCCTGTCAGTTCCAGGGCTTGAGAAGCTTTTGGGACGGGTCGAGTCGCTGAAGAATCATAGCAGACGCCGGCTTGCTTTAACTTACCACGAATGCCCGACCGGTGGTGCGGGCGGCGGACAGTCGCGTTTGATCGCATTGCGCAAGTCGCGAGCCGCGTCGGACGCAGCAGCCGTGGGACGAATTCCTCCCACCGCAGGCGCGAAACAGTGTATGCGCGGAATGATCGGACTATGCCGGAAAGAGCGAATCCGACTGGCTATGCACGGTAGCCAGGCGCGGCCGGCGGCGCGTGACATGCGGGGTGGAAGAAGCCAGGAGGGCCGCAATTTCGCGGAGCTCAGCTCGCGCGTGACCAATGGTCGCCACGGCCGCTTCGCGGCGCGGAGTGCCTTCGTTCCCGGGGAGCGGAAGGCGTGACTGGGGCTCCTTCTTTGCCTCCCGCTTGTGGCTCTGCTCCAGAACATGGCGCGCGCCCGAAAGGGTGTAGCCCTCGGCGTGGACAAGCTTCTTGATCTCAAGAGCCAGTTCCACGTCGCGGCGCCGATAGAGCCGCTGGCCGGTGCCGCTTTTGTTTGGCTTCAATTGCGGAAACTGCGACTCCCAGAAGCGCAGAACATAGGTTTCCAACTCGCAGATCTTCGCCACGTCACCGATTTTGAAGTACAGGCGGTCGGGGATGGAGGGCGGTGTGTAGGCGCGCTTTTGGGACGATTGTGAGGCCATAGGAATATTTTGAGTGAAGCTGCGAGGGCGCGCGGCAGCCCTTGCTCAAGGCCAGTATAGGCCACAGATTCCTCCCGAAGGGAAGCGAATTAAACGGAGGTATCAAGTTAGTTGAGGAAATGTGGGACGCAATTTCGTGATGTGCGGTTCCCGATCACATGCCATCCTCATGTACGGGGGCGCTCGACCGGCATGCGCTCCGGCGATCCTTGCGGGGCCGCTCTCAGATACTGCTTCGGCCAACTCGCGGTTCGCCAAGCTCCTCGGCGGCATGCAGGGGGAAGTACGGGTCGCGCAACATCTGCCGCGCCAGAAATACCAGGTCGGCTTCGCCGCGCTCGACAATTTTATTCGCCTGGCTCGCTTCAGTGATCAGCCCCACCGCGGCCGTCGCAATTTCCGCCTCACGACGGATGCGCGCGGCAAACTCGACCTGGTAGCCCGGCGCCACGGGGATCTTCGCTCCCGGCACATTCCCTCCCGACGAGCAATCGACCAGGTCGACGCCGAGCAGTCGAAGCCGCTTCGCCAGTTCGACCGAATCGTCGATCGTCCATCCGCCTTCTGTCCAGTCGCTCGCCGAGATGCGGACAAACAGCGGCAGATGGATTGGCCATTCTTCGCGCACCACTCCCGTCACCTGCAACAGCAGGCGAACGCGGTTGTCGAAACTGCCACCGTAATTGTCTGTGCGCTGATTCGAGAGCGGCGAAAGGAATTCATGAAGCAGGTAGCCGTGAGCTGCGTGGATCTCGACCACGTCGAATCCTGCGTCAACCGCTCGGCGCGTGGCGGCACGGAACCCCTCAATCACTCCCTCGATGCCCTGCTGATCGAGAGCTTGCGGCACGGTGTAGCCCGGCGCGAAAGCGACAGCGCTCGGAGCAACCGGCATCCAGGCGCCTTCTTGCGGCTCGAGCGCGCGGTCCCCGTGAAACGGAGCAGTCCGATTTGCCTTGCGTCCCGCATGAGCGAGTTGGACGCCGGCGCGCGCTCCCTGGCTGTGGATGAACTCAACGATCCGGCGCAGCATCGCGACGTGCTCATTCTTATAGATACCGAGATCGGCGATTGAAATGCGCCCTTCCGCTGTCACCGCGCTGGCTTCGGTGAGAATCAGCCCTGCGCCACCCTGCGCGCGCGCGCCCAGATGCACCAGGTGCCAGTCATTCGCGAATCCGTCGTCAGACGAATACTCGCACATGGGTGAAACGCCAATGCGATTTGCAAAAGTGACCGAACGAAGTTGGAAGGGAGAAAAAAGAGAATGGCTCATTGTTTTTGGATGCGCCGCGGCAGTCTCAGGCTTCCTAATTTGCCGCACGACTCGGAACGTCGAACCTGGGCCTACTGCATCTTGAGAACCGCGGTGCCTTTCTCATCGGTCAGGATCGCGCTCTCAAGCTTGCGAAAATCAGCAGCCTTTGCCGGCGGAATCTCAACCTGGCGCACCACATACTCGCGCTCGTAGTGCAGGTTGTTCCCCTTCGCCGTAATCGACGAGTGATACGTTGCAAATTCGACATCCACATCGACGGGATCGGGGGTCTCATCCACCACGTACCCCGCCGGCAGCGCGATGTCGAAGCTGTCGTGCCATTTTCCCGTGGCGCCCAAATCGATATCGACCGTGCGCGGCTTGTCGTTAAAGGGGATCACGTGCGATCCCACCACGCGCGGCCGCACCAGCAGCAGGGGCCCGGCGTGATGCGCATACTGCGGCGCCGTCAGCTTGTAGTGGATTTCGATTGGCTTGTCGAGCGCCGGCGGCTGCACGTATTGAAAGGAGTTGAGGACAACACCAGGCAAGTCATGCGCCACGGCGGTTTCCAGCGCCTCGCGCCGTTCTTTCTCGTCGCTGTACTTCAGAGTGTTGCGCAACTCACCGCCGCCTGCGCCGGAGCGAACCGTGTCGACCGTTCCCGTCAGTCCGCCATCTGCTGCCAGCGTGAACTCCCCTTTGCGATCGTTGGGATTCGCATCCGGCGGCAGAATGGGCAGTTGAATCACCTGGCTTGCCGCGCCCGCCGACAAAATGCCGTACCCGCCCTGCAAATATTCAGGCAAATGGCCCACCGGAACGCGCTCGTTGGTCGGATCGAAGATCAGGTAGCGCTTGCCGTCTTTCGCCTTCACGATCGCGACCAGGCGCGGATCGTTCACATCCGCGGGAATCTCGATTGCCGTAATCATGTGGTTGCCAACCAGCGAGGGTTCTGCAGGATCGACAATGCCGCGCCGATCGTCGACGGGAACGTAGAAGGCATGAATCCCAGCCACCTGCAGCATGGAGATAAGCAGGGTGGTTTTGTCCTTGCAGTCGCCATAGCGATTGCGGTAGATATCCCCTGCATGATTCGCCTGCAGGCCGCCGATGCCGCGCATCACGACGAAGTAGCGAATGTTTTTCTGGATGTCTTCGGTGATCCTGCTTAGTTTTGTGTAGAAGTCAGGCGCGCCTTCAATCAGTTTCTGCGTCTCGGTTGTGATCTCCGGCGAGGGCGCAGGCCGGTCCGCCTCCAGCTTGGTCACCCATGCCCCAATAGCGCGCCATTGCGCGTCTGTCCCCTCCACGGCAGCGTCGCCCCATTGCACGGACATGCGCGCCGCCACGGCGCCCCACTCGGGCCGCGATGGAATATCGCGCAGATTCAAAGCCGGTGTATCCTTCACTTCCCACCGGAAGTGGTTCGGGGCGACCTCCACAGGCGTCATCGGCGCGTGATTGTGCCAGGCCTGTGTATGCGCGCGGCCGGGCGGCAGGTCTATTTCCAGCGCTTCAAAAGCGACTGGGATCCCATTCTGGATCGACCAGGTTTTCTCCTGCATGTACGGCTCCATCACCTCTTCGGACTCGCAGATCAGCGTTGCCCCCACGTCGACAGCCGGGGCATGGACAATTCTGCTTTTGCGCGTTGAAAGCATGACGGGGATGCTGGTGTCACCGACGTCAGCGAAATCAGTGTCCGCCGCCATGTATTGCTTCTCATCCGCGGCGATGGTCCACACTCGGAAGTAGTTCACCTTTTCGTCTTCATCGAAGGAGACCTCACAGGTATTGCCGCGCCCTTGCGGCTTCAAAATGCGAATCGCTTCGCGTTCCCGCTCCACGGCGCGACCATTGTTGTCGATCGTCTCAACATATTCGTCGTACAGGATGATCGCCGCAGCGTCTTTTGCGTAATCGGGCACCTTGGTCTTGTACGCATCCATGCCCCACTGCGGGACCGGCGGCTTGCCGAACAGCCCGGCATAGGCCGGCGAAGCACAACCAGCGAGCAGTGCGGCAGCAAGAAAAGGCGCCGGAATCGAGCCGGCCGAGCGGGGAAAGCGCATGGTCAGTTTCCTTTCACAACCGGCGCCCGGGTCAGCACGATCTGCTGCTGATCGGCCGTTGCCACTTTCTGATAAAAGTCGTGCAGGCTGGGATAGTCATTCGGCGCAAGAATCGTGTAGTTGTATACCAGCATCCGGCCCACGCTCACCGTGTCATCTTTTGACTTCGCGGCAATCTGGAAGACCGCATGATCAGGCCATGCGGTTGAAGGCGTTGTCGGCATGCTCTCCACGCTGAATCCGGGCGACAGGTGATAGGTCACGTCGTCGACCTCCTTCAACGGATAGTGCACGTCGATCGGGGTCACCCGCTTGTCTTGTGCCACAAACGGATGCTTGCCGCGCGACTCGAAAAAAAGCCCTGGAAGGAAAACATGCTTTCCCGTCGCCGTACCGATTGAACCGCTGATTTTGATTGAAGCGATCAGGTTCGAGTTGTAGTCCTCCAGCGCCAGAAAGTGATCCAGCTCCGCCTGCACGCCGTCGGGAAACTGATCCTGGATAAACTCGTTGAACCTTTTCTTCACCTCGTCCTGGTCGTTCTCCAGTGTCATCTGCCGCCAGCGCAACGCTTCCGGACCGGCCATGATGAAACGCACCGAGCCGGTAACCTGCCCAGTCGGGTCGAGCGTCAGGTCGGCGACCCGGCTCAATGTAGACGCTTTGTAGCTGTACGGTGGCGTCACCACCTGGCTCGGACCATTCGCGCTCATCCGAAAGCCGGACACATCGGTATGCTTCCAGTGCATCGTTCCGAACGGGCACATCTTCTGGCCCGGGTCGAGAAACACGTCCTTCCCGTTCAGTTCCAGAATCGCGATGTAGTCATCGAGCTGGCGAACGTTGAGATAGTTCTGGTCAAAAATGGCGCTATCGCGATCGACAACTTTTGCAGGCCATACCTTCAGGCCGGCCGAGCGCGCAAGAGCGACGTAGAGCAGCGCAACCTCGTCGTCGGTCCCGCTCTTATCTCTCCATACGTCACGCGCGCTGTGAATCTCCTTCACATGCTCCTTCTTGCGCTCCGCTTCCGACTTCCGGCGACTGAACGATGTATTGTCGAGCTTCTGCACCGCTTCGTACAGCTTTCTGGCTTTCTGCTCGTCCGTATCATTGGGCCCGAGCAGTTCCTCGGCGGCCTTCTTGAGATCTCCGTTGGGATTGATAAAGTCCTGGGTGTGCCTTGCCCAATTTTGGCCGGCATCCGCCCAGAATTGGCCTCCAGAGAAAGCATTGGTGTAATAAAACTCAACCCGTGCCTTGAAGGTATTCAGCGGAGGCATCCAGTCTTCAGCAGGGACGGCCGGCACATCCTCGATGTCGAGTGTGTAGGTGTTCTTCATCGAGGAGAAGGCCACCTTGGCGTCCTTGAGATTGCTGGAATACATCAGCCGGTTGAGCGATCCGCCGTCCGGTCCTGGAATGTAAGTTCCCGGCGCAAGGTAAGGATGAAAGCTGTAGTGCGCCTTCCGCACCGGAAATGTCTGCTGGATCTCCCAGGCCGGCTGCGAATAGTAGTGATCCGGCGAACGCACCTTTAGCCGATACTCGAGAATGCTTCCCACTTCAACATTGGGCAGCGTGAACACCACCGAATTCACCTGAAAGTTTTTTGCCTTGACGTCCATCAGGTCGGCCGGCTTCGACGTGAGCGGGAAGATGCTGCCATCGGCATGAATGGTGCGGCCCTGGATGTCTGTGACCGTATCGATCCCGTGGAGATACGGGATGTGAATCGTCGCTTGCTCCTTGCCCTTCTCGGTCAGGATCTTGATGCGCTCGTAGATACCGTGAAACTCGTTCTGGTCATCGACAATCTCTTCCCGATACAAATAGACCGCATCCGCTCCCGGCGCCTTGGGCTCGGCCGTCATCTTCAGCTCTTCATCTGTAGGCTGTTGAAACTGGGCCACAAGCAGGCATGGCGTGGTGATCGCAAAGACGGCGGCAAGGACGCGCACGAAGACGAAGGTCCGCATAGAAATCCCCTGAGGGTAAAGGTGATGGAAGTTTAGCGCGAAATCGGGTCGAGCGCCGCGAAAACAGCATCCAGAATCGTGGCGAGAAAGTGGGATGCCCGCGGCGGTCAAGCTAACCTGTCTGGTCGTCGGCAGAAAGTTGATTTTTATGTTGATAACAGATCAGTCAACAGATGCATCGCCATCACACGTCTGCTCCCGCGCGGATGCGCCCCGGGCAGCGTAGACTGATCCGGGCTGATAAAGCGATTCAGAAAGGGCAATTTATGCGTTGGCGTCGGATCGGGGTTTGGCTTCTAAGCATTGGGCTCGCACACACAGCCTTGGCGCAGTGGACGCCGCCGAATCCCGTCCTCAGTTTCGAGAAGACCGCGACCGGCCTTACCGTGCAGCAGAAGGACGGTGTCTTACATCTCGATGTAACTGCCGTCGACGTCTTGCATGTGACCTACACGCCGCCGGGGCCCGCAAGTCCTGACCGGCCCTCTGACCGCGTCGTCATCAAGAAAGACTGGCCTGCCGTTCCCTTTGAGGTTACCGCCGACGACCGCGCCATCATCCTGTCCACAACCAGGGTCCGCGCCATCATCGAGCGACCTACCGGGGCCATCCATTATATGGAGCCGGAGCAGGGCGCAGCCACCGCCGCACCGGGGGAAGTGGCCACAGGCCCCGGCTCAACTGGACGCGCGATGCGGGGCAAGCCTCTCACTACCGACGGCTATCGCAGCCTGCGGCCCGTTGAAGTGAACGGCGAGCAGACTTTTCACGCCGAAGTCTCGTTCGGCATGTACGGCTCGCATGAGGCTCTTTATGGATTAGGGCAGCACCAGGCCGGCGTGTGGAACTATCGCGGCGAGACGGTGGATTTATCGCAGGAAAACACGAATATTGCGATTCCGCTGTTGGTCTCGACGAACGGCTACGGGATTTTCTGGAACAACTCATCGCGCAGCCGCATGAACAACCGATTCGTCCACGCCCTTTATCTCAGCGCCGAGGTTGCCGACCGCATTGACTACTACCTCATCGATGGACCCGAGCCCGACGCCATCATTGGCCGCTATCGCGAGCTCACCGGCGAGGCGCCGCTCTTCGGCAAGTGGGCTTATGGCTTCTGGCAGTGCAAAAACAAATATCAATCGCAGGCTGAGATCGAAGGCGTTGCGGCAAAATATCGCGCCGAGCATATCCCCGTCGACAACATCGTGCAGGACTGGTTCTGGTGGATCACCATGGGCGAGATGAAGTGGAACGAGCACTACCCGAACCCGCAGGGGATGATCGACAAGCTGCACGACGAGCACTTTCACCTGATGGTTTCGATCTGGCCGTACTTCAGGCCGGGAAGCGCGACCTACGATCAATTTGATAAGAACGGCTGGTTCATCGCCAAAACCATCTCGCCCAGCTTTCATCCCGTTGGGCAGGCGCTCTACGACCCGACCAATCGACGCGGCGCGCAAGCAATACTGGGACAATGCCAACACCGCCCTGTTTGCGAAGGGCGTCGACGCATGGTGGCTCGACACCGATGAGCCGGAGACCGAAGCCCGCGAAGACAACATCCTCGTCACCAACAAAATCGCGCTCGGCTCAGGAGCGAGGTACGCCAACATCTATCCGCTGTTTCACACTGCCGGCGTGTCGGAGGGCCAGCGGGCGGCCAGCGACAAGAAGCGGGTGTTTATTTTGTCGCGCTCGGCGTATGCAGGCGCGCAGCGCTTTGGTGTCACCGCCTGGTCGGGCGACGTACTCAGCGACTGGCTTACGTTTCAGCGGCAGATTCCGGCAGGGCTGAACTACGCCATCTCCGGCATGCCTTACTGGACGACCGACATTGGCGGCTTCATCTCCGGGGGCGATTTGAACGATCCAAAATTCCGCGAGCTGTTCATTCGGTGGTTTCAGTTCGGCACGTTCTCGCCGATCTTCCGGGTGCATGGGACGCGCAATCCCGATGAAAACGAGCTTTGGTCGTATGGGCCTGACGCGCAAAAGATTCTGGTCGACTACGACACGCTCCGCTATCGCCTGATGCCCTACATCTACTCGCAGGCCTGGCAGGTCACGAGCAACCATGGCACGCTCATGCGCCCGCTGGTCATGGACTGGCGCGAAGACGTCGATGCGCAGAATACGGGCGACGAGTATATGTTCGGGCCGGCGCTGCTGGTGAACCCGGTTTACATTCAGGGCGCGACCACGCGCACCGTCTACTTGCCCAAAGCCACCTGGTACGACTTCTGGACCGGCGCCCCGCTCAAAGGCGAACAGCGCATTCAGGCCGAAGCTCCTCTCGACAAGCTGCCCCTCTACGTTCGTGCCGGTTCAATCGTCCCCATGGGCCCGGCGATGGAGTGGACCACGCAAAAGCCCGAAGACCCCATCGAACTGCGCATCTATCCCGGCGCCGACGGCGATTTTTTCCTGTATGAGGATGAGAACGACGGCTATGCGTACGAGAAGGGAGCGTATGCAACGATCCCGCTGCACTGGGATGATGCTACGAGGACCCTCACCATCGGCGAGCGTGGCGGCAGTTTTCCCGGCATGCTCAACGAGCGCACTTTTAATGTTGTTGTCGTAGGCCAGGGTCACGGTGTCGGCATCCCCGCAACGGCCCAACCTGATCGCACCGTGAAATACAGCGGCGGCAAGGTTGCTTTCAAGATGTAACCACCTGCGGTGGGGCCTTGAGGTTCGTGGCTTTCCATTTAATAATGAGCGCTCGGTGCCCCATCCACCCACGGCTTATCGTGGATAGGTGGGATTCCCTGCGCGGCTTTGTAACTGGGCGCCTCCTCAGTCGTGCCGCAACGCCATAAAGCGCCGGCGGGCTTTAGCCCCTGCCTGTCCCAGCCGCCTCAAGCATCGTCGACACCAGCGCCAGCGGCAGCCCGACCACATTAAAGTAGTCGCCGTCGATGCGCGGAATCCACTTTGCCGCACGCCCCTGGATCGCATACGCGCCCGCCTTATCCATCGGCTCGCCGGTTGCGATGTACTCCGCGATCTCCGCATCGGACAGCGACAAGAATCGGACCGCCGTCACCTCAACCGCAACCTCGGTACGTTTCGCCGTGACCACGGCCACGCCGGTCATCACCAGATGCGTTCGGCCAGCCAGCATGCGCAACATCCGGGCCGCATCCGCAGCGTCTTCCGGCTTGCCCAGAATCAGCCCATCTAATGTGACGGTGGTATCCGCCCCCAGCACCACCAGCTCGCCGGGCCCGGTGCTCCCTGCACCCTGTTCACTGTACCCTGCACTGCGGTACACCGCCTCCGCTTTCTCCCGCGCCAGCCGCACCACGTAGGCAATCGGATCTTCGCCATCGCGCGGATCCTCGGGAAGATGCGCCGGCTGAATCGAAAACGTAAACCCAGCCTGCGTCAGCAATTCACGGCGGCGCGGCGAAGCAGATGCGAGAACCAGCATAGAGGGATTATGCCAGTCCTGGTCCGGCACGCTCTTCCGGATGGTGTGGTTCGGTGGACGCGGCGACGCAGACGACCGCTCGCGATTCTCAAGTTGTTCTTCAGACTTTCAAGCGATCGATACACGACTGTGACCTTCTATTCACACCAGATGCCGACACTGAGTTCGCATCTTCCCTTTTCCCGCAGTCCCACACCCACAATTCGCCACCAATTTCAGAGGATGGTCCCTATGAATCACAAGCTGCTCCTTTCCGCAGCGGCTACGGTTTTGGTTCTCGCCGTGGCTGGTTGCTCCAGCAACACCAGCATTGCGCCCACCACGTCCTCCACACCGACGCCGGCTGCAACAACGCTCGGAACCCCGGTCACACCCATCCAGCATGTCATTGTGATTTTTGGCGAGAACATCTCCTACGATCATTACTTCGCCACCTATCCGGCGGTTGGTTACAGCGCGGCTAATTCGAAAAATGCCGGCGAGATCGATCTCAGCAATTTTCCCAAGGGTGCAACCGCTCCGGCCAACAATAATCTTGTCGCTCCGCTCAACCCCGGCACGACAACCGCGGTTGCCAGCCCCACGCTGCTCACCAGCAACCCCAACAGCGCCACTGGCACGGGCGCAACCTACAACGCGGCCAACGCCAGCAACCCTTTCCTGCTCTGGAACAACCAGGCCGCAACCGCGGATATGAATCACTCGCCCAAGCCGGAGCAGATCGCGTACGACAACGGCTTGATGGATCAGTTCCCCGGCTCGACAGGCAGCACGGCCACCGTCAACGGCAGCGCTCTCCCCGTTCTCGTCGCCTCAGACACCGCCGCCGCGCAGAGTAAGGGACAGGTCATGGGCTACTACGACGGCGCAACCGTCACTGCGCTCTGGAACTATGCCCAGTCTTTCGCGATGAACGACAACGCCTACACCTCGCAGTTCGGCCCTTCCACGCCGGGCGCCATCAACCTGATCTCCGGCCAGACCAACGGTCTCTCGGCGACGCTGAACCTGATTCCCGGCACCACCGGTGTTCAGGGCGGCACCTGCACGCCGAGCTCGACAAATACGTGCACCACCAGCGCAAGCACCGCGATCCCCGACGGCAATGGCGGCTTCACCCTGGTGGGCGATGCCGATCCCATCGGCGACGTCTGTTCCACAGGTACAGTCGAAGTCTCCATGGCCGGCAAGAACATAGGCGACCTGCTCAATGCGCAGAAGGTCACCTGGGGATGGTTTGAGGGCGGCTTCAATCTGACGGCCGCACCCAACGCCAACGGCAGCTATGGATGCAATCGCAATACCACCCCCACCCAGGGCAACGACGCAACCGATCCCGACTACATCCAGCACCACCAGCCCTTCCAGTACTACGCCTCCACCGCCAATCTCAAGCATCTCCGCCCCAGTTCGGAGATCGCCATCGGCAGCTCCTTTGAGGCGGATGGAAAGACGCCCGACCCGGCCAACCACGAGTACGACATCGCCGACTTCTACACGGCGCTCAACCTCAACAACCTGCCTGCCGTGTCCTTCCTCAAGGCGCCTGGATATGAAGACGGCCACCCCGGCTACTCCGATCCTCTCGATGAACAGCGCTTCATCGTGCAGGTGGTAAACGCAGTCATGGCCAGCCCTGAGTGGTCTTCAACGGCCATCATCATCACCTACGATGACTCCGACGGCTGGTACGACCACCAGATGCCGCCGATCGTCAATCCTTCCTCCAGCTCGCTTGTCGACGCATTGAGCGGGGCCGGGAGCTGCACCGGTGTTGCGGGCGCAGCATCGCAGCAGGGCATCACCACGCCGACAACGCCATTGCTCGGCAACGACGGCAACCCGGCGCTTGGGCGTTGCGGCTACGGCACGCGCATTCCCTTTGTCGTCATCTCGCCCTACGCCAAAGCCAACTACATCGATCACACACTGCTCGATCAGAGCTCGATCATCCGTTTCATCGAAGACAACTGGCTCGGCGGCGAACGCATTCAGCCCGGTGGTTCGTTCGACAGCATCGCCGGCTCAATGGAAGGCATGTTTACCTTCACAGCAACGACGCCCAACGCAGCTCCCTCCAAGGGCAACATCCGCGCTCTGACTCTCGACCCTGAAACTGGTCGAAAGACCGGATCGCAGTAGGCGCGAGCGACAACTTCATAGAATGTTCATCTCCGGGCTCTCTTCCCTCCCTCTCCAGCGCGAAACGGCGTGTAGAGTGGGGAACGGGAGCCCGGAATTTTTCAACCCGGAACGGCAAAATCGCTTTGGATACAACACGCAGACGACTCCTCATCGCCTCCACCCGCCTGGCTGCAACTCTGGCCGCGTTCAAAACCGGCCTGGTTAAGCCCGCATCGCTCGTCGCGCAACAGCAAGCGGATTCAATGCCCGGCCACGCCATGGGTACGGTGGCTAAGCCCGCTGCCCAATCGAAGAAACCGGTTCATCGTCCTCTGCGCGTTGATCGTCTGGAACCCTTCGTCGATCCAATGCCGCGCCCGCCCATCGCCAGGAGCCTCGGCATGCGTCCCGCGCCTGCCGGCGACAAGCACAATCAGGGCAAGCAATTTGAGTTTTATCGCTTCACCATGCGGCCGGTCCCCACACGCGTTCATCGCGACGTCCCCACCACCATCATGTGGAGCTACGGCGACACCGTCCCCGGCCCCACCATTGAAGCCACCGCAGGCCGCGGTGTGATGGTCGAGTGGGGCAATGAATTGCCCGAAAAGCATGTGTTCCCCATCGATCACACACTCCACGGAGCCGGCGCCGATCAGCCTGAAGTCCGCACCGCTGTTCATGTTCATGGAGCGAAAGCCGCGCCCGAATATGACGGCTTCCCTGAAGACTGGCAGACTCCCGGCCAGCGCTACCAGGCTGTCTATCCCCTCGATCAGGACCCGGCCACGCTTTGGTATCACGATCACGCCATGGGCATCGAGCGTCTCAATCAATACGCCGGTCTCTTTGGTTTCTTCATTGTTCGCGACGAAGCAGAGAAAGAGCTCGGCCTGCCCAGCGGCGACTATGAAATCCCCATCGCCTTTGCCGATCGGCTTTTTTCTGAGGATGGCTCGCTCTACTATCCCGACTCCGGCGACGACAGCGCCCCGTGGGTGCCTGAGGTCTATGGCGACGCCATGCTCGTCAACGGCAAGATCACGCCCTTTTTCAACGTTGAGCCGCGCGCCTATCGCTTTCGCCTGCTGAATGCATCCAACTCGCGCACCTACGTCTTCTCGCTCTCCAATCGGCAGAGCTTCCACCATATCGGCTCGGACCAGGGACTACTCGCCGCGCCCGTTGAGGTCAACCAGGTCGCACTCTCACCCGGCGAACGCGCAGATATCGTCGTCGACTTTCGCGCAGCCGCGGGCCGGCGCCTCACCCTCAACAATCAATCGTGGGAGCTGATGCAGTTCCGCGTTGCCGCCTCATCGCCGGCGCCCGTGCTCGTGCTGCCCGCGAAGCTCCGCACCATTGAACCCATCCCCGAGTCCGCATCCGTCAAAACCCGCCTCATGATCTTGCGCGAATTTATGGAGCGCGAGCCCAAACGCATGCTCATGCTTCTCAACGCGACCCGCTGGCACGAGCCGGTCACCGAAAAGCCCGAACTCGATTCCGTCGAGATCTGGAGCTTCGCCAACACCACCGCCGACATCCATCCCATCCATCTGCACCTGGTCCGCTTCCAGGTTCTCGACCGCCGCAGCTTCGACGCGGATGAGTACCTCCTCTCAGGCAAACTCAATTACGTAGGGGTCGCCACGCGCCCCCCCGCTGCGGATCGCGGCTGGAAGGACACAGTGCAGACTTATCCTGAAACCGTAACGCGCATCATTGTGAAGTTCGAGGGCTACACCGGCCGTTACGTGTGGCACTGCCATCTGCTCGAGCACGCCGCGAATGAGATGATGCGGCCGTTTGAGGTGGTGGCCAAAGGCAGTGGACAGTGATCAGGGAACGGGGCTAAGGAACTGGGACCCGGGGGAGGCGCTTGAGATGGAGGCGAACGCGGATCGCACAGATGTTGCCGCGATGGCGGAAGAACTCTTCAAGTCGATTGAAGTTCCTTTTGAAAAAACGTCGGAACTCGAGCGGCAGGTCCTGTCCACCTTTGCCTTCGGGATGATTTTTGCGTTCGGCAAGAGCAAGGGAATGGCGCCGCCGGTGGTGCATGCTCTTGTCATTGCGTGTCTGATGGATTCGTTTCACTACGCGGATCATCAGGCGTCAGAGTTCAGCGCCTCACTCATCGCAATTGCGTCCGACAGAAGCAGAAACCCGACCATGAACGCGATCATCCATCGCGGCATCGATGGACATCGGCAGTGGGAACAGAAGAAGCTTGGAGAGCTTAAGGCCAATCTTGTGGGAGTCCTGAAGGTGCTTGCCGGCGGCCAACGCTGAAAGCGGCCTTGTCGACTGGATGCTAAAGACCGAGCCCGGTCTCGAACCCGGCGGCCGTCGCCAGACCCCAGGCCATGTGCGGCGTGTTATGCGCCAGCCCAAACCGCCCATCCGGTCCCAGCAGAATGATCCCGCCGTGTCCGCCGAGGCGGTTATAGAGATAGCTGATCGCCTCGCCTGCGGCTATTTCGGGCGCTGTGCCCGCCGCCACGCGGTCGGTGGCCCACTTGCCAAGCACCAGCTTCATAATCGGCTCGCCCCAGCCGGTGAGCGAAACCGCAGCAGCCAGATTATCCGCATAGCACCCGCAGCCGATCAGCGATGAATCGCCCACGCGCCCCGGCGTCTTGTTCAATGTTCCGCCCGTCGAAGTGGCCGCTGCCAAATTCCCTGCGGCATCCAGCGCCACCGCGCCCACAGTATCGTGACTCCACTTCGTGGCGTTCTCGGCCTTCGGCTCGCTTTCTTCAGAGTGTCTGGCAAACGCTGTCTCCGGCCCCTTATCATCCGCCGGCCCTGAGAACGATTCATCGGCCAGCCCCGCCGCATCGCGCGCCTTTGCCTCTGCCAGCCGCTCTCGCTCACGATCCATCACCAGTTCGCTGTTGTCGATCAGCGCCATGCCATGTGCGGTCGCAAACTGCTCCGCGCCCGTGCCCACAAAGTACACATGCTGGCTTTTTTCAAGTACGAGCCGCGCCGCCTGGATCGGATTCCGCAGCCGCTCAACGCACGCCACGCCGCCGGCCTTCATCCGGCCGCCATCCATCAGCAGAGCGTCCAACTGCACGCGGCCGTCCGAGGTCAAAAAACTCCCGCACCCCGCATCGAACGTCGGATCGTCTTCAAGAATCGTGACCGCTGCTTCGACCGCATCCAGGGCCGATCCGCCGCGCGTCAAGAGCGCATGCCCGGCCTCGAGCGCCGCCCGCACACCCGCCTCGTGTGCCGCGTGATCTTCCGGTGGAATTGCCCAGGCGCCTCCATGAACCAGCAGAATCGGCGAATGTGTACGGAGTGAATGCACGAAGTTCATGGTAGCTCACCAACCAGCCGCGATCTTCCTCGCGCCAACGCGCGAACCCGCGACTTCCGTCGCAGCGGAAGCTGCCCTGCGAATCCAATCAAAATCACCCCTTCCCCAGCCCCGCCCAAATCTTGTCAAGCCCCCCTCCCCAAAAATAATTTGTAACTCGTTGATAACGCTGCGAAAATTCTTTGCCCAAATTTGCATATGATTTCTGGCGAATCCGTAAGCTAAGAACATTCATTCGAACTGATGCATCTCAACAGAGCAGCCAATGCTGCTTGTCACTCAATCAAACGGACCACTTCCGCGACTTCACGAGTCGGGAAGTTGCTGAAGGGGCAATCTCAGGGGCAATCCTGGATTGCCCCTTTTCCTTTCCGGACCCGCCCCGTGCAAGTTGCGGAATACTGGAACGGGAAACGGCGGAAGAATGGCAACACAAAAACGCGCACCAAAGAGAAAACTGCTGAAACTCAACGAACAAGCCTTCAATCAAGTGGAGACAAATGCAACGGAGATCGCAAGCGCCCTTTGCGAAGCAACCAAGAAGGGCAACGTCATCAGCGCCCGCCTGCTCGTAGAACTGGCGCAAGACCAGATCGATACCGAAGAGGTTTCGAAGAGGCAACAGGTTCAAAACATGGGCAAACAGATCGAACTGGAAAAAGAGTGGATAGCCCCTCCACTCACACCTGAAGAAGAGGCCCTCGCAACAGGCGTGCCGCTCTCGTAGCACGCTCGCAATCCAGATACAGCAGAGAGGCTGCGGAATTCTGCAGCCTTTCTGCCGTATTCCGCACGACGAAACACCATGGAGTCCACAATGAAATTGTTCCGCGCCGGCAGATCCGCCCTCCTCGCACTTCAACTCGGATTGTGTCTGATCCTCATCTCGTCCCTCGCGCACGCGCAGGCCGTCAGCACCACAACGGTGCAGGGCACTGTCTATCTCGCCAACGGGCAGCCCGCGTCCGGCACGGTGAGTCTCAGTTGGCCCGCCTTCACCACCGCCGCAGGACAAGCCGTCGCCGCAGGACAACTCACGCTCCCCATCGCCGCCGATGGGTTTGTCAGCGCCAATCTTGCGCCCAATCTCGGCGCCACCCCGGCCGGTCTCTTCTACACCGCCATCTATCAGATGAGTGACGGCACAACCAGCACGGAGTACTGGGTCGTGCCCGCCGCCGCCCAGGCGACCATCGGCCAGGTCCGCGCCCAGTTAATGCCCGCCGCGCAAGCCGTGCAGGCCGTCAACAAATCCTACGTCGACCAATCCATCTCCGAGCTCACACAAAGCCTGCTCACCGCATCCGGCGGCAATCTCACCGGCCCCCTCACGCTTGCGGGCGATCCCACGCAGCCACTGCAGGCCGCCGACAAACACTACGTCGATGCAAGCGTCGCCCAGTCTCTGCCCCTCGCCGGCGGCACCATCACCGGCTCTCTCACCGCACAGCAACTCGGCGCGGCCCTTCAAGTCGACCAGCTCTCCGGCGCGGACTTCGGCGCCAAACTTCAAACCTGTCTCGGGATGGTGAGCGCAACCAACGGCGGCACGTGCGATGCCCGCAATTTCAGCGGCACACAGTCGATGGGTTCAAACCTGACAATATCGACTGCCAACGTGATCGTACTGCTGCCGTGCGCCACCGTATCAACCCCAAATCAGATCATCGTCGCCCCCGGCACGCGCAACGTGTCGCTGCGTGGATGCGCTCTCCGTGGTGGATCCCTGGCCAGCGGCAGCCAGGGCGGAACAGCCTTCCTGTACGCAGGCGCGGCGACGATGGTCCAGGTGGGAGACCCGGCTTATCTTATCGATACGCCCGGCTTCCACCTGGACAACATTCTCATCAACACCACCAGCGCAACCAGCGCGAGCGCTGAAGCGATCAAAGCTTATCGCACCCAGGAACTCGACCTCGAGAGCCTCTATCTTCTCGGCAACTCCAACCAGACCGGCATCACTCTCGACGGCACCGGCAACTACACCGGCGGCACATTCTACGACCTCGAAATCGGCGGTTATCAAACCGCCGTCAATGCCATTGGCCATCAAATCACGAACGCCGCCACCACGGATTGGATGAACGCCAGCACCTTCGTCCGTCTGCACATCGATTGCCCCACCGCGAATGGCAATCCTATCGCCGGGACGTACGGAATTAATCTGCAGCAGGGCGACGGCAATACCTTCACCGGCGGCGATGTGGAAGGCTGCTCAACAGCGCTTCATCTCGGACCCAACGCGCAGAACAACACCATCGTCGGACTGCGCAATGAAAACTCCACCAGCCAGGTCATCGCCGATGCCGGCAGCTCCTACAACGACTGGATCACTGGCGGCACAATGTTCACCGGACAGCTTACGGACAACGGCACCCGCAACAGTTTCCAGGACACATTCCATCGCGCCTTCAACGGCCTCAACGGCGACTGGTACGGCAGCCAGAAAGACGCGACCGTCACCAACCACTACCGTCTCGGCATCGGCAGCGGCAATGAGCGCGGCCTGCTCGATCGCTATCAAACCGATTCCGGTTATCGCTGGACGACGGGTTTGACGGACGCAATCGCCGGCGAGCAGTACTTTGAAATTCTCGACGAGCTCAACAATGTCGACCGCGTCTCCATCGGCCAGTACAACAATGGCCAGGCGAGCACCAACAATCAAACCGCCATCAACTCCGCCGGAACCGGCGCCGTTCTTCTCAATGGATCGAACAACTCCGGCACCGGCGGCGTAGTCTTCGGCTCCGGCGGTCCCACTGAATCGACCGTCGCTACCGTCAGCAGCACCGGCAACGCGCAGTTCAATGGAACCCTTCAGGTCGGCAGCACCACACAATCCACGGGCACCATGACCGTGCGCAACAACGCCGATGCAGAGGTTGACTACTATCTCTGGCCCGGCGCGACCACCAGCCAAAAGGGCTCCTATACGTACAAAGATTTCAACGGCAACAGCCAGTGGTACATGGTCAAGGACGCCAGCAACAACTGGGCTCTCAACTCCGCAACCGGCGGCCTCGACAGCATCAAGGCCTACCAGAGCATCAACAGCGGCGATACCTATATTGACGCTTCCAACTCCTCGGGCGTGGTTCGCGTCAACTACGAGACCGGCTCCGGCAGCGGCTTCAACGTCTACGGCGGAAACAGTGGCCTGCTCTATGCCAGCTTCACCGCCGCGAACGCCATCAAGTTTCCAGGCCTCGCCGCATCCAGCGGCCACGATTGTTTGCAGATCGATAACTCCGGATACATCACCAACACCGGCTCGGCTTGCGGTACGGGGTCAGGATCAGGCGGCACCAATGGCACCATCAACACCGGCACCACCGGCCAGATCGCCTATTACAACGCCGCCGGCACAACCCTTGCCGGCATGAGCGCCGTGCCTCTAACTTCTGGTGGCACCGGCGCAACCACGGCAGCGGCGGCCCTCTCAAACCTCGGGGCTGCCGCGCTCTCCGGGGCCACCTTCACCGGCCAAGTCAACGCGCAAGCGGTCGCCGGCCAGGTGCACGCCGATCAAATGCAGTCTCCATCCAACACCGGGAACAACGGCATTGCGATGTCCCTTGCCCAGTGCGCCTCGCAGCCCTACGTCTGCTCGATCCTCGCGCCCGCGCTCTACTCGCAGACTGAAGCTCCGCCGTGGGGCAGTCTCTCCACCATGATTGCGGGCCTGCCCTATGCCGGCGTGCAGGGCCCCACAGCCGCGCAACCCATCGCCAGCGTGCAAGACATGCGCTTCGGCGTGCCGCAGTGGTACTTCAACTCCTCCGTGCAATATCCCGGCAACAACCGCTTCTTCATGCCGCCGCTCTTCTCCATGAGCACCATCACCGCGCCCCAGGGCATCAACTCCACCATCACCCCGGCGCTCGAGCTGCAAGATTTCTCCTTCGGCGGGGGAAGAAACTTCTACACGGAAAAGACCAACCTCGCCACGCTCATTATGAACTCGTGGAGATACACGCAAAGTCAGAACTCCGGCGACATACTCCAAAGTGAATCCTGCGTGGGAAACGGTGACTGCGTTGGCCACGACATTGACACGATCAGCTACGGCGGCCCCAGCACCGGGGCCGATGAGGGCAACGAGTCCACGCGTTACATGGCCTACGAGCAGGGTGTCGTCTTTCAGGCCAATCTCGCCGGCGTGACCACGGGCTCTGACGGCTCGAACACCATCACAACCACCTCCGTCGTCAATCCCGGAACCCAGGGCGAAGACCGTCTCGTCATCGATCTCTCACAAAAAACCAGCGGCACCATCAGCACCATCGCAGTCGTTGGCGGTAACGCCACCGTCACATGCGCCGGCTGCACCTTCCCGGTCAGCGGAACCTCCACGCAGACTACGCTCACTGCCGCCGTGCAAAATCCCGCCGGCTACACCAACGTGTTTCCGCAATCCAATCTCACCCTGCAAGTCGCCTCGTCGGCGGGATTCGCAACCGGCCAGCAAGTCTGCATCTTCGACTACAACTACGAGTGCGAAAAAATCACCGCTGTCAGCGCCGGCGCCATCACCATTGCCACTGACCGCATCCCGCATCCAGTCGGCGCCTACGTCGTCACCGGCGGGCTCACCGGCTATGCATGGGAGGCGGAGGCCGACCGCGTCGTCCCGGGCAGCACCAACGGCGTCTCCATCCCCATCGACTCCAACCTCGCCAGCACCATCCGCAAAGCCATCCCCATCATGATGAGCAACAGCAGCGCGGGCACCGTGACGCTCTTCGGCGGATACAACTATCTGCCCGGCGCGGGCGCCGGCTACTCGGGCCGCGCCTATTCGGCCATGGGCAGCGGCGGCACGGTCACTCTTAACATCGCGGGCGGCATAGTCACCGGCTGCAGCGCCAGCGGCGGCAGCGGCTACGGCGGCCAGAATGCGCCGCCGCAAATCAACATCTCCGGCTCATGGACCACCGCGCCCGCCGTGACCGCGTGGGGCAATGGCGCGCTCTCCAACTGCGCCGTCGTCACGCCCGGCGCAGGCATCTCCGGCACGCCCACCACAACCATCGTCGCGAACAATCCCTTTGACATCTACCCCGCCGCCAAGGTGGTGAGCGTCTACAACGCTGCCTCAGGCAAGGTCGATGGCACCCTTTCGACCGAACCCATTGCCGGAAACTTTGCGAACGGCGACCTTCTCGAGGAGCCGCACTACTTTCTGCAAAAGCTGCAGGGCATGAACAACGGCGTTGGCGCATACATCACCGGCTACTCGGCGCAAAGCAACCAGGCCATCAACTACACCATGGGCGGCATCTGGCAGAACCAGGACAGCGCTACAGCCTTCAACGTCACGTCCGATCCCTCCCTCTATCAGGGTGCCCCCACCTCGAGCCCCTGGATCCTCGGCCGCGGCCAACTCATCCCGCCGCAGGGCCACATGCTCAATGGCCCATTCTCTTCAGGACTGCGCATGAACACGCCCCCCTTCGGCCCCGGTCTCTACAACTACCTCGGCAGCGGTGCGGTCGTGGTGCAATGTGGCGGCATTCCTTGTTCGAGTTGGACCAACGGCTACAACTTCCTCGTCGGCTCCAACGGCATGGGCGGCGCAAACGCGGGTCAAGACGTCTTCAGCTACAACCCCTCCAACGCCACCTGGTCTCTGACCGCGGGGAGCACCAATCCCAACGGCTCGACTCCTGCATCCACTTACTCCTTCAACGCCACCGGAGCCTCCTTCGGCGCAACCGGATCAGCCACTGCGAACAAGACCCTCGCCAACCTTGGCGGCGACGGCCCGGTCGCCAACATCCTCGCCTACGGCGCGGTCTCCGGCAGCGACTCAACCGCCGCCATTCAAGCGGCAATCAACGCCTACGGCAATAACTCCACCGTCATCATTCCGCCGGGAACCTACATCGTCTCCTCCAAAATCAGCGTCCCCTTCAGCAACGTCACCATCCGCGCTGAAGGCGGCGTGATCAAGTGTGCCGTCACCCCTGACAACTACTGCATCGAGATTGGCGGCGCCACAGCGGGCCTCAATTACGCCAACGACGTGCTGCAAAACCTGCGCATTCAGCCCGGAACGCTCAGCAAATTCGCGGCCATTCACGACAACGGTTACGACCTGCAGATCTACAACCCCGGCTTCAATCCTGACACCACCGACTGCGCCGGCTACTGCTACTTCTCCAACCTCATGCAGGTCGAAATCGATGAGCAGTTCCACCTTGACGGCCTGCTCGGCCAATCCGTCAACAAGGCCATCGAGTGCGATTCCACGCAATGCGGATCGGTCGTCTATGCCACCGCCAACGCCGCGGTGGGATGGATCTCTAACTCCAACTTCTCCACCCAGTGCGCCGGCAACGACATCGACTGGCAGAGCGGCAACGATATTCATCTCGACTCTGTCATCATGCAGGGCTTCCCTGAGTTCGCCTTCCGCTACTCGGCAGGCTCCGACGGTCGAGTGCTCGCCAGCAAGGTGCACGTCGAAGCAGGCGGATGCTCGAACCCCGCCCTCAACGGCCTCAACGCCAGCGTCGGCTACCTCATGAATGGCGGCATTCTGCAATCCGACCAGGGCGAGCTCGGCGGCATCATTCCGCAGTTCAACGTCAACGGATCAGGCTCCAGCTCCTACGCCTGGTATGTCGTCGTCACCAACGCCAACGGCCTGAAGTCCGCGCCCATGCTCGCCGGATATGTCACCAACGGTCCGGCAACCTTCTCGACATCGTACAACGTGCAGGTGACCTGGGCCTCTGTGCCCGCAGCTACATCGTGTGACCTGCTGCGCATTCCCAACTACACCACCAACACGCTGCCAGCGATCGGCACCGGCAACTGGGCCGTGGCCACCGGCCTGTCGTGTTCGGCGAATTCGTTCACCGCCTACACGGACACCAACAATGCGCCTGCAAGCTACACGCTCTCCACGAGCAACACCAACGCGCCCTCGATGCCTCTCTGGGTTGGAGCCGTGGTGCTCAACGGAACCGGCGCGCTCAATAGCTACACCCAGGCCACCTTCCAGGGATCGTGTAATCCGGGCGCGCGCTTCATCTCATCGAATCCGCTCTACGGTCAGGCCTTCCCGCAAGTAGTCTGCTCCGGCACAACGGAAGATGACTTCGCCGGCGACACCGTGCCCTATTCACCCGCCTTCATCACCCGCATCGGCGGATGGCTTCCGTACTCAAGCTCCGCAACATTGCTCGGCGGCATGGCTTCTGTCACTTCAAATCTCAAAGGATCGTTGAATCTCCTGCAAGGGGGAAGCAACGGACCAACCGACACCATCACCGTCCTCGACAGTGCTCCGGGGACGACATTCGGCTTAGCCGGCAATCGTCCCGCAGCATCCGCAAATGATGCAGCCATCGGGATCGATCAAAACACCGCCGGCATGTCTCTGCGCGACAGCACATCGCTCAGCCAATACATCGGCCACATCTTCGACGGCTCGTCGTGGCTTGAACGCCTCACAGCAACGGCGAAGACGTTCAAGGTTCCAGTGACCGCGCCCAACTTCATCGGCGCGACAAATGGCGTGACGGTGAGCGGAACCCCGGCGCCCGGCTACGTGCCCACCGCGACTAGCGCTACCACGGCAACCTGGGCCGCGCCTGGCGGCGTTGCCACTGCTTCGGTCGTCCCCGGCGATCTGATCTGCGCCGCCGCGGCCGACACCACCATCCAACCACTCACCATCACGGGCGGCACAGCAACCGGCTCGTCGGTCTCGCTCAACGCGACCATTGCCGGAGCCAACTACGCCTACCTTGTTCCCGGCCAGATCGTCGGCGTCACCGGCAACACAACCAGCGGCTTGAACGGCGGTCCCTACACGCTCACCAGCGCATCCGGGACAGGCCTGTCCTTCGCATCCACAGTGGCTGCGGGCTCCATCGCCTCCGGTGGCACCATCTACCGCTGGTGTCAGAACCAGGCCACTGATGCGACCTACTCTACGCCGCAGGCCTTCAGCAAGAATTTCAAAGCCATCGCGGCGAACGGATTGTCTGCGGGCGTCCCGCTCTTGAGCCGCGCCCAGGTCGCCGTCGTCAGCTCCAATACCGCGCCCGGCGTCCAGCTCTATGTGGACTACGGCTCGACCGCAATCATCCAAAACAGCAGTGTCTTTGGATTGGCGAATAACATGATGTACCGCACAGGCGAGATCAGCTTCGACCTCGTGCCCCTCTATGTCGGTACCGGCAGCAACTACTCAGGACTCGCCGGCAGCTTCCAGTCCGTCACGCTGCCTGTCTCCTCCACCTGGGCCACAACCTACCCCGCACTGACTTCGCCCATCAACGTGTCGACGACCTCAGCGCAAAATCTGAAACTCCTCGCCGGCTACACGCCCACCGCCGTAGCCTCCATTGCTTCGGCGAGTGGGGGATCGATCAGCGGCACAGGCACCTGCACTCTTGCCAGCTTCAACAACAGTTGCTCCGGATCAACGGCCACGGTCACCTTCTCGACCTCCGGTTCCTGGTCTGGCGCTACCTTTACCGTCACCTCGCGCGGCCAGGCCTGCACCGCGGCGCCCACAACAGCCACACTCAGCAGCGGCACCGCAACCTGCTCCGGCACCGCCACAATCACCACCACCCTCGGCGGCGCCCCCGGCAACGCCCTCGACCTGCAGAGCCTGCAGTAAGGAGCGAGTTCGCAGTTCACAGTTCGTAGTTCGCAGTGTCCACAATGCCTGACCTCCCGGCCACTCCCCTTGACAACTGGAAGGCCCCAGGAACTGCGAACTGCGAACTACGAACTACGAACTGAACTGGAGTTCCATGCCCACCGAAACGACGTTGCCAGACGCCGAAGAGATCCTCGCGCGCCCCGAAGACATCGACATCGAGTCTCTCCTGCGCATCGGGAAAGAACTCGACAAACGCCTCGACCGCCTGCAGGGGAAATCCGTCCGCGTCCTCCTCGCCGAAAAAATCCTTCGCATTCGCACCCGCGCCGGCCTCACCGAGCCGCTTTTCGCCAACGTCGCTCAGCAGAGATTCGAGCGCCGCTGCGATCACCACAACATCGTCCTCAAAGCCCGCCAGATGGGCCTCACCACCTGGGCGGCCGCGCGCTTTCTGCTCTCCACCATCACCCATCCCGGTACCCTCACGCTTCAAGTTGCCCACACCCAGGAGTCGGCCGAAGACATCTTCCGCATCGTGCATCGCTTCGTCGAGTGGCTCCCCAGCACTCTCCGTGCCGGCGTGCTTCGCACCTCGCACACCAACGTCCGCCAGATTATTTTCCCCGAGATCGACGCGCAATACCGCGTCGTCAGCGCCGGGGAACGCAACGCCGGCCGCGGCCTCACCGTGCAAAATCTCCACTGCTCCGAACTCGCCCGCTGGCCCAACGATCCCGCCGAAACCCTCGCTGGCCTGCGCGCCGCCATGACCAAAGACGCCGAGTCCATCCTCGAGTCCACGCCCGACGGCGTCGGCGGCTGCTTTCACGAGGAATGGCAAAAAGCAGACGAGACCGGCCTGATCAGACACTTCTTCCCCTGGTGGCTCGAGCCCAGCTATCGCACCGCCGCCGTCGATCCCGCGACCCTCACTGAGGAAGAGGAAAAACTGCGCAGGTTCTACTCGCTCGACCTCGAGCAGATCGCCTATCGCCGCCAACTCCGCGCCGGCTTTCGCTCGCTCGCCAAACAGGAGTACGCCGAAGACGCGGCGAGCTGCTTCCTGGCCAGCGGCGAGTCCTTCTTCGAGCTCGACCTTCTTGAAGCGCGCCTCCACTCCACGCCCGAGCCAATCGAAAAACGCCGTAACGGTCACTTGTCCATCTGGCTCCCGCCCCTCGCGGGAAAAAACTACCTCGTTGCCGTCGACCCAGCAGGAGGCGGCACGGAGGGGGACTACTCCGCCGTCCAGGTTCTCGACCTTGCCACCGGTATGCAGTGCGCCGAGTTCGCCGGACACGTCGGCGGGCTCGACCTCGCCCAGTTCATCGCCGAGCTCGCCACCGAATACAACCAGGCGATCCTCGTCGTCGAGCGCAACAACCACGGCAGCGGCATTCTCGCATATCTCGATTCACCCTGCGCCTACCCGCGTATCTATGAGCAGAACGGCCAGCCCGGCTTTCTCACTACATCCCTCAGCCGCCCCGCCATGCTCGGCCGCCTCGCCGCCGCGCTTGTCGAGGAACCGCGTTGCTTCAACAGCCGCCAACTGCTTGAGGAGTGCCGCGCCTTCGTCCGCCTCCCCAACGGCAGCACCGGCGCCCGCCCCGGCATGCACGACGACCGCGTCCTCGCCATGGCCATCGCGTTGGCGGCAAGAGAGCAGGTGTTAGGAGCGAGTCGTTAGGGGTTAGTTCGCAGTTCACAGTTCGTAGTTCGCAGATTCAGTCCCTCAGTCCCTAAGTCCCTGGTCCCTGACTCCGGACGTTGACCGTGAGCATGGACTGTGAACTGCGAACTGTGAACTAACCCCTAACGACTAAAATAAAACCAGCTCATCGGAGAGTCTTTTGGCGGTTCAGGCAGTCCAGCACATCCGGCGTATGCGGGGCGGTGCGCAGGGGCAGCTCATGCTCGGCGCTGACGGCCATACCTACGTCGTCAAATTCCAGAACAATCCGCAACACATCCGTGTCCTCGCCAACGAGTTTCTCGCCTCCCGCCTCGCTGTTGCCGCCGGTCTCTCCGCGCCCGAAGTCGATCTCATCGATGTCTCCAGCTGGCTCATCGACAACACGTCCGACCTGGTCATCGACATGGGGCGCACCCGCATCCCCTGCCAGCCCGGCCTGCAATTTGCATCCCGCTTCGTTGGCGGCCTCATGCCCGGCCAGGTGGTCGACTACCTGCCCGAAGAACAGCTCGCTGAAGTCCGCAACCTCGGCGAATTCGCGGGCATGCTCGCCCTCGATAAATGGACCGGCAACGCCAATGGCCGCCAGGCCGTATTCGCCCGCAAGCAGCGCGAGCGCCGCTACCGCGCCGTCTTCATCGACTATGGCTACTGCTTCGGCGCCGGCGCGTGGACGTTCGAAGATGTCCCCTTGCGCGGCGTTTACTACCGCAACGAGGTCTACCGCGCCATCAACGGATGGCCCTGCTTCGAGCCCTGGCTCACGCGCTTTGAAACCCTATCCGCCGACATCGTCTGGGCCGCCGCCAACGAAGTTCCACCCGAGTGGTACGGCGGCGATCTCTCTGAAATGGAAGCCCTCGTCGAAAAACTTCTTGCGCGTCGCAGCTCCATCCGCCCTCTCATTGAAGCCTTCGGGAAATCCGATCGCCACCCGTTTCCAAATTGGGGAACCTTCGCACAAACCCCTCCTCAAGCCTGGGATGCGCACCGCTGGGGCGTTACCATCGGAGCCACGATCATGTAGTTCTTCCCCATCTCGCCGATAACCATCACAAGGGGCCACCGTGACCGCCGCCAAAAAAAAGACGCCCGAACCGAGGAACAGCCAGAGCCTCCCCTGCAATTTTTATCTGCTTCGCTACGTGACCGAACGGGTCCGCAATGAGTACGTCCACATCGGTGTCATCCTTCGCGAACAGAATTCTGAAGCTCCTCGCACCGAAGTCCGCTTCACCCGCGACTGGCGCCGCGTTCGCTGCCTTTCCCCCGACGCCGACATCGCCCTGTTCGAGTCCATAGAAGCCGAGTTGCGGCGCCTCTTCGCCACTGCGACTCCCGCAGCGAGTGAGGACGAGATCACGCGCCTCATCAAGTCCCTTTCCAACTCAGTCCAGATCACCAATTCCAGCGCGCGCTACGCCGAAAGTTTTCCCGCTGCGATGGAAGACCTCATGCGTCTCTACGTCGATCCGCCGCCACGTGAAAAAGTCCCCCGCCTCAGCGGCCGCGCCGCCATCCAGGCGCGCATGCGCAGCGAGTTCGAGCGCGCCGGCGTCTGGGACCTGATGCGCAAGCGCATTGCCGCCTCTGACTACACGCGTCCCGGCGATCCTCTCAAGATTGACGCCGGCTATCGCCCTAACGGGCTCATCCGTATGTTTCATGCCGTCAGTCTCGAACCCGGCGTCGAAATGGCCAAGGTTCTCGCCTTCTCCGCCGCCAGCCTGCGCGCCGGCGTCGAGCGCGTCGAGAAAGCCAAGCTCGAACTCACCGCCATCATCGAGCCCGCCCAAAAACTCGCCGCCACCGACGACGAGCCCGAGCGCCTCGCGCTCTATCGCTTCGGCGTCGAGACCATGGAAGAGCACCAGATCCGCGTCCTCACCACCACTGACCTGGAACGCGTCGCTGAAACCGCGAGGCGCGAGCTGAGAGTCTGAGGAAACAGGGGTGAGTCGAGCAGGGGTTAGTCGTTAGTCGACAGGCGGTTCGCAGTTCACAGTTCGTAGTTCGCAGATCGTAGTTCGCAGATTTCCCGCTCCGGTCCTTAGTCCCTAAGTCTCTTAGTCCATTAGTCCCTCAGTCCCGGTTCCCTGACCTTCGGAGATTGACCGCGCGCGAGGACTGTGAACTGCGAACTAAGAACTACGAACTGTGGACCCCTCCCTAGCGACGAACCGTTTCAATCCTCAAAATCTTGTCAAGCATTTTGCGTCAAAATTGGCCCGGGAAATAGCGTAAAATTCACCCTTAAACCTTGCCTGCTCTATATCTTCCGCAATCGAAAAATAAATTTCAAAATTTTGCATATGATTTCTCGCAAAAGCGTACGCTTATTCTTGTTGATGCATTAAGACGATTCAAACGCACTCGATCGATCACCAAAATGAAAAGGCACAACCCGCATCCCGGGCTGTGCCTTTTGCTTTTTCTGGCAACCGCGAACTATGAACTGTGAACTACGAACTGCCGCAAAAGAAAGGAATCCCGTGAATCTCCCTCACCCGTTGCGCGCCTTCTGGCGGCAGGCAACCACGATCGCCACGCCGCGCCCGGCAACCCTGGCCGCCTCCGCCGCAACCGCCGAGGCCGATCGCAAAACTCTCGCGCTGCCCGCCATCCTCACCCCGCTCCAGTTTCCCGGCCATGCTCTGCCCAAACCCACGCCGGCCAACCTGCGCCGCTTTGCTGAAACGCCCATCGTCCGCCGCGCCATCAACGTCATCAAAGACCGCATCGCCGCCATGGACTGGCAGATCCGCATCCGCCGCGGCGTGCGCGATGTGGCCTTTGCCGAGCGCAAACTCCGCGCCCTGCGCCGCGCGCTCGAAGAACCCAACCCGACCGACAGTTTTCGCACCCTCATCGAACAGGTCATTGAAGACGCGCTCACCGGCGGTTTCGGCGCCATCGAGATGGAACCGACCAATGACCCCGAACGCCCCGCCATGCTCTGGCCCGTCGACGGCGCCAGCATCCGCATCAACGCTCGCTGGGACGGCCAGCCCGACACACCGCGCTATGCACAGGCCATGCCCGGCCAGTTGGAATCCGCCGCCATCGAACTCCGCGACGACCAGCTCATCTACGTCCGCATGAACCCGCGCAGCTTCACCCCTTTCGGACTCGGCCCCCTTGAAGTCGCCTTCGAAACCGTGAATCAATTTCTCGCCGCGCACCGCTTCGCGGGCAAGCTCGCCGCCAACTCCGTCGCGCAATACGCGCTGTGGCTCAATGAAGCCACGCCCGTGCAGCACGACCGCCTCATCCGCTGGTGGCAGGACGAGATCGAAGGCACTGGCCGGGTGCCCATCCTCTCCTCGCAGCAGAAACCTGAAGTGCTCCGCTTCGCCCAGGGCACTGACGCAGACCTGCGCCTCGCCTGGCAGGAGTTTCTCATCCGCATGGTCGCCAACGCGTTCGGCCTGCCGCCGCTCATGCTGGGGCTCGAAGCCGACGTGAATCAATCCACCGCCTCCGAGATGACCGACGAAGCCTTCCGCGGCGCGATCTCGCCGCTGGCCATGCTGCTTGCCGGCCACATCACCCGTGATCTCTTCGCGAAGTGCATTGGCTGGCGCGAGTTCGAATTTGTCTTCAACGAACTCAACGCCCGTGACGAACAAACTGAACTCGCTGTCCAGGTCCAGCTCCTCCAGGCTGGCGTCCTCACCATCAACGAAGTCCGCGCCATGCGCGGCCTCAGCCCGATTGCCAGTGAACAGGGAACAGGGAACAGGGACTGAGGGACTAAGGGACTGACTCGGTGCCCATCCATTCCCAGTTTCATTGTGGATGGGTGGGATTCCACGAACCCAGGCTGTGAACTGCGAACTACGAACTGTGAACTGCGAACTGACCCCTAACAACTAACTCCCAACAACGAACCGGAGCCCCCATGCACCTCGAAGCAATGGCAGTAAACATACCCCACGTCGAAGGACACCCCAATCGCGTGCCTTTTCACGGGGTCTTGACCGTAGTCAACGCGGCCAGCGACAGGGCTCCCGCCGGGGCGCGCGGCCATCGCGTGATCCTCACCCGCGAAGCAGCCGAAAACGCATTGCCGTCCTTACTCGGCATGGCCGTCGACTACCGACCCGGCTGGGATGGCCACGATGCCCGCTGCAAGATCGGCCTGCTCACTGAAGCAGAGATCGTCGGCCAGCGCCTCATCGTCCGCGGTTATCTTTACGCGCGCGATTTTCCTGAGGTGGCCAAGGCCATCCAGGCCCGATCGCCTGACGCCATGGGCATGAGTTATGAATTGGCCGACGCCCGCGTTGAAGATCTCCGTGCCGAAGTCTGGAAGCTGACCCGCGTCACCTTCACCGGCGCCGCCATCCTGCTGCGCGAAAAAGCAGCCTACCGCGCCACCAGCTTCCGCATGGCGAGTTGAGGGAAGCAGAGAAACAGAGAAACAGAAAAAGGGTCGGTGCCCCATCCATCCACAGCCTCATCGTGGATGGGTGGGATCTCACGAAACCATTTTCGCTCTAACCCAAGGCCCGCAAGGGCCTTTTTTCATGCTCGATTACCAACAAGAAAGGAACCCATGGACACCAACGAAACCGAGCTCGCCCAGCGACTCGACGCCGCGACCTCTCTGCTCGAGCGCACCCTTACCTGGCTCGAAGAGCGCGGCGCTGCCGCATCCACCCTCACCGGCGACGTAGAAAGAATCTCCGCCACCGTCGAGCAGAGCCGCCGCGAGATCGAACTTGCTGAAAAGCTCGCTGAGGCCGAGCGCGAACTCACCGAGCTCCGCGCCTCCGCAGCTACCGTCGTCAACCCGCTGCGCCGCACCGTGCCTGCGTCCACATCCGAGATGCTCGCCAAGCACGGCATCGGCGACGGCCCTGTCGATGTGCGCGCCCTCGACGCCGCGCTCGCAGGCCTCAGCCTCGAGCAGCGCATCGCCGTAAAAACGCAACTGCTCCGCGCCGGCGCAATCGCGTAAACGCAGTGGACAGTGAACAGTCTTTCCGTTCACGCGCTCTGCACTGTTCACTGTCCACCGTCCACCGTCCACTGTCCACTGTCCACTGTCCACTGTTTTACCGCCCTGGAGGGGCAACTCATGAACGCATTCTTTCAAGACATCCACGCAGCCGCCGACTACATCGGACCGGGCGCCATCGAAGTCCCGCTCTACCAGACCGAGATCTTCGACATCTGCCGCCGCTCAAGCCCCTTCGGCCAGCGCATCAAGCAGGTGCCCGCCACCGGCCATCCGTCGCGCTTCTTTGAAGAGACAGCGCTGCCCAATCCCGGCACCGCAGCCTTCGTCAATCCGCGCAGCATCACGCCCACAGTCGTCAGCCCCACCCGCGTTGAACGCAGCGTGCCGCTGAAGGCACTCGTTTCGCAGATCAACTACAACCTCTTCGACATCGAACTCGGCGACCAGCAGAAGCAGTTCGCCTATCTCCAGGCCAAGGACCTGGTCGACACCGTCAGCGGCGTCATGGTCGCGCACGACGTGGCTCTCTGGAACGGCAACGACACCAGCCTCAGCACGCCAACCACCACGCAATACATGGGAGCCATCGCGCAGATCGTCGCCGGCGGCAACACCACCACCATCGGCACCACGGCTTCGATCGTCGACGGCATCAAGTCCTCCGTTGCGCAAATGGTCGCCAACAACGGCTTCGCTGTTCGCCCCACCGCCATCTATGCCAACCCCGTCCTGCTCGACCTCATCGATCGCGAGATGAAGTCCGAGTTCAACGTCGTGCTGAACACCGACAACATCACCGGCGGCATTCGCGTGAAGATGCTTTCCACGCAAGCCGGCGATCTGCCCCTCATCCCCGATTGGAGTCTCAGCTACACCGGCACGCCAGGCTCGGGCACAGCAGTCCTGCCCGCCTACATCGTCACGGAAGACCTCATCGAGTATCACTGGCTGGGCGATCCTGCGCCGCGCATCTTCCAGCTCGGTCTGCCCAACTCGATGTCGTACCAGTACGTCGCCGTCAAGTTCGGCGCACCCGTCGTCAAAGGCGCCAACTACGCCCACGCACAGGTGCTCGTAGACCGGTAAATGCCAGAACCGGGACTGAGGGACTGAGGGACGAAGGGACTAAGAAGACCCTCAGTCCCTTGGGTCCCTTAGTCCCTCAGTCCCTTAGTCCCTTAGTCCCTGCACGTCGGAAAGGATCTCCATGCCCTACCTCCAACCCGCCGACTATCCCAACTACGGCCTGCCGCCCGGCACCACCGCCGACTGGATCACCGCCGCCACCGCACTCATCAACAGCTACTGCCGGCGGCCTGACCTGAACATTGTTCAGTACACAGAGCGCCTGCGCCTCACACGGGATGTGCGCACCGCGCTGCTCACCTATCTGCCGCTCGCACCGCTGGGCGCGGCGACAACGCCCATCGTCAGCATCGAAGGCCGCTACGCCAATCCGCGCCGCGGCGAGATGCTCAACGAGCCGCTCTTCGAACTCGCCCGCGCCTTCTCGCTTCCCGGCAAGTGGGTCTCCCTCGACACATCTCTCATCGATTTCGATCCCAACACCGGCGAGCTCACTCTGCCCTGCAACATTCTTGGCCTGCCCTTCAACGAGATCGCCGTCACCTACACCGCCGGCCTTGCGACCATCGGCGACGACATCAAGACCGCCTGCGCGCAGATCGTGCGCAACGCGCAATCCACGCCCGCCCTCAACGCGAGCAAAACAAAAATCGACACCATGCAGATGCAATATTTTTCGAGTTCGCTCGTGGATGAGACCGTGCAGGCCTGGCTCAATCCTTATGTCGCGAACAGGCTGGGGTGACCCGATGAGCGATACCGCGCCGCGCAATCCGGTGAGTGCGCCGCAGAGGCTGGCCGATGCTCTGCTGCGTTCTGTCACCGGCACGCAAGCCCTGCTCCGCGTGACAGGCACAAATCCCGACACCAATATGTCTGAAGTCGGCCTCGTCGCTACAACGTTCTACGACGTCGTCGTCAGCCCCGTCGTCATGCGCAAGCTGCGCCCCAGTTGGAATGCGGATGGCGATTCGAAATGCGAACTCCTCGTCTCCGCCACCAGTGTCGAGCAGCAGGTGCACGCGCTCAACCTTGCCTCCGCGCAATCGCTCTTCGCTCTCACCCTCACCGTCACCGTCGCGCAACAGGACTACCTCATCGAATCCATCGCCGCCAACGAGGCCTTCGGCCTCCCTTACCTCTACCGCCTGCTTCTCCGCGAAACCAGCCAGCAAGCGGTCTGAACAGCGACCATTCTGCTCGGCGACAAGAATCGCTGACTTGCTGACTCGCTAAGCCGCGGGGCGGCGCTGACTCGCTAAACCGCAGCCGCGACCCACTGCCAACTTGCCAACCCGCCACGCCGCAACGCGGCGCCAACTCGCCGCTTTTGTAAAAAAATCTTCGAAAACCCTCTCCGCCTCGACCCAACTTCGAGTCGATTCCAAAAACCAGGAGCACCAAATGCAAAACGCGAAAGACTCCTTCTACATGGCGCTGCGCACGCGCCTCAGCACCATCAATCCCGAGCGCACCATGCTGCAACGCGGCGCCGTCCGCCCCGGCATTCTTGTCGAAGAAGCCGAAGCGCCCTTCAGCCAGTTGCCCAACGACGTCTTCGTCTTGCGCTGGCTCGGCCTCGCCACCGATCTCGATCTCAGCGCAGCCATGGCCGCGGAAGAATGCGAAATCCTCTACCAGACATGTGGCACGCAGACCTTCGGCGGTCTCGACCGCGGCCGCGCCCTCAGTGCCATGGACGAAGAATTGATGGCCATGATCGAGCCCTTCTTCACGCCCAAGCTTAACTACAGCGCCACGCCGCCCGCGCCCATGCTCACCAAAATCTTCTGGGACGAGCCCGGCTTCACGCCCGTCACGGTACAGCGCGATCGCCTCAGCCGCTCTGCAAAGATCACGGTCTACAGCTACCAGGAGCAGGGGGAGTAAATGTCCACAACTTGGTTTTCTTCGCCCGCCCCCGTCGCGCGCCGCGTTCGCGCCTACTGCGCCCCCGTCAATCGCGCCACCCAGACGCCCGTTCTCTTCGACCCCGTCGAACAAGGCGCATTCAGCCTCGATCGCCCGCCCTCCCCGTGGATCAGCCTCGGCTGGATCGACAACTTCACGCGCAAATCTGCGAGCAAGTCCGCGCCCGTTCTCACCGGCATTCCCGCCGCGCCTCTCGAGCAGGTCCGCGAAACCCTCGCCGCTGAAGTCAGCCTTAACTTTCTCAGTTGGACCAAACTCACGATGGCTCTGGCCACAGGCTCGCAGCACATGAACCTTCTCGCCGCCGCTCCCGGAGCGGCCCCCGCCGCCGACGGCCCGCAGGCCGCCTCCGCCATCGTGCCGCTCGCTGGCTCGACCGCAAGCTCTATCCTTCTCGCTGCCGCCGACGCCCAAAACTTTGCCGCCGGGAATCTTATCGCTGTCGACCTCGACAACACAGGCCAGACCGGCTTCGTGGGTGCGCCCTTCGCCGGAGCCTACATCCGTCAGCCTGTCGCCGACATCGACTACATCCGCCGCATCACCTTCAACGTCGCGTTCGTCGCCGCCGTCAGCGCCGCCGGTCTCACGCTTGCCGCGCCCTTACCCGGCGGCGCGCCACCCGCAGGCGCAAAGTTGCAGGCCCTCACCGGCTTCGTCGATCGCGAAGGCGGCAGCTTCTATCAGGAGTGGTCCGCGCTCTTTGTGATGGAAGGCAGTCAGGGCGAACGCATCTTCTTCCACTACCCGCGCCTGCAATCTATGGCCGCCGCCGAGGAAGCGACCCTCCCGCTCGCCGCCAAACAAGGCACGCAAGCGCGCATCGCCCTCAAAGCCCATTTCCTCGCGCTCCCCGTCACCGATCAACTCGACGGCGAACGCATCCTCTGCTACCGCAGCTTTCTTCCCGCGCCCAACGCGCTCATTTAGCGCAAGACGGGGACTCATTATGGGCATGCCCCTCAAACGCTCTCCATTTTCTTGCGCTGTCATTCTGAGCGAACGGGGCCCCAAACGTTTTTCAGTTTGGGGGTGGTGAGTCGAAGAATCTGCGGTTGTCTTCAACCATCTTCGCCGCGAACGGCGAACTACGACCTACGAACTGTGAACCACTTCGACATCGGGGAAAAAATGAAAATCACCATCCAGGGCACCGATTACACATCGGCCCTCGACGCCTCGCGCCCACTCACCATCGAGCGCAAACTAAACCAACCCTCCGTGTGTACCTGCGCGCTGGCCCTGCCTGCAAACAACACTCTTGCCACCCCAACACGCAATCAATCCCTCTCCATCACCGGCGACAACGGCACAATCTATTTCACCGGCTACATCGCCGCGACCCCCATGCCCGAGTACGCCGGCCTCGCGCTCGAGGGCCCCCGCTATCGCATCGCCATCCAAGCTATCAGCGACGAGATCCTGCTCGACCAACTCCTCATGCCGCCCAGCACGGGCAACGCGGCACAAACAGCAGCCGCTCTCATGGCCGATCTCGTCACGCACGCTGCGTCCCCGGCACTGTCCACCAGCGGGCTCACCTCCACCGCACCCATCAGCAGTTTCGTTCCTGACCCCGGCGCGCCGTTCAGCAAGAGCGCAGGCCAGGTCGCCGCTCAAGCCCGCTCTGCTTATCGCGTCCTCAACGGCGCACTCGCTCTCTCGTCCATTCCCGGCGTCGTTCATCCCCTCAACGAAACCGACGGCAGCCTCACTCTCGCCAATCTCGCCCTCACCGCGAGCAGCAGCCGCGCCCTCGCCAACGACATCACCGTCTGCGGTGAGCACGAGCCCGCCGCCTACGTCACCGAATATTTCCAGGGCGACGGACGCAACAACGCAATTCGATCTCGCCGCCGATCCCTTCTTCCCCACAGCCTCCGAGTCCACCATCATTCATGAGCTCTTCAACGAGCCCGCTATCAATTCCTCTTTGTGGAACTGTCTCTCCGGCAACAGCGCCTTCACCCTCGGCGCCTCCGGTCTCGCGCTCAATGGAGGCACGGGCTACGACGGCCAGAACCTGCTTTCCTGGGTCGACAACATTGAGATGGGCGGCACGCTTCTTCTTGAAGCGACCGGCGTCACCCTTGCCCCCAACAGCACCGGTGTCCTCGCCGCCTTTTACGTTGGCCTCGATACCCAGTCCTCCTGCGTTGCCGGCTTCCGCGCCACCGCGCAATCCGGAACCGGCGCCGTCTCGCTGCAACCACTTATCCAAGGCGCCTCCTCCGGAACTAGCTACGCCGTCAACGCCGCCAACCAATACACCCTGCGTCTCCGCGTCTATTGCGCCGACATCGAGCGCAATCAGGCCGTCTATCGTGCCTTCGGCGACAACGGCCCCATCGGCGTCGGCGGCGCATCCACGCCCATCGGCGCCCGCCTGCAATTCGAAATTCAGCCATTCGTCGATGGCGTCGCCGGGATGCCCATCATTCTCTATGACGGCTCGATCGCCAGCCTTCCGCCCGCCTGCACAGTCATCGCGGCCAGCAGCATCAGCCTCACTGGTTCCATGCGCGCGCTCAACCTCACCAACCTCGGCCCCTGCTGGGTCGTGAGCACACCGCCCGCCGGCTCTGCCTACTCGCGTCGTATCGGCACCGTTGCCCAATCCGCGGAGTGCCACATCGAGCGCTCCGGCAAGCTCGTCTTCTATAGCGGCTCTGCTCCCGTCGCCGGCGAACAGGTCGCGGTCAGTTATCGCACGACAGGCCGCGCGGTTGGCCGCTCGGTGAATGCCGCGAGCCAGCAGTCGCTTGCACAGGTTGGATTGCCGTCCGTCGCCTGTTGGTCTGGCTCTGTCACCAATCCGCCTTGTCGCAGTTCCGCCGACTGCCGGAACGCCGCCAGCGCCATCGTGCAGGCCTCCGCCGGTGTCTCCGCGCTGTGGGCCGGCACCTATCGTGCAACCACTCTCACTTTCACTTTCGACGTATGGCCCGGCGACGCCTTGCTGCTCAACGCGCCCTCCGCCAGCCTCAATGCGCAGGTAGTTATTCGCGCCGTCCAGTTGACCTATCGCTCCACAAGGCCCGATCTGGTCGACTATGCAATCACCTTCGCTAATGATTGGGCTGACGATCTCGCCATCAAGACCAGCGCCACCATCCCCGCAGACGCGTGGCTGCCCGTGCCCGTTGCTCTCACGCCGCTCGCCAATCTCACCGCACTCACCGTCACCGCGCTCACCGGCGCAACCATCACCATCAACACCGGCGTCTCGCCGCCCACCGGAGGCGGCTTCGAAATTCGCCGTCGCGATTTCGCCTTCATGCCCGGCGAAGATCCCGACCTGGTTGCCCGCGCGGCCCTTCCAACCATCACCTTCTCGCGCCAGACAGCCAACGACCGCTTTTACATCCGGATGTACGACGGAGCAACGCCGCCCAACTACTCAGAGTTTTCGACCGCATTGTTCATTAACCTGCCGCTCGCCTCATGAGCCGCGCAGAGGGAGCAACTCGCATGCGCATGATGAATGAATTCGAGGCCCAGGTCCTCAGCGACCTCAACGTCCTCAAGACCCAAATCACAAATCTGATGGGCGACGGCAACGGCGGCCGCATCGCCGAGCTCGAGCGCCGCATTGAACGCCACGAGCAAAACTGGCAGCGCGCCAAAGGCTTTCTAGCCGCCTTCAGCATCGTCATCGCCGTCCTCGAAGTCGGCTTAGAAGCCTGGCGCCGCCACTAACCCCGCGAACTCCGCTAACCCCGCTACGCTCGGCTCGTTCCACGGACCCAACCTGTGAACTGCGAACTACGAACTGTGAACTCGTATAATCCCCCCATGGACGAACACCCAATCGTCGGCGTCGTCATGGGCTCCAAGAGCGACTACGAAACCCTCTCTGCCGCCGTCGAAATTCTCCGCGAACTCGCCATTCCGCACGAAGCCAAAGTCGTCAGCGCCCATCGCACGCCCGACTGGCTCTTCGAATATGCCGGAACCGCGCGCGATCGCGGACTCCGCGTCCTCATCGCCGGAGCCGGCGGCGCAGCGCATCTCCCGGGTATGCTCGCCGCCAAAACGCTCGTGCCCGTCCTCGGCGTGCCCGTCTCGGCCACGCATCTGAACGGCATGGACGCGCTGCTCTCCATCGTGCAGATGCCCAAAGGCGTCCCCGTCGGCACACTGGCAATCGGCAAGGCCGGCGCCGCCAACGCCGCCCTGCTCGCTGCGGAGATTCTCGCCGGCACCGACGCCGCTCTCTACAACCGCCTCGCCGCCTGGCGCGCCGCGCGGACTGAAGAAGTGCTCGCGCAAAAAATCGACACGGAGCCCGCCGGTTGAGCTCGTCTCAGCAATCCAGCCCCGCAGTCATCCAGCCCGGCAGCCTCATCGCCATTCTCGGCGGAGGCCAGCTGGGCCGCATGACCGCCATGGCCGCCCGGACCATGGGTTACTCGCGTCCGCGTCATGGACCCCGAGCCCGCCTGCCCCGCAAGCTTCGTCGTCGATGAAGTCATCATCGGCCGGTGGGACGACGTCGATGCGGCCCGCCGCCTCGCCACTGGCGCCGCCGCAGTCACCTTAGAAATCGAGCAGATCGGCATCGACGCCCTCAGCGAAGTCGCCCGCATCGCGCCGCTCCGCCCCGGCGTCGAACCCATCCGCATCATCCAGGACAAGACGCTGCAGAAGGAATGGCTCGCCGCCAACGGATTTCCCGTCGGCCCCTTTCGCGTCGTCCGCACCGAAGCCGAGTTGCAGCAAGCCGTCCCCGCACTCGGCAGCAGCGTCTTTCTCAAGATCGGCCGTGGCGGCTACGATGGCCGTGGCCAGGCCCGCATCGGCTTTGACGCGCCAGCAAATGAAGAAGCGATTACCGCCGCGTGGAAGAGCCTCGGCGAAAATCCCTGCGTCGCCGAGCAGGCCCTCGATCTCGATTACGAAATCAGCGTGATGGCCGCGCGCAATCCCTCCGGCGAAGTCCGCACCTATCCCGCCGCGCGCAATCATCACGAGAATCAGATCCTCGCCTGGAGCGTCCTGCCCGCCGGCGTTCCACCCGAGCTCGAATCGCGCGCAGAGGCACTCGCCGCCGCCATGATCGCGAAGCTCAACCTCGAAGGCCTGCTCTGCGTCGAGCTCTTCGTCACCCAACAAGGCGAGCTGTTCGTCAACGAGCTCGCCCCCCGCCCGCACAACAGCTATCACCAGAGCGAGCGCGGCTGCGTCACCAGCCAGTTCGAGCAACTGGTCCGCACCACCTGCAATCTGCCCCTCGGCGACACGTCCCTCATCACGCCATGCGCCATCGTGAACCTGCTCGGCGAAGTCTGGCTCGACGCACCAAACGGCCAACCCAACTTCGCCGCCGCTCTCGCAATCCCCGGCGTTCGCCTCCATCTCTACGAAAAACACACCCCGCGCAAAGGCCGCAAAATGGGCCACCTGTCTTCGGTAGGATCAACTGCCGATGAAGCTCTCGAACGCGTCCTCGAAGCGAAGCGGCGGCTCTAACAGAGCGGAGCGCCCGCACGATTTCATATCATTCCTATTGGGGATAACCATCGATGTCCAAACTCGAATTCCAAACTGAAGTCAGTCAGCTCCTGCAACTCATCATTCACTCGCTCTATTCGCATCCTGAAATCTTTCTGCGCGAGCTTGTTTCCAATTCATCCGACGCCTTGGACAAGCTGCGTCACCTAACGCTCACCGACGATGACTTGAAGTCGTTTCCGTTCGACCCGCGCATCGACCTCGAGCTCGACGAAGAAAAGCAGACCCTCACCATAGCCGACACCGGCATCGGAATGAACGAAGAAGATCTGATCTCGAACCTTGGAACGATCGCGCGCTCGGGAACCAAGAACTTTCTCTCCCAGCTCTCCGGCGATGCCAAGCGCGACTCGAACCTCATTGGCCAGTTTGGCGTCGGCTTCTACAGCGTGTTCATGGTTGCGGACCGCGTGGAAGTGCTCACCCGCAAGGCCGGCGAAGAGCTCGCCTGGCGCTGGACAAGCGATGGGACAAGCGGCTTCGAGATCGAACCCGCGGAGCGCCTGGTTGCCGGCACGACCGTCCTCATTCATTTCAATGAAGAGGGCAAGCAGTACGCGAATAGCTGGCGTCTCAAAGAAATAATCAAGAAGTACTCCAATCACATCGCCTTCCCCATCTTTCTCACCTACGACAAAAGCGAGTGGAACGAAGCCGCGAAAAAATCAGAGAAGACGCGCACTACCGAGCAGGTCAATGCAGCCAGCGCGTTATGGCGTCGCCCCAAGAGCGAGTTGACCGACGACGACTACAAGGAGCTCTACAAATCCATCTCTGGCGATTGGGAAGACCCGCTCTTCTGGTTTCACACCAAGGCCGAGGGCAGCCTCGAATACACGACGCTCCTCTTCATCCCCTCCAAAGCGCCACTCGATCTCTACCAGTCGGAATACAAGGGCGGCGTCAAGCTCTATGTGAAGCGCGTCTTCATCCTCGATGACGCCAAGGAGCTGTTGCCGCAATATCTCCGCTTCGTCCGCGGCATCATCGACAGTGAAGATCTTCCGCTCAACGTGAGCCGTGAGATCCTGCAACAGAATCGCGTCCTGACCAGCATCCGCACTGCCAGCGTGAAGAAAATTCTGTCGGAGCTCAAAAGCATCGCGGCCAATCAGCCCGATCAATACCTGAAGTTCATCACCGAGTTCAACCGCCCACTGAAAGAAGGCTTGTACGGCGATTTCGCGAATCGCGAAACGCTGCTTGATCTCATCCGCTTCAAGTCCACCAAGGTTGAGGGGCTCACCAGCCTTGCCGATGTGAAGTCGCGCATGAAACCCGACCAGAAGAGCATCTACTACCTCACCGGGGGCGCCGAGTCGCTGCTGCGCACATCGCCCCTGCTCAAGATTTACAAGAAGAAAGACATTGAAGTTCTCATCCTCGACGACGACATCGACGAGATCGTCTTCTCCGGCGTCGAGAAATATGGCGAGATCGAACTCAAGGCCATCAACAAGTCCTCGACTGGCGACGACCTCAAGAGCGACACCGAGCCCGATAAGGCTGAAACCCTCAAGCCTCTGCTTGACCGCCTCAAGGCCACGCTGGGCGACCGCGTCAAAGATGTGCGCGTCTCCGTGCGTCTTGCCGACAGCCCCTCCTGCATCGTGAGCGATGAAGAAGAGCCGTCGATGAAGATGCAGCAGATGCTGCGCGCCATGGGGCAAACCGATATCCCCGCGCCGAAGCCGACGCTCGAAATCAATCCCGACCACGAGATCGTCAAGAAGTTGCTAGCGCGCGCCGACGACGCGACCACGCAAGATGCCGCCTGGCTGCTCCTCGATCAGGCTCTGCTGATGGAAGGCGTTCCACTCGCGGATCCCGCCACATTCGTGCAGCGGCTGAACAGAATTCTGAGCCTTTCTATTTAGTGTTCTGCATCTCAAATTCGCAACACAAAACCGGCTGTCATCCTGAGCGAACGGGGGCCCCAAACGCTTCTCAGTTCGGGGGTGGTGCGTCGAAGGATCCGCGGTTGTCCTTCGATGGATTTCACGATCACCACCGAATCTAGAAGTCAGTAAGGACAGACTGAGTGGGATCCCTTGGGTTGACCATGATGCGGACTGACACCCCGACGGAATTCGAGACGCGCGCCTTCTCGCTTCTGCTCATGAAATAGGGATCGGTATAAATTCCTTCAAAAACTTCATCATGGACTGAGTAGGCGTAATGGTATTTCCCGTAATCACACCCTATATCGGAATCGACATAGTTGTAGTCAGTGATTGTCCCCTTGCATTCAGTCCACCGCGCACTCACCAGTTCCTTCCAGACATTCATGCCCGATCGGATCAGAAATGCGATCCAGATGTCGATGACGAAGCCGCCCATAATCGTGGCGTAAGGATAACAAAAATAAAAAGGCACGGCCGAAGCCGTGCCTTGATAGAACAAAACGCACGTTACGAAACCGCCACGCCCTTCTCCCACCGCTTTGGCCGCCGATTCTGCTGCAGAATTTTCTTTCGCAGCCGCAGCGACTTGGGCGTCACCTCAACCATCTCGTCTTCCGCGATGAACTCGATGGCCTGCTCAAGATTGAGAGCCTTTACCGGAACCAGCCGGATGGCCTCATCCGCGCTCGACGCGCGCATGTTGGTCATCTTCTTTTCGCGCACCACGTTCACGTCGAGATCGTTATCGCGCGAGTGCTCGCCGACAATCATGCCCTCATACACCTCAACGCCCGCGCCGACAAACAGAATGCCGCGCTCCTGCAGCCCGTTCAGCGAATACGTCGTGGTCACGCCCTGCCGGTCGGAGATCAGCGCGCCCGTCGGCCGCTGCGGAATCTCGCCCTGGTACGGCATGTATCCATCAAACAGCGCGTTCATCACAATCGTTCCGCGCGTCTCGGTCAGCATCTCTGCTGCGCAATCCAATCAGCCCGCGGCTGGGCACGCGAAACTCCATGCGCACGCGCCCTGACCCATGATTGTGCATCTTGGTCATCTCGCCCTTGCGCGGCCCCAGCTTCTCAATCACCGTGCCGGTATACGCTTCAGGCACGTCGATCGTCAGGTGCTCGACGGGCTCCATGCGCGTGCCGTCCACCATCTTGGTCACAATCTCCGGCCGCCCCGCCATCAGTTCAAAGCTCTCGCGCCGCATCATCTCAATCAGAATCGCAAGCTGCAGTTCGCCGCGTCCCAGCACCTTGAACGTATCCGGCGATCCCGTGTCTTCCACGCGAATCGAAACGTTGGTCAGCAGCTCCTTCTCCAAGCCGCTCGCGCAAATTGCGGCTGGTCACGTACTGCCCTTCGCGCCCCGCAAACGGCGAGTTGTTCACGCTGAACTGAATCGCGATGGTCGGCTCATCAATCACAATCAGCGGCAGCGGCGACGGATTCTCAACGCTGGTGATCGTCTCGCCAATCGTGATGCCTTCCACGCCGGCCACGGCGATAATGTCGCCCATCGTGGTCTCGGTTGTCTCGGTCCGCTTGAGCCCGTTAAAGGTGAAGAGCTTGGTGATGCGCGTCTTCTGCAGCGTGCCGTCGCGCTTCGAGATGGTCACATCATCGCCCGCATGCAGCGTGCCCTTGAAACACGCGGCAGATGGCGATGCGCCCAAAGTATTCCGAGTAGTCAAGATTGGTCACCAGAATCTGCAGCGTGCCTTCCGCATCGCCCGTCGCCGCAGGAATGGTGGAGACGATCGTCTCGAACAGCGGCTGCAGGTCCGTTCCCGTTGCGCTGCGGGTCGAGCGTCGCCGTCCCGTTCTTCGCCACGCATAGAGCACCGGAAAATCCAGCTGCGATTCGTCCGCATCCAGATCGATGAAAAGGTCGTAAATCTCGTTCAGCACTTCCTGCGGCCGCGCGTCGGGCCGGTCAATCTTGTTGATCACCACGATCGGCGGCAGCTTGGCCTCAAGCGCCTTGGCCAGCACATAGCGCGTCTGCGGCAGCGGCCCCTCGGCCGCGTCCACCAGCAGCATCACGCCGTCGACCATCTTCAGAGCGCGCTCCACCTCGCCGCCAAAATCGGCGTGGCCCGGCGTGTCGACAATGTTGATTTTGCCGCCGCCAAAGTTGATGGCCGTGTTCTTGGCCAGGATGGTGATGCCCCGCTCCCGCTCCAGTTCGTTCGAGTCCATCACCCGCTCGGCCACCTGCTCATTGGCGCGGAAAGTCCCTGATTGCCGCAACATAGCGTCAACGAGGGTCGTCTTGCCGTGGTCAACATGGGCGATGATGGCGATATTGCGTATCGTCTGGGTCACAGGGAGTTTTTCCTTTTTGGTTCAGGCCCCCGCTCTTGGGCGGGGACAAATGGTTAGGAGCGCCACGGCGGCGAATTGCCACTCGATGCGGCACTTCCCATTCTACCAGTAGTCGTGTGCTCGCCGTCCCAATCAGCCATCCCACGATAACCGCGCGATAATGGATCGGATGAAAGCTCGCCGTATCCTCATCCTCTGTCTTGTAGCTCCCCTCGTCTCGGCAGGCGCATCACCGTTCGCGCAAAAATGCGACCTCAAAGGCACGAAGCCCGAGTCGCGCGTGTTCGCGAAAACAGATGAGTCCACTCCCTGGCGCTCCTTTCAGAGCACTGCAGAGTTGCCGGAGATAGATAACGATTCTGGAATGAAGGCCCAGATTTGGAGGGCGCCCGCCGGCAGCTTTCTGGTTCGGATGGAGCAGCAGGGCGAAGACTTTGCAACCTACACGAATTACTGCTTCACCCGGTCTGGCTCTTTGCGCCGGATTCGCTTTGAAGTAAGAACCGCGTGGGGCTGGGGATATCGACTCGACTCCCCCTTTGATCACGGATCAATCCACTCGGGTGCAGGCCAATTCTTCGACACAAAGACTGAGGCCGAAATTCCAAGACCGGAGCAGGCAAGGGACATCCGCGCCGCACTCAAGCCCGTAAACTATCCGACAGTGCAATCGCTTCCATTTTCCAAATTGATTAATCGCCCCAAATGAGCGGAACTTCCAACTCCCGATTCTGGAAGCTGGGAGTCTTTGAATCCCACTCGCTCATATCAATGCGACGGCGGCACAAACTCGCTCGGCAGCGCCGACCCCGTCCCGAAGAAAAACTCTTCCATCTGCTCTACGAGGAATTGCTGCGCCTGCGGCGTCCACGGCTGCAGGCGGTACTCGTTCAGCAGCATCTTCTGCCGATCGACCCATTCGCCCCAAGCCTGCTTCGACACGTTCTTATAAATCTTCTGCCCAAACTCTGAGTCGAAGGGCGGCTCGTCCAGCCCCTCCATCTCTTTCTTGTTGCGTACGCAAAAAACCATGTGTGCCATGTGTTTCTGTTCTCCATCGCGATGCAGGCTCCATTGTATTGGATCGGAGGTGATCGCCGCCCGACCCGCGCTATCCTATCCCGGTATGTGCGGCCGCTTCGCCCGAAAATCAACCCAGCAAGTCCTTGCCGACTGGTTCGGCGTGGATCTCGAAGACATGCCCTTCTTCGCGCCCACCTTCAACGCCGCGCCGCAGAGCGTGCAGCCCGTTCTCCGCCTCAATCGCGACAACGGCCAGCGCGAGTTCGCCCTCATGCGCTGGGGCCTCGTCCCCTCCTGGGCCAACGACACCAAAATCGCCTACACCACCATCAACGCCCGCGCTGAAGAAGTCGCCACCAAGCCCGCCTATCGCGATGCCCTCAAGAAGCGCCGCTGCCTGGTCCCCGCCGACGCCTTTTACGAGTGGCAAAAGCTCGGCGCCAAAACGCGCCAGCCCTATGCCATCGCCCTCAAGAGCGGCGAGCCCTACGCCTTCGCCGGCCTCTGGGAGCGATGGCAGCCGAAAGACGCGTCCGCCGGACCGGATGGAGCCCCCGCGCGATCCGAGTGTTGGAAACCTTCACCATCCTGACCACCGACCCCAACGAGCTGATGGAGCCCATCCACGACCGCATGCCGGTCCTGCTCGAGCGCAGCAACTACGACCGCTGGCTCGAGCCCGGCGACCCGGCGCGCCCGCCGGTCGACCTTCTGCGCCCCTACCCCGCCGACAAGATGACCGCTGGAAGGTCAGCGACCGCGTCGGCAACGTCCGCAACAACGACCCCCAGCTCCTCGATCCCGACCAGCCCGCGCAAGGATTTTTGTTGGGTATGGGATAAAAAGTTCGGTGCCCCATCCATCCACGGTCTCATCGTGGATGGGTGGGATTCCACGAACCCAACCTTCAATCATTCCCCCGCAGTACAATCCCTGTTGGGGAAACGCCACATGGATTCATCCCGCCGCACCTTCCTGAAAGCCGCCAGCACTGCCGCCGTCGCTGCGGCCGTCCTCCCCCGCAAAGCATTCTCCGCTGAAACCCCAACCGGCGAACCGCTCGCGCAATTCGGCTACGGCGATGTTGAACTGCTCGAAGGCCCGCTGCGCCGGCAGTTCGACACCAACCACGCCTTCTACGCCTCCATCAGCGAAGACTCCCTCCTCAAGCCCTTCCGCCTCCGCGCCGGCCTCCCCACCCCCGGCGAAGACATGGGCGGCTGGTACGACTGGGTCGACGGAGTCCATCTCGCCGACGGACACGGCTTCTGCCCCGGCCACAACTTCGGCCAGATCCTCTCCGGCCTCGCCCGCGACTACGCCGCCACCGGCAACAAGGCCACCCAGGCCAAGGTCCACCGCCTCGTCGCCGGATACGCCCCCGCCATCTCCGCCCACTTCAACGAGGGCAACCGCTTTCCCGCCTATACCTACGACAAAGTCTCCATCGGCCTGCTTGACGCGCACACCTTCGCCGCCGCCCCCAACGCGCTCCCCGCCCTCAACGCGGCTCTCGATGCGGTCGAGCCCTTTCTCCCCGCCAAGGCTCTCTCCCGCGACGAGCAATACGCCCGCCCCCATCAAGACGACTCCTTCTGCTGGGATGAGTTCTACACCCTCCCTGAAAATTTCCTGCTCGCGTACAAGCGCGGCGCCGGCGACCGCTTCCGCACTATGGGTCAGCGCTTCCTCGCCGACGACTGGTACTTCAACCCGCTGGCCGCCGGCGAAAATGTTCTCCCCGGCAAGCATGCCTACAGCCACTGCAACGCCCTCAGCTCCGCAGCGATGGCGTATTTCACGCTCGGCAGCGACAAGCATCTCCGCGCCGCTAAAAATGGATTCGACTTCATTCGCGCCCAGAGCTTTGCCACCGGCGGGTGGGGCCCCGACGAGCAGTTCCGCGACCCCGCAAGCGGCGACCTCGGCAAGAGCCTCACCTCGACCCACTCCAGCTTTGAAACCCCCTGCGGCGCCTACGCCCACTTCAAAATCACGCGGTCCCTGATGCGCGTCACCCGCGACAGCCGCTACGGCGACTCCATGGAGCGCGTCCTCTATAACACCATCGCCGGCGTCAAGCCCATCCGCACAAACGGCTACGGCTTCTACTACTCCGACTACAACAACGACGCCACCAAGGTCTATCGCGAAGAGAGCTGGTGCTGCTGCACCGGAACCTTCGCGCAAATCACCGCCGACTACGGCATCAGCGCCTATTTCCGGGATGCCAACGCCGTCTACGTCAACCTCTTCGTTCCCTCGCGCGTCACCTGGGGAGAGCCCGCCGACCGCATCACCCTCACGCAGAAAACCAATTACCCCCACCACCCCACCACGCAGATTGAAGTCTCGACCGCCAGGGCCGCGACGTTTCCCATCTACGTGCGCATCCCCGCATGGGCAGGCCCCCAAACCCGCGTCGCCGTCAACGGCACGCCGTTCGTTCATTCATGGGGAACCACAGTCACGCCCACCGGCCCCGTCCCCGGCGAGTTCTACCGCATCGAGCGCGCGTGGAAAACCGGCGATCGCCTCGAAGTCGAGTTCGACATGCCCACCGTCCTCGAGCCCGTCGACAAGCAGCACCCAGATTTAATGGCGACAGTCCACGGCCCGCTCGCCCTCTTCGCCATCGGCAGCATCCCCCAGAAGCTCCGCCGCGCCGATCTCCTCGCCGCCACGCAAGTCGCCGGCGGATCAGAAGACTGGCAAGCCAACACCGCAACCGGCAAGATCACACTCCGCCCCTTCCCCGCCATCCAGGACGAGCACTACCGGCTCTATCTGGATGTAGAAGGATAGGGAGCGAAGCTAGCGTCGTTGACGGAGTTAGCCGAGTTAGCCGAGTGAGCGGCGTTAGCAGTGTTAGTCCAAGAGTTCGAGCGACACCGAACTCGAGTAGCGCCGGCCTCCCGGCCGGCTGTTCTGAGGGCCTCCGGCCCTCAGCCGAGCCCTGACCGACCCAAGATGATGGGGTGCCCCAGGTCTGGATTGTCAGACCTGGGATCATAGATGATCATCGATCAAGCTAGCCGACGGTCTCGTTTTCGTTAAACTGAGACATGAAACCCTCGCCACTTCCGTTGATCGGATATACCATCGGCGCTGCCGCATCTTTATTGTTCCGCTCAGCGGTCGGTCTATCAACGCGGTGACGAAGTCTACTGCGGTCTGTAAGGAATCCGAGACTGACTCACGGTAACTTCATTCAGTCCGACGGAATCCAGAAACGCCCGCATTGAATTGACTGCGAGACAATCTTCCGAGCCAGGTCCTAAGATGACCTCCTTGAGCCGAAACGCGTTGTCAGTCCCAACGAGGGGAAAGTCGAGATAGGGTACAAGCGTGCTAGATTTTGCGCGAAACCTCTGCTCGGGCGGGTGAGGCATTTTCGCAAAAACGGGGAAGACATACCTCCACTCTTGCTCCTCCTCAAATGCTGAATGCTTCAATAGGGCCACGACGTGTAAAAGCTTCAAAGCGAGTTCGGTGACTGTCTTTGGAACCTGGTCTCTTGCACGACTCAGTGCCCGATCCAAATACTCGGTTTTAATCTCTCCGCTGGGCCGATTCGGCTGCGCTTTCGCCAATTCATCTATGTTACGTAGGACCGTTGGCATATCTGCGATTTCCATCGCGCACTTCAAGGTTGGTTTCAGATATGAGGTAATTAGGTCACGAAGCAGTCTGTCCTTAGCGACATCTGAATAGACACAGGGCGCAAAGATAACCGGTGAAGTGGGCGCAGTGAACTTACGCACATCACCGAAGTCAAATCCAATGCTTACTCCCGTTGATCCCTTCGAGTAGCCTCGCCACTGGCTCAATTGATCGCCGTGCAGGGTAAAGCTCGCTGTAAACAAACTCAGGTTTTTCGGACTCAATAGCCCTTCGGTAAGGATTTGCTCGAACGTTCCGATGACTAGCGGTCGAACCACGGCCGGGTTGGCGTCTTCAAGTGGAAGTAATTCGGAGAGGAGCTGTTTTGAAATTAGGAGGGCGTGCTCGAACTCCTCTTTGTCGTTGAGGTATTTGATGTTCGTTGCTCGAATGCTCTTGCTGTTCACAATTCCGTGAAGCCCCTCGAAGTCCGTGTAATGCCAGAGGATCTTGGGGATCGGTTGCGTGATCAGCTTAAGAACTCGATCTTCAGAGCGTTCGGAATCGTCGTCTGTGGGGCGCATGTGGATCGAACCGCGATTATATTTGATTTCGCGTAGGCTCGCGGCAATTGGCCCATCTTCAACACCTCAGGCTCGCGCAGTTTCCGATGGGCGGGAACGGATGTAGCCTAGCTCAATACCCGGGAGAACGGATGCGACTGATCGATGAGTTCTTGAAAAATTCTCCGACCAAGACCCTGTTTCACTACACATCCGCGAGGGGCCTGCTCGGAATTCTAGAGGCGGGCAATATTTATGCCAGCAGTGCCTACCATCTAAACGACTCAAAGGAATTCCGGTATGCGATCGACCTTATGATTGAGCAGGTTCGTGCGCGGCTGATTCCTAAGAAGGGCCTTTTGCGTGCCACTTACGAGGAACTACTAGAGCAACTGCCAACCACCGCAAGGGAGGCCCAAGTATTTGTGGCATCGTTTTCGGAAGAGGGCGATCTCTTGAGCCAATGGATGGCTTACTCGGGACCCACGAACGGCTTTGCCTTGGGCTTTTCTTCAGACCATTTTAAGAAAGCCCGCGCGGCGGGCTTCAAGCTCGTGCCGTGCGTATACGAAAGAAAGCGACAGGTGAAGCTCGCAGGTGCAGCGATTGACGCCATCGCCCAAGCCGGTGGCTCACTCGATGAGGAAGCAATCGACAAGATCCTCATCACCGCGGCGGCGCTCAAGCACCCCGGCTTCTTCAGGGAGGCCGAATGGAGGTTGATTAAACCGATACTCGTATTCTCCGACGAATCGAGGGGTATTCTATTTCGCGAAGGCCGACTTGGGCTGGTCCCCTATATCAATGCGCCACTAGATCTTGATGATGGCAACCTTGTACCTAGCTCGATTCATATCGGACCAAGTGGAGATGCCGCCACAACCGAAGCCGCCATCAATACGCTCTTGTATTCCCGCGGCCTGAAGCGATTCTTTCAAGGATCCAAAGTCAAAATTGTGCCATCTAGTACGCCTTATCGCCCATAGCGCCTCACCTGAATGCGGCGAGCCACCACCGGTTAGCGATCCGACCCCACCAAACCCCCCAGAACCTCCTCCAGCGTCGTGCGCCCTTTCCGAGTCCCCGCCTCGCCCGATTCAAAATCGATCCAGCCCTCGTTGAACCCGTCAACCATCCGAATCCGCGGCATGGGATGCTTCATGCCCTGCGAGCGAAACAGCGGCTCCCGCTCACGAGCGGTCCAATAGGACTCGATCTCGACGGCCCCGATGCTCCGCATAGCCGCCAACACATCCAGAACGTCTAACGAATCATCCGCGATCTATTCCCCGGCGATCGCAGTAGAATGCCAGCCAAGAGGACGCCGTGAAAAACTGGACAGCGGTCGCTTTCCTTTGCTTCAGCGCCATCGCGTTCTGCCAGGATGCGGCCTCCGTCGCGCTCCTGCGAATCCAGAGCACAGCTGTCTTCGCATTTGGGGGCGTCGGCTTCGTGGGCAGAACTTCCCAGGGGGAGATCGACTTCAAGACCATCTTGTCTCTGCCCCGAGAACAGGCGATTGCGGCGATCGAGCAGATTTATGAAAAGGGAAATCCGCAAGCCAAGAGCTACGCGCTCGCCGGCCTTCGCAAACTTGACGTTTCCAGGTTTGAAACTCTACGAACGTCTCTGCAGCACTCCCCTGTCAAGGTGCAAATCATGAGGGGCTGCATCCTCTCGGGCGAGACCCTTCAGCAAATCGCCAGCGGCATCGAATCCGGCCAATACGACTCCTGGCTGCGCTGAAACTAACTCCGCTAACTCCGCTAACCCCGCAAGCCCCGCTCAGATCGCCGGGAAATGGATGTTCAGCTTGTAGCAGATAAACAAGACCAGGATCGCCCCCAGCGTCGAAAAAATAAGGCCGGCGGGGTGAAAGCGCTCGTTGCGCGGGCGAGAGAACATGTGGGTCACGGCGCCGCCGAGCACCGAGCCGATGATGCCCAGAACGACCGTCCAGAAGAGACTCATGTGGACGTGCATGACCGATTTCGAGATCAGCCCCGCCAGCAGCCCAATCAGCAAATACCAGAGGATGTGGAACATTCCTTTGCCTCCATGTGTTGTTGCCTGTGGCCGGTCTCGGCTCTCGGCAGATCAGCCGACAGTGTAGCCCTGCCTGAAAAGGCAGGATGGTCATTCCGATACATGCGCGCGATGAAATCGCACGGGAGCGCCTCCGTCCTATCGGACGAACTCCGCTAGCCCCGCTCGTCTTACGGGCGGTCGTAAAACCGGAAGAACAGGCTTGGCTTGGCCACTGGCTCGGCTTTGGCCACTAACTGGGTTGCCTGCCCGTCACTGAGCGGGGTGAACTCGCGCGCCAAGTGGACGTTCTCTTCGAGCTGCGCGATGGTGTCGCAGCCAATAATGACGGTGCTTACTGGCCGCGACAGCGTGTAATACATCGCCTCGCGCATGGTGAGGGTGCCGGGGTTCGACGTCTGGAAGGTCATGCCCTCCCAGCTATGCTTCTGCGCTTCGATCGACGGCGGATTCCAGGAAGCGAGCAGGCGGCTGCGGCCGGGAATCTTCATGCCGATAATGCCCATCTGTTTTTCAACCGCGAGCGGCAGCAGCTTGTCGTTGAAGCTGTAGTGGTGCGGATCGGCGGCGTTCATGGCCATCAGAATGGTGTCAAAGGGATAACGGTTGATGCCTTCCATCAGCGACTCAGGGCGATAGTGCCCCGTGAGCCCGAGGAAGCGGACGACCTTCTGCTCCTTCATCTCGAGCAGCGCTTCCATCGCGCCGCCCTTGGCCCAGATCTGGTCCACGTCGTACATGGTGCCGACGTCGTGCAACTGCCACAGGTCCACATGATCGGTCTGCAGCAACTGGAGCGATTTCTCGATCATGCGCATGGAGCCGTCGCGCGTGCGCTCTTTGGTCTTGGTGGCGAGAAAGGCTTCATTGCGCCGCTTCGCCATCACCTTGCCGACATACTGCTCGCTCCAGCGCTCGGGCCCACCATAGATAGAGGAGGTATCGATGTAATTCACGCCCATGTCGAGCGCGCGTTCGACAATCGGCACGGCCACATCAAAGTTGTTGGCCTTCTCGAGGCTGGCTTGTCCGCCGAGCGAGAAGATGCCGACCTTGTAGCCGGTCTTGCCCAGATTGCGGGTCGGCATGGCCGCGAGGGTCACGGGATTCGACGGCATCGGCGGCAGGGTCTTGGTCGTTTCCGCAGCGAGGCCGACCGGGGCAAGCAATGCCGCGGTCACGGCGCCGCTGGCTTTGAGGAAGTCGCGACGCCCATGTTTTTGTCCAGCCAGTGTCTGATCAAGACTCATTTCAAGCCTCCTTGCGCGCCCGTTGCGGGTGCGCCCCCATCATAAACCTGTGGTCGCGGATGCCGTGTGAACCGCCGGCTCGGCGCGGGTCCCGGGCTCAAACGGCATGAAGACTGAGAAGGTGGTGCCCGTTGATCCGGGCCGCTTCGAGCTCCACAGCCGGACCTGGCCATGGTGTCGTTCGAGCAGTTGAACCACCACCCACATGCCTAATCCCGTGCCAGTCTCGGTCTTGGTGGTGAAAAAAGGTTCAAAGACGCGCTTCATGGTGGCGCGATCCATACCGTCGCCGGAATCGCAGACGGTCACGCGCATGCCTTCGGTGGTGCGGTTGCGCCAGTCCACTGAGGGGCGTATCCGGATGTTCAACCGGCCGCCGTCGGGCATGGCCTCGACAGCGTTGGCGACGAGGTTGGCGAAGATCTGTTGCATCTCGCCCGGCATGCACTCCACCGGGGATTCATTCTCGACGCGGATATCCACTTCAATCCCGCTGGACTGCAACCTTCCGCGAAACAGCGCGAGCACCGAGTCAAGGGTTTCAGAGAGCTTTGTATCTTTGGGCGCGCCCGATTGACGGTGAAACTTGAGCGTCGATTGGGTGACGAGCGAGATGCGCAGCAGCTCCTCAAGCGCGCGACTGGCGTGGTTTTGCGCGGCTTCAGCATTGTCAGTGAGGGTAATGAGGAACAGCAGGTTGGCGACCGCTTCGAGGGGATTGTTGATCTCGTGGGCCACGGAGGCAGCGAGCCGTCCGGCGACGGCGAGCTTTTCGGCGCGGAGCATGGCTTCTTCGCCGCGCTTGCGCTGGGTGATGTCGGCAATGACGCCGACGATTTTGAGGACGCGTCCGTCGACCTCTTTCTGGCAGGTGCCCTGGCACTCGGCCCAGCCAATTGACCCGTCGAGTCGGGCTACGCGGAAATCGCAACGCAGTTCGCTGCCGGTATCGCGCGCGCGGAGGAAGGACTCTCCCACGTGGGCCAGGTCGTCGGGATGAATGGCTGAAACCCACTGGATGCTGTGGACGTCGGTCGGTCCCGGGGGGAGGCCCATGGCGCGATAGACTTCTTCGGAGCAACTGACGGTGTCGGTGAGCATATCCCACACCCAGAGCCCCATGCCATTGGCGCGCAGGGCGACTTGCAGCGCCTCGTCGCGCTCGCGGAGAACTTCGCTGGCCTGGGCGCGTTCTTCGGCTAACTGATGTTCGGCCTGGACCAGGGAAAGCCGCTGCTGCAGCTCGATGGTCCGCAGGGCCGCGCGCTGATCGACGAGGCGCCCCACCACCCAGCCCAGAAACGTGGAGACGAAGAGAAAGATCGACAGACGCACAACTTCGGGGGATGATCCCAGAGAGAAACGAAACTGCGACTTGGTCAGGAAGGCATCGACAAGGATGACGTCGACGACCGCGCAGGCGATGCCTCCATACATGCCCAGGAACCAGGAGCTGAGCACGACGGTTGGAAACGCAAGGAGTAACGGAAAGGCGCGAAGGGGCTGAATGAAATAGGTGAGCGAGACCGAAAGCACCGCGATCAGGCAGCCAATCAGGACGCGAACCCACTCGGGCAAGCGCTCGATTGCGCCGAGAATTGGGATCTTGATCGCCATGGTCAGCTCAACCCCCGCAGATGTTCGGTTTGGGCGGTGTCGCTTGGTGTGGGCAGATGGTCGATACGATTCAAGGGGAACCCGCACCCAACGAAACCCATGCCGGCGCTGCCCCGCTTGCGAGATGGGCCCAAAAGCTCAGCAGCTGCTTCGTGAGTGTCTAGGATAGGTAAGCGCAAAGGCTTCTGTCCAGCCACAGACGACGACTCTACAACTAATTGACTACGGCGGAGGGAATGGAGTTTCGGAGTTTGACACGCTTCTGCTCGAGCGGCCTAGTCGAGGCGGGTCAGATAGGCTTCGCCTTCGGTGGGGCGAAGGCGGTTGGCGATGAATTCAGCCTGGGTTCGGTCGTCGCCTTCGGGACGAATGCGGACCCAGTAGCTGGCTTCGCCCGGAAACTCGATGACATTGGCGCGCGGATACATGCGCAGCAGCTCCTCTTTCAGCTCGAGCGCGTTCTCTTCGTTCTTGAAGGCGCCGATCTGGACGCACCACCGGCCGCCGATATCGATGGGTTTGGGCGTCTGGTAGACATCGATGCGCACTTCGGCAAGTCCGGCACCGTAAATGCCGGTGGCTTTGGCGGAAGCGATGGTCAGGTCGATGACGCGCCCGTCGACGAAGGGACCGCGATCGGTGATGCGCATGGCGCACTGCTGGCCGGTCTTGAGATTGGTGACCCGGATCAGCGAACCCATGGGCAGGGTGCGGTGCGCCGCCGTAAAGGCATCGTCAGAGAAGACCTGGCCGTTGGCGGCCTTGCGTCCCTTATAAGGAGCGGTATACCAGGTGGCCAAACCCTCCTCGGTAAGAATGGGCTCGTGGGTGGCGATGAAGTCGACGTCTTCAAAGCTCACGCCGTGTTCCGGGACCGGTGTAGGGGCAATGCGCGCCGGGCGGGCTGGTGGCGGCTCGGGCGGCTCGGCCGGCCGCTGATATTGCGGCTCGGGCTCGAGTTCGGGCGCCTGCTGCGCGACCGTGTTGGTGTGGTGGTGATGGCAGCCGGCAACGGCGGTCAGCGCCAAGGCCAGAATCAGATGCGGCCAACTGCGGCCAGGCCGGGAACTTCCCAGCGACATGGGGCTACTCATTAAGGTTTGGGATCCTGGTTGGGGGTTGCAGCCGACCGCTGATTTTCAAGCTTGTCGGCAAAGCCGCGCAGCGAATCGGCAAGAGTGCGCATGGCGTCGATCGAGTCGGAGCGAACCTGCGGGACCACGTTGGTATTCACGTAGGCAGTTGCTTGCCGAATGCCTGCCTCGAGCGCCTGCATGGCCTCGTCAATCTTGCGGCCCACATCTTGTATGGGACCCGGTGGCGGCGGAGGAGGATAAGAGCTCATCGGAGTGACCTCCATTCAGACATTCGAAGTGACCCCTCTCCAGTCTGGATCGTTGCTGAGAGGGCGTCAAGGCCGCGAGGGCGCGATGTGCCGCTGTGGTCAATATGCGCGTCGTTTTGGGGCGGCGCGGCGGCTGGCATGGCCCTGATAATTGGACGATTTTTCCGAGGAGACGCGCCCTTCTTTTCGATACACTCAACGCGAGCATCTCCCGCCTTCGGCGACGTTTCTCTTCGGATTTGAGCCGAATGCAGCATCTGCTGAACGCCATTGAACTTGAGCGCGACCCATTTCAACTTGCCCCTTTCTGGTGGGAAAAGGACCTGGAACCTTGCCGGGTGAGACGGATCGAGAAACAGCAAGAAGGACTGCAAGGCTTCGCCGCCTTCTGGCCGGCATTGCCTTGCTTGCTCTCTGGCTTGTAGCCATGCCTGGCTGGGCCCAACAGCCTGAGGCCGCGAAGCCTGCCGAGGGCGAAGAGACGACCGGAGCGGTGATCGCCAAGGTTGCCATCGTGTCGCCTTGCCAGGTGAAGCGCGCGGGCGGCTCACTCGGCTCCGTCGACGGTTGGATCGCCCTGAATGCTTTGGGGGTGACGGATGTGTCGCCGGGCAAGCCGGTCGCAAATGCCAAGGCGCCTGCGTCGTCCGCGACCATTCCCGCCGCAGATCAGGATGCCTCCAGGACTTTGCCCGATCCATGCGGCGCCCCGGCTGCGGCGATCGACTATTTCAAGCGCTTTCTCACCGGACCGGCGACGAAGCAGGTGACGCCCGGAGACAAGGCGTGGCTGGCGGCGCGCAACGTGATGGATCCGTTCAATGCGCTGACGATTCTTTTCAGCTCGGCCATCACCATTGGAACGAACTCCCACTCGGCGTACGGGCCCGGGATGCGCGGGTTTGGGCGGTATGTGGGCGTCAGCTATACGCAGGACATGACGGGTGAGTTTTTCAGCACGTTTCTCATCGACTCCATCGCGCGCCAGGACCCGCATTACCACCGCATGGCCACCGGCTCGCTGGTGCGCCGCGGGGTGCACGCCGCCCTGCAGGTGCTGTGGACTGAAGGTGACGACGGCAAGGGCATGCTGAACTACGGCAACCTGGTCGGCTTCGCGATCGACGATGAGATTGGGAATTTGTACGTGCCGGGACAGCAGACGCATGCATCGGCGACGGCAGAGCGGTATTTTACGGGGCTGGCTTCAGCGCCGATCGACAACTTCATTACCGAATTTTTGCCTGATATTGCCAGCCGCTTTCATGTGCGGGTGGTGCTGATCCAAAGAATCATTAATCAGGTGGCGAAGACGGGTGGGACGGGGAGTTCGCCGTAAGTCGAACGGATGTACAATTCGAGCCGATCCTGTTTCATGGGCATTTCTATGCTGATTCGAGAGAAGCGCATTTCTTTTGGCGTCTTGTGCGGGTGCTTGCTTGCGTTTTTAGGATGCGCTGTGAACGCGCAATCGCAAAAAACCGCCTCGCAGGAATGGACCTGGATGGGAGGCAACAGTGCGCTGCCAACCGGGTGTTCGGCTGGGCCTTCAATTTGCGAAACGCCTCCCGTCTATGGAGTGTTGGGAACCCCCGCATCGTCGAACACTCCTGGGGGACGAGTCGGAAGCAGTTCCTGGACCGATAAGAGTGGAAACCTGTGGCTTTTTGGCGGCGCGCTCAGTGACACCGCAGGTGATTCTGTTTACCTTAACGACCTCTGGCGATACAACCCTACAGCCAACGAATGGACATGGATGGGCGGAAGCAATTCGCAGGGTCCATGTGTCGCGTGGTATGGATCGAAGACGTGCGGCGCCTCCGGCGTGTACGGCACCCGCGGAACAGCGTCCTCTCAGAATTTTCCGGGCGGGCGGTTCTCTGCCAGCCAATGGCAGGACAGCGCGGGGAATTTTTGGCTCTTCGGAGGATTTGGAGTCGATGGGAACGCGCAATTCGGCAGCCTGAACGATCTCTGGATGTATAGCCCGTCGACCGACGAGTGGACTTGGATCAGCGGAAGCAACACGCTGGGCTTATGCAGCTACGTGAACTGCGGCCAGGCTGGCGTGTACGGGACATTGGGGAGTCCTGCAGCGGGCAATGGGCCTGGAGGCCGAAACGGGGCCAGTGCGTGGGCGGATCCGTCGGGCAATCTGTGGTTGCTGGGAGGAGAAGGTTTCGATTCGGCGGGCACTTGGAGCTATCTGAATGATCTTTGGATGTTCAAGCCCACGACGGGCGATTGGGAGTGGGTGGCCGGAAGCAGTACCTCTCCCTTATCCGTCCTGAACTGCAGTGGATGCGTGCCCGGCGCCCGCGGACTCTATGGAACGCAGGGCACATTTGCATCCGAATCAATGCCTGGGGGGCGAGATGGTGCTTCAGCCTGGCTCGATGGCGCGGGCAATCTCTGGCTTTTTGGCGGGATTGGATACGATTCAGCCCAAAGTCTTGGGGAACTAAACGATCTATGGGAGTTCAAACCCTCTCTCGGCGAATGGGCTTGGATGGGCGGGACAAGTACTCTCCCGGAACCCGACCTGTACGTGGTTGGCGATTACGGGAACCTCGGAACTTCTTCGAGCACGAACATCCCCGGCAGCCGAAGCGATGCGGCGTTTTGGACGGATAGTAGCGGAAAGCTCTGGCTCTTCGGCGGGTACCTGATCGATCGATTCAGCTATAACGATTTATGGATGTATGACCCATCCACTTCGGAATGGACGTGGATGGGCGGCAGCAATATCTCGCCGCAAACCAGCAACTACGGCCCGGCAGGCGTTTACGGGCAACTGGGCACACCGAGTTCTTCGAACGTACCCGGCGCGCGAAGAAGCGGGAACGCCTGGGTGGACGGTAATGGAGACTCCTGGCTCTATGGTGGAGAAGCGACCGATTCAGCGGGCGTAGACGGCCTGTTGAACGATCTCTGGGCATATCAGCCTTATCCGAATGCAGCGTCTCCAAGTTTCTCAGTGGCCGGCGGAACGTACCCGACTTCTCAGACCGTTACGCTGTCCGATTCCACCAGCGGTTCAACCATCTACTACACGACCAATGGCACTGCGCCGACGATCGGCTCAACACAATACACTGGCCCGATTCTCGTCGCCGCTTCTGAGACTGTTGAAGCCATCGCCATAGCCGATGGATACACCGCCAGCGCCGTGGTCAGCGCTGCGTACATGATTCCGCCGAGCTTCTCGCTCACCGTGAATCCAGGATCAGTTTCAGTCAAGGCGGGTCAAAGCGGCTCGACCACCATTGCCGTTCAGGAAGAGGGCGGGTTTAACGGGAGTATCTCGTTTGCCTGTTCGGGCCTGCCTGCAGGGGATACTTGCAGTTTCACAACCCTGACCGTTCCAACCCAGGCCGGCGTCTCCTACACCACGTTGACGGTCGACACTTCTTCGACTTCGGGGGCATTGAACCGGCGTGGCGAGGGGTTCGGTCCTGCGGCAGCCCTGACCGCTCTCCTATGCTGCTTCAGTCTTCAGAAGCGCCGGCGATGGTTGATGCTCGTGTTGCTCGCGGCGGGCGTGGTCGGCTTGGGAGCTTCGAGCGGCTGCGGGGGCGGAGGGTCCGGCTCTGGCGGCGGAGGGGGAGGCGGCACGCAGCCCGTCACTTCGACGATCACGGTGACTGGCACCTCCGGATCGCTGCAGAGCAGCACAACGTTCACACTCACCGTGAATTGATCATGTGAATCGATCAGATTGGGTGGACCAAACCGACAGAGGGCGTTGAAGTTAGCCCCGTTCGACGGTCGGGAATTGCCATTCACTGGCTGATTCCGCCGTTCGCTGCACGTTCGTTGGGTTGACTGGGGGGCGCGGTTACCCTAACAGTGACTTCCTAGGCGTCGGCTTTTGGTCCACACTGGGAAGCTGGGATTCGACTTAAGGCCGACGAACGGGCCGGCGATACAGCACACGACAAGAATTAGCTGCACGCATCAAGACAAAAAGCTGAACGAAACAAGTCCAAGGAGACCGCAATCCATGCCTAAAGCGATCAAGTACGTTGAAAAAGCAGCCGTCTACGCCGCAAAGGGCGCGTGGGTGGTCTACGAGCGGCTCAACCGCATCAGCCCGAACGCTTCGTTCACCCCCAAATGGAGTGACAAGCCTCTGCAGAAGAGCTGGCAGAAAGAAAAGCCGCCTCTCGGCTGGCCGCGCACCACGGACTCGTTGTGTCCCAAGTGCGTCCCGGAGATCCGCAAGCAGATTCTCGACGGGAAGCTGCCGCATGAAGTGCTGCTCAACGAAAAGGTCGGCGAGATCAAGGCGCAGATTATCGAGCGCGACGGCCAGATCCTGATGGTGAAGGATTGCCCCAAGCACGGCCACTTTGAAGACGTGATGTCAATCGACACAAAGTTCTTTAAACATCTGGAGGAAAGCTTCCCCGGCCGCGACATACGCGCGCACGGCGAAGGCGACAAGAACCTGCACAACCACGGCACCTCGACCGTGACCCACGGCCGCGGTTCGGTGCTGACCATCGATCTGACCAACCGCTGCAACATGATGTGCGATCCGTGCTTCATGGATGCCAACCAGGTTGGCTTCGTCCACGAGCTCACATGGGACGAGATCAAGACCATGCTCGACAACGCCATCACCATCAAGCCGAAGCGGCAGATGAGCGTGCAGTTCTCAGGTGGCGAGCCGACCCTGTCGCCCTACTTCCTCGATGCCGTTGCCTACGCCCGCAAGGTTGGCTACAACTCGGTGCAGGCCGCATCGAACGGAATTGAATTTGCCAAGAGCAAAGAGCTTTGCCGCGCCGCTGCCGAAGCGGGTCTGCGCTATGTCTACCTTCAGTTCGACGGCATCGGCAACGCTGCTAACTCGCACCGCAAGGTCGGCAACCTGTTCGACGTGAAACTGCAGGCGATCAACAATCTGCACGAGTCGGGCGTTGAAATTGTGCCGGTGACGACGATCATCAACGGCATCAACAACGAGCAGGTCGGGCACATCATTCAGTTCGCGCTCGACAACCCCAAGAAGATCAGCTTCCTCAGCTTCCAGCCAGTCAGCTTCACGGGTCGCGATGAGGACATCACGGAAGAGCGCCGCCTGGCGCAGCGCTACACGCTGAGCCACATGGCGCACGACGTCAAGAATCAGGTGGGCATCGGCGAGCCCGAGCGCGATTGGTTCCCCATCAGCTTTATGAGCACCTTCTCTGACTGGGCCGATCTGATTCACGGACCGGGCGCGGAGTGGGGCCAGCTCTCGTGCGGCTGCCACCCGAATTGCGGCATCGGCATGGCGCTGATGATCGACAAGGAAACCAAGGAGTCGGCTCCCGTCACCGCGTTCCTCAACATGAACAAGGTGGCCAAGGATCTGGCCAAGGTGAACGATGCGGCGCGCGGCAAGACGCTCTCGCTCATCGGCTTCGGTCTTGCGCTGCTGCGCAACTACGATCCGTTCCAGGCGCCGACGCACTTCAAGATCACTGACATGATGAAGAAGATGGACAAGACCTTCAACGCGACCGGCAAGAACTACGGCAGCGTGAAGGGCGACCGGACGCTCGAAGACATTCAGAAGCGCCGCCAGGATCGCTGGAACTTCCTCTTCATCGCCGGCATGTGGTTCCAGGATCTGTTCAACTACGACTTCCGCCGCACCGAGCAATGCATCATTCCGTATGCGACGCAGGAAGGCGAGATCAGCTTCTGCGCCTACAACACCGGTGTGGGCTGGAGAAACATCATCGAGAAGATGCACATGACGGCGACTCTGACCAAGTGGTACGAGGAGCACGGCCGGCATGAAATCTTCGCGGGCGGCAAGAAGGTGGGCATGACCCAGGTGGGCCACGACCTGGCTCTCAACATGGAGCATGTCAACTCCGAAGCCAACCACACGCTCGACAACCTGGGCATCGCCAAGAACGCACGCGAAGAGAAGCTCCGCGCCCGCGCAGCCACCACCGCCGACAAGGTGAAAGAAGAGGCGGAGAACGCGCGCATGGCCAAGCTCTATCGCGAGCATGTGCTGGGCGAGAAGCCGATCGACGGGCTGGTTCGTCTGGATGCGATCCGCCCCGCTTCGAATAATGCCGCTTCGCCGATCAACCGCCACGCTACGGAAAACGAGCCCGTCGCAGGCGACTAGCATTGCATGCAGCAGACGCGCCTTCGGCGCAAGAACATGAGGGCCGCTCCGCAAGGAGCGGCCTTTTGCGTCTGAGAGCTGACTCCAAATCGCCCATGGCATGATGCCCAATCGGAATACAATAGAAGTGAGACGCGGCCATGGCCTCCAGCAAAATAATTCAAAGGTTCTCCAGCCATCGGCAACAAAAGGCCGAAACATATCGCTATTGGCAGAGCCGGTCCATGGCTGAGCGCTTCATGGCCGTTTGGGATGCATCCGCCACGGCATACGCTCTCAAGGGAATTACGTATGATCCTACCCGAAGATCTGAAGCAACTCTTACGCGCGTTCAACGAACACGGAGTTGAATACCTCGTCGTCGGGGGGCCGTCACAGGCGACTGATCGTCGCAACAGGCAACAACAGAAAGGGCCGCTCATTTTTGAGTGGCTTTTTCTTTGCGTGAAACTTCTCTCGAGCGATCCGCAAAACCTGAAGTCAAAGCAGCAGGTAAATCTTTCGTCGCGGCGATGGAACGAATTCGCCCCCCGGCGTAATCATGGATATCCATGTTTGAGCAGCTCAAGCGAAGTCTGACCCAAACCAATCTGACGGATGCTGAGCTGCATCGCGCGGCCCTTGCGGGCAACGCCGAAGCCATGGCCACGCTGTATCGAAGACATGGCGGCCTGGTCTATCGCTTCACGCTGCGCATGAGCGGGGACGCCGCAGTCGCTGAAGAGATCACGCAGGAAGTCTTTCTGGCTCTTCTCAGCCGGCTCGACCGTTTCGATGCGGAGCGGGCGCTGCTCTCAACATGGTTGTGCGGCATTGCGCGGCGGCAGCTTTGGAAGCACCTTGAACGTAACGGGCACACGGATGCAATCGAGGAAGAAGATGCGGCGGAGTTGGAAAGCCAAGCGGCGAGCCCGGTGGAGTCGTTGCTGCGGAGTGAGGCTGTGGCCGCGGTGCGAGCCGGTCTCGACGAGTTGCCGGCGGCACTGCGCGCGGTGATCATTCTTTGCGCGTTGGAAGAGATGAGTTATGAGCAGGCAGCGCAAGTGCTGGCAGTGCCGGTGGGGACAGTTCGTTCAAGGCTGCATCGGGCGAAAGCTCGCCTGGCAGATTGGTTGAGCGTGGAAATGGCGGGCGCGGAAAGGAAGCGCGGATGAATCAGGAACTGGAAAAGATTCTTGCGGAGATCGGCAGAGAGCATCGCGCCACGGCTGCGCCAGAAAGTGTCGAAGCCGTGCTGCGCGCGACGGCGAGCGAACGAGGCACGCGGCACGCAGTGAAGCGGAAGCAAGCATGGGCATGGGCGGTTGCGTTGGTCCTACTCGTCGCGATTGCAGTGATCGGCGTCGACGTCCATTTCCGCAAGGGTGTTCAACCACACGATCGCCCAATCAACGCGCAGTCAACGGCGCCGCAGCCTGAAAAGAACGCGCATCCGAAAAACGCCGCACATCCGGAATTATCGGCCCAGGCGGAATCGACAACAAGCGCATCAGCAAGGTCACTCCCATCGCGGAGAGCCCGGATCAACAACGCGCGTAGTCAAGCTGTCGCACAGAAATCTGTCGCGGGAAATTCGCTGCAGGAGTTTATCCCGTTGCCGACAAGCGATGGCCTGCCGCGGGCGACACAACTAAGCGTTGTGCGCGTCACGCTGCAGGGAAGCGACCTGCAGCAGTACGGACTGGAGGCGCCCGCGAACGCGCTGGCGCGCTCCCTTCTGGCGGAGTTTGTGGTGGGCGAGGACGGGCTTCCGCGCGCCATTCGCATTCTTCAATAATTGTTCAACCTTGAGAGGAGTTGGGATGAAAAGCATGCAGATATTTCGGATGAGTGGGGCACTCGCTTTGTCGGCTGCGCTGGCGGGCGCTCTGTCGGTCCACGCGCAACAATTGGCGCAGGTGCAGCGGGACGACGTCCAGCAGGAAGAGCCATCCGCGCAGGTCGCAGGCCTCAATCTGTCTGTCGTTGAGGATGGGCAGGATGCGCGCCAGAAGGTGACACTCGAACTGGTGGCGGCCGATGCCCAAGTGGTGAAGGGCAAGCAATATTCTGCTGAGACCTCGACGGAAACCGTGCAGACCTTGTCGGACGGCAATCGCATCGTGCATCGCACCGTGAGCAAGGTCTATCGCGACAGTGAAGGCCGCACTCGGCGCGAGGAGACCTTTGGCAACGTGGATCCGGAGCATCCTTCGCAGCACGAGGTGAAAGTGTTCATCGACGACCCGGTGAGCGGCATAGCGTATGTTCTCGATCCGGGATCGAAGTCGGCGGAGAAAGTGCAGCGATCGCCCACATTTCTCGACTATCGGAAGATCCAGGATGATGGGTCGCAGGTGATGGCCAAGGTGGTGAAAGACAGAGAAGAAGTGAGTCAAGGGCCTTCAACGCGCATGATGATCAAAATTCGCGACGAGCACGACGGCGATCCAAACGTCATTGTCGCGAGGGCGGCGGACGATAAGCGCCAAGTGGCGAAAGAAGACCTCGGAGCGAAGAATATTGAAGGCGTCGATTGCACGGGAACACGCCAGACCATCACGATCCCTGCGGGCGAAATGGGCAATGAGAAGCCAATCGCGATCGTGACGGAGACGTGGTACTCGCCGGTGATCGAAGCCGTGGTGCAATCGACGACGGACGATCCGCGCTATGGGAAGACGACCTATCAGCTCACCAATGTGCAGACCACCGAGCCGGCGCGGGAACTGTTTGAGCCACCGGCGGAGTTCAAGATTGAGGTGCGGAGGTAGTCCGTCGGTTTGCATGCGTCCCCGGTTACAAAGCCGCATGGCGATTGATGAGTTCGTGGTATCCCACCCATCCACGATAAGGCCGTGGATGGATGGGGCACCCAGATTCTTCAACTGGACAGGACACTAACTCGGTGGCGGATAGAACGGCAGCTTGTCGTTCTTCTCGTTGGCGCGCTTTACGGTGACTTCTTCCATCAGCAACGCCGGAGCAAGCACTGTCACCGGGACTTCGCCGAAGAAGTTGCCGAGGAACAGGTCTTTGCCCGCGCTGAGAATGCCGGTGCGCAGCGCTCGCTGATCGAGGTCATCGAGCACCGCGCCGCGAACGAGTTGCCGCTTGCCATCAAGGCTCACCCGATAGAGGATGCGTGGAACCGACTCGCCGCCCAGGGTCTGCACCACATACACGCTCGTCAGGCCGCGGTCTTTGGCGAGGGCAAGCAGCTTTTTGTTCAGCTCATCGTCGCTCAGCCCATCTTTCGCCGTAATTTTGAGCACGCCGATCATGGGCCGTGCGGCGCCGGCCAGGCCTGCGCGTCCGTGACCGTTCGACTCGGGGAAGTCTTTCACCGGCTCGCGGCCGACGAGATAATTCTCCAGTTTGCCGGCGGTGATCAGGTCGACCTTCTGGGCCGGCACGCCGTCGTCGTCGATCGTGTAGGCGCCTAACAGCTCTTTGCCGTCGAAGCTCTTCATGAGCGGGTCATCGACCACATCCATCGTCTCGGGGAGCACGCGGGCGTGAAAGCTCGAGGCGAAGGGGCCGTTGGTGCGGGCTTCTGTCCCCAGCTTGGGCCGCGTGGCGGTGACGCCCGAGGCAATCAGCGCGCGGAGCGTGTCGGCGCTCGCGTCGGAGCTGAGCAGCACCGGGCCGTGATACTCCTCTTCGACCAGCGGGGCTTTGCGCAACTCGGCAAGCGACGCGATGAGATCCGTAACATGCTTCTCGAAAACGTCCGGCGCATCCAGATCTTTGAGGACTACGCCCGACGATCCGTAGGAGCGATCGAGCCGCATGCCGTCGGCGGCCTGGGCGCCGGTGCCAAAGGCTTCTTCATATTCAGTGGTGGCCTTGCGGACGATGGTGCCTTCGCTGTTGACGAGCCAGGTGGTGGTGGCGCGCGCATGAAAATCCGCGTGCGAGTATTGCACTGCCGTGGGGTCGGCCTTGAAGCTCGCGTCAGAGCGATAGAGCCCGCTGACTCTGGCGACGCGCTCGTTCCATGCAGCCTCGTCGAGCTTGAGCTTTTCCGGGTCGGCCAGCGAGATCACCGGCTTCTGCTTGCTGAAGTCGTCGGCCTGCGGCGGCGTTTCAACCTGCTTGAGCGCAGCCTGCTTCTGCGCGTAGGCCGCGAGCGCGCTCTTGTAAGCCTGATCGGTTGCCGTCCAAAGAGACGAGCGCAGCGCGATTGGATCGTCGTCGAGCGCGGCGAGCTGCAAGCGATCCGTCGCCGCGACCACCGGAGCTGTCGGTCTTGTAGTCGCCCACGCGCACCGTGATGCGCGCAACGCGCTCATGAGCGTGCAGGGCGCCTTCACCGGCGCCAAACTCCGCCTTGGTCTCGAAGTCGTCCACCTCTTCAATGCGGTACTGGATGAAGAAAGGCTTGGCGAATCCCTTGAGCTGCAGCTCGCTCATGCTGCGATCCATCTCCGCGAGCATGGCTTTGAGAATCGGGTCTTTCTCCGCATCGGCGCGCGTTTGCTGCGCCGCGAGCGTGGAAGGAGTGCAAAGGAGGGCGGCAACAATTCCCGCGCCGGCAAATTGGGCAATCGATCGCATGGGGTTCATTGGCCCTCCTTCTTGTCGCTGGTGGCCTTGTCGCCGGCTGCAGCGGGGGCTCCGGGGATGGGCAGAATCGGCGGTCGCGCCGTGCCCTGGGCCTGCTTCTGCGTTTCCATCTCGCTCACCAGCATGGCGGGAGCCACGGCGCTGACGGGAACCGTGCCCGACTCCGCGCCACACTCGCCGTTGAACACTTCGCTCTTGTCGCCGGTGGCGAGAATGCGCTTCATCGCGGCCAGCGGCGTGCCCACGATGCTGACGCCGCGCACCAGCTCGTCGGGGCGGCCATCGACATACACGCGCCACACCACCAGAGGGATCACTTGAAACGCCTGCGGCGAACTGCGCGTGGTAACCGCGAATCCAGATGAGATGTCTTCGAAGTAGAGGCCGTAAGGCTTGCCTTGTTTCTTAGCTTCCTCAATTAACTGCTTGCGTAGCTCGGCTTCGGGCTCCTTCTTGGTCGAGGTCACAATCAGGTTGCCCTGGCGTCCCGTGGGCACGCGGCCGGTTTGTGCGCGGCCATGACCGTTTGAAGCGGAGAAGCTCGCAATCGGCAGGCGCGACATGAGGAATGTCTTCAGCACGCCATCGTCGATGAGGTCGACGCGGCGCGCCTTCTGGCCCTCGTCGTCATACTCATAGGTGCCGCTGAGCCACGTGTTGCCAAACTTGACCATGGTCGGATCGTCGGCCACGGAGAGAAACGTCGGCAACACTTCTTTGCCTACGTCTTTGGTGAACGTCTGCCCTTCTTCATCGCCGCGCTGGCGCTGGCCCTCAAGCCGATGCCCGAGCACTTCGTGAAAGAAGACTGCGGCCGCGCGACCGGAAAGAATCGCCGGTCCATCGAAGGGCTCGGTCACAGGCGCCTTGCGCAGCGCTTCAAGACTCTTGCCCAGCTCGTGAATCGCGGCTTCGAGATCGGCCTGTCGGGGAAGCTCGGCTGCGGTCTCGGCTTCAAAGGTTTGTGCGCGGAACAGGTCCATGCCATCGTCGGCGCGGGTCACGGCAAACACCACCAGACGCGCCTGGATGTGGGGAGCGACAATGCGCGAGCCTTCAGAGGAGGCAAAGTAGTCGGTCTCGTTCTGCACGGTGAGGACCACCATGTTCTGGTAGACGTCAGGATATTGGCGGAAGATCTTCGACAGCGAACGCACGCGCTCTTCCCACGCCGCGCGGTCGACGACTACGAGGGGCGCGGGCTTTCCGACGTGGACCTGCGGCGCCTCCTGGCTGAAGTCGGGCGAGGTGTCTTCTTCTTTGGCGCGAACTTCCGCCTCGGTCTTTACGCGCAGGTAGTTGTCGAGAGCATTGCCGTAGCCGGTGTTGGTGGCCAGCCAGAGCGAACGCGCCAGCGCCTCGCGATCATCATTCAGCGGCAGCTCCATGCTGTTGACGGCCGAGCCGCGATGCGTGCCGTGCGTGTTGTCGAGCTTGGGCTCGCCCAGCCGCACCTGCACATCGGCAACGCGCACATGATTGGAGGAACTATCGGCAAGCGCCCCATACTGTGCGCGGATGGAGACGAAGCTCGCGTCGCTGACCGAGTAACTGAGGAAATAGGGCGGCAACTGCTTCTGGTCGCTCGAGCCGGCCGACTTGCCCAGCGATGTAAATGCCCGCTGCAACTCGGTGGTCATGGCGTCTAAGAGCACGGGCGCGGGCTGTTGGGCGCGGCTTGCAGGCGCCCGGCTAAGGAACATGGTTGCGATTGCGAGTATGAATCCGGATCTGCGGGCGATTCGTCCTGCGGAGGCAGAAAATAAGGGTGGCGTCGATTGCGAAGATTGGAGTAAAAGCATCTCTAGTTTGAATTGTCTCAGAGTTCGCTCAAGGAGGGGAAAACCCTTGGCCGCCGCGCGCCCTGCGATCTGGTGTTGGATCACCGCTGTTTGCCTCTGCGTTCTGCTCGGCGGCGCAATGCCAGTGGTGTGCGTCGCGCAGTCTGCGGCCACGACGCCTGCTGCGACGTCCAGTGCAAACACGACCTCTCAGTCGGCCTATCAACTGCCTCCCGATAAACTCGCCAAGGCAATCGCCCTGGGCCGCATTCGCAACATCCTCGACATCGTTTCATCCCTCTGGGGCATCGCCGTTCTCTGGCTCTTGCTTGACTCGCGCGCTGCGCATGGTCTTGAGGAGTGGGCGCACAAAACCACGCCGCACCGCTGGGCGCAGGGCTTGTTGTTCTTTGCGGTTCTCATTGTGTTTCTCGGGCTGGCTAATCTGCCTCTCGATCTTTACGCGCACCACATCAGCCGGGCCTACGGGATCAGCGTGCAGGGATGGGGAAGCTGGTTCGGGGATGAGTCGAAATCTCTCGCCGTGGGCCTGGTTGTGGGAACGCCGATTCTGCTGCTCTTCAACTGGGTGGTTCGCCGCTGGCCGCGGCGGTACTGGCTGGGAGCGTGGGTGGTCTCGCTGCCGCTGATGGTTTTGATGATCTTCGTCGCACCGCTGTTCGAGCCGATCTTCAACCAGTACGAGCCGCTTTCGCTGCACCACGCGGCGCTGGTGGGTGAATTGGAGAAGGTGGTTGCCCGTACTGGGACCCATATTCCGCCGGACCGCATGTTCCTGATGAAGGCGGCGGTGAAGACCAACGGCCTGAACGCCTATGTCGACGGGATCGGCGCGACCAAGCGCATCGTTGTCTGGGATACCACGGCCGGCCGCATTCCCGATGATGAGGTGATGTTCGTCTTTGGTCACGAGAGCGGCCATTACGTGCTGAACCACATTCCCAAAATGCTGGCCATCGGGGCGGTCGGACTGTTTTTTATCTTCTGGGCGTGCGCCAGGATTGCCGGGATGCTGGCCCATCGCTTCAGCGCCCGCTGGCGCCTGCAGGCGAGTGAGGCAGGCGCGCCCCCACTCGCCACGCGCACAGGATTTGTCGTCCTGCTGTTTACGCTGCTGGTCGCGATGTTTGTGCTAGAACCGGTCAGCAACACGATCAGCCGTTATTTCGAACATCAGGCCGACGTGTACGGCCAGGAGGCGATCCATGGTCTGGTTCCTGATGCGCAGATGACGGCCGTGGCCGCGTTCAACGCCCTGGGCGAAGCGTGGCTTGAAGATCCAGACCCCAGCCCGTTCATCGAGTTCTGGGAGTATAACCACCCCAGCGTGAAAACGCGCGCGAATTTCGCTGCGCATTACGATCCGTGGGCGAATGGGGGGAGTGGGGAGTTTTTTGAGAGATAGGGACTGAGGGACTTTGGGACTGGGGACTGAGGGACTAGGGACTGAGGGACTGAAGGCTGAATGTGCTGTTCGGATCAAGGACGAGGCTAGCTTCCTACGCCCGCAGTCGTTGGGTCCCTTCGTCCCTCAATCCCTTCGTCCCTTAGTCCCAAAGTCCCTCAGTCCCTTAGTAGTCCCTCAGTCCCTTAGTCTCGCAGTCCCTTCTCTTCGTTTACGCCCCGTCTTCGAAGACCTTCGGGATGTCGATATCGAGTGCGGTGGCCAGGTCGTGCTGGTGGTTTTGTTCCTGGACAATGATCTCGCGCAGTTTCTCTGACAGAGCGTAGTGACCCAGGGCCTCGGCCTGCTTGACGCGCTTGCGGTAGTTGCGGATTGTCTCGGTCTCGTTGTCGAGATCGAAACGAATCATGTCTTCAGCTTTGTCTGAGATCTTGACGGGCTTGGGGGTCGCAGTCGGCATGCCGCCCAGGTAGTCGATCTGGTCGGCGATGATCATGGCGTGTTGCAGCTCCTCGGCCGCGTGCAGCTTGAGTTCGGCGGCGATGTTCATCCACTTCGCGCCGCTGATGACGTTGCTGTAGACCGTGTAGGCGATGATGGCCTGGTATTCGCGTGCCAGGTCTTCATTCAGGGCGTCGATCAACTCCTTGACCTGGGCCTTGGCTGAAGCTTCGGCGGGTTGGCTGGTCGCTGCGGCGCTTTTCTTTTCGGTAGGCATATTGGGTCACTCTCACTTTCGGTTTGGTTCCGGAGGGCTCTGGCTTAACAGGGGCTTGGATGCGGGAAGGGCGAAGGGCGTTGCGAGGGAGCGATGAAATTGCCGTGAACCGGATCGGGATACTGGTTCCGACCTGATCCCTGTTTCCCTCGTTTTTCCAATCTGATCCACATCCCCGGCGGGGCAGCCGGCCGCTCTACAATTTCAAGAGGAAGCCTGCCTTTCCATCCGGTGCAAGCCGCATTTCTACCCCCCTCTCTGGAGGTCGTACACTGAGAGGTCGCACGAGAATTTCAGAACGAGGAGTCTCCATGGCGTATCCCACCGACTACCGCTATACCCGCGAACACGAATGGATTGCGCTCGACGGCGCTATCGGGACCATCGGCATTACCGACTACGCACAGAACTCCCTCGGCGACATTGTTTATGTGGAGGTGCCCAAGGTGGGGGATGCGGTGACCGCGAACCAGACCTTCGGTTCGGTGGAGAGCGTGAAGGCCGTCAGCGATCTTTTTTCGCCTGTCTCGGGAACCGTCACGGCGACCAACGATGAATTGAAGACCTCGCCGGACAAGATCAACGAGAAGCCCCACGAGGCCTGGATCATCAAGGTGCAGCTCGCCGATCCGTCGGAGTTCGGCAAGCTTCTCGATGCCGCCGCCTACGAAGCTTTTATCGCCGAAGAAAGCTGAGGCAGCTTCTAGCCGCTAGCCTTTAGCTCAAGCTCAGTTTCTAAAGCTCACAACAGAACAGAGGCTGTCATTCTGAGCGAACGGGGCCCCAAACGTACTTCAGTTTGGGGGTGGTGAGTCGAAGAATCTGCGGTTGTTCCTTCGGCTCTTTAACGAAGAAGTTCTCAATGTTTTCCAGGGCTTCCAGTTGGAAGCTAGGAGCTAGCAGCTAATCATGCGCTACCTGCCCAAATCGCCTGCTGAACGCGAAAAGATGCTCGCCGAGATTGGTGCGTCGTCCATCGACGACCTGTTCTCGGTCATTCCCGCCGAGTACCGCTTTACCCGCGATCTCGACATTCCGCGCCAGCATGGCGAGTCAGAGATCATTGACTACTTCCACGCGGCCGGCGCCAAGTACACCCACAAGCACTCCAGCTTTCTAGGCGCGGGTGCGTATCGCCACTACCGGCCGGTGATCATCGACTCGCTGGTGCAGCGCGGTGAGTTCCTCACCAGCTACACGCCCTACCAGGCGGAGATCACGCAGGGCACGCTGCAGGCGATCTTTGAATTCCAGACCATGATCGCCGAGCTGACCGGGATGGACGTGGCCAACGCCAGCATGTACGACGGGTCGACCGGCGCGGCCGAAGCGGTGATGATGGCCGTGCGCGTAACCGGTCGCCACAAGGCTGCCATCGCGCGGACCGTGCATCCGGAGTATCGCGAAGTGCTGGCCACCTACACCAAGTACCAGGGGCTGCCTTCGACGCTCGTTCCGTACGACGCCGAGACCGGGCGCATCGACCTGGCCGCCCTCGAGGCGCAGGTGACCGAAGAGACGGCCGCGGTGCTGGTGCAGAGCCCCAACTTCTTCGGCGTGATTGAAGACATTCCGGCGATCGCCGCCATCGCGCATGCCAAGGGCGCGCTGCTGATTGTTTCCATCGCCGAGGCGGTTTCGCTGGGCGTGGTGCGGCCGCCGGTCGAAGCGGACATCGTCAGCATGGAGGCGCAATCGTTCGGCGTCGCTCTGTGCTACGGCGGTCCCTACTGCGGCGTGATTGCGGCGAAGGAAAAGTACCTGCGCCAGATGCCGGGGCGGCTCGTCGGCCAGACGGTCGACAGCACCGGCTATCGCGGCTTTGTGCTGACGCTCTCGACGCGCGAGCAGCACATTCGGCGCGAGAAAGCGACGTCGAACATCTGCACCAACCAGGCGCTGGTGGCGCTGATGGCGACGATCTTCCTGACCATCTATGGCAAAGAGGGCATTCGCGAGCTGGCCGAGCACAACCTGGCCAAGGCTGATTACGCGGCTAAGCTGTTCAACGCGCAGCCGGGGGCGAAGATGCTGTTCAAAGGCGCGCCCATCTTCAACGAGTTTGTTTTGCAGACCACCGAAGCGCCGGCGATCTGGAGTCAGCGCCTGCGCGACGAAAAGATCGTCGGCGGCATCGACCTCAGCCGCTGGTATCCGGAGATGAAGAACTCAACGCTGTGGTGCGTCACCGAGGTGATGCCCCGCGAGCGGATTGATACAGCGGCGAAGGTGCTGGCCGGCGTGCCGGTGGAGGCGTGAGGGCAGTCCCGATCTATCTCTTCTGGAGTGGAAGGTTATGGCGAAAACGAACGATTGGATGTTGGAGAGTGACCGCCAGCTCCTCGCTGAAAGAGAGGACGAGTGGCGTGGATCGTGGGAGAAGATTCGATGTCACGGCAGGCTCCGGTTCATTGTTCTTCGTTATCTGATCGTTTGGGGCGGGTTGCAGGTTGGTCTAGAAGTGATTTTGCATTGGGATTTGTTTCATGGGGCCAAGGCGAGCTACATGTATGGTTGCAGCGCATTCACATTCTTAACGGCCTTGCTGTTGGGGCTTTGGGTATGGCACGGCAATGAGAAGCGGTATGAGCGACGGTGATGCGGGTTGTCGCCTTTGCTTTGTAACAGGGCATGACTTTAGTCGTGCCTGAGTTGCGAAGAAGATTCTGCTTGTAACAAGGGCACGGCTTTAGCCGGGCTAAAGCCCAAAGATCTTTTGGGTCGGTTATCGGCACGACTAAAGTCGTGCCCTGTTACAAATCACGAGGTTGAGAACAGGAAGTAACAGCGAGGCACAAGTTCATGGCAACCAATGAAAACACCACACGCCGCACGCTTGGCAAGGTCCGCCCGCACCAGACGCAGAACGAGGCGCTGGTCTTTGAGAAGTCGTCGCCCGGCAAAAAGGCCTACAGGATGCCGCCGCTCGACGTGCCTGAAGCAGACCCTGCCGCGCTGCTCGGCGCCGCGCACCGCAAAGAGCCCGGCGAACTGCCCGAACTGAGCGAGATCGAGATTATCCGCCACTTCACGCGCCTCTCCACGTGGAACTACGCGATCGATCTGGGCATGTACCCGCTCGGCTCCTGCACCATGAAGTACAACCCGCGCGTGAATGAGCTGGTATCGCGCATCGTCGGCCTTGCCGAGGCGCACCCTTACCGCCCCGATCATCTTGCGCAGGGGCAGCTCGACGTTGTCGAGTTGCTGCAGCGCTGCCTCATCGAGATCACCGGCATGGATGCCATCACGCTGCAGCCCGCGGCGGGCGCGCATGGGGAGTTCACCGGCATCCTGCTGGTTCGCGCATGGCATGAGTCGCAGGGCAATCCGCGCAAGAAGGTCATCATCCCTGACTCGGCGCATGGAACCAACCCGGCCACCGCGGCCATCTGCGGCTACTCGGTCGAGAACCTCAAGTCCAACGCCGATGGCGGCATCGATCTCGAAGCCCTCGCGCGCCAGGTGGATGAAGAAACCGCCGCTCTGATGCTCACCAACCCCTCCACCATTGGAGTTTTTGAAAGCCAGATTCACAAGATCGCCGACATTCTGCACGCGAAGGGCGCACTGCTTTATATGGATGGCGCCAACATGAACGCATTGGTCGGCAAGGCGCGGCCCGGCGACTTTGGCGTTGACGTGATGCATCTCAACCTGCACAAGACCTTCTCCACGCCCCACGGCGGCGGCGGTCCCGGCTCCGGCCCCGTGGCTTGCAAGGCATTTCTCGAGCCGTTCCTGCCCATCCCGGTTCTCTATAAGGACAAGGAAGGCGTGAACCGCTGGAATTACGATCGCCCGCAGTCGGTTGGCCGGGTGCGCGCCTTCTACGGGAACACCGGCATGTTCATTCGCGCGCTTGCGTACATCCTCGCCAACGGGCCAGATGGTCTAAGGCAGACCACCGAAGACGCCGTCCTCAACGCGAACTATATTCGCGCCAAACTCGAAGACGTGTACGAGCTGCCCTATAAGACGCCGTCCATGCACGAAGTTGTCTTCAGCGATAAGCGGCAAGCCGCGAAGGGCGTCAAGACCGGTGACATCGCCAAACGCCTCATCGACTACGGCTTCCATCCGTATACCGTCAGCTTCCCGCTCATCGTCCCCGGCGCGCTGATGATTGAGCCCACTGAGAGCGAGTCGCTCGAGGAGCTCGACCTGTTCATCGATGCCATGCGCAGCATTGCCAAAGAGGTCGACGAGGACCCGGAGATTGTGAAGACGGCGCCGCACTCGACGCGCGTGGCGAGGCTGGATGAAGTGCAGGCCGCGCGCAAGCCAGTCCTACGCTGGCGTCCGCCTACCGAGTCGTCTCCTGAGGCGCCGCCCATGCCTCCAGAGCCAACCACGATTCCGACTGCCTGATCAGCCGGTGTGCCGATCCATGCACGCACTAAGGGTCTGTCACGCCGGTCACTTGCAAAATCGGCCGCGCATTCGTCGGAAAGGTATAACTCGCCTGCCCGTACAGCTTGACCGCCGCCGGGGAAAACTCGATCGTCTTCACGCGAAACTGCGAATCGGCTGAATCCAGATCGCCCCAAAACTGCTTGATCGTGGGGTCGGGCGTCGTCTCGCCGGTATTGACGTTGTAGGTCCCCGAGGTCACATACCCGTCCTTGTTCCTCGGGAATTCTCCGCCGATCACCACATCGAACAAGAGAGGTACCGGCGTCGGCTTGCCGTTCACCTTCAGCGTGATCGTCACGCTCTTCTTGCCTACCAGGTGGTATTTCACCACGCCGCCCGTGAGCTTGACCGGCACCGGCTCAAATGACTGCTGCGTCGACACGATCGTCTTCGCCTGGCAGCGCGTCAGGTCGGGGTTATGCTGGCACAAAAAATCGGAGCAGCGCTGATACGCTGCCGCCTGCCCGGCCGGAGTCGACATGTCCAGCCCGGTGTAGTCCTCGCAGGGACCATTGGCGCCCGCCGGCGTTCCATACGACGGATTAATGGGGATCTGCGTGCTCGGTGGCGGCGGAGGTGTGTACTTGGTGCTGCTGTCGGCCCGGGTGCAGATTGCGGTGCAGTTGGGATCGAGCTGGTCAACGCCGCACGCATACCCCTGATGCTGCGCATTTCCCACCTGGTCAAAGGGAATCAGGATTCCCTTGATGGGCGGCACAATCGGCGAGCAGTAATAGCAGGTATTGCCGATTTGCTTCAGCAGCGTCATCCCCTGCAAGGTGCATCTGCCATTGCTGTCCTGCGGCGCCACCTGCCCGCGGCACGCCATCGGATTCATGCCCAGTTGTGCAAAGATATTCGGCTGCTGGCCCTGATGGCAGTTCGACTGGAATTGATCGGTGTAAGTATTGGATCCGTCGCCGGCGCTGAACTGCTCCTGCCCCAGCGCGGCGCTCGTAAACACTACCATCCCCAGCGCCGCAACGCATCCAACGCGCGTGATGCTCGCGGCAAGTGCAACGAAAGTCTGGGCGAACGTCTCAAATGCAATCACTTTTCCCCGCGGATTCATCGCAGTCTCCCGTGCTTTCGGAATGTCGCCGGCCTCGGGAACAGAAACTCATGAAATGCGGGGGATGGACCGACCGTTCACCGAGACTCTACCATATGTTCCACTGAAGCCCGATCGCCAATGCACTGGCGCCTCGCGCCGCTTCGATCTTTGTGTCTCGATTTCGGCGGATGCTATACTCGCGGCATTTCCCAGAGGAGGCCGCTTCATGGCGCGCTCACTCTTCCTGTTGCCTGCATTCGTTGCTCTCACAGTGCTCCCCCTCGCTGCATGCGGCGAACACACGGCGCCTGCATCGTCCACTACGGCTTCGCCGGCGTCCGCTTCCGTAGCTCCCGAGCAATCGGCGCAAACCACCGGCGCGGCATCGAAGCCCGACAACATCCAGGTTGATGGCGTGCAATGGACCCGCTTCAACGATCCCAACGAGGATGCCTTTTCGCTCGATGTGCCGCAGGGGTGGAAGGTCGATGGCGGCATGGTGCGGCGCGGGCCGGTCGATGTGTCTACGTTTCTACGCGCGCTCTCGCCCGACAGCTCAGTCATGGTGCTGATGGGCGATCCTGCGCCGGCCTTCTTCCACACACCGGGCTTTGGCGCAGGGCCGGGATCAAGGCCTTATGAATCGGGCAAAGATTTTGCCCACTCCTACGGCCAGTCGGCGCTGCCGTCGCTGTGTTCGAATCTCGCCTTTCAAAACGCCGATGACCGCCCTGACATCTCGACCGGCCCGCTGGCCAAGTCGGTCGCCCCCGCTCACTACGAGGCCGGCGAGGCGTTCTTCACGTGTACCCACGGCGGCAAGCCGGCCCGCGCCTATGTCATTGCCGGAACCTACATCTTCGCTTCTCCACTGCGCGGCATGCCGAGTATGTGGGGAACCAATCTTATCGACGGCGTTATCGCGCCCGCCGAACGTTTTGAGTGGACGCGCAAGATCTTGCTGCACATGTTCCTCTCCATCCGCAGCAATCCCCAATGGGTCAAGGAGCAACAGGCGCGCGTCGACCAGGCCACGCGCAATCTCAACATGATCACTGCCGCGCAGCAGCGCGCGTTTGACTCGAGCCTCGTCAACGCCAAAGAGCAGCAGCGCGCCATGACCCAGGAGTACAACGCCTTCAACCAGGTCCAGACGCAGACCGGCACCTTTGTCGACACCTCGGGTCATCGCTACGTCCTCACCAACACGCAGAATTATCACTGGGTCAGCACCGGGGGCAAAACGGCTGAGACTTCTTCGCCCACCCCGCCGCCCGGGGGCGGCTGGACGCAACTCAAGCAGGTGCCGGCGCAGTAAAGCGAAGAGTCGCTCTTCTTAGCCGATAACGCGAATTGTCTTCGACGCGTACTGCGCGACAGTGGCGTCCATGCTCACCAGCGTGAGTCCTTCTACCGATGCCTGCGCGATGAGCATGCGGTCGAAGGGGTCTTTATGGATCGGCGGCAACGATGGGAGGCCTGACACGTGGTCGGGACGCACAGGGAGCGTCGTAGCGGCCAGTTGTTCAAGCGCCGTGGCCCACCATGTACGTGGCTCACCGATCTCGATCTTCCCCTTCATGCTCTTGATAGTGGCTTCCCAATAGGACACGACGCTGAGAAAAAGCTCGCCGGTGGAGATGGCGGTTTCCGCGTCCCGCGAGAGATTTTCGGGCTCTCGAAGCGCCCAAATCAAAATGTGGGTGTCCAGCAAGTATCCGCGCCGTCCAGGTTCGTTCAAGACTCCTCACCAAGCAACTCTTCTTCGGTGATGGGATCGTCCCAGCCTGGAAGGAGTTTGATGCGGTCGCGCATCCCGCCCAATTGGACCTTGCGCTTCTCAGCAGGCGGAGCGGTCAGCTGGGCGACAGGACGGCCGTGGCGCGTGATGATGATGTTTTCGCCATCTTCCACCGCGCGGATCAGCTCGGTCAGTCGATTTTTGGCTTCGGCGATACTGACGGTCATGGCAAATTATAGCCATAATTTATGGCCATAATCAAGGTTAAAGCCAGCTTCTCGCCCGTGACCCTCTTGACGCGTTTTCCAGATTTCCGATTTTTCCCCGGATTGTCACACTCGACCTTCGCCCTAAACTCAAGGGATGGCCACGCTCCCCAATCTCGCCCTTGACACCGGGCTCCCGGCGAACGTCGACGCGGAAAAGACCATCCTCGGCGCCATTCTTCTCGACAATTCTGCCCACTCCGAGGCTGCCGAGAAGATCGAGGCGGACGACTTCTCGCTCGACTCGCATCGCCGCATCTTCCTGCGCATGACGGAGCTGATGGACTCGCAGCGCGCCGTCGACATTGTCACCCTGGCGCATGAGCTCTCTCGCTACAAGGAAGTCGAATCGGTCGGTGGCGTCGCTTATCTTGCTTCCCTCACTGAAGGTCTACCGCGCCGGCCGGTCATTGAGGAGTACATCCGGATCGTCAAGGACAAGAGCCTGCTGCGCAAACTCATGCTCATCTGCTCCGCAGCCATCGCCCGCGCCGCAGATCAGAGCGAGCCCGCTCTTGAAGTGCTCGGCGCCGCTGAAGCCGGGCTGATGGAGGTGACGGAGAAGGGCATCACACGCGGCCTCGAACCACTCGACCAGATTGTCCAGCATTCTTTCGGGACGATTGACAATTTGTACAAGCAGAGCCGCGAAGTCACCGGCCTGGCCACTGACTTTATCACTTTCGACCGCATGACGAGCGGCTTGCAGAAAGGCGAACTGATCATCATCGCCGCGCGTCCTTCCATGGGAAAAACCGCGCTGGCCATCAACATCGCGCAAAACGCCGCTGTCAATCACGAAGCCAAGGTGGCCGTCTTCAGCCTGGAAATGAGCAAGGAATCGCTGCTGCGCCGCATGTTGGCTTCGCAGGCGTGGGTCGATCAGAGAAAACTGCAAACCGGCTTTCTTGGCCGCGAAGATCAGCAAAAGCTGCAGGCCGCTCTGGGCCAGCTCGTCGAGTCGCGGCTCTTCATCGACGACAGCGCCGGCATCTCTCTCGCTGAAATGCGCGCCAAGGCGCGCCGCCTGAAGCAAAACGCGGGCGGTCTCGACCTTATCGTGGTCGATTACCTGCAGCTCATGTCGGCAACCCTGCCCTCGGCGGGCGGCAAGCGCTACGAGAACCGCACTCAGGAAGTGTCGGCCATCTCTCGCGGTCTAAAAGCGCTTGCAAAGGAACTCGACGTGCCCGTCGTTGCGCTGTCGCAGCTCTCCCGTGCCAGCGAGAGGCGCGGCGATGACAAGCGGCCGATGCTGAGCGATCTGCGCGAATCCGGCTCCATCGAGCAGGATGCCGACGTGGTCTGCTTCATTCACCGCGAGGCTTATTACAACCGGACTGAAGAGTTGTCAGAAGACGAGAAGGCCAAGTCAGAGATCATCATCGCCAAGCAGCGTAACGGGCCGACGGGCACGGTTCACTTGAACTTCCTCTCGAGCATCACGCGGTTTGAGAATCCGGCCAACGAATAGGCAGACCGGGGCGGTGAGAAAATCATTCCCGTCTCACTGCATCACTGTTTTGGGGATGCGTTCTGTTCGAGAATCTTCGAGCGCGAGTCGTCGATCTGGATGTTGAACTGGCTGCCGTCCGGAGCGCGCACCGTGGCCTGGCGAGTCGGCTTGGTCCCGCCCTCGCCGTAGCTGTAGGAGTAGGACTCGCCGTCGGCCAGGGTCTGCTTCACCAGTCGCTGGTCCGCGAATTCATTGCGCATCAGGACCTGCGGCGCGGCTTTTTCATTCGCTGCGACACTGAATGTGAGCAGGTGCTGCGCGTCGTCGTACTCATACAGGAGAGTCTCGCCCGAAGGATAGGTGACCTTCACCAGGCGATGGCGCTCGTCGTAGTCGTAGCGTACGATGCGCCCGCGGTTATCTCGAATCTCGCTAATGCCGCTCGGCACGTATGAGAGCTCGAGCCACTGACCGTCGGGAGAGGACAGCCGCGTGAGTCGCCGGGCGCCGTCGCGCTCAAACTTCAGTTCGTGCCCCAACGCATCCCGATAGCCACTCATATAACAGATCGCTCCCGGGCCCTGATAGGGCAGATAGGTCCTCACCACTCCGTCGAAGCGCCTCACCTCGTAGTGCCCGAGTGGGCCGGGCACCAGGTGCATCTCGTCATAGCGCCCCGAATTATCAGCATCGATATACTTCGAGTCGGCTGCGTTGGGACGGTAACCCTTCGCCAGTACGAGGTTCTCGCGCATCGTGTCTGCGTGCACAATGGAGATTTCAATGCTGTCCGCCGAAGCGAGAGACTCGTCGTAGCTGTCACTGCCGCTGGCTCCATATGGATTTATGTTTCTCCAATGATCGCGGAGCGCGCGCTGAAACTTGATGGGAATGGTCCCGGGCAAATCGAATTCACGATGCTTGTCGATCAGAATGCCGAGGCGCAGGTCCATCTCAAACAACTCTTGGCTCTCATCGAGATCCATATACTCCGAGTCGGCACAGGTGCGAATCAACCTTCCCGGCAGCGGCTTCAATCCGTCCTTCGCCGAATAGATCATGAAGATGCATGGCTCGCCTTCGTTCTGACCCCACCGTGTGCGCGCTGGTTCCAGATCGGACTCGTAAATGTCTTCCGAGCTTCCGTCGGTATCTAACGGTTGCTCGAGAATACTGCCAGGAGTGTTGTTCGCTGGCAGATGCCAGTAAAGCAAACCAATATCCTTAAGCAGAATCCTTCGCATGCGGAGCTGCAGGTCCGCAATGGCTCCAGCTCCGCTCAACTTGCGAAACGGGGCCGGCTGATCTTCCATCCCGTCGGACGAGAGGATCGCTACGCGCTTCAGATCACGCGCTGTGAAGGTCGCCCCCCACTTTTCCAACACCGTGTACATATCGGCATCGGTGAAGCCGAACAGATACGCGTTCTGATCGTTGCCCAGTTCGGGATGTGCGTTCTTGATCTGATCCATCAGCAACTCGGCGACCTCCTGCTTGCGAGTTGCATCGAAGGTCGATGGATCCGATGCCATCGCGGGAAGAACCTGCGCGTCGAGCCCGTATTTTGTATGGAGCCATTGCGCGAAATCGTTGATGGAATAGGGAGCACGGTGATCGCCAATCTGCACAAGGTAAATCCGGCCGCTTCCCTTCAGCTCGTCAACGCGCGCCACCGGGCCGCGGTGTTGCCCAAACCCTGCCGCCGATCGCCCAGGCTCTCGGCGCCCGCTGAAGAAGTCGATGATCCTGCGGTGCGCGACGAAGAAGAATGCACACATGGCGAGCAAGTAGGCCGCAACGAGAATGGTGAGGACTTCGCGTGCGCGCGGCGAGCGCGGTTTGCCTTCAGAGCTAAATGCTGGCCCATTCGATTGAGTCGCGCCGCAGGCGGGACACAGACCGTTCGTCAACAGCGATCCGCAACGCGGGCAAAATGGGCCGGATTCCATGCGACCAATCTAGCACGGCACCGAATTACAGCGCAGAGACCACCAGCCCCACCGCCGCCGCGGTCATCGCCAGGGCGCAGATCCATCCCAGTGCTTGCAGCGTAAATCCATTGGTCCGCTTGCCCATCACTTTGCGATCGCTGGTGAGCAGCACAACCAGGATCACGAGCGGCGGCGCGAGCAATCCATTCAAAACCGCCGACCAGAAGAGCATCTTCACTGCATTAAGGTGTGCGAAATCGAGGCCGAGGCCCACAAGAATCGAGATTCCGATCACGGCATAGAACTTGAAAGCAAGGCGCGGTTTCAGATTCAGTGAGGCCGCTCTCCACCGCGAGGCCTCGCTTACCGCATACGCGCATGACCCGGCGAGAACCGGTACTGCCAGCATTCCGGTGCCGACCAAGCCCAGGGTGAAGAGCCAGTAGGCGCCGGGCCCGGCAAGCGGCCGCAAGGCCTCCGCGGCTTGTTTCGCGGTCTCAATGTTTTTCAAGCCATGCACGTTGAGCGTGGCGCCCGTGGTCAGGATGAGAAAGTACATCACAACATTGGAGAGCAACATGCCCGTGACGACATCTGTGCGGGCGGCGCGCAATTCCTCATCCGTTGAGCCTTTTCGCTGCTTGAGCGTCGTCTTGCCGTGGTCCTTGTCTTCTTCCACTTCCTGCGCCGCCTGCCAGAAAAACAGGTACGGCGAGATGGTCGTGCCCAGGATCCCCACAAGAACGGCAAGGTAATCCTTCGTCCATTCAATATGCGGCAGGAATGTTGCGTGCAGCACCGCACCCCAGTCAGGGTGGGCAAGAAACGCTGTTATGACATAGGCGAACAAGACCATGGTCAGCCATTTGAAGATTTTCGCCATGAGCCGGTACGAAGTGCTCAACAACAGTCCGAGGATCACCGCCGCAAACACAGGGTTCCAGATATAACCTGGCACACCGGTTACCATTTCCATGGCGCCGGCCATGCCGCCCAGGTCAGCACCAATGTTGAATACATTGGCGACGATCACCAGCGCGCAAGCGAACCACAACACCACGCGCGGGTAGCGATTGCGGATGACACTCGCCAGGCCCATGCCTGTGACCATTCCGAGCCGCGCGCACATCAACTGGATGGCGGCCATCAGGGGGAACGTGACGAGTGCGGTCCACAGCGTCGCGTAGCCGTACGCCGCCCCGGCTACGGAGTAGGTTGAGATTCCTGAAGGATCGTCATCCGCGGCGCCGGTCACCAACCCAGGACCTAGTTCTGCCAGGAACCGCAGCAGGCCAGACTGGTTGGCCTGCTGCGACTCATCTTGACTTGGGTCTTGTTGCGGCTGGATCACGGTCCCTCGCGAAGGCAGACGGATGGGCTCAAATCAAAAGGACCTTGAGTCTTGGCGTCTTTACCTCACTATGGGATGCGCAATTCGCCGCAAACGCAACATCGGGCGCAGCGAATCGACGCGAACGAGTCTGGTTTCATACTCCCTTCACACTTCATTGATGACCAGCGCAACGCGCCCGACGACAAATTCAGAGGGAACGTGTCCCGGCTCAGGCGTCAGCCGCTCGGGCATCCTGCTGGTATCGTCTGCCCACACCTCCAGGGCGCCGGCATCCTCTTCTGCGTAGCGCAGACTGAGCCGCCCCTCGCGCCAGATCGCGAAAAGTTTTGGCAAAGTCTCGTGATCACGCTTGGTCAGAACGTAATGACGGTCGATCAGAACCAGGGCGTTGGGCTTCAAGAAGCTTCCCATCGCCTTGACATCGTGTTCGAGGCACGCACAGCAACAAAGCGCTCCCAGCCTCCGTGCAGGCTCTTTCCGCGGACCTTCAAAGCGTTGAGCGAGGTTACCGGAAGCGGAAACATGCCGCGCACCATCGTCGAACGGATGCATCGCGCGTTGCCGGCTGTCTCATCGGAGACGACCGGGATCAGCTCTCTGTTTTCTGCCTTTTCTCTCGCGGTCGCCTGTAAAGAGTCAGCCATTAAATCGGCGATTGTCCAACTCATCGCTGCAAGTACCTTGTCGATTGCTCCAAGGGAAAGCATTCGTTTGCGCTTCAGAACATTGGATAGGTGCGACTGCGCGATGCCAGTCTTGCGAGTTAGAAGACGTATGGACATGTGACCTGACGGCGATTCTCCGATCCAGCTTCAACAGAAACTGGTTATACATTTCAGAGAAATTCATTGCGTAGTCATTCGCTACCAGCTATCGGCGCGAACATTCTCCCATTTCTGCGGGAAATGCGAGATCGGCTCAATGGCCCGCATTTCAGCATTGGCAGGCGGATCGGGAGAGTGCGGCGAACGCAACTCAAGCAAATGCGATTGACTTAGATGATTTCTCGATTAGATTTTGTTAATCCAACGCGCACTGGCTTGTGGAGTCTACGCACAAAAGCCTTTGTTGTCTGGGTCTGCGGGGCAGCACGATTGCCCTCTTCAGCGGTTCAGAACGTATGCGTTTATCTGCACACATATCGAGGCACTTCGCCATCCCACAAAAGGGGCCCACAAATGGGGTGCGCAAGACCGTCAAATCAGCCAGTCAGTTGGAAACCCTCCAGAATCTGCGCGCTATCAGCATGAACACCTACGAGGAGAATGGGACGGCAATCCTACATTGGGGCACACGAACCCTGAGTCGCCGCGCCCTGCCTCTTCAACTCTTCAGAAGCTGCCGTCTCGTGAGGGCCGGGCATGCGACTGAAGAAATTCGGAAAGGGAGTCATGGAAGTGCGCGTGCAAATCAAAGTCTGCGAAGGATGCGGTTGTCTCTGGTACCGCCCGCAGACCGTAGCAACGGTCTACTGCAAACAATGCGAAGTTAAGCTCAGAACCTTTCCTTCACCGGAAACCCGGAAACGTCCGGGCAGGCGCATCAACGGCGCTGCCCGTTCCTGGCCGAGGTCGATGCAGCCTGCAGGTGCGCAATGAGCGCCGCGCTGCAGTTGCCGATGCTCTGTGCTGCCGGCACGCTTCTGCCGATCTGGGAGCCTGAGGCGTTGCTTCCGGATCCCTTACCTGCGGGATCGTTGCATCCAGATCTTTTGCGTACGGAGCCCTTGCCTCGGGAAAAGGAATTGGCCGATGCTCCGCCCTTCGTCGAGCCTCAACGCAGTCTGGCCTTCTATCGGATGCATACCGAGAGAATGCTGCGCCGCTATCTCTATGCCTCGATGCAAATTGGGAGATCGCCTTCAATCCTCAGCGAACCGATTGGGCGGGGATGGGCCTCGAGCCAGCGCATCAAGACCTTTGAAGACGCCGTCATCTTTGTCATGGATATTGAACATTGCCTGAATCGGCTCGGCTCGCTCCATCGTGAGTTATTGAGCAAGATCGTGATCCAGGAATACACCCAGGCAGAAGCGGCCGTTTTGATCGGCATGAGCGTGCGGGCCGCTTCGTACAAGTTTGGCGAAGCTCTCGACCGACTCACCGAGTTACTTCTCGAACACCATTTGTTGATTCTTCCGGACTGATACCGAATCGATGATCGAACATTCTTTGAAATGGGGAAGAAGCTGATCAAGAAATCATCGGCGCACACGTCATGAGGCTGTGCGCCGATTTTCGTGCGGCGAGGAGTTCTGATCCACTGTGAGCCGCGGCCCTGGACGCTGCTGGCGCTATTCCTCCCGGCCGCGCCTTCTGCTATTTTGAGAGGGGTCTTGCTCGCGAGGAGTTTCCATGAAGCCAATTGCTCGCACACTTCCCCTGTCCGTCTTCTTAATGTTGTTTCCTTCGGCAGCTCTTGTCGCGCAACAACCAACCCCGCCGCCCACCACCGCCGCGGACGCGCCCAAGTCCGACACCAGCTTCATCGACGACAAGGGCACAGCCCATGTGACGCGCGTTGTGCCGGTTCCGCAAACTATCAGCCCCCAGGCGCAAACAATTCTCAGCCGTGCGGAGCCCGACCAGGGGCCGCCGCAGCCGCTCTCTGAACGCCGTCGCCTGACCGACGAATACACTGCCCGCGCCCGTGTCGAATGGACGAAGCTCTGCCCCAATCAACTCATCGACACCAGGATCGCCGGGGTGCCCGTGCACATCGTCACGCCCGACGGTATGCCCGATCGCAACAAGGACAAGGTGCTGCTCAACCTCCACGGAGGCGGCTTCAACTCCGACTCCGGTTCCTACACTGAGTCGATTCCGATTGCGAGTTACACCGGCATCAAGGTGGTTGCGGTGCTGTATCGCCTTGCTCCGGAGTATCCGTTCCCTGCGGCCGTCGACGATTCGGTCGCAGTCTACAAGGAGTTGCTGAAGACTTACAAGCCCGATCACATCGTGATCTACGGAACCTCGGCGGGCGCGATTCTCACCGCGGAGGTCGCTGCGAAGCTCAAGCAACTCGGCCTGCCACAGCCCGCGGCGCTTGGCATCTTCAGCGGTATGGGCGACTTCGCCCGCGACGGCGACTCGATCGCGATGTACGCGCTGCGCGGCTTGTCCGGCCATCTCGATCCGCCCGAGCCGGGCGCGCACGATCCGCAGTATGTGGCTGGCACCGATCCCAAAGATCCAGTCTTGTCTCCCGTGTTTACGGCGACCTGCATGGCCTGCCGCCGACGCTCTTCATTACCAGCGGGCGCGATCTGCTGCTGAGCGGCACGGCCAACCTTCATCGCGCTTATCTGAATGCCGGGAGTTGACGCGCACCTGGTGGTGTTCGACGCACTGCCGCATGCTTTTTGGTACAACCCGCAATTGCCCGAAGCCCTTGAAGCCAATCACATCATGGCGGACTTCTTCGTGAAGCATTTGAAATGACTCCCGATTCCTGAATCGAAATCGGTCTTCGATTTGGGAAAACGAACGAGCGATTTGTGCTGCTGCGCCTTGCGGGTAGCGGCAACCGTTTCTACCTTGGAGATGTGAGCTTCGCCTCCGAGTTGCGCCCATGAGCGCTGCTGCGCTGCAGCCCTCGCAATTCAGGCACGCGCGTGCCTTGACCGCGAGCCTGCCTGAAGTCGCAGCCAACTATCAGCGCATTTTGCAAAAGGATCCGCACAACGCAATCGCCCTGGTGGGCATGAGCGTCGTGGCACTGGCCAGCCGCCAGGCCGAGCCCGCCGTCCTTATGGCGCAGTCGGCAATTGCTCAAGCCCCGCGCATGATCCCTGCCTGGGTTGCGCTCGGCCAGGCGTACAAGGCGCGTGGATCGCCTGAGGACGCTGCAAGCGCTTACCGGCACGCCATCTGCCTCGATGCGATGAGCCCTCTCGCGCATCTCGGCCTCGGCGAACTCAAGCTTGCGCAAGAAGACGCGCAGGCCGCGCAGTATGAATTTCAAATGGCACTGCGCCGCCAGCCCACGCTCGTGCCTGCTCTCGTCGGACTCGGCAATGCGCTCGCGTTGCTGGGGCGCGACGCTGAAGCTCTCGAACACTATCAGCATGCACTTAGTCTTCGACCGCGTTTACCTGAGGCCGAGTTTGCCACTGGATTTGTTCACGCACGTCTCGGCCACGCCGCCGAAGCGGAGCGCCACTATCGACGCGCCCTGGTCGCGCGTCCCGACTTTGCCGCGGCCTGGATGAACCTTGGCTCGCTTCTGCGTGAACAGGGTCGCGATGCTTACGCTGAAGCAGCTCTGCGCCGCGCCGTCGAACTGCGCCCTGACTTTATCGCCGGCCGGCTCAATCTTGCTTTTCTCCTGCGCGAGTTGCATCGCCCCGCCGAAGCCGAAGCACAGCTTCGTGCTGCGTTTTCTCTGAACCCTGCGCAGGTAGAGACGCAAATCTCCTGGTGCCAGTTTCGCGCCGGCGAGCACGATCTTCCCGGCGCCTGGCGATGGCTGCAGTGGGCGTTGGCGCGCGCGCCGGATCAACCTGAAGCCAATAATATGCAAGGAATTCTGCTGCACACAGAAGGCCGCTTCGAGGAGGCGCTCGCAGCCTTCGAGCGCGCCGAGTCGCTCGGCCATCGCGCGGCCTCTTCGAATCGCGGCAACGCACTGCTCGACATGGGGCGCATCGAAGACGCGCTCAAAGCTCACCAACTCGCCGTCGAGCGCGATCCATCGCACCCCGGCGCCCAGTACAACCTCGCCTTGACCCGCTTGCGCACGGGCGACTGGCGGCGCGGATGGCCCGGCTATGAGGCGCGTTGGAATTTCCGCGAGGTGCATCGCAAGCCGCGCGTCTTTCGCCAGCCACGCTGGCGCGGAGAGCCGCTCGAGGGCCGCCGAATCCTGCTGCATGCCGAGCAAGGCCTGGGCGACACAATTCAGTTTTGCCGATTCGCAACCCTGGTTACGGCGCGCGGCGGCTTTCCCATCCTGCAGGTGCAGGAGCCGGTCGAGAGACTCATTCAGTCCCTGGAAATTGTGCGCAACGGCTACGCCAAAGTTGCGCGCCTTGGCGCCCCAGTGGCGGACTTCGAATTGGAGTGTCCGCTCCTGAGCCTGCCCGCCGTCTTTGCAACTGAAGTCGACACGATCCCCTGGACGGGCCCCTATCTCGCGGCCAATCGAGAAATCTCGAATGCATCGCCGAACCGAATCGAATCGAACAAAAGGCTGCGCGTTGGTCTCGCGTGGGCAGGGAATCCCCGCTACAAGGCCGATCGGCAGCGCTCGATGGCTCTCCCCACCCTTCTTCCGCTGCTTCGAATTCCCGAGGTCGACTTCGTCTCCCTGCAAAAGGGCCCGGCCGCCGAACAAATCGCGGACTTGCCTGCCGACATTGCGCTGCTCGACGGATCGAGCCGCGACACCGACCTCGCCGATACCGCAGTCACCATCGACACTCTCGATCTGGTGGTCACCACGGACACCTGCATTGCGCATCTGGCTGCCGCAATGGGCAAGCCGGTTTGGATCCTGTTGCCCCATCTTGCGGACTGGCGATGGATGGAGTATCCAGAAACGACGCCCTGGTATCCGTCGGCCAGGCTGCTGCGCCAGGCGTCCGCTGGCGACTGGTCCGGTCCAATCGATCGCGCAATCCAGAGCATAAATCTTTTAAATCAAACATAGATTAGAGGCAAGCAAGCCTATTGACGACAACTCGGCCGCACCGCAAGGCTCTCCCGACCCCGCCCGAAATCTTGTCAAGCCCCTCGCCCAAAAATAAACCGCAACCCACTCATTCCAAACGCCAAAAACTTCTCCCCAGTTTGCATACTATTTCCCCGGTAAGTGCACAATAGAAATCAACAGTGGATCAGAGCGTCTAACCGAGCCTCTGCCACCCGGGCTCCCTTTCGGTCAGAAATCCCACAAAACCGGGAGACTTGCCCCAATAGGCCCCTAACCCCTTTGTTATCTAAATTCTGCAAATAAGTCCTTTATTGAGGATACTTTAGCGCGGGAAACCCCTGCTAACCGCCGCAAAGTAGGGAACTTATTTACAGGGATGTACTTTTTTATTTTTTTTTTCCCCAGGGGATCCAGGCCCAAAGTTTTTGTTCACCGCCCCACTGTCCGCCTTGTCGACAGTTCCCTGGGGACACCGCACACTGTTCAAAAAAAGATCCTCAAAAACGGCTGTGAAACTGTGAACCACCTCTAACAGACATAAAATCAATAGCGTACAGACACCCCCTCCACAGTTTCACAGGAATTCCCGCAAAAAGGGCACCCCGCATCCGCAACCCGATATACGCGGTTGCTCAGAAAACCCTTGACACAGAGCACTCTATTATGTAGAGTTCTCTCAATGCTGGTTGGCTTTCCGGGCGACAAGCAGCATTTGAGGGATCAACATGCCAACGATTTCCAAAACCTCCCGCCTTGTCCTCGCCGCTGCCTCGATCTTCAGCGTCGCTCTTACCGCAGTCGGCCAACAGCCCGGCGGACCCGACGCCCAGCGCGCAGCCATGCAGAAGCTCGCTTTCCTCGCCGGCCACTGGTCCGGTCCAGTCACAATCGTTCACGGCCCTGGCGAGCCGCTCAAGCTCACGCAGACTGAGAACATCCAATTCAAGCTTGATGGCCTGGTGCTCCTGGTTGAAGGCCAAAGCACGGACAAGGACGGCAAGGTCAGCTTCGGCGCTCTTGCCACCGTCGCTTTCGACGAGGCGACCCACACCTATCGCATCCGCGCCTACCATGACGGCCATTACGTCGACACGGAGTTCGTTCCAACCGCGAACGGTTTCTCGTGGAGCTTCGACTCCGGCCCGGCGCACATCGCCAACACCATGCACCTCACCGGCAAGAATGAGTGGAGCGAAACCACAGACGTCACCTTTGGCGCCAATCCGCCTATGCACAGCGTCGACATGCTGCTTGCTCATCAGCCTTGAGAGGCACACGGACTTTTGAGAAGAACGCCAATCGCCAATGATTTTTTCGAGACATAAGGAGAGACAAGCCATGCAGGACAACACAAATGAATCCGAAATCCGCGAACGCCTGAGCCTGATCGAAAACATGATCGCCGAAGGCCGTCGCACCACCGAAAGCTGGGGATGGACCTTTGTCCTCTGGGGAGTTGCCTATTACGTGGCCATGGCCTGGTCGTACTTCGCCAACTCGAACTACGCATGGCCAGTGACGATGATCGCCGCATGCGCTCTGATGGGGGTACTGCTGTCTCGCAAAGCGCAGCAACGCCCCGAGACGACGATCGGCCGGTCGATGATGGCGATCTGGCTCAGCATGGGCATTTCGCTGTTCCTTCTACTGCTCTGCCTGGGGTTGGGTGGACGATTTGATTTTCACATCTTTGTTGCGATCATTGGCGCCATGCTCGGCATGGCGAATGCCACCTCGAGCCTGATTCTCCGCTGGAAGATGCAGTTCGCCAGTGCCGTGGTCTGGTGGGCGGCAGCGGCAGCGGCTTGCTTCACTTCAGACAAGCTGACGGTTGCAGCTTTCATCGTTGCAATTTTCTTCTGCCAGATTGTTTTCGGCATTTACGGAATGATTGCCGAGTCGCGCAAGCTCAAGGCCCGCAGCGCAAGGCAGGGTGCTTCCCATGCCTGACCTGCCGGAGCTGAACCCAGTCATCCATGGAAAGCTGCGGCTGGCCTTGCTCTCGTTGCTTTCCTCGGTCGAAGAAGCAGACTTCACATGGCTCCGCGCGAAGACCGGCTCAACCGACGGCAACCTCGGCGCGCAATTGCTCAAGCTTGAAGAGGCCGGCTACGTCACCGCCGAAAAGAAGTTTGTCCAGCGCAAGCCGCAAACGCTCTATCGCATGACGGAATCCGGCCGAACCGCCCTCACCGAATACGTGCAGGCGCTGAAGCAACTGCTCGGCGCGGCCATTGAAAACTGAAGCTTCAAGATCGCATCCCCAAGGAGGATCGCCATGACCCAGCCCCATCCACTCTCAGCCAACGCGCTCCGCGGTCGCGCCATCGGTACCATGTTCTTCGCCTTTTTCGGAGGCTTCTGGTTTCTCATCGCGCTCTACGCGCGCCAACAGATCAATGCCATAACCGTGTCCGCGGTCGTTCTCTTGATGTTCGCGCTCGGCGTCGCCGCCTACAACCTCATGCGCTTGTCGACTCACTTCACCCGCATCCCGGAAGACCCAACCATCGGCCGTAAGTTCGGCTGGATCAATCTCATTCAATGGGGATCGATCGCGATCCTTGTTCCCACGTTGGGCAAGCTGCATCTAGATGTCTACATCCCAACGACGATCACGGTCATCGTCGGCCTGCACATGCTGCCTCTGGCCACCCTGTTCCGCTACGCGCAACACAACATCACCGGTTGCCTGCTGATCGTGTGGGCTGGAGCAGCGATGCTCATCGCACCCGCCGATTCGATGCAAAGCACGACATGCATCGGCACCGGATCAATTCTCTGGGTCAGCGGCGCGGTCACGCTGGTTCGCGCGTTCCGGGCCGTGCGTCAGCCAAGCCAGTCCGCATTCGAGACGGCTTCGTAAACCTTCTGTCGCGGCATTCCGGCGTTGAGTCACGGCCTTGAACAGACGAGCATCGCAGCCTGACCACTCCGAGTTCATTGAACCGGAGTTCGAGTCAGTCCAGATGTCTACGCTAACGCTAGATTGATGTTGCTGATCGCTTCGTCGATCTCCTGCGTGCTCTTGAAACCGATGGTGGCACAGTCCACGCCCGCATTCTGGAAAGCGAACCGCGCCGCCTTCACGCGGTCGTCGTGACTCTTCTGGAACTGCCCTCCGCCGCACAGTTTCATACCGATCACGCCCAACCCTTCTTTCTTCAGTTGGTGGATGTGATCGACCACTTCGCTCACGTTGTCGGGGTGGTTGGTGTCCTCGTAGGTCGGCCCGTCCATGCGCGCGCCGTTGTGGTTGATGCGGATCAGTCCTACGTCGAGCCATTGGGTGCCCGGCATCTGCCGCAGCGCGGGCAGTCCATGCACCGAGGCGCCGTGCGTGCGGATGATCTTTCTTTGCTGAGCTTCGAGGATCCCATCCTGCCAGCGTTTCGTGGTTTCTGGCCAGTCGGCGGTGTGCTGCCAATGCAGCAGCATAATGTCGAAATACTCGGTCTGCGAGATTCGCCGCAGTTCGTCGAACTTGACTTGTGGATCGATGCCCTCGTGAAACGTAGTGACCTTGCTCATCAGTTGATAGCTGTCGCGTGGCAAACCTTTGAGCGCTTCACCCAGCATTGCGGGGGTCTGGTAAGCCTCCGCCGTCTCGAAGAAGCGGATGCCGCGGTCATACGCGTAGCGCACCAATTTTGTGGTTTCCTGCTGTCCGAGGGCGGCCAGGACCGCACCGCTATCCGTCCCGGTTCCGAAGGCCAGCCGCGTTACCTCAACCTTTGAACGGCCCAACACCACGGTATCGGTCGCGGTGCGTCGGACGCCGGCGAGCGAAAGAGTACCCGCCGTCGCCATGGCTCCGGCGGCCAAACCTGTTTTGAGCAGACTACGCCGTGTGAATGGGCTCATTTCAACCTCCGCGGCTCTGTCCGGTTGGGCGAGCCGGATGAGTGGATGTTAGCACGCGCAATTGCAATCCGGCCCAGTCCGGGATGAGCAGTTACGGGGCCCATGCCAGCATACAAAGAAGAATGAAATTCAATATGCCGGCGGGTGCAGGCTTGCGCGAACCCGCTCCATGATGCCGAGGTAGTAGGCCAGGTTGTGAATGGAATTCAGCGTCGCTGACAGAGCTTCGCCCGCATGCATCAAGTGGCGCAGATAGGCGCGCGAGTAGCGGCGGCACACCATGCACGAGCAGGCTGGGTCGGGTGGGCCTTGATCTTCGGCATAGCGTTTGCCTTTGATGTTCAGGCGGCCTTCGCTGGTGAAGAGCAGGCCGTGGCGCGCGGCGCGGGTGGGCAGCACGCAATCCATCATGTCCACGCCTATACGCGCGTACTGCTCAATCTCATCGGGATAGCCGACGCCCATCACGTAGCGCGGCTTGTCGGCAGGCAGCAGCGGCAGCACTTCGGCAATCATCTCCATCGTCAAGTCGCGCGGCTCGCCCACGCTGAGGCCGCCGATCGCGTAGCCATCGAAGTCCATTTCGACCAGACGCTCGGCGCTTTCACGGCGCAGGTCACGATACATGCCCCCCTGCACGATTCCGAAGAGGGATTGAGTGGGATTTCCGCTCCCAGGTGCCCAAAAGCGAGGCACCTGGGGCACCCGATCTTCGTTGGGGGTGTCTTTCTGAGGGGTTCGAAGCCAGGGGGCTTCGTGCCGGTGCGCGCGAAAATGATCGAGCGAACGGCCCGCCCACGCCATGGTCAGGCGCAGGCTTTCTTCAGCGCGGCTGCGTTCCGCGGGATACTCCGTGCACTCGTCGAAGGCCATCGCGATATCCGCGCCCAGCGCAATCTGTACGTCCATGGAGTGTTCTGGCGTAAAGAAATGGCTGCTGCCATCCAGATGCGATCGGAAGCGCACGCCCTCGTCCGTCACCTTGCGCAGCGCGCTCAGGCTGAACACCTGAAACCCGCCCGAATCGGTGAGCATGGCGCGCGGCCAACTGATGAACTTGTGCAGGCCGCCCATGCGGTTGATCGCTTCGTGCCCCGGCCGCAGGTAGAGGTGGTAGGTGTTGCCGAGAATGATCTCGGCGCCCAGCGATTCGAGCACGTCCTGCGGGACGGCCTTGACGGTGCCCGCCGTGCCGACCGGCATGAACACAGGGGTTTGCACGGTGCGATGCGGCAACACAAGCTCGGCGCGGCGGCCACCTGCGTCCGAAGTGCTCAGTCGATTGAATTGGAGACTCACTCAACGATTCTAAGGGCCAGTTCTTGCGCAATGCGATTGAGAAACATCCCTCGGCGGCTAAAGCCGACGCGAATTATGGGGCGTTTGCGGCACGACTAAAGTCATGCCCTGTTACAAAGCTGCTCCAAGTCCGTTGGGTCTTAGTGGATGTCGCGGGTTAGGCGGATCAGCATTCCGATCCGGGCCACGCGGGGCATGCCCAGCGTTGTTGTGGGCGTTTTGCCCGCCTCGATCGTCCGGTTCAGCAGATTTTCCCCCGCCGCGAACACCTCAACGCGCTTGCCGAAATCATGCGACGCATACGCATCGAGTCGAAAAAACGAGTGCAGCAGGTAGATGTTGGCGTCGTCATCATATTGACGCCCACTCATCCGTCCCTGCAGGTTGAGCGTGCCAAACTTCGACTTCGTGCCGCGCAGATTCAGCGTCGCCGTATTGTGCGCGACTTCGGGAATCCAGTTGCCCACATCCTGAGTTCCCTTGGTCACAGTCGCATCCGCATACTGATAGCCGCCGTTCACAGCGAGCCAGCGCAGAGGAGTCAGCTCATAATCCACCGACAAACCTTTGCTTTCGATCTGTCCAAGATTCTGGCGCATCAGCAATATCGGCGATGAGTTTGGATTGATGGTCACCGCGACGATGGGCCGGTTGACCTGGGTGAGAAAGTAGCTCGCGCGCACAATGCCCCACACGCCCTCGGTGGCAACGCCGGCCTCCCAGCCCGTTGCGCGTTCGCTGAGCAACGAAAAATTCGGACTGGTCAGCATGTTGCCCACCTGCGTGGAGCGGTAGAGCTCGTTCGGTGATGGCTCGCGAAATGCGCGAAACGCCGAAGCGGAAACCGCCCAGTGTTCTGAGAGTTTGCGCGCCAGTCCCATACGCGGATCGAACAGCCTCTGATCCGTCTGCACCGGTTGCGCGGCCGCCGGAACCCAATCCGTTCCCGTCCACAGCATCTGCTGTCCATCGTAATTCTGGAACCAGTCCATGCGCGCCGAACCGGTCAGCGTCCACCCCTTGTGCAGCCACATGGCTTCCCCATAGCCGGCCGAATCGCATTGATGATCGCGCAGATTCGTAAGCGCTGCCGTTGCGCCGTAGGTTTGCTCCTGATCCCAGAAGCGCACATCGTGGCTGTCGGCCCCCGCAACCAGCAGCAGTTCTGCGCCCACAGGCTGGCTCCAATGGGCCACTGCGCCGAGTTCATTCTCAGGGGTGAGCGAGAAGCGCGACTCTGCCTCACCGCAACGGTACGAGCACGCCGGATATTGCGGGTTGGGCGTATTCAGGATGCTCGAGAAAACCTGCCGGTAGTGCTCCGCCGAACCATAAAAGCGTGACACCAGCGTCGCCCCGTGCGGCCCCTGCCAATCGCCGCCGGTCGCGTAGCGCCATAGCCGTGTGCCGTTCGTTTGATCGGGCGTGCCGTTGTTGCGCGCGTCGTTGAATCCATTGCCGCGCACAAAAAGACGCAGCGGTCCCTTGCGATGCTCCGCCAGCAGCATTCCATTCTGGCTATGCACATTGCTCGGCATATCCACGGGGCCTCGCTGCGCCGGAGATTCCAGAATGTAGCCGTCGGTGCCAAGCAGTCCCCCAGCAGCGACCACACCCCACGGCCCACGCACTGCCTGAACAAGGGCGCTCTCGTCGAAGGTGCCTTCGCCGCCGTAGCTCGTCCGCAGTTCTGCCTCATCGGTTGTGGGACGCACGGGGATGACGTTGACCACGCCGCCGATCGCGCTCGATCCATAGAGATCGCTTGCGCCGCCGCGCACCACTTCCACGCTGCGAATGGAAAGCTCGGGCTGCTCCTGCCAGCGAATCCATCCTGCAAACGGATCATTGAGGGGCACATCATCTTCTGTCACCAGGGTGCGACTCGCCGCGGTTGATCCTAGACCGCGCAGGCTCAGCCCCTGCGACGATGGATTGGCGACGAGGGAACTGGTGCGGCGATAAAGTTCTAGGCCCGGCAACTGACGGACCGCGCCGTCGAGCGTAACAGCAGCCGTTGAACCCAGCGCCTGCTCGGTTAGAACACTGGTTGTTACCGGGCTCTCGAGCGATGCCAGCGGAGCGCGATACGCGGTGACCGTGACTTGTTCATTGCCGCCGGCCGGCTGCATGTGCACGGTCACTCCGTTCGCTTCAACCTCCACATGCTGTTCTTGAAATCCTGTGGCCGCGACACGGACTCGGCAGGGCCCCGCGCACGTGACCGCGAGATGCCCTTCTTCATCGGTGCGCCCCAGCAGTTTTCCAGCTTCATCCAGAATTGATACGCCAGGGAGCGCGGCTCCGCGACTGTCTTGAACAGTTACGATTGCCGGCGTTTGCGCGCTAGCTCTGGCTGGGGCGAAGAACATCGCCATCAGCGCCAGCGTGCCAATTGCCGCTTTCGATCGGGACCACTGCATCGGTGTCGCTCTTGTCTTGACTGCGGAGGTTGTGCAGCAATTGTCCCACGGTCCTTCCCGATCGGCTATCTCGAATCTGCGGAGCGATCTCATTCAGAGGGACGAGCACAAAAGCGCGTTCGGCGATGCGCGGATGCGGAATCTCCAGACCCGGCTCACTGATGCTTTGTTCGCCGAACAAAACAATGTCGAGGTCCAGAGAACGGGGCCCATTGGCGAAGCCTTTCGCCCGGTCGCGCCCAAATTCCTTTTCAAGGGCGAGAAGACCTTCGAGAAGCGCGCGCGGCGGCAACTCGGTTTCCAGCGCGACGACCGCATTCACAAAACGCGGCTGGTCGGCGTAGCCCACGGGTTCGGTGGAGTAAAGCGACGAGCGAGCGACTACGCGGCCGAGAGACTCAAGTCTTTCCGCAGCGGCGACCAGAGTTTGCGCAGGCATGCCAGCACGGCTCGGCACATTCCCGCCCATCGCGATGTAAGCCGTCTCCACACCTCCAGACTAATTCGTCCGCGGGTGCTAATCCTCGCGCAACGCCTGCATTGGCTCCATCGACGCTGCCTTGCGCGCGGGCAGTAGCGCTGCCAGCAGGCCGACGACGGCCAGCGCAACAACCACAGACACGTACGTCTCGAGATCGATCGGCTTCACCTGGTAGAGAAAGCTTTGCATGAGCCGCCCCGTGGTGAGCGCAAGAACAAGGCCAATCCCCAATCCCGCTCCCACGAGGATCGAACCCTGCCGCAACACCAGTTTGGCTACGCCTGCGCGCGTCGCGCCCAGCGCCATGCGCACGCCGATTTCGCGGCGGCGGTAGCTGACCAGTTGCGACAGCACGCCATACAAGCCGGCGAATACCATCACTGCGGCCAACGCTGCAAACGATCCCACCAGATAGAGCCCCAGCCTCTGGCTGAATGTGTTTTGATCCACGGCCTCCTGCATGGTCTGGAAGTTATCCAGCGCGAATCCCGGAGCCGCCTGATGGAAGAGCGAGCGCATCAGGTTGGCGACGGGAATATTGCCGCGGCTCTTGACGACAAAGCCGACCATCGTTTTCAGCAGCGCCTGGTAGAAGAGCGATGTCGTCGGTACCTGTTGCATGGGCACCATCAGCATGGGCTGAACGTCGCCGCCCACGTGCTGGTCGACCTGGTCGCCGATGACGCCGACGATGGTATAGGGCTTGAGCATGCCAGTATCTTTGCCGCCCAGATCGAGCTGCTTGCCGAGCGGATCGACGTTGGCGAAATACTTTTTTGCCAGCGTCTCATTGATGACCAGGGCGAACGGCGTCGCCGCGGTGTCGCTGTCGGTGAGCATGCGTCCCCGAAGAATCGGTGTCCCCATGGTGCGGGCGAATTCTCCGCTGGTCGAAGTGATGCGCGCATGCGGCGCGTTGTTCGGATCCCGGGCCTGTCCGACGATGGAAAAGCTGGTACCCACATTCATGCCCCCGAGAGGCGGAGAGGTGTCCAGCGCTGCGCACTCCACACCCGGCACGTGGCGGATTTGTTCAAGAACCGGTTCATAGGTGAGTGTGGCCACTGAAGCCGGGGCGTTGGTGGTGTCTTCAGAGACGGTCATCGACGAGAAGCCTGCGGAGTCGGCCGGCATTGCGACGAAAGTCGTGACGTGCGCCGTTTCGAATCCAAGCCGTGACTGCTCCAGATTCCAGAGGGTGTGAAACAACAGTCCGGTTGCCACCAGCAGCAGCGTGGACAGCGCCACTTCGCCGGCAACCAGGCTGCCGCTCAATCTGCCGCTGACTGTGCGCGAGCCGAGCCCGCGCGAAGCCGATTGCAGCGCGGCCTGAGGATTGGCGCGCGCCACCAGCAGCGCCGGCAGCAGTGCCGAGAGCACCGTAGTCAGAATGGCGATGGCGGCGAGCACCAGCAAAACCGTCCAGTGAAGGGAGATCGAATCGGCCCGTGGAATCGTCCCCTCGGGCAGCTTTTTCATGGCCATCATGGCCAATTCGGCCATGCCGATTCCGACGGCACATCCCATCAGGCTCAGAAGCAATCCCTCAGCCAGCATCTGACGCAAAAGCCGCCCGCGGCTCGCCCCCAGTGCAGCGCGCACGGCAAACTCCTGTTGCCGCCCCAGGCAGCGCGCGATCAGCAGATTCGAAACGTTGGCGCACGCAATCAGCAGCACCAGACCGAGCGCGCCGAGAAGCGCCCAAAGAACAGGACGCACGGGCCCGGTCAGAACCTCCTGATACAGCGTTGCGTGAAATCCGATTGGCCCTTCATCCTTGTCGCGCGGAATATGAGCCGCAAGCGAGTCCAGCTCCTGCTGCGCCTGGGCAACGCTGACTCCTGGACGAAGCATGCCGACAATACTGAGAAAGTCGTAACCGCGGTCTTTCAGCATCTCCGCGGTTGGCTGCAACGGCAACCAGACGCCCTTGTTGAGCTCGGGCCCAATCGACTCAGGAAAACGGAAGGCATTGGGCATCACGCCCACCACGGTGCGCGAACTGCCCCCGACTTTGATCTGCTGTCCGAGGATGTTCGGGTCAGAGTGAAACGTCTCGCGCCATAGGCTCTCGCCCAGCAGGACCGGCTGCGCGCCGCCGGCTTGTCCTTCCGCAACCGTAAAGGTGCGCCCGATCAGCGGCCGGGCGCCGAGCATGGAGAAAAGGTTGACCGTGACGCGGGGAGCGACCACGCTTTGCGATGCATCGCGGGTCTCGAGCACGCTCACGTCTTCTGAATAGCCGGATGCGTCGCTCAGCAACTTCGATTGCGCATGGATGTCGCGATAGTTCAGCCACGAGGTGGATCCAAACCCGTGCGGCGATTCAGCCGGCCCAACAAAGAGCATCCGTTGTGCGTTTGGATAGGGCAGTGGCCGCAGCAGCACGTTCTCGATCACCGTGAAGATGGCGGTGTTGGCGCCAATTCCCAAGGCCAGGGTGAACACAGCGAGCAGAGCCATGCCCGGCGACTTTGTGAGCTGTCGCAGGGCGAAGCGCAGATCGTGCAGAATGGTCTCCATTGCGAGCCTCCACGCGGCCGCAGGGAAGCCAAGAATCCGCGTATGCCAGCAGGATAAAGCATTTCGCGCACAAAAACCGGTCGTGGAGAAGCTCAATTGTTTCAGGCCGATGATCGTGCCGCCACGATCCTCATGGGGTACTTTCGCGTTGCAGATGCAATTCGCGGGCCCTGAATCGGACGGCTTTCCGGCGCCTTTGCCGGGTCCATTCTGCTAGCATCCCTGATGGAGACTTCTCAAGATGGACGCTGTCAATGGTGCGGGCCTCGGCGCCCGCCGCAATGAAGATATCGCTCTGGATCTGCTCAAGTTTGTCGCTGGCACAACGGGCGTTGGCCGACCCGCAACCGGGTCTACCGGATTCAGCGGAGCCTCTGCTCCCAAGCCCGAAGAGCACGTGACCCAGTTGCTCGAGCTCTACACCCGTTGCCTGCACGCCGTGGAAGGCAAGGGAGCGGGGAAATAACCGGCTCGCCCATTCTGCGTATTGCTGTTGCCGGCGCCGGCGCTTTTGGCCGCAATCATCTCCGTGTTTATCGCGAGCTTGAGGATGCCGGGCTCGGCGTCGCCCTGGTCGCCTGCATCGAGCCCGATGCCGCGCGAGCCGCGGATGCCGCCGCCCAGTACAAAATTCCCGTCTACGCAACGGCGGCAGAGCTGCTGGCTGCCGATCTCCATCTGGACGCGGCCACCGTCGCCGTGCCCACGGTTCATCATCACGCTGTTGCCGCGGAGCTGCTCGAGGCCGGGATTGATCTGCTCGTCGAAAAACCTCTTGCCGCAACACTGGTTGAAGCCGACTATCTCATCCGCATTGCCGGCCTGAGGAAGCGCATTCTGCAGCCCGGCCATCTGGAGCGCTTCAACCCCGCGGTTCTCGCGATACAGGCGCAGCTCAAGCGGCCCATGTTTTTTGAGGCGCACCGGCTCTCGGTCTTCACGCCGCGTTCGCTCGATGTGGATGTGGTGCTCGACCTGATGATCCACGATCTGGACATCGTGCTCACCTTTGCGAATTCGCCGGTACGCGAAGTGCGCGCGGTGGGCCTGCCCATTCTTTCGCCCAAGGTCGACATTGCCAACGTGCGCGTCGAATTTGAGTCCGGCTGCGTGGCCAACTTCACGGCGTCGCGGGTTTCCACCGAGCGTGTTCGCAAGCTTCGCTTCTTTGAACCGCGCCAGTATGTGTCGATCGATTATGCGCGGCGCGACGTCCTGGTTATCCGTGTCGATCCCGCCGGGGGTAAATCCTCGCCAGCCGATCTGCTCGGGTCTCTGCCTGCCCAGGTCAAAGCGCTCTTGCCGCCTGGAATCGTTGAAGGCCTGGCTTCGGGCAAGATCGATTTGGCGAAGGTCGATCCTGCGTTGATCGCGCAGTTTGCCGCCATGGCCAAGATCGATCCGGCCGTCCTGTCTGAACTCACTGCGCCCGGTTCAACCAATCTGGGCTCGACGTACCCGGGCTCGATGTACCCGGGCCTGAACTTCGACAAGCCCACGATCACCCCCGGCGAGCCGCTGCGTCTCGAGATCGAATCGTTCCTCGCCTCCGTACGCAGCCGCAAACAGCCGGCAGTTACGGCGCATCAAGGCAGAGAAGCCCTTGCGCTTGCTCTTGAGATTCAGAGTTCCATGGCCGCCCATGCGGAGCGCGCCGGCCTGCAGGACTTCTTCTCGCCCGGCGCCTAGAACCCGTCTCATCAGTAGCTTTGTAACAGGGCACGACTTCAGTCGTGCCGCAAGGGGCCGCCTGAATGCTGGGCTTTAGCCCCTGAGGGACGTTTCTTGCCCAAGCGAAAGCAAGAGTCAGGGGACGAGTTTCAGTCGGGCCGAAAAGGCTTCGAAAACGACGGGTTTTAACCCCTGAGGGACATCTTCTCCCCCCGCAAAGATCCGCTTCACCAGACACTGCCTAGGCGCTCATACCGCCCTTCCACGGCGTCAATCGCGGGATCCACGCCGGCACATGCGCGCAGTACTCGGCGAAGTCGGCGGGGAAGAACTGGCGCAGCGTCGGTTCCTCATAGATGAACACCCAGATCGAAAAACAGCCCCAGATCGCAATGCCGTACACAATCACCCGCCAGTCTGCGAAGAACAATCCCTGCCCTAGAATCAGCGACAGAACCGCAACGTACATCGGATTCCGCACGAACCGATACGATCCCGTGACCACGAGGTGTTGCGGCGGCATGATCGGCGCGGGAGTGCCCATGCCCTGGATTGCGAACCGCGCAAACGTCTCCATCAGCAACGCAAATCCGAGAGCCAGCAAACATGCGCCCATCACCCTCATCGCGGCGAACCCCGGGAAAGAAGACTGAACCCTCCAACGGCAGTAGAGCCATGGAACATACCCCGCTATCGTGCCCGGCGCGACGACGAGAAAGACCAGCGACCCCAGAGTCGATACCAGGCGCGAATTGGTCTTCAGATAGCGCATTTGTCTTCTGCCCGGTTGCGCAGCGCAACAAGATTACATCGGAGCTGCGCAAAATGAAATAAAGCGATTTTTTCAGGCCGAGGAAAGCATTCTTCCGTCCTTGACAGCGCCTCGTCGCGCGCTTTAGCGTTGGCTCCCGAAGAGCTTTCACAATGCAACGCGACTCAAGAGGAATTTATCCCTCTCCCTCGTCTTGCTGAGCCCCGAAAGAGGAACGCAATGAAAAACCCCCGCTTGAGAATGGCCGCGCTGGCGCTTGTCTCCCTGACTTGCTTCTATACCGCCAACGCGCAGGATGCAGCGAAGCCCTGGCTCGACACCAACCTTCCGCCTGAGCAGCGCGCCGCCGCACTGGTCCACCAGATGACCCTTGAGGAGAAGGCCACGCAGCTCGTGAACCAGGCGCGCGCTATTCCGCGCCTCGATGTCCCGGCCTACGACTGGTGGAGCGAGTCGCTCCATGGCGTCGCCACCAACGGCACCACGGAGTTCCCTGAGCCAATCGGCCTTGCCGCGACCTTCGACCCGCCGGCTATCCACGAGATGGCGATCGTCATCGGCACGGAAGGACGCATCAAGCACGTGCAGGCCGTGCGCGCCGGGCACAGCGATATCTTTGAAGGCCTCGACTTCTGGGCGCCGAACATCAACATCTTCCGCGATCCGCGCTGGGGCCGCGGCCAGGAAACCTACGGCGAAGACCCCTTTCTCACTGCCCGCATGGGCGTCGCTTTCGTCACCGGCATGCAGGGCGACGATCCGAAATACTACCGCGTCATCTCCACACCCAAGCACTACGCCGTGCACAGCGGCCCCGAGCCCACACGCCACACCGCCAATGTGGACGTGAGCAAGCACGACGAGCTCGACACATACTTGCCCGCCTTTCGCGCCACGGTCACTGAGGCCAAGGCTGACTCGGTGATGTGCGCCTACAACTCCATCAACGGCCAGCCCGCCTGCGCCAACCAGTTTTTGCTTGAAGATCAACTGCGCGGCAAGTGGGGATTCAAAGGCTACGTCGTCTCCGACTGCGGCGCCGTGCTCGACATCTTCAACGGCCACAAGTTCACCGCCTCTCAACCTGAGGCTTCGGCCATCAGCCTGCAAGCGCGGCATGGATAACGAGTGCGTCGACTTCACGTTCAAGGTGAAAGACGATCACGACTACAAGCCCTATCTGGACGCCGTCAAAGCGCGGCTATCTCAAGGAGAGCGACATCGACGTCGCCGTCACGCGCCTCTTCACGGCGCGGATGAAGCTGGGCATGTTCGATCCGCCAGAGATGGTGCCCTACACCAAGATCGACGAGCACCTGCTCGACAGCGCAGAACATCGCGCGATGGCCCGCAAACTCGCGAACGAGGCGATGGTCCTGCTGAAGAATGACGGTACGCTGCCGCTCAGGACATCGAACATCAAGATCGCGGTCGTCGGTCCCCTCGCGGATCAGACCAAGGTTTTGCTTGGCAACTACAACGGGACGCCCACTCATACTGTCTCGATCCTTGAAGGTCTCACAGCGGAGTTCTCAGGCGCGACCATCAAGTATGTTCCCGGCACGCAGTTTCTCGGCCACGATGCGGGGCCTGTGCCTGCCTCTGCTTTGACCGTCGACGGCAAGCCCGGAATCAAGGCAAGCTATTCCAAACTCGACATGGCGAACCTGAATAATCCAGCCAACAGCAAACCCGTCGCCGAGCGCGTTGAAGCCACCGTCGACGCCTCAGCCGCGAGCCTCCCCGCCGAAACGGCCTCCGTCAAGCCACTCGCCATCCATTGGGCGGGAATGCTCACCGCCCCGGAGACGGGCGACTACAACCTCGGCATGGCCTCTTCAGGCTTCTTCCGCATGAAGCTTGATGGAAAGGACGTGACTTCGTCCTACACCGGCAACGGCAAAGAGGCCAAGCTTGGCCGCGTGCATCTTGAGGCCGGCAAGCCCGAGAAGCTTGAGATCGACGCGGCATTCGGTTTCGGCGGCGCCTTTGGCGGCAGCGACGACATTGTCGCCAGGCTCGAGTGGTCTAAAGTCAACCTCGCGCCCAGTGCTGATGCCATCGCAGCAGCCAAATCGTCTGACGTTGTGGTTGCCGTTGTCGGGATCACTAGCGAGCTGGAAGGCGAAGAGATGCAGGTCTCTGAAGCGGGCTTCAAGGGCGGCGATCGCACCAGCATCGACCTGCCCAAGCCCGAAGAGGACCTTCTCGAAGCTGTAGCCGCGACGGGCAAGCCGCTCATCGTCGTGCTCACTAATGGCAGCGCGCTGGGCGTCAACTGGGCCAAGGAGCATGCCAATGCCATCATCGACGCGTGGTATCCGGGCGAGGAAGGCGGCGCGGCGGTGGCGCAAACGCTCTCAGGCCGCAACAATCCCGCTGGCCGTTTGCCCGTCACGTTCTACAAAGACGTGAGCCAGTTGCCGGCCTTCGAGGACTACTCAATGAAGGGCCGCACGTATCGCTACTTCGAGGGGATGCCGCTCTATCCCTTCGGCTATGGGCTCAGCTACACCACATTCGGCTACAGCGGTCTCAGTGGTCCGGAAGCGCCGATCGCTGCGGGCGCGCCGGTTTCCTTCGACGTTACGATTGAAAACACCGGCCGCAAGCCAGGAGACGAGGTTGCGCAGCTTTATCTCGAATTCCCCAACGTCCCAGGTGCGCCGCTCAAAGCTCTGCGCGGCTTTCAGCGTGTGCACCTTGAGTCGGGCGAGTCGAAGAAAATTCACTTCGAACTGCAGCCGCGCGATCTGGGCATGGTCTCTGCGGAGGGAGTGCCCATGATTGCCGAAGGCGAATACACCGTGTCGGTCGGAGGCGGCCAGCCGCGGACGGGCGCCAAGGTCGTCAGTCGGACGTTCAAGATCAAGGGGAAGATGACTCTGCCGGAATAGCACTTCGCGCAAGACAAAATGAGGACGTCTTCAGGATCTGAAGACGTCCTCATTTTTTTCAAATGCTGCTAATTTGCGGGGCTCGTCGAATTCTCCTGCACAATCTCCCTCAGCTTCAAATAGACTGCATTGCTCCACCCAAACCCAATCTCGTTGGATTTGTAGCCCGCGCTCACCTGCACATTCGAGTTTGAACTCACCACGTTGTACTTCTCGCGAATGGTGCCATCGTGCGCAAACCCGTTGTCGATGGTCGCGTCAAACTTCGCCGCGAGCCTCTTCGCATCGTCGCGGAAGCCGGCGATCTCCAGCCCATCGATCCCGATCCAATTCGTTGGCGCCCAGCCAAACGGCTCATCCCACTGCATGCCGGAGTCGGTGTGGCTCATCGACAAACCCCCTGGCCGCTCAAACAGGTCGAGCTTCGCCACGACTTGCTTTGCCTCTTCTCGCGTCGCCTCGCCGGCCCACAGCGGATAGAGCGAAGAGATGTAAGCGTAGCTCGACGGCCGCGCGTGCACGAAATCGTAGTCCGCGAACACGCCTTCCTTCGGCCGCCACAAGTAGCGCTGCATCGCCGCGCTGCGCATCTTTGCCGCGCGCTCCCACCTGGCCGCGTCCTGAGGTTTCGACAGCAGATGGGCGATGTGTGCCAGGTCCTTTTCATAGCGATAGAGCAAGCTGTTCAGGCAGACAGGCGCGTAGTCCTGCGTTGACCCATCGAACGGCCCGAAGCGAAAGCTCGGATCGAATCCAGATTCGCGCATGCCGCGATCGCCCACATAAAAGCCCTTGCTCAGCCGATATCCCTCGGCCCAGGCGCGCATGCAAACCACGCTTGCGTTTACATCGCAACTCGTCGTCTTCAGGCGCACGGCTTCGGCCGCATCTGGATGCTCGGAGCCCTTGACCAAATAGCCATCCCCGCCACTCTTCGGATGCGCGACCAGCCAGCGAATCACATCGGGATAATAGGTGCTGTCATCGGCCATCTCCGGCACCGGCCCGACGCCGTAGTCGAAGTAGCGCGTTAGTCCCGTGTTTCCGGCCTTGTGCTCCGGCCGTAACCAGGTCGAATGATCTTTTTCCGCCAGCGCGTATGCATGTTCGAGCCACGCCTTTGCTTCGGTTCGTCCCTCAGGCGTCGCCGGAAAGCTTGCCGGATTCTCATACACGGCGCGAATCATCGAGGTCAGAAAAGGCGGCTGCGAGCGCGTCAGATAATAGGTGCGGTTCGCATTCAGCACCGCGCCGTAGTGCTCAATTTCGAAGAGGAAGTTGTCGACAGTCCCCTTGGCCAGCGCTTCGCGATGATCCGCTTCCAGTCCAAGAAGAATAAAAAAACTGTCCCAGCCATACATCTCGTTGAAGCGCCCGCCCGGCACAACGTAGGGGTTGGGCAGATACAGCAGGCCCGTGGCCGGCAGTTCCTGCGGCCGCACATCGGCCAGCTTCTCAATGCGGCGAGGGAGCGCGGTGACCATCACATTGCACTTCTCGCCCAGCGCTTTGAGCTCCGGGGTGATCGGCATCTCTGCAGGAACATACATCACAGGGCGTGCGGTGATCTTTGAGTCCGAAAGCGAACGGCACTCCGTCATCGAACGCGTCAGCGTGTCCCATGCTGCATGAATGTAGGTGAGCGTCGCCTCCGGATTGGGCGCCGCGGCTTGTGTCTGGTTGGGTCCGGCGCCAGTATCCTGCGCCTGAGCGTTTGAACTCCCGATTGCGGCGACTGCAAGGCACAACAAGCAAAGCAATTTCATTGCGTCTCCAACATGGCTTCATTGGTCCATTGGAGTGTAGCGCACGCAGTCCCTTTCGGGAACAGGCCTGCAGGAGCAGCGGTTCCCGCAGGCGCAGGCTGCTCTCTCTCGATGAGATGGCAGGCGCGCAAACGGGATGGGATTGAAGCTTACAGAGTTGCTTCGATCATCATATTTCGCGACAAAATCGCGCCACTTTCACCGCTTTCAGCAAGCAGCAGGACTCGGCTCGGTACGGTGCCGACATCCCAGAGCAACCTGCGGACGAGGCTTTTCAGGCCATGGACCTGCGGCCTGTCTTCAAAGCATTTCACTGTTTTGAAGCCGATGACCCGGAAGATCTGCGATGCGGAAGTGGAAGTGAAGGCAAGCTCGTGCGTGATATCACCGAAGCGCATCTGCATGCCGAACAGGCCCCCTGCGTTCGGCACATGTGCGATGCATCGGCCTCCCGGTTTCAGAACCGTCCGGATCGACGCCAGGACATCCATCAACTCGGCACGAGACAAATGCTCAAAAATGTCGATGGCGGTCACCACGTCCACTGACCCCGCGCTTTGCTCGGCCAGAAACCCTTCCAGGGAATTGCATCTTGCGGTGCTGATGCCAATTCGCTGCGCCACCGCAATCTGTTCCTCAGAAACGTCGACGCCGGCGATGTTGGTATACCCCGCCTGACCGAGCGCGTAGAGCAGCGCTCCGGCGCCGCACGCCAGGTCCAGAATGCGAATGTTTCGGGAAGCAGGAATGTGATTCGCGATCAGGTGGTTCAGGTAGGCCATGCGCGGGCGAAACAGAGCCGCGGCGGGTTCGCCTGTGTCCATTGCCTGGCCGCTCGATACGTACGCGGCATAAAAAGCAGACTTCCAGTTTGAAGCGTCACTCATCGCATTTCCTCAATTTGGTTCGCATCTGAAATAGGCTCAATCCTTGGATGCATCCTCGTTATCCAGGTCAATGCACGACAAGCGATCAGTGTGTCTCAAGAAAAATGCAACGGCGCTGTTGCTCTAACGAAATCATATCCGGGAACACTTCTGTCCGCACCGGTGTCTACAAAAGCACAGTGGTTCCGATCTGGACAAACGGAGGACTGAAGCACCTCGAGTCGGGGCTTCCAAGCGCCGCGCCGCCTTAAACGGGGCGCGCGGCGATTGCCCACTCGCGCGCAGAATCCTCCTGTCTCCAGCGGAACGGCTGATTCAAAATCCCCTGGAGGCAGACCATGTTTGAAGATTCCACCTTCGAGTCCAACGGCAAGATTAAGACCCGCAGCCGCTTTTGGATGATCGCAACACTCGGCGTCAACGGGACCATCCTAATGGCGCTCATTCTGATTCCACTGATCCACCCGGAAGCTCTGCCTCGCCTCTCGATGCCACTTCTGATGTGTGCACCTCCGCCACCTCCATCGCGGCCGCCGGTACCGGCGCCTGCGCATTCGATCACATCCGCGCCCCAGGTCGACACCATCCGGCTCTATGTCCGGCCCATCATCGGCGCACAGATCGCGGCCAACACCGAGCCGGATGGTCCACCAACCCCCGGCGTCCCCAACATGGGCGACGAGACCGGCATCCCCAGCGGCACAGGCGAAATTTTTCACGAGCACAGCTCGCCACCGCTTGTTCATCCCGACGTGCCTGCGCGCGTCCGCGTTCCCTCCACCGTCGAAGCAGCCATGATTCTGCAGAAGACGCTGCCCACGTATCCGGTCATTGCGAAAGCCGCGGGGGTGCAGGGAACCGTCGTCCTGGCTGCAACCATCTCCAAAGCGGGCACGATCGAAAACCTGCGCGTGGTCAGCGGCCAGCCCATGCTGCAGCAGGCAGCTCTTGATGCGGTCAAGACCTGGCGCTACAAGCCGTACCTGCTTGACGGCCAGCCCGTGGAAGTCGAGACCAGCATCAACGTCGTCTTCACCATGCAGCGCTGACAACCGCGGCCAGTCGATGCCGCGGATCGACTGGCGCCTCCCGCGTCCCATCGGCGACAATCGCTTCTGTCATGAAAAAAATGAACATGAGCCGCCGTGATTTTATGAAGACTACCTCCGCTGCAACTGTCGCCCTTGCTGCCGCCCCCTCTCACGCTGCGGCGGGCGGCAAGCGCATCTTCATTGCCTCTGACTCTGACCAGGGCATTCTTGCTTTCGACTGGAACCCGGCCACCGGCGATCTGGCGCGCGTTGGCATTGCCGCGCAGCTCTCCCATGTTGACTGGATCACTTACTCGCCGGACCGCGGGATCCTCTATGCCGCCATTGAGGTCGAGTCCTTCAAGGGCAAACCCACCGGCGAGGTTGCCAGCTTTCGCGTCGAGCACGACCAACTGCATCCACTCTCCGCGCAGAATTCCGCCAGCAAGGGAACGTGCCATGTCGCCCTCGATCATTTCGGCGATCTGCTTCTCTCAGCCGATTACGGCGGCGGCAGCGCGGCCGCATTCCTCATCGATCAGGGCGCGCTCAGCCCCGCCCAGTGGACCGATCACTACGCCGGCCACGGTCCCGTCGCCGATCGCCAGGAAGCCGCGCACGCTCACTTCGCTTCGTTCTCGCCGGACAACCGGTTTGCGTACATCAACGATCTGGGAAGCGACTGTATTCACATCTACAGCCTCAATGCCGCGCGGGTGAAGGAAGTTGGATCGTCCGGCGCCTACCAATCGCGCCCAGGCGCCAACGTTGCTGCCCCCCTGTTGACGGCCGCCGGCACGTATAACGCTCGGCCCGGAGCAGGATGCCGCACCCTGCATTTCCATCCCAACGGGCGCACCGCCTATTGCGTCAACGAACTCGACTCCACGGTCGACGTTCTCAGCTGGAACAAGGCTGATGGAAGTCTCGCGCTGGTCACGCGCATCAATCTTCTTCCCGAAGGCGAACATGGTGTCTCGCGCGCCTGCGACACTGTGATCACCAGGGACGGCAAGTTTGTTTACTTCGCGAATCGGGACATTGATTTCATTTACGCTTTTCACGCCGACGCTAAGACAGGCGCATTGACGCCCATCGTCCGTTCGAGCTGCGGCGGAAAGATCCCGCGCAACTTCGTTCTCGATCCCTCGGAACGGTGGATGCTGGTCGCGAATCAGAATTCAAACTGGGTGAGTGTGTTCGCGCGCGATCCGGAAACCGGCAAGCTGGCCGAGAAGGGCAAAAACTTCGATTGTCCGTCGCCCATGTGTATCTTGTTTTAGCTCTGGTGCGTCAGCCCTTTTGACTCTGGCCGAAGAAGGCGAAGACCAATCCCAGCACGCCACCGACAAGCGGGCCCATCAAGAGAAACTCGGTGGCCATGTTCAGCGAGTGCACCAGCGCCTGCGTTTCAGTGTTGCCGATGGCCAGGCCCTGGTACTGCTTCCAGGGATCCTGAACTTCAGGCGGTGCGCCGGCCACATACATTGCTGCCAGCACGGCGCCGCAGCCAATCAGCGAGCCGACCATCGCCGCCCACGTTCCGCAGATCATTCCCATTCCGGCATTGCCTTCCACCTTTGAGCCGCGCAATCCGCCAATCGCGCAAAACACGGCGGCAGCCGCCAACAGACCTGGCTGCAAAATCGGCGGATGCACGATCGGCTGAACTTCAAGATAAACATAGCCGGCCAGAAGAATCCCGGCGGGCAGCCCCATGATCGCCGCAATCGAGAGCGCCTTCAGAAAGGGAGGCTTGGCCCCGGAGTTGATCCAATAAATAAGCCCCATGTACACGATGAGAATGATCGCCGGGTCAAACCCCACGGTTCCATTCCCTGGCAGATTCATAATTTCAGGCCACGGCCAGAGCCGCATGCCCAGAACGCCCAGATTGGCGGCAGCCAGCAGCAGCAGAGGCGTTCTCAAGGTTGAAGACGCAGCAGAACTCATTGAAACTTGTGCCTCGTGTTCCTGATTCAACGGTGAAGTGCTTGAAGAAACAGATTGCGCGATCGGATATATGCCTAGTTTATATCCAGCGAACTCTCGCCGAATGCGCGAAATAGCCACGGGTTCCCCTCAGGTAACTTGGCCGCGCATTTTGTTTTGGTTTGACTTGCGAGACGAGATTCTTACGCGCCCATGAGCGCGGGGTTGGGCAATGCCGCGCCTTGCAGGGTTGCGACGCGATCCGCCACTGGCTCCGCGGCAACCGGCACATGCGCCAGTTCCCACGCCGAGCGGTCTTTGAGCAGCCGTGACACCAATGCGGTATGCATGGCGTGGCCCGCTCGTTCCGCGACCACGTGACCTTCAATGCGCTTGCCGGCCAAGGCCAGATCCCCGATCAGGTCGAGTACCTTGTGCCGCACATATTCATCGTTGAAGCGCAGAGGTCCATTTTGGGGACCCTTTGGTCCAAGAACGATTGCATTGCCCTCATTCGCCCCGCGGATCAAGCCCATATCGCGCAGCCGCTTCTCATCGGCCTTGTAGCCAAACGTTCTTGCCGGGGAGATGAAGTCGCCATAGGTCTCCGCGGCCAGATCGATGCTGGTGCTCTGTCGACCGATCGGTGCTGGAAAGTCGATGGTGTAGCGAATGCTGTAACCCGATCCCGGATAGACACCGATAAACTTTTCGCCTTCGCGCACCTCGACCGGTCGCAGCACGCGGATGGTTTCCCGTCTCCGTCGCTGGCTGCGAATCCCCGCATCCAGAAATGCCGCACATACGGCATCGCGCTGCCATCCAAAATCGGCAGCTCCAGGTTGTCCAGTTCGATGATGACGTTGTCGACGCCCATGCCCACCAGGGCGGATAACAAATGCTCCGTGGTCGAGATCAGAACGCCTTGCCGCATCAAGCTGGTCGCGTAGCTGACCTTGGCCACATTGCGGCCGTTGGCGGGAATTTCAAAGTTGTCGAGGTCGGTGCGCCGGAAGACGATGCCCGAGCCGGCCGGGGCCGGTAAGAGCCGCATGGTGACGGGAGCGCCGGAATGAAGTCCAATTCCGGAAAACTCTAGCGGCGATGCAATCGTCTGTTCCAGGTGGGCTGGACTTGCCAATCAATACACTCCAACGGCCTGACATCTCGCCCGGAGCCTGCGACTGGGCGCATCCATAAGATTAGACGATAAATAGGGTCCTGGGTAGTGTGGCATTTTCGCCACAGTGTGCGTTTTCCACACCACCCGTAATTCTGAGGATATGTCGTCCAAAACGACTGCGAACCCTCCTAACGGTCGTAGAATCAGTTGCGTCGCCCAGTCGTTCGCCGCCCCTCGAAGAAGTAACCTGGAGAGGTTATTCAATGGTTAACCCTACCTCCGTTATCCCCATGCGAGCGCTTCTGGCCGGTGCGCGGCGTAAGCAATCCGGCCTGATCGACCTCGCCTGCCGCCTTGTCCGCGTTGAGTCTCCATCGAGCGACAAGGCCGGGGTGGATGCCTGTGTCGCTCTCGCAGCAGCGCACGCCAGGTTCCTAGGCGGCCGCGTTAAGATCCACAAGCAAAAGCACTTTGGCGACATTCTCGAAGCCCGTTTTGGCCCCGGGGCCTCCGGCGGTGCCAAGCCCATTCTGCTGCTTGGGCATCTCGACACCGTCTGGCCGCTGGGCACACTCAAATCCATGCCCTGCCGCACCGGCGACGGCCGCCTTTGGGGGCCCGGCACTCTCGACATGAAGGTGGGTGTTGCCATGGCCTTCACTGCGATCGAAATGCTGACCGAAGCCGGCCTTCTCAGCCGCCCCGTGACCCTGCTACTGAACAGCGATGAAGAGGTGGGATCCGCCGTATCGCGTCCAATTACGGAAAAACTCGCCGCCGAATCGTCCGCCGTCTACGTTCTCGAGCCCGCCCAGATGCTCGCCTACAAAACCGCTCGCAAGGGTACTGGTAACTGGCGCATTGACGTGGAGGGAGTCGCCGCGCATGCGGGCGTCGACTACGAGAAAGGCGCGAGCGCCCTTGCCGAACTCGCCCGCCTCATCCCGACAATCAACAGTTGGACCGATCTGAAGCGCGGCCTCACAGTCAGCGTCACCGTTGCCGGCGGAGGAACCAAAACCAACGTGATCCCCGCGCACGCCTGGGCCGAGGTGGATGTCCGCATCGCGCGGAAGGCGGACGGCTCGCGCATCGAGCGAAAGTTTGCTGCGCTCAAGGCCACCGACAAGCGCTGCAAGCTGATCGTGTCCGGCGGCGTCAACCGCCCGCCCATGGAGCGCACCCGCGGCACGGTTCAGCTCTTTCATCACGCAAAGGCTCTCGCTGCGGAACTCGGCATTCAGCTCAAAGAAGCGTCTACCGGCGGCGCTTCTGACGGAAACTTCACTTCAGCCCTGGGAATTCCGACCCTAGATGGAATGGGCGCAGTGGGCGAAGGCGCCCACGCCGCGCACGAGTCAGTTTTGATCGAACATCTTGCGCCACGCGCCGCGCTGCTTGCAGCCATGCTCGCCGGCTAAGGGTGCTGCAGCGCATTTTGCAGAAAGAAATACCCCGCCGTCGCAAACCCGATCACCGCGACCGCCCAGCGCATCACCTTCTGGTTCACTTTGCGGCTATAGTGCGCGCCCAGGTAGCCGCCAAGCGCCGCCAGAATCGCCATGACCAGGCAGAACTGCCATGCCACTCGTCCCGCCACGATGAACGTAATCGCTGGAATCCCAATCGACACGGCTGCTGTCAGGACTTTCAACGCATTCATCTCATGGATGTCATGCACGCCGCAAAATCCAAACAGCGCCATGGCCAGAAAGCCGCCGCCGGCGCCGAAGTAGCCCACGTAGACGCTCACCACTACCATGCCGATGAGCAGCGACTTGTTATAACGCTCCCCGCCGGACAAACTCTTGAGCCAACTGCCCAAGGGGAAACTCAGGACAAACATCACCGCCGCGAACAGAAGCAGCCACGGCAACAGCTCGCGAAAGCGCTTGTTACCGGTATGCAGCAGCAGCCATCCGCCTATTTCGCCGCCCACGCCTGAGGCAATTCCCAGCGGCAGCAGCTTCCATCCATAGGTGCGCAGTTGCTGGCGGAAGGCGACCAGCGACGTCAATTGACCGGGCCACAGCGAGACAGTATTGGTGGCCTGTGCGGTCACAGCGCCAATGCCCGCCGCGGTGGTGCTGGCCAGCAGCGCGGGCAGAGAAAGAAACGACCCTCCACCCGCAATGGTGTTCAACACGCCGGCAAAGAACGAGGCCACGGGGAGCCAGCAGATTCGCAACAGATGGAGGAGAAACGAAGCCATATTTCAATCTACGGGAAGGCGCATAAAGATTCATAAAGTTAGCTCGACGTGCCGCCTTCGCGATTCACGCTCGCCACACCCTCGCCTGATACACTCCGACAAGAATTAAAGGGAGTTTCGTGTATCAATGAATTGCAAAGCTTTGATCCTGACTTTGGCCGCTCTAAGCGCCACAGCATTTGCCCAAACCTCCGCGAAGTCCCCCACAACCGCAACTGCGCCCAAGGCGGCAACAACAACCTCGACGGCGGCCAAGCTTCCCGCGGGGATTCCGCCCGTCCGCGGCATCAAGAAGACCGCCTTCAGCCTGCAATATCAGGACATCAAGCTGGGCACAGGCGCCGATGCCGAGCCCAACAAGATGTACGAAGTCCAATACACGGGCTGGCTGGCCTCGACCGGCTACAAGTTCGACTCGTCGTACGATCACCGCGCGCCCGTTGTCGGCAAAGATGGCAAGCCCGTCCTTGGTCCCGACGGCAAGCCGCAAATGGGCGATGCGCAGCCGATGAAGTTTCCCCAGGGCTTCGGCCGTCTGATTCCGGGCTTCGATCAAGGCTTCTATGGCATGAAGGTTGGCGGCAAGCGTCGCCTATTCATTCCCTGGCAGCTTGCGTACGGCGCCAAAGGCCGCCCCGGGACCGGACGCGGCGCATCCTGGCATTCCGGCCAAGGCAGATCTGATCTTCGATGTGGAACTGGTTAGCCAGTCGGAGATGCAGATGCCGCAGGCCCGCCCCGGTATGCCTGGCGGTCCGCACCCCGCGGCCCCGCGGCCCATTGTGCCGACCACGCCTTCAGGCCAACCCAGCACTCCGCCGCCGACGACGACCACGCCGGCTCCGACTCCTCAAACCACGCCACCCACGACGACGACCACTCCGCCGCCGGCGACCTCGCCTAAATAACAGACAGCGGCCCGTGGCAAAGAGGCAGCGAATCACATTGGGGCGGGAGGCTGAAAAAGCCTCCCGCCCCCTCTTCAGCGTGCGGGCAGTTCCGGCGTCGCGGCCAGCAATTGCCGCGTATACGCCTCCTGCGGCCGTTCGCAAATCTCCACCGCGTCGCCCATCTCAACCAGCCGCCCCTTCTCCATGACCGCGATGCGCGTGCTCAGATACCGCACCAGCGGCATGGAGTGCGAGATGAACAGATACGTCAGTCCGTGGTCCGCTGAAGCTGACGCAGCAGGTTCACGATCTGCGCGCCCACGCTGACATCGAGCGCCGAGACCGGCTCATCCAGAATCAGCAGCTTGGGCCGCAGCGCCAGCGCGCGGGCAATGTTGATGCGCTGCCGCTGCCCGCCGCTGAACTCATGCGGATGCCGCGTGAGCGCCGATTCCTCGAGCCCGACCGCGCCCAATAACTCCAAAGCCTTGCCGCGCAATGTCGCCCGATCCGTCTTGACTCCAGTGTCGCGATGGTGAATCAGGAAGGGCTCGGTGACGATCTCGAGCACCGTCATGCGTGGGTTGAGCGCCGCGTACGGATCCTGAAAGACCGGCTGCATCTCGCGCCGCACGCGCTGCATTTCGGCAGCCGACGCGCGCGCAACATCGATTCCTTCCACGCGGATTGTGCCGGATGTTGGCTTCACCAGGCCAAGGATCATGCGCGCCAGCGTGGTCTTGCCGGATCCCGATTCTCCGACCAGGCCGACTGTCTCGCCGCGGTGGAGGGTCAGCGAAACAGCATCAGCGACCGTGCGCTGTCCGGTCGCCCATCCCGCGCGGTGGGCGTAGCTCTTCGAAACTGCGTCGACCTCAACCAGCGCCATGCAGTTGATGGTAATTGCTTGAACGATCAATCCAACTTCGGGTGGAGTTTGTTGAAGCCGGTTTCGTTCTGGTAGGCGGAGGCGAACGCGGCCACCTTTGCCTCCTGAAAATGCCCCCCGAGAAACGTCAGCGACACCGGCGTGCCTGGCCCGCCGATATCATCGTGATCGCCGTCGTCGATGGCCGGCGGCTTCGGGGCATCGGCGCCGCGCAGGCCATTGGGCACAATGATCGCCGGATGCCCGGTGAGGTTGGTCGCAATCAACTGCGTGTCGGTCGAGGGCGTCACGATCACATCCACCTTCTCAAATAATGCCGACACCTGTTGCACTGCCAGCGTCCGCGCCCGGTTGGCCTGAATATATTCAACCGCCGGATAAAACCGCGCCGTGCGAAAGGCGTTCGGCCAGTCCTCTGGTCCCTGTTCGGTGAGCAGCTTGTCGCGGCCAGACATGGTGAGGTCGTCGAAGGCCGCGGCGGCTTCGGCAGTGAGTAAAGGCACCATCGCGTCATACGGCAGCTTGGGCAACTCGATGGGGATGAGATTCACGCCCATCGCACGCATCTTGTCGAGGGTTGCGAGCAGGAAGCGCCGGTCGTAGTCGCGGCGGGCGCGCCACTCGCGTGCCTCGCGATCGCCCTTTTCGCGCGCTGTCTTTTGTTCGGCGGTTTCATCTTTAGCGGGTTCGGCCGGCTTGAGCGGTTCGGGCGGATCGAACTCGCTTTTCAGGTAGCCGATCTTCAAAGTCTTCCAGTCGGAGGAATAAGATGGCACCCAATCGGCCGCAGCCATGGGCACAGACGCGTCGTGTCCGTCGGGCCCGTGAATCGCGTCGAGAACCAGCGCGCAATCTTCCACGCTGCGCGCAATGGGGCCCAGCTTGTCCATCGTCCAGCTCAGCGCCATTGCGCCGGTGCGCGGAACCAGGCCGAAGGTCGGGCGCAAGCCAGTGCATCCGCAGCGCGTGGAGGGTGAGCTGATGGAGCCGAGCGTCTCCGAGCCGATGGCGAACGCTACGCATCCTGCGGCGACGGCGCTTGCCGATCCTGCGGACGAGCCGCTCGAGCCCAACTCTGGATTCCATGGATTGCGCGTCCGTCCGCCAAACCATTTATCGCCCATGGCCAGCGCGCCCAGCGAGAACTTCGCCACTAATACTGCGCCTGCTTCATCGAGGCGCTTCACCACGGTCGCGTCTTCGTCAAAGGACTGATGCTCGAAGCCGCCCGCACCCCATGTTGTCGGGTAGCCCTTCACAGCCAGTAGATCCTTCGCGCCCCAAGGAATGCCGTGCAGCGGCCCACGATAATGGCCCGCGGCGATTTCTTCATCTGCCTTCTTCGCCTGCGCGAGCGCGCGCTCCTCGGTCAGCGTGATGACGAAATGCAGCCTTGAGTCATAGCGCTTGAGGCGGGCTAGGTACATCTTGGTGAGGCCGAGCGAAGTAACCTTCCCATATTTCAATAGTGCACTCAGCTCAGTAATTGGTGAGAATGCCAAGTCCTCGATGGCCTTCGGAGCTTTTAAGTAGTAGTCGCAGCCTGGCCCACCGCAATCGCTCCAGGGCATACTTGCTGGTGTCGATGCGCAGTCAATTTCCGGCGGCTTGGCCCCCGCCGGGCCCGGATGAAACACAAACGCCGGCGCAACCGAGTTCGCAATCTTCATTGCACGAATCGCCGCATACGCATCCCGCTGTCCATTCAGCCCGTCGAGCATCATCTTCTTTTGCTCGTCGCTGAAGGGACCGACTCCGGCCAGCTCGGCCGCGCAGTCGATCATCTCTGCCGTGATCTTCTTCAACTCCACATGGCCGCTCGCAGCGCCCCCGTCTTGACTTGCGTTTGCGGTCTGGGCCTGCGTCGCCAGCGTGTACAGCACCCCCGGCATCAGCGCCGACGTGATTCCCGCCTTGCCGCACGCCGCCAAAAATCCTCTCCGATCCATTCGCTCGGCCGTCACGCATCCCTCCCCAAAAAATCGTTCAACTGCGCCGGATGGTATCCCACCGGCCCACCCTTCCCAAAAATTTGTAAACCCGAATGTTTTCTCGCTTGACATATTCCTATATGGGAATGTAATGTTTTCTCCATGGCACGAGCCGCTACCACCACCGACGCCTTCAACGCCATTGCCGAGCCACGGCGCCGCGAGATCCTCATCTTTCTCGCTCCACAGGAGCGGCCGGTCGGGGACATCGTCGACAGCCTCGGACTCAATCAGCCGTCGGTCTCGAAGCATCTCCGCGTGCTGCATGACGTGGGCCTGGTCCGCATGCGCTGCCAGGGACGGCAGAAGTTTTATCGCACCAATGCCGACGCGATCCGCCCGCTGCATATCTGGGCCGCCGAGTTTGAGCGTTATTGGAGCCATCAACTCAATCGCATCAAGGAGCGCGCAGAACGAGCCGCCGCTACTGCCCCGATCCCCGACAAGAAAAAGCCCTGAGACACACCCGCGAAGCCCAATTCCAGATTCCTCAAGGAGACTCGACAATGACCAAAGACCTGACCATCGAAGACCTAACCCTCAACATCACGCAGGAGACGCATGTGAATGCCTCGCTCGAAGTCACATTTGCAGCGCTTCTCGAAGAGCTGGGTCCGCACAATGAAGGCCGCGATCACGCTCCCATGCCGATGACGCTCGAAGCCTGGCCTGGCGGCCGCTGGTATCGCGATCTTGGCAACGACAACGGTCACTTCTGGGGACACGTGAAGGCCATCATTCGCCCCACGCTGCTTGAAATTGTCGGCCCGCTTTTTGCGTCGTACCCGTTCGCATCCAATGTTCAGTACCGCCTGAGTGAAGTCAACGGAGCCACGCTGATCAAGTTTCATCACCAGGCCCTCGGCTTCATTACAGAAGAGCATCGCGGAGGCGTCGTGCACGGCTGGACGTCGCTGCTCGATCGCACCCGCGCAGCCGCAGAAAAGCGATAGATCCCCGATCGCGTTCCCCAGGAGGATCAACCATGTGCCCCGTTTGTCTCGCGACCACAGCGATTATCGTTGGCAGCACGGCGGGCTCTGGCGGCCTGACGGCCCTTGCCGCCGGCCTGTTCATCAAGCGCAAAGGGCCGATTTCGATTGGCACGCCCACACCCACACAGGAGGATCATCATGACGACATTGACAGCGGATCAAACCAAAGCGAAAGTGGTCTCCCACGCTGAGTGGGTTGAAGCGCGCAAGAAATTCCTCGACCAAGAAAAGGAGTTCACGCGCCAGCGCGACGAGCTCAGCCGCCAGCGCCGCGAGCTGCCCTGGGAGCGCGTCGAGAAGCGCTACGAGTTCGAAGGGCCGCAAGGCAAGCTGACGCTCGGCGAACTGTTTGGCAAGCGTAGCCAGCTTGCTGTCTACCATTTCATGATGGGGCCCGGCTGGAGCGAAGGCTGCAAGAGCTGCTCATATCTGGCCGATCACTTCGACGGCATGACCATCCATCTTGCCAATCGCGATGTGACCTTTGCGGTGATCTCGCATGCGCCGATTGCGGAGATTGAGACTTTCAAAAAGCGCATGGGATGGCGCTTTCAGTGGGTCTCGTCGTTCAACTCCGATTTCAACTACGACTACCATGTCTCGTTCACGCCGGAGCAGATGAACGACAGCAACATGGAATACAACTACGCCAGGACGAAGCCCGGCATCGAGGAACTTCCCGGCGCCAGCGTCTTTGCGAAAGATGCCGACGGGAATGTTTTCCATACGTACTCGACGTATGCGCGGGGACTGGACATCCTGGTCGGCACGTATAACTTTCTCGACCTGGTGCCGAAGGGCCGCGACGAAGCGGGCCTGGCGCACACCATGGCGTGGGTGCGGCACCATGACAAATATGCCGAAGGATACTCGGTTGATCCGAAGGCGGGATGGGAGCACCCGCAGATGGTGACGATTGGATCGTGTTGCTCGGAGAAGAAATAACAAACGGGATGAGGTTCATCGCCTCATCCCGCTTGGTTTTGCAGCAGAGGCTACTTGTCGGCTTCGTCCGCCTGTTGATGTGCCCGAGCCACTGCCTCCGCCCGCTTCTTGCGCTCCGCATCGACATCCAGATTCGCGGGGCGCCAGTTGCTCTTCGTCAGCCGTTGCAGATAATCGTCGAGATGCTTCGAAAAGGTTGAATCGGTCTCGGCCAGATTCGCCTGTGCCTTGGGCAACAACTCGTGGAAGTGCGCGATCTCCTCGACTGCGCGCTCGGGGTAGTAGCTCAGCCGGTCACCGGTCTGCATGGCTTCCGTCAGCACGTCAGGCGGTGAAGAGACCGGCCAGGTGATCTGCATGGCGTCATAGGCTCCGCGCAGCCGCGTCATCGCGCCCGCAAAGCCATCCAGTTCGCCGCGCCGCGCCGTCAATCCGGGCGCGCGCTTGACCTCGACTGTGACTTTGTTTGCGACGCTGCCGCTGGGAACTGGGATAACGGTTGTCAGAGTATTGCCTTCGAACGACCATCCACCCTTACCCGTCGGCCCCGCATGCTTGAGAGCGACACCATTCACGGTCACCGACGTAGGAGGCCAATCGGCCGGCAGCCGCACCTCAAACCCGCGCGCCGTGCGCATGCCCGGATAGCTGCCCTGCACCGCCCCGATCTCAACGCGCAGCGTGTCACTAGTCTGCGTCGCCTTGATCGGCGTCTTCGCAAACACGCCGTGCTGATATTGCACCGACACACCCGAGTCCTCATACACCGAGTAGCTCGAGCTCTTGCCGTCGCTCAGCGGCCACACATTCACAATCAGCGGATCGACCGGCTTCTCCCCCGTGTAGCGCATCGGCGGCTGCATGGGCACAATCGTCCCAGCCTTCACATACACCGGCGTCTGGTCGATGCTGAAGCTGCGATCGATCGTCGCCGGCCCGGTGAAATGCTTGCCCGTTGGCCACTCGATCCACTCGCCCTCGGGCAGCCAGATTTTCTCCGTCGCGAGCTCGGACTTCTTGTCCGCGAGCGCGATCACCGGCGCGACAAGCAGATTGTCGCCGAACAGATACTCATCCTTGCTGTCGTAGGCAGCGGCCTCTTCAGGCCAGTCGTAGTAGAGCGGACGGAAGAAGGCGACGCCGGTATCATAGGTGCGGCGCGCCTCGGTGTAGATGTAGGGCTGCATCGCGTAGCGCAGTTGGAACGTCGAACGCAGCACCGACGAATAGGGCTCGGGATAGGCCCAGATGCGCCGCTCCGACTCAGGATTCTTGGTTGTATGCGTGCGCAGGATCGGACTGAATGCGCCGAACTCGACCCAGCGCGTGAAGAGCTCGGGCTCAACCGCGCCCGGCATGTGGCCGCCGATGTCGTGGCTCCAGTAGGCGTAGCCCACGTTGGCCGCCGTCGCGGTGAACCAGGGCTGAAAGGCGAGCGAGTCCCATACCGAGATTGTGTCGCCCGAAAAGCCGATCTGGTAGCGATGGTTGCCCAACCCACCCCAGCGATGAAAGAGCAAGGGCCGCTTCCCCTCGCGCTGCTGATCTGAGAAATGAACGTAATTCAGCCACCACGTCGGCATCACGCCCGGCATCTCGGTCTTCTGTTCCTGCTGCCAGTCAAGCCACCAGAAATCGATGCCCTGCTTCTCAAGTGGATGATGCACGAGGTCCATGTAATTGGTCGCGAACTTTTTGTTCGTGATCTGGAAGGGCACGTACTTCTTCGTGGCTGGATCGATGCCCATGGCCTTCGCCATCGCCGGATACGCGGTCTCCCACGGCTCAATGCCCGATGCGGGATGCAGATTGAGCGTGGTCTTCAGGCCTTCTGCATGCAGCTTGGCAAGGAACGCATCGGGATTGGGGAAGAGGATCTTGTTCCACGTGTAGCCCGACCAGCCCAGATCATGGCCGGACTGATCCTTCTCGCCCATGGCTGTGAGTTGCGCTTTGCTGGTGTGCCAGCCCATGTCGATGACAAACACGTCGAGCGGCACATCGTTTTCGTGGAAGCCCTTCACGAGCTCGTCGAGTTCCTGATCGCTGTAGTCCCAGTAGCGCGACCACCACGCGCCGAAGGCAAACCGCGGCGGCAGAGGGATGCGGCCGGCCACGCGCACATAATCGCCGAGGGCTTTCTTGTAGTCGTGGCCATAGCCGAAGAAATAGAGATCCTGCCGGTCGCCTGTGGGACGCTCGATCACCCACGGCCACGGGCTCTTCTCGCCTTCTTTAAAGCTGAAGTCCGCCGAGTCGAAGAGCGGGCGCGTCGAGTCATCGACCAGCGCCCAGCCGGAGCGCGAGATCAGGCCTTCCCCGATCGGCTCGACCGTCTTTGATCCCAGAGCCCCGTCGAGGGTGCGCGTCGTGCCTTGCAGGTTTTCGGGATCCTTATCGCCGTAATGCCAGATGACTGGCTTGCCGTCAACTTTAAAGGTGATGTGGAGATTATCAGCTCGGAACCTTTCTCCTGGGGTTGCTGCTCCGCCGACCACCTCGTAATCGAGCGTGAGTGCGTCCGTCTCAAGGTGAAAGTTGGCCGTGCCACCCTCGAAGTAAACTCCGCTCGTGAACTTCGGCACCGGCATGCGCCGATTCAGAAACACAAACGAAGCGTGATCCTCAAACTTCCCATCCGCCGCCCACTCCATGCGGATCAGCTCCGGCGTGAGCACGGTAAAGCGCGCATTGCCGACCCTGCCGACCCTGACCACGGCGCGCGGATCAGCGACTGGATTATCGATCTCTGCCGATGAAACGACAGCAGTTTTCACGGGCTCTGGCGCCTGCCCCACCACGTTGAGATTGACGACGATTGCTGCTCCAAGCACTGCAAAGGACCGCAAGAAACTACGCACAGGTTCCCTCCTGTTTTGACTTCAGGGGAAGGTTAGCACCGAAGGGCAAGTGAGGTCAGTGCGAGGGCCTTGCAAAAAAAACGCCCGCAGGCCGCGGGCGTCTTTCATTCCATGATGATCGGCTGATCGTGAATCAGATATCCAGGTTCTTCACATCCAGCGCATTGTCTTCGATGAACTTGCGGCGCTTTTCTACGTCTTCGCCCATCAGCGTCGTGAAGATCTCGTTGGTCTCGACAATGTCTTCGAGCTTGACCTGCAGCAGCGTGCGGCGTTCGGGGTCCATGGTGGTCTCCCAAAGCTGGGTTGCGGTCATCTCGCCCAGCCCCTTGTAGCGCTGCACCTGGTACTCCTTCTTGCCCTGCTCGACGATATAGGCGAACAGCTCGCGTGCGGTCTGCTTCTCCACCGGCTCGCGGGGAATGCGTGCAGCGCGTTTGGCGGCCTTGGTTTCAGCCTGCGCTTCAGCGCCTTCGGCCGCGGCGTCGCCTTCTTCCGCTTCCTCGGCAGCAGTTGCACTTGCCTTGGTTGCGAACTCGATGAGGAACGGCGGCTCGAGAAATTCCTTGATCAGCGAATACTTGGACATCATCTGACGGAACTCGGGGCTCGAAGCCAGCGTCCAGTCAATGCAGCGCGTCGCGCCCTGCGAGTCAGTGAAGCAGATCGACCAGGTGTGATGCTCTTCATCCTCAACCGGCTTGTTCACCTTGAACTGGAACTCGTCCGCCATGGCGACCAGCTCTTTATGCAGTGCGACCAGCTTGGGCGGGACACGCACTGCCGCTTTGGAGGCGAAGTCGGCGCGATGGGTCAGCTCGGCGCGCGCCAGCATCTCGGTCAGCTTCTCGTTGCGGACGCGCTTGTCGACCTTCTCGACAAAGCCGAGATACTCATTGAGCGTGCCCATGAAGCGCGTCAGATCGGCGCCCTCGATGCGGCTGGCTGCTTCGCCGTGGCGCACGATCATGCCTTCGGAGGCGCGGTTGACCATCACCTTCACAAACTCGCGATCGTCTTTGATGTACTGCTCGAAGCGGCCCTTCTTGATCTTGTAAAGCGGCGGCTGCGCAATGTAGATGTTGTCGCGCTTGATCAGCTCGGTCATGTGGCGGAAGAAGAAAGTCAGCAGCAGCGTGCGGATGTGCGAACCGTCGACGTCGGCGTCGGTCATGAGGATGATCTTGCCGTAGCGAATCTTGCTGGCGTCGAAGTCGTCTTTGCCGATGCCGCAGCCCAGCGCGGTAATCATGGCGCGGATTTCTTCGTGGCCGAGCATCTTGTCGTAGCGCGCCTTCTCAACGTTGAGGATTTTGCCCTTGAGGGGAAGAATCGCCTGGAAGCGGCGATCGCGTCCCTGCTTGGCTGTTCCGCCGGCGCTCTCGCCCTCGACGAGGTAGAGTTCGCAGCGATCAGGATTGCGTTCGGAACAGTCGGCCAGCTTGCCGGGCAAGCCGCCGCCGTCCAGGGCGCCCTTGCGCCGCGTCAGGTCGCGCGCCTTGCGGGCTGCTTCGCGCGCGCGCGCCGCTTCAATCGCCTTGTTGATGATGCGCTTGGCGACGGGCGGGTTCTGCTCGAGGAACATGCCCAGCTTCTCGTTGACAAAGGCCTGCACAATGCCGGCGATGTCGGAGTTCAGCTTGCCCTTGGTCTGGCCTTCAAACTGCGGCTGGGGCAGCTTCACGCTGACCACGGCGACCAAGCCCTCGCGCACGTCGTCGCCGCTCAGGTTTTCCTTCATGTCTTTGAACAGCCCAAGCGACTGGCCGATGGCGTTGATGGTGCGCGTCAGCGAGGTCCTGAAACCGGACAGATGGGAGCCGCCGTCGACGGTGTTGATGTTGTTGGCGAAGCTGAAGACGGTCTCAGAGTAGCTGTCGTTGTATTGCAGCGCGATATCGATCTCGACGCCGTCGCGCATCGCTTCCATCACGATCGGCTTCTCGTGCAGCACCTGCTTGCCGCGGTTGAGATGCTTTACAAACTCGGCGATACCGCCCGCATACTTGAACTCCGCGCGCCGCGCTTCGCCGGTCTTGGCGTCGGCGGTGCGCTCGTCGGTGAGCGTGATCTCCAGGCCCTTGTTCAGGAAGGCCAGCTCGCGCAAGCGCTGCGCCAGGGTGTCGTAGTTGTATTCGGTGACGGTGAAGATGGACTTGTCGGGCAGAAAGTGCACCCGCGTGCCGCGCCGCTTGCTCACGCCCACATTGCGCAGCAGGCTGGTGGGCGCGCCGCAACTGAAGTCCATCTCCCAGGTGTGGCCGTCGCGCCAGATCTCGACGTTGAACTCCTGCGAGAGGGCGTTGACGCAGCTCACGCCCACGCCGTGGAGTCCGCCCGAAACCTTGTAGTTCGATGCGTCGAACTTTCCGCCCGCGTGCAGCTTGGTCAGCACCACCTGTACGGCAGGCATGCGTTCGCCGGTCGGCGTATCCATCATATCGACGGGAATGCCGCGTCCGTCATCGACCACGGTGATGGAATTATCGACGTGGATGGTGACGTCGACTTTTTTGGCGTGGCCGGCAAGGGCTTCGTCGACCGAGTTGTCGACCACTTCGTAGACCAGGTGGTGCAACCCCATCTCGCCGGTCGAGCCGATGTACATGGCGGGACGAAGCCGGACGGCTTCAAGGCCTTCGAGGATCCGGATGTTTTCGCCCGTATAGCTGCCGTTCGCGTCGGGAAGGGGAGTGCTGTCAGTCGCCATAGGTATACCTTCGCAAAGTGTTCGCTCCCGGGCGGCTCTAAAACCCTTGGTTTCAATCCCTGCCTGATTTGGATTAACCGCTTGAAACAGAGGGGTTTTGCTCGGGTCAGCGCTAGGTTTATTTTACCACGCGCGAGCGGTGTGGCGCAGCCTGTGGAAGGCGGGGCGTGAACTCTCTTTCCGGGCCGAACGGGCTGTGGATGAGATGTGACGTTGGTAATCAAAGGCCGGGTCTCAGGACTAAAGTGCACAACTTTGTGGACGTAAGGTAACCAATCCTGTACTCTGAATGGGCATCTGGACGAGTACCTTTATCCCACTTCCGGATGGATGAGAGGTTACTGATGATCGATCGCGCGATTCGCGTCTTCGCCATCTCTGTCGTTTGTGTTGGTTTTGCCGGCGCATCGTTTGCCCCCAGCACTCTTGCGCCAATCGCCACCCACCAGGCGGCGACGGCGGCGAACCCCATCCCGCTTTGCGCCCCGGGCCTGCCGACCTGCCCCCCGGCCACACCCGTCCCGCCGAAGCATTGATTCTCTTCCATCAGGGTATGGCCCAAAAGTGCCATCCGCATCCCCCCAAATTGCATTGAGATGCGCGGGTTCCGGCGCTATTCTGTGAGAGTTCGCAGGATGGTGACAGAACCCTTATGTCCTCTCAACTGGCAATGACGATTCTGAGCGGTACGGAGTTTTTCCTCTCTGTTGCTCTCGGATTTCTGTTTTGGAAGAAGGGTCTCCATCGTCGTTTTCCTTCGATGGGCGCCTATCTGGCCATTCGAGTCGTTTCCACACCCATCTTTTCGCTCCTGCTCATGGGGCAGGCGGGACAACTCACCGCGAACCCTGACACGCAGCAACTGTGCGCGCAGGCATACTTTTTCTGCTTCTGGCCGGTGTATGCGGTCAGCGCGGTTCTGCTCTACTTCATCAGCCTTGAGGTTTTTCGTTCGGCGCTTTCTTCGCTTCCGGGCCTGCTGAAGTTCGGCATCGTGATCTTCCGCTGGGCGGTCCTGGTTTCGTTGATCGTGACCTTCTCGACCGTCACCTTCTCGCACCGCGGCCTGATGGCTATCCCTGACATCGCAATCGCGCTGATGCGTTCGGTCAGCCTGCTCGAACTTTGCCTGCTGGGTTTCCTCTGCCTGAGCATGAACGCGCTGCGGCTTTCGGTGCGCGATCTTTCGTTCGGCATCTCGCTGGGTTTTGGCCTGATGGCCGCCAACGATTTCGTCACCGTGTCGTTGATCTCGCGTTTCGCTTCACTCACCTCGCCGCTGCAGTTCGCGTATGAGGCAGTGATCCTGGTTGCTCTGGGAACCTGGGTTGCCTACTGTGCTCTGCCAGAGCCGGTTCGGCTGCCGGTCGTGGTCCCGGTCAACTCCACCATCTACCGCTGGAACGAGATTGCTTCGGCGCTCGGCCACCCTGGCACGCAGGTCGCGGTGCAGCAGCCTGCCAACAGCTTCTTTCTTACGGATGTTGAAAATGTGGTTGAGAAGGTCATCAGCCGCAACCTGAAGAGTCGTCAGTCAGAAACATAAGAAAATCGCCTCGCAACCTCCACACAATTCAACGGCCGAACCTCAAAAGGGTCCGGCCGTTCTTTTTGGTCAGGGGATCAGGGATCAGGGGATCAGGGAACAGGGGTCAGGGATCAGCGGGGTCTACTAACGACTAACCCCTACAACTAACCCCTACAACTAATTCCTAATCCGCAAACAGAAAAGCCACGGCAAATGCCGTGGCTTTTTCCGCCAGTCCTACCAAAGAAAACTACTCGGCTGCTACCGGTTCAACCGAAGCAAACCGGCCGCGATTGCCGCGGTCCTGAAACTTGACGCGGCCTGACACCTTGGCAAACAGGGTGTCGTCCGAGCCGATGCCGACGTTGACGCCGGGCTTGATGCGGGTTCCGCGCTGCCGCATGATGATGGAGCCGCCGGTGACGAGCTGGCCGCCAAAGGCCTTGACGCCGAGCCGCTGTGCATTTGAATCGCGTCCGTTTGTGGAGCTGCCTCCACCTTTTTTATGTGCCATTGCCGAATCCCCTTCGTGATCTCGTCGCTGCCTTAGCTGGCGGCGGTATAGGTGACGCCGTCGGCCTCGATGGCCTTGATGCGCACTTCAGTGAAATTTTGCCGGTGTCCCTGCATCTTCTTGTACTGCTTCTTGCGCTTGAGGTGGAAGACGAGGATCTTCTGGGCGCGGCCGTCGCCGACAACCTCGGCGGTCACGGTGGCTGCGGCCGGCTTGACAACCGTGCCTGCTTCGCCGCTCACGGCCAGCACATCAGAGAACTCGATGGTCTTGTCGGCGGAGACGACGCTTTCGATCTTGACCACATCGCCCGGAGCGACCCGGTATTGCTTACCGCCGGTTCGAATAACAGCGTACATAAATCCTCCAGCGCAGGGCCCGCCCGCGCGGGTGCGCTCTCCAAAATTGCTCTGGCCTTTACGGTTGCGGGCCAAATTAGCTCGGGCGGATACTTCCGGGCCGGGGATTGGTACGCTCAAGCCCTTTAATTGCGGGCGAGCGCAAGGCTCCACGGCGACAGGCAGGAATCGCCAAACTAGAGTAGTGTACCGGTTTTTGGGCGGTAAGGCAATGTTTGGTAGTGGGTCAGTTTGAATTCGGCGCACTAGAAAGTGACAACCCGCTCACAATGAATTTCGTCCTTCGACCAAAAATGGAAAATGAGAGGATTACCGGGTCCAAAGGGCGGTGTGCCTGATTGATACGAGTACACGAAAGTATTGGCATCTCCGCTAACGACGCCCCGATTCATCCCTGTGAACATTCCACTCGCACCCCCGCTTCCCTTTGTTATTGGCCCGTCACATTTGACCGCAATCCTTAAAGATGGGAAGACTTCATTTGTTTGAACAACTACTCTTGTTTTGTGCGGTGACTCTGAAGAATCCGAGGGTTCGGGGGTTTGGTTGATCATGAATCGTGCTACCTGCGGAGGCACCGAAAGAGACTTATCCGGCTTCCTGGGACTGAAAGGTTTCGGTGCTGTCGGCTGCTGAACTTCTCGCGCATCTTGAAGGGCCAGCAATGCTTTGGCGTTCTCTTCAGCGGTCGGTGGCTTGTTGTTTTTGATCTCGTTTTTCAGCTCCTGTTGAGCGTCAACGCTGCGCTCAGCCTGCCACCAAATCAAGATGCAACCTAAAATCGCTACAACAAAAAAAGCCACACCCCACGCGATTTTCGCCTGTGTTGTCGACGGGGGAATTAACGTCACAACAACCCCCATGATCGCGAGCGCGAATGTGAGTATGCCGACGCAAACAGGCAACCAAATGTCTGGATTCCTCATACGCTCTCATTCAGAAACTTGCATTTTTGGGCACGCCGTTACGATGATTTGAGTGCCACCCAAACCGGAACACAACAACCCCGCTGGCAGGCGGGATTTTTGTTGCTCCTTATTCTACTAGCTTCTTCTTTTACAGTCCTTTGAGGAGAGAGCCGAACTAAGAAGGAACCATCCCTCATGGGCTGAAGCCCAGCTTCATAAGAAGTGACTTTTGCGGCCCGACTGGAAGTCGGGCCCTGACTCATTGCCATCGCTTCTATGAGATTTTCCGGGCTTCTTGAGGCCGAGAGCTCTGTGTGTGTGAGGCCCGCGGCTAAAGCCGCCCCTCTGCTATACGCCTTTCAAGCGGCCTGAAGGCCGCTGCTCCCTCCGAAGAAACCCGAAAAGCGAGATCTCACGCAGGCACCATCGTGCCGACGGCCGATTGGACCTTCACCCGGCCGGCCAGAGCCGCCGGAGGCCGGGGAGTGTGAATCCCCAGCGCTTTTCGGATTGCTGGAAGAGGTAGACCGCCAACAGGGTCATGAGAGGCTCAAGCGGGTGACGGAAGCGCGCATGGGCGGTGACGATGTAATAGGCCGCGGGGAGGAGCAGGAACGCCGCGGCAAACAGGCCGGCGGCGGGAACCTTTCGGCGCACTGCGACGATCAGCCCGATGATCCCCGTGAGGCTCGCGAGGCCGTAGTTCAGACCGCGGAAAAAGTCTTCGGCTGGGTGTCCGGCGGGGTTCGGCACGCCAAACCAGTAGAAATAGATGCGGATGAGGCAAAGCTTGAGAAACCGCGGCCAGTCGGCCCGGATGAGTTGTTTGGCCTCGCCGCCGCGCCAGGCGACATAGGGCAGCTCGCCCATGCTTTGGTAGAGGGCAAACTGGGCGGCGTCCTTTGAGGGATGCTCGAACTCCATCAGATATCCCTGGGCTCCTGGGCCGTTGCCCAGGTAGAGCTCGAGACCGAAGTTGCTGCGGAAGGGGACCGATGCGTGAAAGACGTGCTGATTTCTCCAGGCCCACGGTGCAATCACTGCGAGAAAAAGGATTCCCGCCGCGATCGCTTTGGGCAAGTCGCGGCTCCAGGCGGCGCCGCTGCGGGCGAGCATCCAGACGCCGCATACCGGCAGGAACAACAGCAATCCGGGATTGGAGAGTGCCATGAGGCCCCACACCAGGCCAAAGCCGAGCCATCGAGCCCAGGTTGGTCCGTCGCCGGGCTGGTTGCCTGCGCGCCCCACGCGGAGCGCGATGACCAAGGCCACCTGGAAGAGGAAGGCCGTGAGCGTCATCTCCCACACCCACTTCACCGCGTATTGCATGGCCGCCGGATAGAGCGCCCAGATCCACGCGGACCAGCGGGCGACGCGCAGATTGAAGCAGCGCTCGCCGATCTCCCAGATCAGCGGAATCATCAGCGCGTTGAGCAGGCTGTCAAATGAAAGCACCGCCCACGCAGACGCGCGTGAATACACGCCGAAGATCTTGAAGATGGCGCCGAGGATGAGCGGGAAGAGCGGCGTGACCCAGGCGGTTGGGCCAGTGTGTCCATGAAACGGATCGGCGTAGCCGCGCCCGGTGGCCAGCGCGCGGCCAATGCGGCCCATCTCATAGCCGAAGGCGAAGTGATCTTCGGCGGGATGTATGCGGACCATGTGCGCCAGGCCGATGTAGGCGATGCGGACGGCGAGCGCGATCCAGAAGATCGTCCACTGGGGGCGGAGAGGCGAGCCGGGTCGACCTGCGGAGACGCGTGCGATCGGAGGGCTCATGCCTCAACTTTAACGGATGGTGACTCCACCTGCGGTTGGGGCCGGCTGGGGCTTGCGCGCCTTGGGGGTCGTGGTGCCCCAGGTGCATTTTTCCAGGGCTAAAGCCCTGAGCATTTTTTGGCGGAGTTTACGGCACGACTGAAGTCGTGCCCTGACTCTGTTCTCGCATGCGCGGAGAAGGGTGTGCGGTCCGCGACGTGGCGGTGCCGGGCCGGCGCTTGCGCGCCTTGGGGTTCGTGGTATCCCCCATTCACGACAATTCCGTTACGATACTGTCATTGCGCAGACAGCGCGCACGGGGGAAAGGAGGCTGGATGCACACCGTTCTGTTTCTTGCCGGCATTTTCTGCCTCTTCGGGGTGCTGTTCGATGCCTTCCAGACCATCATCTTGCCCCGCCGCGCGGTCGGACGCTTTCGCATCACGCGCTTGTTTTACATCGTGACCTGGGGCCCGTGGGCGAGCCTTTCCCGGCATATCCGCGATGTTCGCAAGCGCGAATCGGTCTTCAGCTATTACGGGCCCATGTCGCTGATCCTGCTGCTGGTGGTGTGGGCAGGAGTCATGGTCGTCGGCTTTGCGCTCATCTTCTATGCGCTGGGCAGCCCATTCACTGACCCCACGCAGGGCACGGGATTCCGTTCCGATCTGTACGTCAGCGGGACCACGCTGTTCACGCTCGGCCTGGGCGATGTTCTTCCCGCGAGCCGTTGGTCGAGGGAGCTGGTCATTCTTGAGTCCGGGACGGGCCTGGGCTTTCTGGCCGTGGTGATGGGCTACTTTCCCGTGCTCTACAGCGCCTTCTCGCGCCGCGAAGTCAGCATTGCTCTGCTCGACGCGCGCGCGGGGTCACCGCCGACAGCGGCGGAACTGATGCGCCGCCACTCGCACGAGGGCGCGGATCAGGCGTTGTCTGTTCTGCTGATGGAGTGGGAGCGGTGGTCCGCTGAGCTGCTTGAGAGTCACATCTCGTATCCGCTGCTCTGCTACTTCCGCTCGCAGCACAACAATCAAAGCTGGATCGGATCGCTCACCGCGATTCTCGATACTTCGGCCCTGCTGATTGCGGGGGTTGAAGGCCACGAGGCGCGCCAGGCGCAACTGACCTTCGTCATGGCGCGCCACGCCATCGTCGACTTGTCGCAAATTTTTGGATTGCAGCCGGTGACCGACCAACCCGACCGCCTTCCCCGCGAAAGCTACGACCAGCTCTACGGCATGCTCTGCCAGGCAGGCGTCAGCGTCTGCCGCGACGGCAATTCCTACGAGCGCTTGCGGGATATGCGCGCACTCTACGAGGGGTATGCTCAGGCGCTCTCTGACTATCTCTGCATGCCGCTTCCGCCGTGGTTTGACGACCGTCCCAAAAAGGACAACTGGACGGTCGTCTCCAAACTGCGGGCGCGCACGGAGGCCGCGATTGGGGGAGATCCAAATGCACCGCCGCGCACTGAGATTGCCGCCAGTGTCGTGTCCTTCGTCGACAAACACCACGATTTCTAAGACGACTCACCCAGGGCTCATTTTTCATTCTTGAAAGAGGTCATCTTGCCGCTTCACGGTCTCTCCCTTATCGGATTCGAAACGGGCGCGCAAACCGGCACGGGTTTTTACGGCATCGATCCTGCGACCGGCGAACGGCTCGAGCCAGCTTACTTTGGATCGAGCAGCGACGAGATCGAGCGCGCGGTCCAACTCGCCGACGCGGCTTTTCCGATCTATGGCGCTCTTGCGGGTCGAGAGAAAGCGCGATTGTTGCGCACGATTGCGACGAATCTGGAAGGCAACGCCGATGAGCTTGTCGATCGCAGCCGCCGCGAATCTGGACTGACTGAGGTGCGTTTGCGTGGCGAGCTCGCGCGCACTGCGAACCAGATGCGTCTGTTTGCCGCGCTGGTCGAAGAAGGCTCATGGGTGGACGCGCGCATTGATCCGGCTCTGCCCGATCGCAAGCCTGCGCCGCGGCCCGACATCCGCTCCATGCTCAAGCCGCTTGGCCCGGTTGCGGTTTTTGGAGCGAGTAATTTTCCGCTTGCGTTTTCGGTTGCGGGCGGAGACACGGCCTCTGCGCTCGCGGCCGGCAATCCTGTCGTTGTCAAGGCGCACCCCGCGCATCCCGGCACCAGCGAGCTCGCGGGCGTGGCGATTCGCGAGGCTGTTCGCGCCTGCGGCCTGCCCGAAGGCGTTTTCTCGCTGCTCTTCGATGCGGGCATTGAAGTCGGCTCGCGGCTGGTTTCGCATGCCGCCATCAAGGCTGTCGGGTTTACGGGGTCGCTGGCAGGCGGCAGGGCGCTGATGAAGCTGGCTGCGGCTCGTCCGGTTCCCATCCCCGTTTACGCAGAGATGGGAAGCACCAATCCAGTCTTCGTTCTTCCTGGGGCGATGCGGAGTCGCTCCGCGGCTATTTCGGCGGGTCTGCTGAACTCCTTCACCCTCGGCGCGGGACAGATGTGCACGAAGCCCGGGCTGGTGTTTGTGCCGCCGGTTGCGGAGTCCGATTCGTTCTCGACCGAGCTGCGAGAAGGCGTGTTGAAGATGGAGCCGCAAACGCTGCTCACCAAGGGAATTGCGGAGAAATACGCTTCAACGTTGCAGGCGCGCGCACACGAAGAGGATCTTGTTCTGGCCGCGCAATCGCGATCCGCTGACGGCCCAGTGTCGATCCAGCCTGTCGCGCTCTATCAATCGGATGTGGCTTCGCTGCTTGGCAATCCATCGCTCGCGGAAGAAGTGTTCGGTCCCAACACGCTGCTGCTGAACTACTCCACGCCGGAGGAGCTGCTGGCGGTGGCGCGTTCGCTTGAAGGACACCTGACCGCGTCGGTCCACGGCACGGAAGAGGATCTTGCCGCGCATTGTGAGCTTATCGCGATTCTTGAATCCAAAGTGGGGCGGCTCATCTTCAACGGCTTTCCCACCGGCGTTGAGTTGTGTGATGCGATGGTGCATGGCGGCCCGTGGCCGGCGACGTCCGACGGGCGCTCCACATCGGTTGGCAGCCAGGCGATCTTCCGGTTCGCGCGGCCCTTCTGCTACCAGGGATTTCCAGATTCGGCACTGCCGGATGAGCTCAAGAACGGCAACCCGCTCGGGATTCTTCGGCGCATTGACGGAAGCAGCTCGCGGAACGCTGTCAGTTAGATACTTGCTTCCTTCGTGCGGGGTTTGAAGAACAACCGCAGATCCTTCGGCTCACCACCCCCAGGCTGAACTACGCCTGGGGCCCCGTTCGCTCAGGATGACAGCCAACTTTTTGTTGCGTATTCCGACCCAGGGCATTAGCTGCGGCGCTCGACGGTGTTGATCAGCGTCCCGATCGAGCCTATGGTGATGCGGATTTCGTCGCCGACCTCAAGCGTGAAGGAGTCGGGCGGCACGACGCCTGTGCCCGTCATCAGGTAGCATCCATGCGGAAAGCTGTTTTCGCGGAATAGATACTCGGCGAGCAACTCGGGCTTTCGCTTGAGTTCAGCCAGCGTTGTCGAGCCTGCAAACACCATCTTCCCGCCGCGCACGATTCCCACTTCGATCGGCGTCGAAGCGGGAATGGGCTCTTCGCTGACCAGCACGCACGGTCCCAGCGCACAGCTGCCGTCGTACACCTTGGCCTGGGGCAGATACAGGGGATTCTCGCCCTCAATGTCGCGCGAGCTCATATCATTGCCCGCTGTGTACCCGATGATTTTTCCGTGGGGATTGATGAGCAGCGTCAGCTCCGGCTCCGGGACCGACCACGCCGCATCGCGCCGTATGCGCACCTTCGCGCCATGCCCCACGACGCGCGCCGGCATCGACTTGAAGAACAGCTCAGGCCGCTCGGCGGAGTAGACGCGATCGTAAAATGTGCCGCCTCCGGCGTCCTTCGACTCTTCCATGCGCGCATCGCGGCTGCGATAGTAGGTGACCCCGGCAGCCCATACTTCCTGGCTCACGACCGGGGCTTCAATCTTCGCCTCCGCAAACTCCTCCGCAACGTCGCCGGCCGCAGAAAGGCCCAGCAGGTAGGCGTGCAAATGGGGATGCGCGACCAGGGCATCCCAACTCTTCTCGGGCACACGATAAAACTGCCCATCGTGCTCCGCATATTGGCCATGATTTGTGCGATAGAGTCTCAACGTTCGTTCCGGCTTACGCGGGGCAGGAAGCAACGGCTTCCGCTTCGGTTTCATAGACGCTGAACAGGCCCAGGATCCCCACCATCTTGAATGTCTTGGAGACGAAAGAAGTCGGCTTGACGAGTTTCGCCGTACCGCCGAATTTCGACGCGATGCGGAGCGCATTCACGATCGAACCGATGCCGGACGAATCCAGGTATGGCAGCTCTTCCATGTTGAGAATCAGGTAGATGTGTCCGCTATCGAGGGCCGATTGAAAGGCGCTTTCAAATTGGTTGACGGGCTCTCCGCTCACCAGCCGTCCCTTCAATTTGATGGTGCAGATTGTCCCGCTTTCCCGTATGTCCAGGTCCACTTCATCCCCAATCGTCAGCCAGGATTTTGCTTTACATCAAGAATTTCGCTTGTTAATCTCCAACTACTTCAGAATCAAGACCCCCTTAACCCATTGTCAAGCGGTGTTTTCAGATCGGTGTAATATCCGATGATTTCCCCACTCAACGACGCGGCTCTCGAGGTCGGCACGCTGCTTTTGGCAGCGCCGGATACGGCAGCGCGCGCGTCGCTGATCACCTCTGCCATCGCCGAGACGATCAGCGACTCAGCCTGCGTGCTTCACCGCCTTGGGACCACCGAGGAGGACGCGACGTGGGTTGTGCTTGGCGTTGCGGGAGAGATCTCGGTTGAGCAAACCGGCCTTCAGGATTCTGCGGGGCTGATCGCGCCTCTTCTCGAAGACTCGCCCCAGGTGGTCCTCTACCCAGGCTCAAGCCTGCGCCGCGAAGAGTACGCGCACCTGCATGTCACGCGCTCCATCGTGTCGCTCGGCTACGTTCCGCTGCTGAACGATGCGCAATTGATCGGCATTCTTGAGGTGGTGACGTTCTCGACGGTCCTGACCGCCGAACAAATCGATGAGCTCGCACCGATTGTGCAATTGGCTGCACCTGCCATCCTGGCTGCGGAATCGGGGGAACAACAGCGCCAGGAGCTGCTCGACTCTGTTCATCGCATGTCGCAGCTCTACGATCTGGAGAAGTCTCTCAACTCCACTCTCGAGCTCGACGCGGTCACCGAGATGATCCCGGTCAAGGCAATCGCCATGCTGCCGTGCCAGGCGGTGCATCTCTGGCTCTTCGATGGTGGGGCGTTGCGTCTGGTCTCCACGAGCGGGACCGACGACACGATTGAAGCCGGCATGACGCAGGCGCCCGGCGACGGATACGTCGCCGACATGGCCGAGGAGGGCGAGCCGCTGCTCATCGACGATCCTGACGACGAGCGCCTGACACTGCGCAATCAGGGCGTCGCTACGGATTTCCCCATCACCAATGTGCTGATCGTCCCTCTCATTCAGGACGAAGCCGAAGTCGGCGTCATAGAAGCCGTCAATCGCGAGGGGCACCCTTTCGACGAAGACGATTTGTTCTTCCTCTCCTCGATGGCAGAGACGGTGAGCAGCGCGCTCAAGAACGCCAGCCTCATGCACGCCGAGCGCAAGCTCGCCATTCTCGAAGCGCTGGTTCACGTCAGCTCCGAAATCACTTCGACGCTGCGCCTCGATCGCCTGCTGCAGATCATTGTCAACAGTCCGCAGAACGTTTTGCCCTACGAGCTGTGCGCCATCGCGCTCGACAATCGCGGTCGGCTGCAGCTTAAGGCGGTCTCGGGAATGGCGAGCCTGCCCATGGGCGACGCGGCCGTCGAGCGCGTCAACGAACTGGTGCAATGGCTCTCGACGCAACCCGATGCGCTGCACCTGCGCTGGCACGACGAATCCGACGAAGAGAAGGCAGCCCTTCCTGCCGCTGTCGCTCATCATTTCGAAGAGTCCGGGTATCGCGCTCTCTATTCGCTTCCTCTCAACGACGACCAGGGCCGCGTCGGCCTGCTGCTGTACGAGAGCAGCCAGCCGGACTTTCTTGACCTGCCGCACACGGAGATGATCAAGGTCCTCTCCGGGCAGGCGACCGTCGCCATCCGCAATGCGCTGCTCTACCGCGAAGTGCCGCTCATCAGCCTTCTCGAACCGCTGATGCAGAAGAAGTCGGCTCTGCTGCGCACATCGCAGAGCCGCCGCCTGGTGACCGCAGCCATTGCCGCGGCGGTCATCCTCATCCTCATCTTCGTTCCGCTGCCGATGCGCGTCACAGGAGAGGCGGTGGTTGCCCCGCAGCACCTGATTACCATCACCGCGCCTGTTGACGGCAACGTCGATAAAGTCTTCGCGCACGAGGGCCAGCGGGTCGCAGCCGGCGATGTTCTGGGCTCGATGAACGACTGGGAATGGCGCACCGATCTAGCTTCGACCGAGGCGAAATATCAGCAGGCGTCCCTCGCCATGGAAGACGACTTGTCCCACGGCAATGCGCAATCGGGGGCCGACCGGGCCCAGGTTGAATTTCTACGCACGGAAGTCGATCGGGCGCGCGCGCGCATGCAAAACGCTGAGCTGCGCTCGCCCAGCGCGGGCATTGTTGTCACCCCCGATCTGCAGAGCGCAGCCGGCAAGCATCTCGACGCAGGCGCGTCGTTTGCGCAAGTGCTCGATCTCGACTCCGCTGTTTTCCGCATCGCGGTTCCCGAGCGGGATGCTGCACTGTTGCAGTCTGGTCAAGCCGCGGCCATCAAGCTTGACAGCTATCCGCAGCGCACATGGCACAACAATGTTTCCATCGTGAGTCCCGAAGCGCAGGCGGCGGACGGCGTGCGCACCATCACGGCGGAGGTTCCCGTTTCGAATGCGGACGCGGTGCTGCGCGCCGGCATGAGCGGCCGCGCCAAGATTTTTATCGGCTGGCGCCCTGCCGGCTACGTGCTGCTGCGCGCCCCAGCCCTCTGGGCCTGGCAAACTCTCTGGGATTGGATCGGCTGGTGATGCCTATGAACTGCTCGGTCTCTCGCAATCATCTTTGTCTTGTCGCCCTGGTGCTGATGCCTTGCCTCATCTGCTTGTCTGCATGCGACGGGCATCCCCCCGCGTCAGCCGCTGCTGCCGAAACGGCCGCGCCGCCATCAGCCACGCCTGCGACACCCGCGCCAGCGGCAACAGCGCCCGCCCCCGCGCTTACGCAATCCGCAGCGCTTGATCCAAAATCATTTTCGACCTCGGGCCCACTTGTCGCAGAACAGCAGGCCGACGTTGCAGCCGAGCGCAACGGCCGCATCGTCGAAATCTCAGTCCAGATTGGCGACCACGTTAAGAAAGGCCAGATTCTTGCTGCCCTTGACGATCGACTGATGCGCTCCACTGTTGATGCGGAACGCGCCCGCATCGCCTCTGCCCAGGCGCAGGTGAACGAGTGGGAGGCGGAGGAATCGAGCGCCAAATCGGATCTTCGCCGCGCCGACGCGATGCGCGCCGACAAGATCATCAGCGAAGAGAACTGGGAGACCGCCAAATACAAGGTGGACGAGACTGCAGCTGAAGTGACTCGCTACAAGAGCGAGCAAGCCGCTGCGGAGGCACAACTGAATACGGCGAACCTGGAGCTTGAGCAGTCCCGCATCGTTGCGCCGTTTTCGGGAGTGGTTGGCCGCAGCTCGGTTCGCCCCGCGCAGGAGGTGAAAGCCGGCGACGTGCTCTTCTGGGTTACTGCGCAGGCGCCACTGCGCGTGCTCTTCACCGTGCCCGAATCTGTGATGGCCTCGTTTACCAGGGGCGCACTGCTTGATATCACGACCGCCGATTTCCCCGGTCTCCATCAACCCGGACGCATTTTGCGCGTCAGCCCGGTCGTCGACCCGGCCAGCGGCAGTGTCCAGGTGATCGGTGCCGTCGAACATCCGTCGCCGCTGCTCAAGCCCGGCATGACCATGCAGGTGCGGCTGGCGCGATGAATCTTAGCGAAGCGCTCGACGCTGCCCTTCCTGATATTCCCAGCGCCAGGGTCGCTCGGGGCCGTCCGCCGCGCCTCGATCCGGATCTGGTAACGCGCGAAGACCTGCTCGACGGCGAGCCCATCATGGCGGTCCTTATTCGTGAAAGGGGGGAGTTGTTCCGCTTCCCGATCGCCCAATGGAACCTCGCTACGCTCTTCGATGGTGTGCGCTCCTACGAGGAGATCGCCGACCTCTATACCGAACAGACCGGAAATCTCACCACTGCCGACGAGATCCGTGAGTTCTCTGAAGGGCTACAAGACATAAATTTCTGGTTTAAGACACCGCAGGAGCGCAACATTGCGCTCAGCCAGAAACTCAGTGCGCAGCGCGGACGTCGCGCGGGCCGCGCCTCCAAGTTGAACCTCGCGCACATCACCTTCTCCGGCTGGGACCCGGATCGATTTCTCGGATGGCTTGACCGCGCCATCGGGAGGTATGTCTACAGCCCCTGGTCGGTGCTTGCCGCCGTTCTTCTGTTTGCTTTTGAAACCAGTGGTTTCGTCGCGCAATGGCACGTCATCGCGCCCGATGCGGTCCTTTATTACAATTTCGCGCACAAAAGCTTCGTTGACGTGGTGCAGTTCTGGATCTTGTTGCTCTTTGTCGGCTTCGTCCATGAATCGGCGCATGGCCTTACCTGCAAGCATTATGGCGGCCAGGTGCACAGCATGGGATTGCTGCTGATCTATCTGATGCCGGCCTTTTTTTGCGATATCACCGAGGCCTGGGTCGCGACAGGCAAGCCCCAGCGCCTGGCCGCCATCATCGCCGGCATCTGGGCCGAGATGGTGCTTTGCGGCATCGGCATGATTGTGTGGCTGAATACCGGCCCCGGTGAGTGGATCCACGATCTTTCATACCAGCTCATCCTCATGACGGGAATCGCCGTGATCATCGTAAATCTCAACCCTCTCATCAAGCTGGATGGCTATTTCTTCCTGACCGAGTTCCTCGGAAGCCCCGATCTCAAAGAGCGCTCAACGTCGTTTCTTTCCGGATGGTTCCAAAGCCGCATTCTCCGACTGCCTGTCGAAACGCCCATCGTGCCGCGCCGTCGCGTCCTGCTCTTCGTCGTCTACGCGGCTCTCTCGGGCATTTACAGCTACCTGGTTCTGTTTTTTGTTGTTCGCTTCGTGTACAACGTTTCCTTCAACTTCTTTGCTGAATTCGCGTTGATTCCTGCCGCAATCGTTTTCTATCTTATGTTCAAGTCGCGCCTGCAGTCGCTGCGCAGAGTTCTTTCGGAATTGTGGTCCAAGATTACCGCCGACCGGTCTCGTCTGCTCATTTTCGCTGCGGCGGCTCCTCTCATCCTTCTCTTGCTCTTCGTTCCTCTTTTCAGGGACCGTGAGAGTGCGTACTACGTCGTCGAGCCCGTGCATCAGGAAATGGTGCACGCGGCCGTGCCCGGCCGAATTGATTCCGTCCAGGTCCACGAAGGCGAAGCAGTTCATGCCGGTCAACCCCTGGTCAGGCTGAGCAGTCCACTGGCTGAGGCCCTAAGAGACTCCGCGACCGCCCTCGCCGATACTTCGCACTACCAGGCCTTCGACGCGGAAGTACAAGGGAAGACGATTGGGGGCGCGTCGGCGCGACAGGGCGAATCGCAGCAATCGTCTCGTCTCGCCGCGGAGGCGCAGGCCTCGCGTGAGATCGTGGCGCCTTTCGATGGCATCGTCCTTACCACGGATCCTGCAGCGCTTCAGGGGCAGCAGGTCGCTTCAGGCCAGCCGTTGCTGAACCTTGCCGAAGCCGGCCAGCGAGTTGCGCGCATTTATGTTCCAGCTTCAGCGCTCAAGCGCATTCCCTCACCCGCCGAGCTTGAGATTGCGCTTCCTGGCCGCTTTTCGCTCGTGCGCACGACATTGAACCATCCCGGGGGGGACCCCGTGTCGTTGCCTGCGGGAATCATTGCGCGCCAGGATTACAAGGGCATCAAGCTTCCTGATTTTTACGCCGCGCGCGTGGTGTTGCCCGCGTCGGCAGGCGATCTTCCTTTCGGGGTTGCGGGCGATGCGAAGATTTTCGGAGCGCGTCGCAGCATCGCGGCCCGGGTATTTTCAGTTGCTTCGGACCTGGTAAAAGCGCACGTCTGGTAACGCAAAAACGGCAACCGCATGGCGGTTGCCGTTTTTGCTGACCGGTGCAATTCCGAGATCTACAACTGGTCTCCGACGCCTAGACGACCTTAACAGAAAGGCGAGGCGCAGTACCCTTAAATGCGCGAGGAGCAGTGCCCTTGAAGGCGCGAGGAGCGGTGCCCTTAAATGCGCGCGGGGCAGTACCTTTGAACGCCCGTGGGGCGACTACCTTGGCAGCGGTGAGCTTTGAAGTGGTGAGCTTTGGGGAAGCGGCCGAGGGGCCGGCTGGGGTGGATGCTGTCTTGCTGCCTACCAAAGATTTCTTCGTGATTGCCATGTCGGGTCTCCTGGGAAGAATTTGAATGTCTTCGAACGCTTGTCTTATTGCAACCCTGGTGCCAAACTCCGGCAATCGCGGCAGAATTTCTCTAACACGCTGATTTTTAATCTGTTTTGCGTGGATCGGAAGATGCGGGCCAATCTTGGCCGATGAGGGTTAAAATGTCCGCTATGGGTTAAAAATTAACCATGCATGGTTTAATTTTTCACCTATTCAAGGCTAGAGCGAGTATTTGCGGCAAAGGTACTTGATGCGCTGCCCATCGATTTTCAACAGTCGCGCTGCCGCTGCCTTGTTGCCTCCGGCGCGGTTAAGCGCGGTAGTCAGCAAGGCGACCTCCAGGCCGCGGATCTCCTCATCGAAGTCCGTTCCCTCCGGTGGAACCAGGATCGCTTCCTGCGCCGTCACGCTCTCGGCAAGGACGCGCTGCGGCAGATTCTGCGTCCCGATCTCTTCGCCGCGCACCGTCACCACCAGGCGCTGGATCAGGTTCTCCAGCTCGCGCACATTGCCGGGCCAGGCGTGTTCCTCAAAGGCCGAGAGTGCCTCGGGCGTCAGCCGCTTGACCGCCAGCCCGTTCGCGACGCAATGGACTTCAAGAAAGTAGGCGCACAGGATCGGGATGTCGCCCTTCCGCTCCCTCAGCGCCGGCAGATGGATGGGGATCACGTGAATCCGGTAATACAGGTCCTCGCGAAACCGCCCCGTTTTCACCATCTCTTCAAGCGGCTCATTGGTGGCGCAGATCAGGCGGAAGTCAATCTTGCGATACGACCGGCCGCCCAGCCGCTGCACCTGGTGATCTTCGAGCACGCGCAGCAGTTTGGTTTGCAGCGGCGCCGTCAGGGTGGCAATCTCGTCCAGAAACAGGGTGCCTCCGTCGGCCAGTTCAATCTGTCCGGGCCGCGATTCCGTGGCGCCGGTGAATGCCCCGCGCTCGCTGCCAAAGAGCTCCGACTCGATCAGGTTTTCGGGCAGCGCCGCGCAGTTCAGCCGGATATAGGGCTTTTTCGCGCGGTTGCTCAGCGCCACAATGGCCCGCGCCGCCAATTCTTTGCCGGTCCCGCTCTCGCCGCGAATCAGCACGTTGATGCTGCTGCGCGCCACTTGCTGAATGGCGTCGTAGACCAGCCGCATGGGCTCGCTGGCGCCAATAAAATCCTGAAAGCGGCTTGACTCGAGAGACTGCTGCCGCATGCGCTCGCGTTCGACCTCTTCGCCGCGCCGGCGTATCGTCTCTACGAGCGTCATGCGCAGTTCGGCCACGTCCACAGGATTGCGGAAGTGCGCATCCGCGCCGGCTGCGAGCGCCTGCTTCTCCACCGACCGTGCCCGCGCCCGGCTCAACGAAATCAGGGTCACATCGGGATTGAGCTTGCGCAGTTCATTCAGGACCGGCAGCCCGCCAAACGCGTCCTCGCCCTGCGTATCAATATCCAGCAGCAGTGCGGAGACGCCCGTTTCACGCGCCCACTTGGCCAGACCCTCATAGCTGTCGCCCGCGGTCAGCTCAAACCAGGGGGCCAGCTCCGCGGTCAGCACATCCAGAAACTCCCCATCCGTGGTGACGACGCAGACGAGCGGCAGCGGATCTTGCTCGGGCGGAGCCTCGTCATACGCAGGGATTCGGGGTGAGGACATATCGCATTCTACTCACGATTTCGCTCGCCGCGGCCATCCGATTTTCTCTGTTGAGTCCAAATCACAACAAGGGGGCTTGTTTTTACTCCACAACTGCCTTGGCGAGATTGCGCGGATGATCCACATTCACGCCGTGCTCCAGCGCCATGAAGTACGAGAACAACTGCAGCGGAACGACCTCGGCGATGGGCAGCAGATGCTCGGGCGCGGGGTCGACGAAAATGCAGTCGCTCACCAGCCGCGCCACCTCGTTGTCTCCAGAATTCGCAATTGCAATCACCCTGGCGCCCTGGATCTTCATGTCCTCAAGCAACTGCAGCGTCTTTTCATAACGCACAATCGAAGCGTCGAGCCCGCGATCGACCGTGGCCAGCACCACCAGCGGGGTGCGATCGCTGACCAGTGCGTTTGGCCCATGTTTCAGCTCGCCGGTAGGATATCCCTCCGCATGCACGTACGAAGCCTCTTTGAGCTTAAGAGCGCCCTCGCGGGCAATCGCATAGTGGATGCCGCGCCCGAGATACAAAAACGTTGCCGCCCCGCGATACTTCCGCGCCAGCTCTGCCGTTTGCCGCTCCCATCGTTCAAGCTGCGCCGCAATCTGCGTGGGAATCTCTGCCAGCTCATGAAGGTGCAAGGCAATAGCCATCGCGTCCATGCGCTTGAGACGAGCTGCCTCGTACAGGGCCAGCAGATAGAGCGCCGTCAACTGGCAGGTGAAGCTTTTCGTCGCTGGAATGGCGCGTTCCACGCCCGCGGCCAGCTTCATGGAAACATCGGCCTCCTGTGCCATTGTCGAGTGTTCGACGTTGGTGATCGCAAGCGTCTTTTCACCGCGCTCAATGGCCTCGCGCAGCGCCGCCAGCGTGTCGGATGTCTCGCCAGACTGCGACAGCACCAGCACGCTCGACACGCGCCAGACGTTGTTACCCCGGCAGCTATATTCGCTCGCATACTCAACATCAACCGCCAGCCCGCACAGATCCTCAAGAAGGATTTCTGCGATACAGTCCGCTATGCCGGCTCGATCCACTGGCCGCAATCAGAACTTCGCTCTTCTGGACTGGCCCACCCCGCCAGCTTTTGCGCGAACTGCGCATCGAGCCCATTGCCCGCGGTGTAAAGCGCCATCGTCCGCCGGATGGCGTCGGGCTGCTCGTAGATTTCCTGCAACATTGCGTGCTCAAAACTGCGCATCTTTTGAAAATCCCTCCCGAACGCGGCGGCCTGCCGACCAGAATGCCGACTTGAACAGGATACCAATCAGCATCCGCGCCGAGTTTCAATTCCCTTAGCAGTCTTCACGCGCACCTGCGCTATGATGGCCGAACCGTGACGTCCCCAGCTCAGCAGCCGGTGCCCATGCCGGTCGATGGCGCCCTTCCCGTGGCGCAGCGATTTCCGCCCGCAGACGGGATCGATGAGGTCGGCAGCCTGCCCCGCCTGTTCTGCTTCGGCCTGCAGCATGTGCTCGTCATGTACGCGGGAACCGTCGCCGTTCCGCTGGTCCTGGGCGCTGCGTTGAGTCTGACGCCCGTTCAGATTATCTCGCTCATCAGCGCCGACCTGTTCACATCGGGACTCGCCACGCTACTGCAGACCCTGGGGCTCTGGAAGTTCGGCGCGCGCCTTCCGCTCATTCAAGGCTGCTCGTTCATCTGCGTCGCGCCCATGATCCTTATCGGCCGCAGTTACGGCATCCCCACCATGTATGGAGCAGTCATCTGCTGCGGTGCCTTTCTCATCCTCGCAGGGCCCTTCTTCAGTCGGATGCTGCGCTTCTTTCCGCCGGTCGTGATCGGCTGCGTCATCACCGTCATCGGGCTCACGCTGCTGCCCATCGCCGGCAACTGGCTGGGTGGAGGCGAACCCGCCGCGCCGACCTTCGGCAGCTTTGCGCAGCTCTCGCTCGGCTTCGCGACCATTGCGGTCATCCTCCTCATCCAGCGATTCGCCAAAGGGCTCTGGGCGAACCTCAGCGTGCTGCTCGGCCTCATCGCCGGCACCGGCATTGCCGCGCTTACCGGGCAGACGCGCTTCAACGAAGTCGCCCTCACGCCCTGGTTCGCCTTTGCGCACCCCATGCTTTTCGGACGCCCGCACTTCGCGCTGCTGCCGTCGCTCATTCTCTGTTTCGGAATGCTCGTTGTGATGACAGAAACCACCGGCAACTGCCTGGCGATCGGGGAGATTTCGGGGCGCGCGATTCAACCCGCAACGCTTACCGCGGCCTTCCGCGCCGATGGACTTTCGACCATGCTCGGCGGCTTGTTCAACAGTTTTCCTTACAATGCCTATTCGCAGAACACGGGCCTGCTGTCGCTTTCCAAAGTGCGCAGCCGCTTCGCTGTCGCGGCGGCCGGCGGCATTCTCGTGATCCTCGGACTGCTTCCCAAACTCGCCGCCGTCATCGCCGGCATTCCGCGCCCGGTGCTCGGCGGAGCGTCCCTTGTCATGTTCGGCATGACCGCGGCTGCAGGCATCGAAGAACTTTCCCGGGTCCGCTATACAGGAACCAGCAATGGACTCATCGTCGCGCTTTCGCTGAGCATGGGCATGCTGCCCATTGCCACGCCGCAGCTTTTTGCCCAGGCACCGGAGGAGGCGAGGCTCTTCCTCAACAGCGGCATCTTTCTCACCGCGATCACGGCCGTGCTGCTGAACATCTTCTTCACAACCCGATCGCAGAAGGCTGCGCAACCATGACTTCCAAATCCCCTGTCCTCAAACCACAAGAGGAACAGTTCCTTCGTCGCGCCATCACGCTGGCCCGCGAGGCGCGCGCCGATGGCCGCCACCCCTTCGGCTCCCTCATCGTCGGCGCATCGGGAGAAGTACTCATTGAGTCGCGGAACAACGCCGTCCCTCCCGCCGGCGACCCGACGCAGCATGCGGAACTGCTAGCCTGTTCCGCAGCGGGCAAGAAATTCACCGCGGCGGAACTCGCCTCGAGCACGCTCTACACCAGCACCGAGCCCTGCGCCATGTGCGCCGGCGCAATCTATTGGACCGGCATCGGTCGCGTCGTCTACGCCCTCGCGGAGACAGGCCTGCTGCGCTACACAGGGAGCCATCCTGAGAACCAGACCTTCAATCTGCCTTGCCGCGAAGTCTTCGCCCATGGTCAGCGACCAACGCTGGTGCAGGGCCCGTACCTTGAAGACGAGGCTGGCGCCGTGCACGAGGGCTTTTGGACCCGCGGCCATCCGGCCCCCGACTAAATTCCCGCTGCCGGCAGATTCCTGATGTACGAGGAAAAATCATCTTGCCCCCATAGTCCCTGCGCGGTATATCTTTGTTCCCGATGAACACTCCGCAGAAATCCAGGCTTATTGCCTTCGCCGCACTCGTCGTTTTCGCTGCCCCCCTCATCGCGCAACAGGAACCCGCCGCCAAGCCCGAAGACACTGAGGTCTGGACACCGGTGCCGAAGATCGTCACGCCGGGCACACCGGAGACTGCGCCGCCTTCAGACGCGATTGTGCTCTTCGACGGCAAGAATCTCGACGAATGGGTGTCCGCGCAGGACCACACCCCGGCGCAATGGATCGTGACCGATGGCACGATGATGGTCAAGAAGGCCCCGGGCGTGGGCAATATCGAGACCAAACGGAGCTTCAAAAACTACCAACTGCATGTCGAGTTTCGCATCCCCGAAAACATCACCGGCAGCGGCCAGGCGCGCGGCAACAGCGGCGTCTTTCTCGCCTCTACCGGGCCCGGCGACGCGGGCTATGAGTTGCAGGTGCTGGACTCCTACAACAACACGACCTATGTGAATGGGCAGGGCGCCAGTATCTATAAACAGAGCGCGCCGCTGGTCAACGCCAACCGCAAGCCCGGTGAGTGGCAGACCTACGACATCGTTTGGACCGCGCCGTTGTTCAATGAAGATGGCTCGCTGAAATCGCCGGCCTTTGTGACTGTGCTCTTCAATGGCGTGCTGGTGCAGAACCATTTCCAGCTTTGGGGCGAGACGCGGTATATCGGCAAGCCGTTTTACAAGAAGTTCGATGGCGCGCCGATCAAGCTGCAGGCTCACGGGGACAAGAGCGAGCCGCTGAGCTTCAGGAATATCTGGGTGAGGGAACTGCCCTAGCTCCTCCGCCCCACGCGAATCACAAAAGAGGATTGGTAGACTTCGGTCAAGCCGTAAACTCGACGACAGTCGAACGTATGTGAAGTCATCCTTTTTGGAGCGACCGCTGCGAACGCCCTGGGGCTCGCCAGCCTTCCTGAGGAGCCTTTGGATGAGTCGAGCGACGAAGAATTCTCCTGTCTCAACGAAGCCCGCAGCTTCCGCCAAGAGCAACCGGGAGGAGACCCCTTTCGAGGCGTTGGCCAGCATTTGCTCAGTTCTGGTGGTGGGCCTGTTCATTCTGACCTTCTTAGCTCAGAACAACCTCATTCCATCCGGTTCGATGGAGAACACGTTGCTTGTAGGCGATCACCTGGTCGTCGACCGAATCACGCTCATGGCGCCCGCTTCGTGGATGCCGCTCATAAGGTATCGCGAGCCGAGACGCGGCGATATCGTAGTCTTCCACAAGCCCGTTTTTCAACCCGGTATTGATGCGACAGACGCCGATGGGACGCCGCAGTACACGACCCTGGTAAAGAGATTGATTGGAGTGCCCGGCGATCATATTCATCTAAGCAACGGCATTGTGTTTGTGAATGGCGTCGCACAACCGGTGGGATTTGCGCAGCCGACCACGACGGATAACTTCAACGAGTTCCTCGACGATTTCCCCGCAGTCCCTCCCGCCGACGTGCCTGGGTCAACAGCGTCGTGGGCCACGAGCATCTCGAGTTATATCCAGGACGGCGACCTGGTGGTTCCACCCGGCATGTATTTCATGATGGGCGACAACCGGCATAACAGCCTGGACTCGCGCTACTGGGGCTTCGTGCCGCGCGCCAACATAATTGGCCGTCCGCTGTTCAACTATTGGTCGTTCAAGGCCGCAGACGGCCAACTTGAACAAACAGGATTCAGTCAAAAGCTCGCGTGGATCGGCCATGTTCTGGGGCATTTCTTCCAGGACACGCGCTGGAAGCGCACGTTCCACGTTGTTCATTGATTCGAAGTTCTCGGCTATGTGAGCGCGGCAGCGGTGAAAATTCTTGTGGCAAATTGAGGCAGAAGCCTCCTACTTGTGCGCAATCTCCAGCTTTTGCGCTATTCCCCACGAACCCACCCCTGCCGGATCCCATCCCGCCCTGTGCGCTACCATAAGACTTCATCAACTTCTCACCGCGCGGGGCCCATGTTCGTCATCGTTTGGCAATTCGAGATCGCCGAAGACAAAACTCAGGAGTTCGAAGCGGCCTACGGTTCCGACGGCCCTTGGTCTAAGCTCTTCCGCTCCGCCGCCGGCTATCTCGGAACCGAGTTACTCCACGACGCTTACGCCGCCGGTTCGTACCTAACCATCGATCGCTGGAACAGCGAGGACGACTTCCGCGCTTTCCGCAAGCAACACGACGCCGAATATGAGGTCCTCGACCGGGCCTGCGACTCCCTTACCACGCGCGAAACCCGGATTGGCGCCTACAGCGTTTAGCTCGCCTTCAGGCCGCCCAATTCGGCCCGGATTCCCACATCAGGTAGCCCAAATCACACCTCGCCTCCCTTCGTAACTTGCCAATCTCGGCACTCCTCCAGTTTTCTCCGTTTCTTCGCCATTTTTCCCTGTCTTTCCCGTGTACCGTCCTGCTACAATCCCCTCGAATCTACTTCCGCACGCCGCTTATTTTTGCCGAAAAAGCCCGGAAATCAGCCCCGCGCGCACCTTAAGGAGCCCTCCCAAAATGGCCATCGTCGATGACCGCACCAAAGCCGTAGAACTCGCCCTTGCCCAGATCGAAAAGCAGTTTGGCAAGGGCTCCATCGTCCGTCTCGGCTCCAAAGAAGCCCTGTTGCCTATCGCCGTTATCTCCACTGGATCCATCAGCTTCGACGCTGCGCTCGGCGTGGGCGGCGTGCCGCGCGGCCGGGTTACTGAGATCTTCGGACCGGAATCCTCCGGCAAGACGACGATCACGTTGCAGATCATTGCCGAAGCCCAGCGCCTGGGCGGTCTGGCCGCCTTCGTCGACGCGGAACACGCTCTTGACCCGGGGTACGCCAAGAAGCTGGGCGTCGATGTCGACAACCTTCTCGTCTCCCAGCCCGACAGCGGCGAGCAGGCGCTCGAAATCACTGAAGCTCTGGTCCGATCCGGCGCTATCGACGTGCTGGTTGTCGACTCCGTCGCAGCTCTCGTCCCCAAGGCCGAACTCGACGGCGAAATGGGCGACTCCCACATGGGCCTGCAGGCTCGCCTCATGTCGCAGGCGCTGCGCAAACTGACCGGCACCATCTCGAAGTCACGCACCGCGCTTATCTTCATCAATCAAATCCGCGAAAAGATCGGCGTCATGTTCGGCAACCCGGAAACCACCACCGGCGGCCGGGCGCTGAAGTTCTACTCCTCTGTCCGCGTCGACATCCGCCGCATCGCCGCCATCAAAGATGGCGACGCCGTGACCGGCAACCGCACCAAAGGTCAAGATCGTGAAGAACAAGGTGGCGGCGCCGTTTCGCGAGGCCGAGTTCGACATTCTCTACGGCGAGGGGATCAGCCGCGAAGGCGACGTGCTCGATCTCGCCGTCGCCAACAATTTGGTCGAGAAGTCCGGCGCCTGGTACAGCTACGACGGCGAGCGCATCGGCCAGGGGCGTGAAAACACCCGGAACTTCCTGAAGGAGAATCGCGACATCTTCACCAAGATGGATGGGGAACTGCGCAAGAAGCTCAACATTGGCGCTTCGTCGAAGGCCGAAATTCCCGAAGTACCGGCATCGGGCCCGGTTGAAGCCATTGCCGCTGTGCGTTCTCGCAGGGCTTAGACATTTCCTGTTCCATACCCAGAAGCAGCTGCCTACGGGCAGCTGCTTTTTTTTGCGGCGGGACTTGGCGAAAATCGTTCCTCCTGATCTTCACATCTTGACGGTCATATGGAAGCCGTGTAGGATCAGCTTCCATGACCGACCCGAATACCGATGTCATTCAGGGCACGCTCGACATGCTGATCTTGAAAACGCTGAGCCTGGAGCCGATGCACGGCTTCGGCATTGGCCGGCGCGTGGAGCAGGTTTCGCGGGGCGTCTTCAAAGTGAATCCCGGCTCTCTGCTCACTGCGCTGCAACGCCTGGAGCGCGCAGGTTGGCTTGATTCCGAATGGCGCCAGACCGAGAATGCGCGTCGCGCCAGGTTTTATTCGCTCACCCGCGCCGGCAAAAAGCAGTTGGAACTCGAAACTGCCGACTGGGCCCGCCGTGCCTCCGCGATTGCGCGCCTCCTGAAAGCGGAGGCCTGAGCATGTCTCTCTGGCGATCGATCACTTACGGCCTGCGCAATCTTTTCAACCGCGGTCAGCGCGATCGAGACAGCCACGATGAAGTGGCCCAATACTTCGCCGAGGCAGAAGCAGAAGCGCGCGGCCGCGGCCTTTCGCGCGAAGAAGCGCGCCGTGCGGCCCGCCTTGAATCCGGGAACATTACCGTCGTTAAAGAGCGCGTCAACTCCTACGGCTGGGAGAACGCTGTCCGCTCGTTCTTCGGCGATCTCCGCTTTGCCGCGCGGCAACTCAAGAAGAATCCAGTCTTCGCCGCTACGGCGACGCTCACGCTCGCGCTCGGCATCGGCGCCAATGCGGCCATCTTCACGGTGATCCAGTCGGTGCTTCTCGCGCCGCTGCCCTACGCCCATCCCGCGCGGCTTGCTGTTCTTCAGACCCACTGGACCGACACCGGCCACACCAGTCCGCGCGTCACGGGCGGCGACGCTGTGGACATTCGCGAACAGGCGAGCGGCTTGCAGGCTATGAGCCTGATGGCCGGAGGCAACATCGGCGTGCTCTTGCGCGATCACTCCACCTACACCATGGTCACCTGGGTCGATGAAAATTTCGCGCGTGTCTTCAGCCTGCAACCGATCGCCGGGCGCCTCTTCGCCAACGACGAATCGCATCGCGCAGCTCTGGTGAGCGAAAGCTTTGCGCGCAACAACTTCGGCAGCCCGCAGGGGGCCATCGGCCAAACCGTTCACATCGAGAGCGAGGCCATCGAGATTGTTGGTGTCCTCCCCGGCGGTTTCGATTTTCCTGACAAGTCCGAAGTATGGGAGGCATTTTCCCTCCATCCGGAGTCAATGTCCCACTCGGCCTTTAACTACCGCGCTGTTGCGTTGCTGCGTCCGGGCGTCAGTTTTGATGCGGAGAAGGCAGAGCTCGATGCGGTCTCGCAGCGTCTGCAGCACGCGTATCCGGAGGACGATCGCAGCAAGCAGACAGTCGCTGTGCCGCTCGCTGAGGCCATGACCGGCAATGCTCGCCCGACGTTGCTGTTGCTCTGGGCAACGGTCGGCCTCATCTTGCTGATCGCCTGCGTCAACGTCACCCACCTGCAACTGGTCCGCGCCATGGAGCGGCAGCGCGAGATCGCCATCCGCAAAGCTCTCGGATCCACACGCTGGAAAGTGATTCGTCCCGTCCTGCTTGAAAGCCTGCTGCTCGCCATCCTCGGTGCGGCTACCGGAATCGCGCTCGCCTTTCCTGCCGTGCGCATCCTCGTGGACATGGCTCCCGATAAACTACCGCGCGCGAGCGAGATCCATCTCAACGGATGGGTGCTTGCGTTCACCATCGCGCTCTCTGTTCTCACCGCGCTTGCATCTTCCATCATTCCGGCCATGCGCGCCGCCAACGTCGATCCCGCCGAATCTCTCAAGCAGGATGCATCGCGTGGCATGCAGCGCAAGGGCGCCGCAACTTTGCGTGACGGCCTCGTGATCGCGGAGGTTGCTGCGACATTCGTCCTCGCCATGGCGGCTGGCCTGTTGCTGCGCACCATGACCACGCTCATGACTCGCGACATGGGCTACCAGTCACGCCAGCTTCTCGTCGTCGATGCCGATGCTCCGGCCCACGCGCCCGCTGACTACGCGCGCGTCCTTGCGCAGTTCAACCAGATCTTCACTGACCTCGCCGCGCTACCCGGTGTCGACCATGCTGCCGGCATTATGGGCTTGCCCACGGGCCCGTACGGTTCCGATGGCTACTACACCGCGCGCGGGGGCATGAACCCTGACGCCAACCACAAGCCGTGGGCTTCTTTCAGCGTCGCCAGCCCGGGCTACTTCGACACGATGGAGATTCCTTTGAAGCGGGGCCGCGATTTCTCCGCGCAGGATACGGCCGATAGCCCATTCGTCGCCATCATCAGCGAGTCGCTCGCGCGGCAAAGCTTCGGCGATGCCGATCCGCTCGATCGCCAGATCCAGTGCGGTCTCGATTCGGACAAGTGGATGACGGTGATCGGCGTGGTCGGCGACGTCCGCCAGGTCTCACCCACCGAGAAGCCAGGCCCCGATCTCTACATGCCCATGACGCAGCATCCGTTTTATGCCAACCAGATCCATATCGTGGTCCGCACGTCCGTCAAGCCTCTGACCCTCATCAATCCTGTGCAGGCGAAGATTGCTCACGTGAATCCCTTCATCGCGACGCGCTTCACGACCATGGACGCCATGGTCGACAAATCGATGGAGACCGAGCGTTTTCGCGCCGTCCTCATCTCTTCATTCGCGGGGGTCGGCCTGTTGCTCGCCATGCTCGGCGTTTACGGAACCATGGCTTATTCGGTAGCGCAGCAGACGTTTGAGATCGGTATACGCATGGCCTTCGGCGCAGAGAAGGGAACTATCCTCCGAGGCGTTTTGAACCATGCGGCGCGTCTCGCGTTTATCGGAATCGCGGCGGGTCTGCTGGCGAGCCTCATGGTAGTGCGGCTGGTGGCCAGTATGCTGGTCGACGTGCGGCCTGTCGATCCCATCAGCTTCGCGGCTGCGGGATTTCTACTCCTGTTCACAGCCCTCGCCGCCGCCCTCGCCCCAGGCTGGAAGGCCACCCATGTGAATCCCGTTGTCGCGCTGCGGATTCAATAGCCCGCTTTCGCGACATGGGACCATCGCACCCTTGCTCGCGATGCGACTCGTGGCTACTCATTCAAAAGACCCTAATTCTACCCGGTACTTATTGACGCCTTAATTTTATCCGGGTAATATTAAGTTCATGGACTACCCGCGTACGTATGTTGCTTTTATCGGCGACCGCCTGCTCGCCAACGGGCAGCTCGACACCATGCTCCGCGTAGTCAAGGAGCGGTTCGATCGTGATCCCTCAACACTCTTCCTCATCTTTGAAGAAGAAACCGGCTGGCCGGTCGACTTCGATCTTCGCGGTTCTCTGGATCAGGTCATCGCTCGCGCGACGCCTGCCAAGCCTCGGACCGGACCTGGAAGGCCTAAACTCGGGGTTGCTTCGCGGGAGGTTTCTCTGCTTCCGCGCCACTGGGATTGGCTCGAGCAGCAGCCCAATGGCGCGTCGGCCGCTCTGCGCCGCCTGGTCGATCAGGCGCGGCTTCAGGAACCAGATCGCCAGCGTTCACGTAAAGCAAGGGAAGCGGTAGGCCGGTTTCTTTCCGCGATGGCGGGTAATCGACCGGGCTATGAAGAAGCGTGCCGTGCTCTGTATGCAGTCGACCGGCCCGGCTTTGAGAAGTTGATTCGCAAATGGCCGGCGGATATCAAAAAGTATCTCCAGAGGCGCGCCGGGGAAGCATTCTGGACCAGGGCTTGAGCCGACGTGCACACGCGCAGGCTGGCTTCTGCTCTAAACTTGAGGGCGAATGGTTTATCGCACACGACCGGTCGCGCGATTCCCTTTCTGGCTCTGCCTGGGGCTGCTCTTCGGTTCGCGCGCTTTCGGCCAGGCCGCCATCGCGCCTGTTCAGACTGTTCCCGTCGCTTCGACGACGGCGCAGCGGAGCCTGCGCCTCTCGCGGCTCACCCCGTGCTTGCTCTCGATGGGCCATGGCGCTTTCAAATCGGCGACGACCCGCGCTGGGCTGATCCTGCATTCGATGACTCGAACTGGCAGCCGGTCGTCCTTAGCCACCCGCTTGAGGAGCAGGGAATTGGCTTGTATTCCGGGTTACGCATGGTATCGCCTGCGGTTGCAGCCCCAACAACTCGCTGCTTTCGGGTTCAACTCCAGCAGCGCTCCATTGTCGTTGCTGGTGACCGGGGACGGCATCGGCCAGATTGGCGATTTTTTCCAACGGTGTTGAGTCGGGTCGTACGAAGGGCATGACTCGATACGCCGCAGGGCTACGAGTCGCCACCCTTCTCCGTTCAGCTCTCCGCGCCCGACGCGGGCGGCGCGCGGTTGATTGCAATTCGCTGCCTGGGCCGGCCCGGAGTTCACCATCGGTCGCGGCCTGGTGGACAAAGTCGAGCTGGGCGCCGCGCCCGACATTGCCGATCGCCTTACCATGGCGATGGGCACGCAATGGAACGAGCATGCCACCTCGGCGTCGGTGGTCACGTTTCTATTTTTCTGCGTGGCGGTTCTCGGCGCCGCTCTCTACCTTGCTCAGCGCCATCACTCTGAATATCTCTGGCTCACTCTGATGTGCCTCTCCGTTGCCTTCGGCGGTGCTGCTGAGGCCGCCTTTGGACTGGCCGTGCTGCCGCTCTCAATCTTTCGCGTTGTGCAGTTATTCAGCGGCCACATTTTCATGGCCATCACGCTGGAATTTGTTCTGCGCTTCACCGGCAGCCCTTATCGCAAACTGGTTCGCGGAGCGCAGATCGGTTTTCTGCTGCTGCCCTTCGTGTGGTTTTTACACATCACGCAGATTTACGACCCGCTTTCGGTGGCCGCGGAGGTTCTGTTCTGCGGCCTAGTGACGGTGCTGCTCTTTCTGGCCTGGCGCGGAGGGCGCGGCGAAGCGGGCGTTATGCTGGTGCCCTTCTTTCTCGCTTCGACTGCGGACTCGGCGGGCACGGTCCTTGAGTTTCTCGCCGACATTCACTGGCTTCCGCAGCAGTTCGCTTTTCAGCGATTCCACCTGGGACCCATCGAGTACGGGATCGGCACGGTTTCTTACACCGTCTTTCTCGGCAGTCTGGTCGCGGTGATTCTTTATCGTTTCATCCGCGTCAGCCAGGACGAACAGCGCAATAACGCCGAAATCTCCGCCGCGCGCAGCGTGCAGGCGCTTCTCATCCCGACCCATCTGCCGTCCACACGCAACTTCATGCTTGAGAGCGCGTACCTGCCAATCAATGGCGTGGGCGGCGATTTTTTCCAGGTGCTGCCGCTCAAAGACGATTCGCTGGTGATCGTCGTGGGCGACGTCAGCGGCAAAGGCCTGCAGGCGGCCATGAACTCGAGCACCCTGGTCGGGGCCTTTCGCAATGAGCTTGCCCACGACCCGGCAACCGTGCTCGAGCACCTCAATCACGTTTTGATCGGCGCGGTCGCCTCTCCCGGGGCCGTGCCCGAGATCGATGCTGCGCCCTGCTTCGCCACGTGTCTCTGCGCGCGCATCTATCCAGACGGCAAAATTACGATCGCCAACGCCGGTCATCTCAGTCCCTATCGCGACGGGCGCGAATTGGCTGTCATGCCCAGCCTGCCGCTCGGCGTTTTGTCTGATATGAAGTACGACGAGACCAGCTTTCAGCTCAATCGAGGGGATCGCCTGGTCTTTCTGTCGGACGGGGTGGTCGAAGCCACCAATCCCGAGGGCGAGCTGTTTGGATTTGAGCGGACGCGCCAGGTGAGCAACGAGCCTGCGCGCTACATTGCCCAGACCGCGAAGCACTTTGGCCAGACGGACGACATCACGGTTGTCTCGCTTTATCTGTCCTCTGTGACTGCGCAGCCGACCAGGGAGCCGAGCTTCACGTCTCAGTAGATGCAATCGCTTTTTTTCGCAGTACGACACAGTCCTGGGATCACCTGACCCTTCATGCCGTAGAATCCCCATGAGCCTCAAAGCTCACCAGCATGAGCGTGCGCGCCCTTTATCCCGGCACCTTCGACCCGCCCACCAACGGTCACGTGGACCTGATCCAGCGCGGGTCAAAACTGTTCGAGCACTTGACGGTCGCCATCCTCAACAACCCAGTCAAGAACCCGCTCTTCACCCTCGACGAGCGCGTTGAGATGCTGCGCGAGGTCACCAGCGCGCTGCCCAACGTCTCCGTCGCCACCTTTGACGGAATGATGGTCGACTTCGCGCGCAAGCTGGGAGCGTCTGCTGTGCTGCGCGGCATCCGCGCCATCTCCGATTATGAGTACGAATTTCAGATGGCGCTCATGAACCGCCGGCTGGCACCGGAAATTGAGACCGTCTTCCTGCAGCCCGCCGGACGCTACTCGTTTATCAGCTCCCGCATGCTTAAAGAAGTTTTCAGCTTCGGGGGCGACGTGACCGGGCTGGTCCCGCCCAACGTGCTGAAACGGCTGCGCTCGCGCATCCCCAAGCTCTGAGGTCTTGATTCAGGATCCGGAAGAGCACGCGGCTTTTCATGGAGTTCCCAATGGACTTTTTACGGCAGGATTTGCGGCTTGCGGTGCGGCAGTTACTCAAGTCGCCCGGGTTTACGCTGACGGCAGTGCTGACGCTGGCCCTCGGCATTGGCGCCACTACCGCGATCTTCTCCATTGTTGCGGGCGTGCTGATGCGGCCTCTGCCGTTCCCCGATCCAGCCAGTCTCGTCGGGCTCGGCGACATTCTTGAGGGCGTCAACTACGACGGCTTTGCCCCGGGAGTGACCGCGCCCGGCGCTCGCATCTACATGCGCGAGACGCACGGTTTTGCGGCTCTGGGCGCCTACCAGCAATCCGCGTACGAGTTTTCCGGCCCGGGCGGCCCCGCGCAGATCAACGGCGCGCGCCTGAGCGCGAGCGTCTTCGAGGCGTTGGGGGTTTCTCCGCTGATGGGTCGCGCGTTCTCGGCCGAGGAGGACGAAGGCGGCCAGCAGGTTGCTGTTCTCAGCTACCAGTCGTGGCGCAGCCGCTTCCACGGCGGGGAGCACATTCTCGGGCAGAAGATTTTGCTCGACCGCAAACCGTACGTGATCATCGGCGTGATGCCGCGGGAGTTCGAATTTCCCCTGGTAGCGGGGCAGCTCAATCGCAGCGAACTGTGGGTGCCGATGAGTTTTTCGCCGACGGAGCTGAGCCCTCGCTCTGCAGGCGCATGGACGTTCAACATGGTTGGCCGGCTCAAGCCCGGTGTGACTGCGGCCCAGGCGCAGCAGGATGCAACCACCGCGGCTGCCGAGATCATGCGCAACTTTCCGCCTGCGCTCTCGAGCCGCCGCATCCATCCCCAGGTTCAATCGCTGAGCGAGATCACGATTGGCCAGGCGAGGCCACTGGTGCGCACGCTTTTTCTGGCTGTGATCGTTGTCCTGTTTATTGCCAGTGCCAACCTGGCCGGACTCCTTCTGGTGCGCGTACTCGGCAGGCGGCGCGAGATCTCTGTGCGCCTGGCATTGGGAGCGGGCCGCGCCGCGGTGTTGCGCCAGTTGCTGGTTGAATCGCTGCTGCTGAGCACGGCCGGCGGGCTGGCTGGCCTCGCCGCCGCATGGGGGGCGCTGCGCGTGGGTGTCAGCTTTTTGCCCGAGACGCTGCCCCGCGTCAGCTCAATCAAGCTTGACTGGAAGGTGGCCGCCTTCGCGCTTGCGCTGTCATTGCTCACTGGCCTGCTTTGCGGATTGATTCCTGCCTTCGCAGCAGCGCGTACCGCCGTGAATGAGTCGCTGAAAGAAGGCGGACGGACCGGAACTGCGGGCCGCGGCCATGCCCGCGTGCGGTCCTTTTTGGTTGTGGCCGAACTGGCCGTTGCCCTGGTCCTGCTCACGGCGTCTGGGCTTCTGCTGCGGAGTTTCGAGAAGATGCGCGCGGTCGATCTCGGCTTTCAACCCGATCACACCCTGACCGCCAGTTACAGCCTGCCCAAGCAGCAATATTCTGACCAGACTTCAGTGGACGCATTCAATCTCGCACTGCGCAGCAAGCTTGAACAATTGCCTGGCGTGGAGGCGGTGGGATTCACCAGCATCCTGCCCGCGGCCGGCAATCAGTTCCAGGCCACCTTTACTCCTAAGGGATATACGACGCCGAAGGGCGAGGGTTTGCACATTGCGTGGGTCCCCACGGTCTGGGGCGACTACTTCGACGCGCAGGGAATTCGGCTCGTGCGTGGGCGCGCCTTCACGCCTGCCGACGACGCCAATGCGCAGTTGGTCACCATCATCAACCGTCCGCTCGCGGAGCATTATTGGCCCGGGCAGAACCCTATCGGCAAACGCCTGCACCGCGGCCCCAAAGAAGCCGACCTGCCCTGGCTCACCGTCATCGGCGAGATCGAGGGAGTCAAGTCAGTGGCCGCCGATCTTCCCACCTCTGAGCAGTTCTACATTCCATCGGCCCAGGCCAAGGCCGACGCCGGATCCTTTGCCAGTCCAAATTTCATCGCAGGGAATACCGGCTCGCTGGTAGTGCGGGGCAAACTCGCGCCCGAGGCCTTGACCGATTCGCTTCTGAATACGGTTCGTTCTCTCGATCCGCAACTTCCGCTTACCCAGGTTGAATCGATGGATCGCGTGGTGGGCGAGGGACAGGCGTCGCGGCGATTCGACACGGCGCTCATCTCTGCGTTCGCGGCGGCCGCAGTTCTGCTCGCCATACTCGGCATTTACAGCGTGACTGCGTTCTCCACCATGCAGCGTTCGCAGGAGATGGCTATCCGGATGGCGTTAGGCTCGCAGCGTGCACAGATCCTGCGTCTGGTTCTGGGCTCCGGACTCAAACTCGGCCTGGTGGGTTCGGCCATTGGAGCCATTGCGGCAATCTTCGCGACGCGCCTGCTGCGTACTTTGCTCTTTGAAGTTGATCCAGTCGATCCGGTGGTGATTGTGCTTGCGGCCTGCGCAATTCTGGTCCTTGCGCTAGTCGCAGCGCTGATTCCCGCGCGCCGCGCCGCATCCATTAATCCAGTCGAGGCGCTGCGGGCAGACTGAGCCACTTCAGATCAGGCCGCGGTGTACTCGATTTTCTCGCAGGGGATGGTTCCCGCCTTCACTTCGAGGAAGGGCTTGCCGTCTCTCACGCCGACAATTCCAAATCCCGTTGCCGTCGATAAGAACGACCGGAAATCCCCTTGAATAACCGGCTTCACTACCAGCATTTTTGAAAGCGCGTCATAGCGTGCTCCGCTAAACGCCTGCAGAAGCGCATACGAAGACATTGCGCGCGCGTACCAATGCCCGCACTCGTATTGATCGAATGGATTCCGTACGCGGCCGTCGTACCGTGCGGCGCATGTGCGCACAACGTCGAGTCCTTCGTCGACCAGCCCGCTCGCAATCATGTGCGATGCCGCCTGGTATTCAATGCCCGTCCACACTTCGTTCGAATAGACGAAGGGCAGTGAAAGCGCTCCGCCCTTGGGCCAGGTGCAGAGCAGCAATCCGCCATCTGATCCCAAGGCAAACCCCGGCCGCTGCGGATCGGCATGCTGCGAGAGGTCCTTCTTCAAGTTGTAGCGGTGCACGGCGCGCAGATGGCTCGTCACTTTTTCCCGATCCAAAATCGGCTCGAGACCCGCAGGCCATGGCAAGCCATGCGCCGAGCACACCGTCAGAGAGGCAGCCGCTCCCGTATTGATATTTCGGACCCTCCTTCTCAAGCAGTGCCCGCGCTTCAGGCGAATACGTTCCGCCATAATCCTTAAACTCGGCGGGATTTTTCGCGCGCAGATTCCTCCATTCGATCTTCTGGATGAAATACTCGCCATCAAATAGCTCCGCCTCCATGCGCTTGCGCCCACCCTCATAAAGCTGCCCATAAAGCGTCACGTCGTCGCCAAGCGCCGACCCCATCAGAACCGCAGCCCGCAGCGCGCCGAGGTAGATGCTGGTGCACATGCCCGTCGGACCCCAAAACTCGATGTCGTAGGTATTGTGGTGCGGCTCTTCGACCCATCCTTTATGACTTGGATCCCAGGTCTCAACGCAGTAGTCGAGACTCTTTCTCACCTTCGGCCAGAGGCCTTTGAGCCATTCTGTGTCTCCGGCGATGCGCCACTCGCGATAGATTTTCATGATGCCGCCGAGTTGCCCATCCGCCGCCGCATAGAAAGAATTGCCGATGGGCCGAATGGGAAGTGCCGCGCGAAATTGCTGGTGTCCCTGCTCATCCTGGTTCGGTCCGAATTCGGTCTCACGAAGGCTTCGCTCAAGCTCAGGGAACAGGTGCGACACAGCTTGCGCGTAGTTCCACACATGCGTGCACGAACCGGCACAACTGCCTTCCTCATCCCCCGTGCCTTCCCACGCCCAGAACTTTCCGTCCGCCTGCCGCAGCACTGTTGGCGATTTGAGGATTGAAAGATTGCATGCAACTGCGTCCACCACTTCAGGCGGCAGCGTCGAGTCGTAGAAGGTATCCGTAAAAGTTCTGGTGCGCGCACGCAGCTCAGCGTAGTGATCGTTCCAATAGTGTGCGACGGCTTCAATGTTTTGAAACTGCCCGGCGTACCACGGCTGATATGTCGCATCTCCTGGCTCAACCTTCGATTCATCGGGCGCGCCCGCTGCCCCTCGTCGCAAATGAGTGCGCGGCGCATACCAGCACATGCGCAGGGTGATGGTGCGCTGTTCTTGTGGCGCCACCTTGAAGGGGACAAACAACGTCGCGCCCGGCGAAGGTTGCTCGTTCGCCGAAACCGCAGCGCGATCAAAGGCCGCGCCGCTCGCAACATCTTTCCAGGCCATCGTCAGCGCATCGAACCAGCCGCCACGAAACCAGGCGTAGTTGATTTTCTGGCCGGGCTCGTTTGCCATTACGGCGAAGGACGCTTCCTCCCATGGTTTCGCCTTGCTTCCACCGCTGTAGAGAACAAAGCCTCCGTCGATCTCTCGAACCGCTCGCGGAGAATCAGACGGCGCGTCGGCCGGCGGAAGAAAGTTTCGAGCGTTGAATGAAAAAACCGCATCGATCGTTTCGTTGGTTGTGTTCGTGAACCGGTATTCCAGGGCGATCACGGGAAGGCTGGAGTTGTTTGCATCTCCCGGCGTGAACGGACTCCAGCCCATCACTTCGGCCTTCAGAGGCATGTCCTCATCGCTCAGCGAGACGGTCCCGAAAGGAAAGCGCGCCGCAAAGCTGGCATTCCTGAATCGCGGCAAGCCGTAGGTGTGGTCTCCTTCGCCCAGGCCGCTATTGGGCATGCCGAAGATCTTCCAGCCTGGGATGGGTCCTTCGAGCACGCGCGCGGTTGCTTTGGCTCCTCGCACGGCCACGGCGGCAAAGACGCAGGGTTCATTGAACAGATCGGGCCGGTTGCGGATCGAGACGTTCGAGAGCGCTCCGCATCCCTCGAGGCAGATCATGCCCGCGCCGATGCCTCCCAGTGGATACGCAACCCTCGCCAAGCTCTCATTTTCGTAGCGGGTCGTTCCTCCGGCTTGCGAAGCAACCTTGGAAGCTGAGACAGCCCCGGGCGGCGCCGCCGCAGCAACGAGTTGCGTGCTGCTTACAACCCCGGCCACGCCCGCGGCCTGAATTCCGGCCTTGAGAAACTCTCTGCGATTCCAACCCGTCTGCTTCATTCAAAACTCCCCAAGTCTTCTTCATACGAATGTTGGAACTATAAATATTTCTGCTTTCTTGGCTTCTACCGCGGCATTCGTCGCATTCGGCTTCACCGACTCGGCCAGTTCCACTTCGGTCTATTGAAGAGTGTGGTTCCCTCGATGATGGTTTCTCCGAAATCCTTTCGGAGGTGCAGACGCGTGCAAAGTGCATCGGCGATGAGCGTTTCAATCAGTATCTGGGCATGAGAAACCACGATAATTTGTGTTTGAGATGTGGCAGCCAAGATCAGCCGTGCGAGCGCGGGCAGCAAATCTGGATGCAAACTCGTCTCAGGCTCATTGAGCACCATCAGGCCTGGCGGGCGTGGGGTAAGAAGTGCCGCCGTCCAAAGCAGGTAGCGCAGCGTCCCATCGGATAGTTCTGCCGCCGAGAGAGGGCGCAGGAGGCCATGCTGGTGCAGTTGCACCTCGAAGCGCCCGCCCATATCTTCGATGTAGAGCCGGCTTCCCGGAAACGCATCCTCAAGCGTCGAGGCAAGTGCGCTATCCGAACGGATTTCGATGATGGTTTGAAGTGCTGCGGCGAGATTGCTTCCATCATGGTTCAGCACGGGGGTCCAGGTGCCGATCTGTGAGACTCTCGTCGGTGATTCAGAATCGGTTCGGAACTGATCGTAAAAGCGCCATCCGCGAACCGCTTCACGAACGGCCAGCATCTCGGGGGCACGATGCGGGTCGGCAACGCTGGCTAACATGCTGTCCGCGTCGGCGAGATGCTGGGTCAGCATAACTGGTTCCTCGTCTCGTGTAGTCGAAAGCCAGACGAAGTTGTTTCTACGGTCCACGAGGGCGGAGGCCTTTCGATATACCGGCCCATGCCAGATACATTCCCGTTTCACACGCGGATCCAACTCAAACATCGTTGCTGGAGGGGGCGGGGGCGGGTAGCCCAAGTCAATGCTGTAGCCGTAGCTGTCGCTGCCGAATCCGAGCTTTAGGCTGGCCGAGTTTCGTTTTGCCAAACCTTCCACCGCGTGCGTCCCCTGTCGCACGCTCCGGGCGATGACTTCCGGACCAGCCCAGAATGTCGATGGCAGGCCACCCTCGCGGGCCAGAGTGGCGACAACAGCATTTTGAGCCACGTCAGCCAACAAGCGGAGGGATCGATAGACGCTAGATTTGCCGCTCCCGTTCGCGCCTGTGATGACGGTCAGGTTGCTGAGCGGTAGCACCAACTCGCGCAATGAGCGGTAGCCTTGAACGGCAATGGTTCGGATCACGAATATAGTTTAACGAGCCCTCAAGCAAACCATGACTCGGTCGCCAACCCGGAGTCACTTTGCGGCGAATGCTTACCTACGTGCTCAGGAATGACAGCGCACTAGGCGCTGTCCGATGGAGGGCCTTTGTAAAACAAATCACTCTTCGCAGATGAACCCCCAGAATCCGGTAGCACGAAGCCATGCGCAGCCAATGGACGCATGTGGACAAGATCCGCGCGGCGCTGAAGGAATGAAGGGGCCGATCATCCCCTGGCGCCACGGTTAGAGACCTACGAGTTGGACGATACTTGGACCTTGACGCGAAATCTGTAAAGATAGAAGAGCCATGACAGTTTCTACTCCCTCGCAAATCTTTGCCGATCGCATCGGCCGCATTGAAGTCTCCGCCACAATGGCGGTTGCCGCTGAAGCCGCCAAACTCCGCGCCCAGGGCGTTAATCTGGTCGATTTCGGAGCCGGCGAGCCCCATTTTCACACCCCGCGGCACATCAAGGACGCGGCCATTGCGGCTATCGAAGCCAATTTCACGCGCTATACGGTTGTTCCCGGCATCCCCGACGTCCGCAAGGCCATCGTCGACCGCCATGCCCACGACTTCGGCTCCGACTACACAATTGACGAAGCCATCTTCACCACCGGCGAGAAGCACGCCCTCTTCAACGCGGTGCAGATTCTTGTCGATAACGGCGACGAAGTGATCTTGCCCATCCCCTACTGGGTCAGTTTTAAAGACATCATCCAGTACGCGGGCGGCAAGGTCGTCTTTCTTGAAACAAAGGAAGCCGAGAACTTCCGCATCACCGCCGACGCGATTGAGCGCCTGGTCACGCCCAAGACCAAAGCCATCATTCTCAACTCGCCCTCGAATCCCGCGGGGTCAATTGTTTCCGCTGAGGATCTGGAGCGGATCGTCCACCTGGCCCACGAGCGCAACATCTACCTCCTGCTCGACGAGTGCTATGTGTACCTGAACTACGCGGGCAAACCTGTCTCCGCCGGCTCGTTTACCTGGGCCAAGGAGCACATGGTGGTGCTTGGCTCGCTCTCCAAGACCTACGCCATGACCGGCTGGCGCGCAGGCTATGCGATGGCGCCCGAAGCCGATCATCGCCAACCTCAGCAAGCTGCAGTCGCAGCAGACCTCCAACGCCACGAGCTTTGTTCAGAAAGGCGCGATCGCCGCACTTGCCGGCCCGCAGGACTGCGTCTGCGAGTTCCGCGCCGAGTTCATCGAGCTGCGCGACCACATGCTCGCCAAACTCGCCGAAATTCCCGAGGTCACCTGCACCAAGCCGGAAGGCGCCTTCTACGTCTACCCCAACATCTCCGCGTACCTCGGCAAGGGCGGCATCCGCACGGCGACTGAACTGGCCACTCGCCTGCTCCATGAAGGCCACGTCGTTACGGTACCCGGCGAGGCGTTCGGGACTGCCGAGCACATCCGCCTGTCCTACCCGGTGACCAGGCAGAACATCGACGAAGGCGTTCGGCGCATGGGTGAGTTCCTGACTGGCCTCGCGTAAAACACCTAGGACAAAAGAACCGCATAACATTGCACTCCGCATTCCAGTAGCCCCATCTCTTCATTCGGGATGGCTTGGCTCGAAAGTACCCTGCATCACTGTGCAAACCTAGCGTCGGTCGAGTAGGATGGCTGTTCGATGTCGAAGTCTATCGATTTTCGCCCCGTGATCCTCGCCGGCGGCAGCGGTACACGCTTCTGGCCCCGCTCCCGCCGCGCGCGCGCCAAACAGGTGCTCGCGCTCGATGGCGAGCGCTCCATGATCCAGCAGACGGTCGAACGCCTCAAGCCGATCGCCGGCGTTGAGAAAACCTGGATCATTACGAACGAGTATCTCGCCCACGAGATCGCTGATCAGCTCCCCGGCCTGCCCGCCGCGCACATCGTGCAGGAGCCGGTCGCGCGCAACACCGCGCCCGCCTGCGGGTTGGCCGCATTCCTGATTGAGCGCGATAATCCTGACGCCGTCCTCGGTGTCTTTCCCTCTGACCACGTCATCGCCGACGAGCCGCGCTTCCTCAAAGCTCTGCAAAAGGGAATCAAGCTGGCCGCCGAAGCCGACAATATGATCGTTCTCGGGATTGAGCCCACCCGCCCCGAAACCGGCTACGGCTACATCGAGACCGGCGACTTCACGCGCGACGATGCCGCTGTTCACGTCCGCCGTTTCATCGAGAAGCCCAACCAGAATCGCGCAGAAGAATTTGTTGCCGCCGGCACCTATTACTGGAACTCAGGTATCTTCCTCTGGTCCGCACGCACTCTCGCCAACGCCGTGCGCGAACACCTGCCCGAGACTGCCCCGCTGCTTGAGAGCATAGCCGCTGCTTACGGCACGCCGCAGTTCGAAGAGGTGTTTCACTCTCTCTATCCCAAGTGCGAAAACATCTCCGTCGACTACGCGGTGCTCGAGCCGCGCTCTGCCAAGGGCGAGCACCTTTCGCATCTCTATTGTGTGCCCGCCGAATTCGCCTGGAACGACCTAGGCTCATGGGCTTCACTCTACGAGTACCAGCTGGAAACACGGCTGCGCGGCGACGGCGAAGGCAACGTCTCGGAGAGCGATGGCCACATGACCATCGACGCAGCCAACAACTACATCTTCAGCCCGCGGAAGTTTGTCGCCCTGGTTGGCGTCGAGAACCTGGTCATTGTCGACACTGAAGATGCGCTGCTCGTGGTCCATCGCGACCGGTCGCAGGACGTGGGAAAAATCGTCAAAGAACTCGGCCTCTCAGAACACACCGAGCTCATCTAGCGTCCAGCACCGAGCGGAAGAATCATGGTGTTTACCAAACGTCTTCGCGACGGCGTCCGCAACGGCCAGATCACTTGCAGCGTGCGCATCTGGGTGCGCCTGCAGGTCCGCGTTGGCGGCCGCTACAAAATGGACGAAGGCGAAATCGAAGTCGATTCCATCGAGCCCATCGGCCTGCCTGATATTACGCCGCAGCTTGCCCGGGCATCGGGATTTGCCGGCGTCCTTGATCTGCTCAAGGTCGCGCAACACGGCAAGGGTAGCAACATCTACCTCATCCGCTTCCACTACATCCCGCCGAAGAAAAAGGCCGCGCCCCAAAAGAAGAAATGAATCTGGACTCGCTCATTTAGTCTGGCTAACACGGAGAAAGTAGATCGATCGATGCCCCACCCGCAAATCAAGTTCGGCACCGACGGCTGGCGCGGCCTGATCGCCGACGACTTCACCTTCGCCAACGTCCGCACCGCCGCCGAAGCCATCGCTGCCTACATCCACGCCCAGCGCGATTCTGACCACGAAGATCCGAAGAGAGGCCTTTGCATCGGCTATGACACGCGCTTCGGGTCCAAGGCTTTTGCCCGCGCCTGTGCTGACGTTGTGGCCGCCACCGGCATTCCCGTCTTCCTCGCCAACGACATCACGCCGACACCGGCCTTGAGTTTCGGCGTGCGCGAGCGCGGCGCCGCCGGCGGCATCATGATCACCTCGTCGCACAACCCGGCCCAGTGGAACGGCGTCAAGTACAAGGCCTGGTATGGCGGTTCGGGCAAGCCGTCGATCATCGCGGCGATCGAAGGCTTTTTGGGAACACCGGTTCCGCGCGCGGACGGGCCTGCGGCCATCACTGAAGTCGATTTTCTTCCCACCTATCTCGGCTGCTATCGAGAGCTTCGCCGACCTCGATCTCATCGCGCGCTCGGGCATGAAGTTTGCCATCGACTCGATGTATGGGTGCGGCCGCACCATCCTCGCAGACATCTTCAACCGCATCGGCGTGGCCAATGTTCCGATCCGTTTCCAGCCCCGACCCGCTCTTTCCCGGCATCAATCCCGAGCCCATCGAGCCGCATATTCGCGCCCTCGGCGAAGCCGCGGTCGCCAACCACTGCGACGCGGGGCTGTGCACGGACGGCGACGCGGATCGCATCGGTGCCACCGACGAGCACGGCAACTTCGTCGATCCCCACAAGATCTATTCCGTTCTTCTGAGTTGGGTGCTCAAGTACAAAGGATGGCCCGGCGCCGTCACGCGCGCCTTTAACACGACCAAGATGCTCGACCGCATCGCGAAGAAGTACGGCCGCGAGCTGATCGAGCACGGCATCGGCTTCAAGTTCGTCTGCGACTTCATGCTGGAGCGCGAAATCGTCATGGGCGGCGAAGAGTCTGGCGGCATCGGCTTCCAGCGCCACCTGCCGGAGCGCGACGGCCTGCTCAACGCGCTCCTGCTGGCCAACGTCATGGCGCAGGAAGGCAAAACTCTCGGCCAACTTGTTGCCGACCTGCAGGCCGAATACGGCGAACACCACTACGGCCGCATCGACCTGCACATTCCCGACGACATCAAGAACGCCGCCATCGCCCGCGCCCGCGCGCTCCAGCCCGGCAACGCTGTCTTCGCCGGCATGCCTATTCTGCGCCAGGAAAACCTCGATGGCGTGAAGTTCTATCTCGACAACCCCGAAGCGAAGACCAAGCCCAACGCGGCTGAGACCTGGCTGCTGCTGCGTGCGAGCGGCACTGAGCCGCTGATGCGCATCTACACCGAGTCGTGCTCGCCCCAGGCCGTCACTCGGCTGCTCGAGTCAGCGCGGGCTTTTGCGCTAAATCCGTAAGAGGCCGTCGGAAACCAGCCATGCATCGCTCCCGCTTTCATCGGGAAGTTATATTACTTGACAAAATATTTGAATTACATAACAATTCATTCTCAAGATGAACACTCCTTCGGATAAAGGGCCTGGCGAAAGCGGCCTCTATAACCGCATGGCTGTTCTGCGCGCCGAGCGGGGCATCAGTCGCCAGGAGCTGGCCGACGCACTGGATGTGAACTACCAGACCATCGGCTTCCTTGAGCGGGGCACCTACGGCCCGAGCCTCAAACTCGCCCTTGAGATCGGCGAATACTTCGGGCTGCCAGTCGAAGCGATCTTCTCCACGCGGCCTCTGCAGCCGCTCAGCCAGCAAGTTTACGGAACGGCCAGACTCAAATCATCGGCATAGGAGCCGCAATGAAAGCTGAACTCGTATTGATGGGCAAGCGCGTCGACATGGCGCCACAGCGTCATCGCCGCGCTCTTGTCGCGCTGATTTACGGCACCCTGGCTGTTTTCATGGCCGGCCTCTATTGGATCGACGGATGGCGTACGAGCGGCTATTACCTCGTCTTCGCCACGTTCCTGATCAACCGTCTTCTTCTCGGCGGATACAACTTCGGCGGGCTCATCAAGCCTTTCAGCGGCGAGCCTCCGGCCCGCTCTGAAGAAGCTCCGCCATTTCTGCTTCTCGCTCTGCGCGTCTACGAGCCGGGCCCGGCGAGAAGCGAATACCGCAGCGACGAGCGCGAACTGGCCCAGCGCGATCGCGCGCACTATCAGGCCTACCAGGCGCTCGCGTCGGTGCTCGCGATCCTCTGGCTTCTCTCCGCGTGGAGCGCCTTCGCTCCGCACCTGCTGGCGTGGCTCCCCGTCGCTCCGGCACTTCTTTTGTACGGAGTGGTTCTGGCTTCGGTAGTGGCCGCGCTCACGCTGCCGCAGGCGATTCTTCTCTGGACCGAGCCGGACATGGAAGAAGCGCTTCCTTAACGCGCCTTCACCAGACCTCGACTCAAACCAACGGCACCCCCAAATCGGCGCAGAAGGAACCGCAATGAAAACCGAATACGCAGTTGGAAATATTCGCCTCCACTTTGAATCGCGCGCCAGCCGCCGCTGGTTTGTCGCGCTTGTTTACGCTATGTTTGCCGTGGGCGATCTCGCCGGGTTTTCTGTCAACGGAAAAACACCCGGCGCCACATGGATCAGCAGCGGCTTCCTCATCGTCGCGGTAACTCTGATGATCATTTTCACGGCCATCGCCGGCGATATGCGCGCCCGCGGCGACAAGCGCGAGATGCATCGCCGCGATCACGCGCACTTCCTCGCCTATCGCTTCTTCAGCTACCTCTTTGTCGCTGCGCTCTTCGCCGGCTATCTCACTGGACCCAATCCGATCACGCCGCTGCTGCCGGCGGCCGTGCAGGCATTTGTGGCCGAACTGCCGAAGTTCCTCGTTGTGGCTGCCATCATCCTCTACATCACCATGCCGCAAGCCATCCTTCTCTGGACCGAGCCCGACATGGAGGAAGCGCAAGGCTAGCGCGCGCCGGCAAGAATAGAGCAGTGAGCCGCATCATCCGACGCCAAACGAGTGTGGAGGTTGTTATCAACCAGTACCTGATGGTTAGCCGGTTATTCGACCGAAGTCCAATTCGGTCATGAAAACGACATCGTTCCCGATCCGGTTAGAATTGGCGCACAATGCTCTCACGCTTTGACCAAGAACCGGACGATTCAACGCCTAAGCTCGGCGGTGAACAGCCTTACACTGCGAAAGAATGTGGCTGGGCCAGCATCGCCTGTAATGTTCCGTTCATTTTGTTCGTGCTTATCAATCCGAACGGCTGTCACCCCGAAGCCGCCGCATGGTTCTATATAACCACTGGATTGTTAGGTTTTGGCCTCATATTTGCGGTTCTCGCCGCTCGTGCCGGTCCAAGGCGGTGGGGATTTGCGGCCATTGCTCCCCCCGTGGTGTTCGTTGTCGGGCTGACATATCTAGTTCTCCACATACGCCAGATGATGTGCTAGCCAATTACGTTGCCCTCGCTCAGGCCACATGGTCGGCAATCCGTGCATAACCCCAATTTCCGAGTTCTGTCCGGTTAACCGTTTTTCAGGTGCTGTCGGCAAACCGGACAGAACTCTGTTCTCGAGTTGGAGACGGATTGCCGGTGATCCCCGGAACGCAATTCTGATCAGGATTCGCCACAACCGACGGCAAAGGAGCCGCAATTGAAAACCGAATACGCAGTTGACCCCGGTAGAGTCTAGCGACTTCTTATCGCAGGAGAGTCGGCGACTTGTCAGTATGCCAATGTTCGCCCTCAGGTAGGCTGTGATGGGGATGGGGATGAGTATGCGGGCACGGCCCATATTGAGCGAAATCGTGAGTTGGGCGATAGCTCGCCCTGAACGAATCGATGCCGACTGAGGGCAGCGACTGTTACCATGCCCCAATGTTCAACTTCGGCAGGCCGTCCACACCAGGGCAATGGATCGCGCACTTCTTACTGGGCATCGTCGCGCTTTTCCTCATCTATTGGCTGATCAAGGTGTACGCCTGACGCGTACAGCTCTACGTCTTCGCTTGCTGGAACATGCGGGCGTCGAAGACAAATGGCTGCGGCGGGTCGATCCGCAATTCGCCAATGCGGGGATGAAGAGGATTCACCAGCACATTCCACTCTGCGCGAATCGGGACGGACGGAACCATCATGGCCAGTGAGGATCGCTCCCGGATCCACGCGTCGCCAAGGTCGCGCGGGGTGACGGCTCCGGGCGCAGCGCCGTCGGCCCACCACCCATCCGGCAAGTCGCTGGGCTCGAGCGTGCGGCCCGGTTCGCCCTCAGGCAGATCGGCTGCGAGATAGACAAGATCGGCCGGGGCCAGTCCTGGCTCCATGTGGACAAACAACTCGATGGCCGCCAGCGAAAGCGACGCCGACGCGTACACCATCCGCACCCCGCGCGAATTCCATCGCCCGCCAAAACGTCGTGCGCCCTCACCCGAAAACGCTTCAGCCGCATACGGCGCCCGGCAAATTCGCCACACCTTCATTGAAGGAAACCAATCCTCATCAGCTATAAACGCCGTAGGAGATGCGGCCCAGAACGTCTTCGACTTCGCGTACGCCGGGATCGGTATCCAACTGGTCCAGCGGGCGACCACCGCGCAGCGCGCGATTGGGCGTCTTGAGCCATTGTGCAGCCTTGTCTCCGTCGCCCAGCGTCTCGGTTGCCGTGGCGTAGACCTGGGCCAGACGCACAGTGCGATCGGACTCGGCCGGTGTCAGGCGCGCGTGTTGCGTGATGCGCCGGGTCAGGGTGCGCATGGGGATCCCAATCTTTTCTGAAATTTCAGCCTGACGAAGGTCGAGCCGTTCGGCTAACAAGAAAAGCGCTTTCACCGGAAGCCCTTCGCGGATCGCTTCAGCCAGAGCGCCGCCCTTGCTGATTGACCGGCCGAGAATGATTTCCCCACCCAAAACTTCAGGGACGGTGTTGGTTGCCATGGCAGATCCTCCAAAACGAGTATACGCCATTTGGCTAATTGTAATACGCCAAACTAAGAGATCACCGCGATCTTAGCTCGCTTCCCCAGGCGGACAACCAGCCGCGCGGGCAGCATCGCCAGTGGAATCAGGGCATTGCCAGCCGTTTCACGGTCAACCTTCACAGCCTTCTCCGCAATCTTCCGGCTCGCCTCGGCGCCGCTTGCGGCGAGGCCCAATTGCACCAGCAGCTTCGGCAACCGAATCTGCAACGCCCCCGGCGCGCCCGATGGCCCCACTAGATCTGCGTAGGCGATGTTTACTTCTTCGAGATCCTCGGCGGCTTCCTTCTGCTGAAACATGCGCGCCCAGTTCTCATCGGCGCTCGCGGCCGCCGCCTCGCCATGAAAGTCCGCAACGATGGTCCGCGCCAGCCGCTTTTTCGCCTCCATTGGATGGAGCCGGTCCGCTGCAACTTCGGCTCTTAGTTCTTCAACCTCTGAGCCCTTCAAGTCAGTGAGCAAGAGAAAATACTTCCACATCAGGTCATCCGAGATCGACATCAGCTTGCCGTACATCTCCGCCGGCGGCTCGTGGATGCCGATGGCGTTATTCAGCGACTTCGACATCTTCTGCACGCCATCGAGCCCCTCGAGAATCGGCGTCATCAGGATGATCTGGGGCTTTTGGCCGTATTGGCGCTGCAGCTCACGTCCGGCGCCCAAGTTGAAGCGCTGATCGGTTCCCCCAAGCTCCACGTCGCACGCGAGAGCTACAGAGTCGTATGCCTGCATGAGGGGATAGAGCAATTCGTGAAGGCCGATCGGCTGCTCGGCCTGGAACCGCTTGTGGAACTCATCGCGCTCGAGCATCTGGGAGACGGTGAAGTGAGACGCGAGGCGGATGGTGCCTTCATAGCCCAGCTTGCCCAGCCACTCGGAGTTGTAGCGCACCTCGGTCTTCGCGGCGTCGAGAATCTTGAACACCTGTTCTTTGTATGTCTGCGCATTGGCATCAATCTGCTCGCGCGTCAGCGGTTTCCGCGTTACGTTGCGCCCTGTGGGATCACCAATCAGCGAGGTGTAATCCCCCACCAGAAAAATGACCGTATGCCCCAGTTGCTGAAAGTGCCTGAGCTTGCGCATCAGCACCGTATGCCCAAGGTGCAGGTCGGGCGCCGTGGGATCGAACCCCGCCTTAACCCGCAGCGGGCGGCCCGTCTTGCGGCTCTCTTCAAGCCGCTCGCGCAGGTCGCTTACGCGAATAATCTCCGCCGCGCCCTTCTCCAGCAGGTCCATCTGTTCGTCTACAGGTAAAAAGTCGGACATGTCTCAACAAGTATAGAGTTCCGGCCACTGTTGATCGCCTGCGAAAGCTCGTTCGGGCGGTTCTTCATCTCTTCATGCAACTTCCTTCAAAGTTCTTCATCCAGAACCCAGGAGAAAATTGCCCATGCCATCCGTATCTGGCCGTGCCGTCCAAGTCCCCGCCGCGGGCGGAGCTTTCGAAGTCGTCCAACGAGAATTTCCCGACCCAGGTCCCGGCCATGTCCGCATACGCGTGCAGGCCTGCGGAGTCTGCCATAGCGATTCAATCACCAAGCTCGGGCTCTTTCCCGGCATCGCCTATCCGCGTGTACCCGGGCATGAGGTCGCCGGGGTCGTGGATGCCGTGGGCGCCGATGTGCCACTCTTCAAAGTCGGCCAGCGCGTCGGCCTTGGCTGGCACGGAGGCCACTGCAACTACTGCCCGCCCTGCCGCCGCGGCGACTTTATCCTTTGCCAGAATCAGCAAATCTCCGGCATCAGTTTCGACGGCGGCTATGCCGACTACGTCATTGCGCCCGCCAATGCTCTCGCCCTCGTCCCCGACGATCTCGCTGACGTGGATGCCGCTCCGCTCATGTGCGCGGGCGTGACCACGTACAACAGCCTGCGCCACAGCGGCGCACGTCCCGGCGACCTGGTCGCGATTCTGGGCATCGGCGGCCTCGGCCATCTCGCCGTACAATTCGCGGCCAAGAGCGGTTACCACACCATCGCCGTTGCCCGTGGCGAAGATAAGGCTTCGCTGGCAAAGCAGCTTGGTGCGCACAGCTACATCGACAGCACGAAGCAGGATTTCGCGGCCGAGTTGCAAAAGCTCGGTGGCGCAGCTGTCATTCTCTCCACGCTGACCAATGCCGACAGCCTTGCCGCCGCGATTGGCGGCCTCGGTCCCAACGGCAAGCTCATCATCGTGGGGGTGCCGGAAAAGCCGTTCGACACCAATGTTCTGCCACTGATCATGGGCAACCGATCGATTGCCGGCTGGGCTTCCGGTACTGGGATGGATTCCGAAGACACCATGAACTTCAGCGCTCTGTCAGGCGTGAAACCGATGATCGAAACCTATCCCCTGGATCGCGCCCCTGAGGCCTTCGACCGCATGATGAGTGGCAAGGCGCGCTTTCGCGTGGTGCTGACACATGGTCAGTAACTGACTCTCCGTGCCCGGAAGCGATCTGAAGTTTGCCCGCTTCCGGCCGACGGATCAGGTTCATCTCGCGCCGGGCCGCCTGAAAATCCACTCTCCGAGCTATAATCCCCTTATGCAGTCCGCCATGCAGCTTCTTCTGACGCCCTCTTCGCGCCTTCAGAGCGCGGGCGCAGCACGTGCGGCGGCTCGCGCCGCCTAAGCTCGCTCCTCCCTCATCCCAATTCAGCGTTTCGAACCCCAGTGCCAACGTGTGTCCCAGCACACTGTCCACTGCGCACTGTTCACTGTCCACTGTCTTACACTGGAGTCATCATGGAAGAGTTCAGCCGCATCCAACGCCTCCCCCCTTATGTCTTCAACATCACCGGGGAGATGAAAATTTCCGCGCGCCGCCGCGGCGAAGACATTATCGACTTTGGCATGGGCAATCCTGACGGAGCCACGCCGAAGCACATCGTCGACAAGCTGGTTGAAGCGGCGCGGAAGCCGATTACGCACCGCTACTCGGTTTCGCGCGGGCTTCCGCGCCTGCGCAAGGCGATTTGCAACTGGTACAAGACGCGCTATAACGTCGAACTTGACCCGGAGTCAGAGGCTATTGTCACGATCGGGTCCAAAGAGGGGATTGCGCATCTGTGCCTGGCCATCCTCGACTCGCGCGATACGGTGCTAGTACCCAACCCCAGCTATCCTATCCACATCTACGGGCCGGTCATCGCCGGCGCCCACGTCATCAGCGTCCCTGTTCACGATGGCGACCAGTTTCTCACCCAACTTGAAGAGCTGATCCCGCGCATGGTGCCGCGACCCAAGGCGCTGATCGTCAACTTTCCGTCGAACCCCACCACGCAGTGCGTTGATCTGCCCTTTCTCGCGCGCCTCGTCGCGCTCGCCCGCGAATACGGCTTCCATCTCATTCACGACCTCGCCTACGCGGACCTCGGCTTCGACGGCTACAAGCCGCCCTCGGTTCTTGAGGTCCCCGGCGCGAAAGACGTCGCCGTCGAGTTTTTTACGCTCTCGAAAAGCTACAACATGCCCGGCTGGCGGGTGGGCTTCATGGTCGGCAACCCGGTGCTGGTCTCCGCCCTCGCACGGCTGAAGAGCTACTTCGACTACGGCACCTTCACGCCCATCCAGGTTGCCTCCATCGCCGCGCTCGAAGGTCCGCAGGAGTGTGTCGCCGAGATCTGCGAGACCTATCGCCTGCGCCGCAACGTTCTTGTCGAAGGACTGAATAAAGCCGGCTGGCCCGTGGCCATGCCCAAAGCGACCATGTTCGTCTGGGCCAGGATCCCCGAGCAGTATCGCCATCTCGGCTCACTCGAGTTCAGCAAGCGTCTGCTGACAGACGCCAAAGTAGCCGTCAGCCCCGGCATCGGCTTCGGCGACTACGGCGATGGGCATGTGCGTTTTTCGCTGATCGAGAACGAGGAGCGGACACGGCAGGCGCTGCGCGGGATCAAGCAGATGTTCGCGAAGGGCCTTCAGCCTGTAGCTGCTCCCGACGCGAAGGTTGCCGTTTCATCCTGAGTTTCCCTTGACCTTCCGCCCACGGAAGCGGGGTGCCCCATCCATGCGCAGCATGGGTGGGAGTCTCCGCTACAACCGTCCGAATGAAGCCACCATCGCGTTGAACGCCTCCACCGGCTGCAGGTTCTCATCAAACGGCAACCCCCGCGCCACGCGATGATCGGTGCGGTTGTGCTGGTGAGTCAGCCAGGTATAGCGGTCGGTAATGCCCCAGGTGAGCACAACGCGCACCCCTTCGCTCAGCACCAGGTCGAGATACTTGCCATAGGTTTCGGCTACCGCATGATCGCGCGCTTGATCGCTGCCTTCGATCCTGGAGTCGTCAACGTCCATCTCGGTGACGTAGACCTCAAGGCCGAGCTTACGCAGATCGCGAATGAAATGCCGCAGCCCGTCGCCGCACACCGCGTTGGCAGCAAGGTGCGACTGCACGCCCACCGCATCGATCGGCGTCCCGCGCTTTTGCATCCCGCGCACCAGTTGAAACACGGCATCGCGCTTCTGCGCCTGTTTCGCTTCGTCTTCTTCAATGCCGTAGTCGTTGTAGACAAGGCGTGCATGCGGGTCGGCGGCGCGCGCCGTGCGAAAGGCGAGGTCGATGTAGCCGGGACCGAGAAGCCAGAACCACGGCGAGCCGCGTAACCCGTCTGCGCGCCCATCTTTCAAGTCGATGGCCTCATTCACCACGTCCCACGATTGAAGCTGCCCGGCAAAATGCCCCGCAACGTTGCGAATGTGGTCGGTGAGAAACTGCGCGGCGTTGTCTTTGTTGACTGTCTCGGCGAACCAGCGCGGCAGCGCTTCATGCCAGCAAAGATTGTGTCCGCGCACCGCGATCCCGTGCTGCCGCGCGAAGTCAACCAGGTGATCGGCGGCGGAATAGTCATACGTCGTCGGCGTGGGCCGTAGCTGATTCCACTTCATCGCATTCTCGGCAACCACGATTGCGCTTTGCGCAGCGACCAGCTTGCTGAACTCAGCGTCATTCGCCAGCCCCGCGGCGTTCACGGCGCACCCCGATAGAATGCCGTGCGCCTTTGCCACAGCAGCCAAAGAGTCCGGGCTGACTGCAGCACGCGCCGCTTGAGGCAATGCATGCGCAACGGCAACTGCGGCGGCGCTCGATACGCCAACACGAAGAAAATTTCGGCGAGAGAATGAGGTTGGTTTCATGGCCTTCCTGGTTCTTGAAGTGTTCTACCGCAGCACAGGATGATTATCAAAGTTGACGATGGAACATTTCTCGTGATGGCCCGCCTGTTCGCATTCTTTGACCGCGTTTTCACGAGCTTCATCGAGAGTGATTCTTCCCGATGAAAAGCCAAAGCTGTGCTGGGACATGGCGAAGGCCTTGTGCGGCCCCAGGATCAGGTAATTCTGAAACGCATGCTGCCCGGATTCGCCCAGCCCGGCGGGTACGGCGACCTCCGGCGGCTTGACCTCGGGGAGCAACTGCGCAACCGGAGTAAGATTCTGCGCTTTCAGAAAATCATCCACCATCGCCGACCACGCCTCGACGTGACGAAACAGGGAATGGCCATCGTCGCCAATTGGCGGAGCGAGAATGAACTGATCCTGCCCCCCACCCGCACGAAAGGCCGCATCGAATTTTTTTGCGAGATCGGGCCAGAAGAATTTGTCGTTCTCGCTGTAGATCCAGAGCATGGGGATGCGCGACTTTTTGCCGAGCTGCCGGTAGGCGCCGATCAGGTCGTCAGGATTGCAAACATCGTGGTCGGCCTTCGATCCGCGGCCCCCGGCAAAGTTAATGGCGGCGACGAGTCCTGGCGGCGGATTCACGGTAAGAGCCACGGTGGCCAGGCCGCCTGTGGAAACGCCTGCAGCCACAATCTGGGTTGCGTCGACCATGGGCAGGGTGCGGGCGTAGTCGATGGCAAAGCGCAGATCGATGGCGGAAAAATGCGCCGCGCCTTCATAGTCGGTTTGCGGGCAATGGCCGGCGTGATTCGAATCGGAATCGCCACCCGACCGGCCGTAGCCGCGACGCACCACAACCAGCGCAACCCAGCCGCGACGAGCAAACCAGAGCGCCTGGGGCAGAAACTGCCACGGCGACACCAATGCGTGATCCTCAGTCTTGCGCGCCGAACCATGGGTGATGAGGGCGAGGGGATGTTTGCCCGGCAGATCGACGTAGACCAGAAGAGCATCGAGTCCCGGATCGGCTTCGACCCACGGGATCACGATTTCGCGCTCGACGTAGCGCTGCGCATGCAGTGAGGATGAGACAGCGAACAGGATCAGGGCCAGGCCGACGCGCCGCAGACAAGGTCGATTCACAAGGCAATCGTACACGCGCCGAAACGCACTCAAAAAATGCCGAGACAATTGGCCTTCACAGGGCCGCGGAAAACTCATTGTTAAGCGAGGAAATGAGTCAGGGCACGACTTCAGTCGTGCCGTAAACCTGAATGTTGAACAGGGCTTTAGCCCCCTGAGGCAAGTTTTGCGCCAAGCGCTGCCCAATCTTCCAAGTTTTTCCCCAGCCTGTTCAGCGCCTGAAGACATCCTTCAGTTCGTCCGACCTACTCGTTCGAGTTTTCCATCCCGGTCAGAAATCTCGACCCATTTGCGCCCAAAATCGAAAACGCCAGAGACCGAAGTCCCTGGCGTTTTCCGGATGCCTTTGCAGTTCATCGGATCAAGCATCGTCCCGTTCGGCTGTGTGGTCCCGGTTGCAGAGTTTCCTCTTCCCCGTTCTCTCCGGCTTGGCCCGACGTTGCAGTCCAGGTCTCCCTGCACCGCGCGTCTCGGATCGTACCGGCGACCAAGCTCCGAGTTGCCCCGGTTCTTCAGTCTTTCTGCCGTGCCAGCGGATGGATCTTCGGGTCGCCCCGCTTCTCGCATCCTTCAGCTTGGCTTTGCAGCAAATTGCCAGGTTGCCCGGGCTCTCTGCCTCCTGCCTTGCCGCCGATGAGGGTTCGGGTTGCCCCGCTCCCTGCATCGTCTGGCTGTACCGGCGACGGAGCTTTCGGGTCGCCCCGAATCTCACGTCCTTCGGCGGTACTGTCAGTAACTCCCCAGGTTGCCCCGGCTCGTCCCTGCTCCAGCCTTTGCCGTTGATGAATCGCCGGGTCGCCCCGGGTCTTTCATCTTCCGGTCTCGCCGGGGGTCAATTCTTCAGGTTGCCCCGAAGCTCTAGTCCCTCGGCTGTGCCGATTGGTGGTTCTCCGAGTTTCCCCGGGTCTGCCGCCTTCCGACATTTGCTGTTTCCGCTCCTCCGGGTTACCCCAGATCGGCTTCCTCAGCGGGTCGATGATGAATCCCCGCTTTGCTCGAACTTTGCATCCTCGGTCTATCCAGCGGACGTCTTTCCAGGTTGCCCCGAAATTTCATCTACCGGCTGCGCCGCGGATGAATCTTCAAACTCAATCGAGTCTTGCTGTCCTGCCTACACTGCGATGTTCTCTTAATCTCTACCCGCACTTTGCTTGCCGGCGGACCGGCTCACTCCGAACGACTATCAACCAATTTCCCATCGCCTGCCGGGCTGGACTGCAATCCGTTTCCCTACAGGGTCACCAACTGTTGCGAGAGTAGGATTGATCGACCTGTGCATGCAAGTGCAAAAGTTCGATTAATTTGTGGATATCACCAGGGTTGGTGCAACGCCGTTTTTTCCTGGATTTTTGCGAGCAGGAGCGCGTCTCTTTTCGCCATGAGGTGTCGACCGGGATGTCTTCTATCGCGTTTATAGGGAGCCATTTAACGGGTGGAGGATTCTGTTATCGCCGTCGTTGGCGGTCGGGCGGCGCAGACAAAAAACTCCGGCTCGATTTTCGTCTCAAGGGCGTGTTTGCGAGGAATCGCGAGGAGTTGGTGATCTAGACGCTTCATCTCGACCGTGATCGGAATCTTGCGACTACGTCCTGCATCGACAACGTACGATGTGTGGGGATTGATTGGTGGATCGGAGGCACGATGAAACGTTTTGCGGGAGCCGCGTTGTTGATGGTGCTCTTGCTTCCTTTGTGCGCACGGGCGCAGGGCGCAAGCACAGACGACGCAGTGTGGGCGCAGGAACTCAAGTACTGGCAGTTTGTCAAAGCAAACGATCTAGAGAGCTACCGCGCCCTCTGGAGCGAGAGCTTTCTCGGCTGGCCGTTCAGCAGCGATGCTCCTGCGCGGAAAGCGCAGATCACCGACTGGATCACCAGCCGGACCACCAGGGGCGAACGCTTGAAGTCCTATGAACTGGAGCGGCTCGTCGTGCAGGTCTCCGGCGATCTGGCCACGACGACCTATCGTTGCCGTGCCCTGTGGGTCGACACCAAGGGCGCGGAGTCCGCCGGGACCGCGCGCATTCTGCATACCTGGCGGCGCGAGCCTGATGGAGCCTGGCGGATCCTCTCCGGAATGTCTGCCTCAGTGGATGCAAGCGGCCATTAGCCGCCGTGGTACCGTCGTTGCATGCGGACCATCTTCAGGCTGTTAGTCGTCCTGGTCCTTGCCGGGGCGACGTTCTACGCAGTCGTCGCGGCGCTCAATCCCTGGGCACTGCATATCGGCGGGCGGTCGACTCCGCAGCTCGCCTGGACCGGCATGGGCACCCTGACGACCCAGGGCGGCCGAAGCTATCTGCTCTATGTCTTTCTGCACCCTGGAACGGGCGCGTCGCGCCTGCGGATGGATGGACTCCGTCCCAACTCCGGCTTGAGCGGGACTGCCGAGTTGTGCACAGCGCCCGGCAAGACCGAGTTGCTGAAGCTGACCGGCACCATGTATGGCGGGTATCAGGGCACTGAGGGAAGCCTGATGAGTTTCCGGCTCTTTGAGTGGAAGGTGATCGATCCGACCATGACCAAAGGCTACTTTGACCTGCTTGGTGGTTGGAATGGCGACGAACTGGTGATGAACCGGCCGGATAACGAGAGCCACTCGTTTGCCAGCGGTCTACGCATTGTGGGGGCGGCGGTCACGCTGCATTACGCGGGCCGGGACGAGTTTGAAGACGCCTGCCGGGCTCTGAAGAGCGCGCCCGCCGGGCAGTGAGACAGACCCTTCGGCTTTTCTGTCGACCTAAGTCAGCAATTCTAATCATAATGTTAAAAATTATAATCTATATGTTAATTAAACTTGACATAAAGAATAATTTTTCTTACACTGGGCCTTCTTGAATTGGAAGGAGGCTTCCGTGCCCTATCGAGAGAAAACTGCATGGCTTTCGCTGATCGCCATGGCCATCACCTTTGGCCCCTACTTTGTCCTCACCGCCCTCAATGCCCAACCCGCACCGGCATTGCCTGACGTCCATGAACTCGTGATCTTTGCCGTTGCCGCTGTTGCGTGTGCCTTGATCCTCGCTGCCGGCACACTCGTTCTTTATCGCCAAGAGCCGCAAGATGCGCGGGCGCCGCTCGACGAGCGCGACCTGGCCATTCAACGCCGTTCGATGAGCATCGCTTACTACATCCTGATGATCGGCATGGTCGAGGTGGGCGTCGTGATGCCTTTCAACGCCGGCGGATGGAAGATCATCCACGCTGCTCTCTTCATGATCGTTGCGGCTGAACTTGTTCGCTATGGCGTAGTGGTCTTCAGCTATCGCAGGCAGGCCGCATGATGGGCGACAACCTCGCGTTGGAAGGCATAATCGCCAATCAGATGCGCACGCTGCGCTTTCATGCCGGCGAGATGTCGCAGGCTGAGCTCGGTCAGCGCGTCGGCGTAACCCGGCAGACCATTGCCTCCATCGAGGCCGGGAAATATTCGCCTTCGCTAGAGATTGCCTTCCGCATCGCGCACGTCTTCAAGGTGCCGCTCGGCGACGTGTTTCAGTGGAGCTTGAAGAGCGGAGAGTGATGCGCGTGTTCGTTGCTTCAGAGACGGCTAGTGCATCGCTCCGCCGCCGCCCCCGGATCCGGGCTTGTTGCCGCTCAGCATGAACGCCAGGAAGATCAGAACCACCGACATCCACGATAACTCCATGTAGACGTCCTGGTAGCCCTGGCACTGCGCCTGTGCATTGAGCTGGTTGTAGATCGAGGCCATCGCCAGGCCGTTGCTGTTTGAGCTCCCGAACGAATTGCCCAGGAACCCTGAAAGCGCCTGCGACTGGACGCGGAATGCCTCGCTGGCCGTGCTCATCCAGGTCTGCAGATGCTGCTGGTGCCAGGTGGCGCGCTGCGTGACCTGTGCATTGGTAACCGCGATGAGGATGCTGCCGCCGATGTTGCGGACAAAGTTGATGAGGCCCGCAACCTGATTGCTCTGCTCCTTGGGGATGCCCACATAGGCGGCTGTCGTAATGGAGATGAAGCAGAACGGTAGAGGCACCATCTGCAGAACGCGCAGCCAGGAAGACTGGCTGAAGGTCATGCTCAGGGTCGTGACATCGGCGGCGATCCGGAACGTAAATACGAAGAGCGTGAAACCCACAACTGCCAGCCAGCGAGCCGCAATCTTGCCGGTGGCAAACCCGGCCAGCGGCATCATAAACACCAGCGTGAATCCGCCCGCCGTGAGCGCCAACCCCGCATTTGTGGCGGTGTATCCCAGCAACTGCTGCATAAACTGCGGCTGCAAAACGGTCGACGCGTTCAATACGCCGCCCACCAGCATCATCAACATGCAGCAGATGGCAAAATTCTTATACTTGAAAAGCTTCAGATTGATCAGCGGCGTCTTGTTGTTCCACTCCCACACGATCAGTCCCGAGATGCCGAAGACAAAGAGGAATGCGAAGAGCCGAATGAAGCCTGACGAGAACCAGTCGTTCTCTTCGCCCTTGTCGAGCATGATTTGCAGGCCGCCCATCGCGAGGGTCAGGAAGCTCAAGCCGAGATAGTCGATCTTGCGCAGTAGCGAGCGGTCTGGCTTGATCCACGGCGGATCATCGACGAAGCGCGTTACCAGGATGAAGGCGAGAATGCCGACGGGAATATTGATGAAGAAGATCCAGCGCCACGAGAAGTTATCGGTAATCCAACCGCCCAGCGTGGGCCCGATGGAAGGAGCAAGCACGGCGACGAGACCATAGAGGGCGAACGCCTGGCCGCGCTTCTGCGGCTCGAACGAGTCGGCCATGATGGCCTGGGCCATGGGCTGCAGGCCGCCGCCGCCGGCTCCCTGCAGGATGCGGCAGATCAGCAGAATCGGCAGCGTGGGTGCGGCGCCGCACAGGAAGCTGGAGACGGTAAAGATGACGATGCAGAGGGTGAAGAAATTGCGACGCCCCAGCACATTCGAGAGCCATCCACCCAAGGGGAGGACGATGGCGTTCGACACCAGGTAGCTGGTCAGTACCCAGGTTCCCTGGTCGGTGCTGACGCCGAGAGATCCCGCAATGTGAGGCAGGGCTACGTTGGCAATCGAGGTATCGAGCACCTCCATAAAAGCAGCGAGGGCGACAGTTGCCGCAATCAGCCACGGGTTGACGCGCGGCTTCCACGCCGCGTGCGCGTCGGCCCGTGGATTCTGAATAGTTGTGCCGGCGGGGGCCGGGAGAGCGGCTGACGATGCGGACAACAGTCTTCTCCTGTGCGAAATTGGTTGTTACGGCTGGGGAATGCTCTTCCTACGAGTAACGCCTGTACCGGCCCGGAACCGTAGAGGCGAGAACCGGCGTTCGTGCGACCGCTCCGCGAAGGCGTACTTAGCTTTGGATTCGCAAATGCGCGAATTCGGTGCAGGGATTCTGAGGAATTTCTGTTCGCTCAGGGCGCCGAGTTGAGCAGGGCGCGGGCAATCTTCGCACGAACTTCCTGCTCATGAAAAATCGGCGTCGAACAGGCCGTAGCCGTGCACAGGAAAAGTGCAGGCCGGCTGAGTTGCGGAAACTCGACCGCGCTGGGCGGTAGTGAACGTATCGGCGAGGTCGCGCCTCTCGATCAACTCGTGCGAGGTGATGGCCCGCAGTGCGGCCGTGTGCAGTGCGATCGCGTCTGGATTCGAGTACGCTCCAATCACCGTGACATGGATGGGTGCCTGTCCGCGCGTCCTGGTTCGCCAGCAGCACGCCCGCGGAGAGCGGCGCAAGCGCAATTGAGGGCGAGGCAAGATATTGCATCGCCTCCATGGCGAGTGCGTGATCCTGCTCGTCTCCGGTGGCGAGCGCAAGCATCGACGTGAAACGAACCAGCGCAATATTCTCATCCCGATCGGGATGCGGCGGGTACGCGGAGTCAGTCGCGTTAGCAGACGTGACAAATCCTGTGCCCTTCGCAACAGGCGCAAAATGTAGCGCGATAAAATGCGCGGCCGCGGTGGCGCGGTGCAAATAATTACGATCTCCGGTGACGTTATAGAGCGCGAGAAACGCCTGCCCCATGGCCAGCGTATCGCCCAGATAGGGCCCCGCAGCGTCGGCATCTCCGTGCATGAATCCGCCGTCGGCAAGACTCCGATGCGCGACAATCCAATCGGCCGCGCGCTTTGCTTCAGTCAGCGCCGCCTCATCGCCAAGAGCCGCATACTCCTCGCACAGAGCGGCGATCATCCATCCGTTCTCGCGCGCATAGACGTGCTTGTCAACGCGGGGAATGCCCAGCGCCCGCCGTTCTTTGTCGCCGAGCTTGGAGTAGCTCTCGTTCTCTTCGCCGTCATGCAGGTCCGCGTCCTGCGAAACATAAAATGCTCCTTCGGGCGACGTCAAAAACGCGGCAACATACCGGCGCACCGACTCCGCCGCGGCTGCGGTTCTCTGGATTCTGATTGGACGCGTAGGCGAGCGAATACTGGCGCAGCGCCACGGATTGAATCCAGATGAGCTTTTCAAAATGAGGCTCGGACCAATGCCCGCTCGACGGAGTACTGATACATGCCGCCCCACACCGGATCGATCAGCGCTGTCGCCGCATGCAGCGTATCGGTCGCACGCTTCGCAGCGTCAGCATTGCCGGCCGCGCCGAGGCGCAGTGCGTATTCAACCGAATCGCTATCGAGATATTTGTGGCTGAATCCCCATCCGGCTTCGTCCTGGTCGTATTGCTTTTCATACTGCGCTTGAATATGCGTCAGCAGCGGCCCGCCGATCGCCGCTTCAGCCGTGGGCTCGAAGGCTGCCTGCTTCTCCACGCTCGGGCCCGGGGAAGGGTCGTCGATGATCGCCTGCAGCATCGAAGACATGGGCCGCGGAGGAATGTAGCCCTGGCGCTTCACAATCTCAGAACCATCGGCGGCGAAGACGATCGTTGCAGGCCAACCGTAATCCTGATAGCGATTGGCAATATCCGGCCGCGAGTCCTGATCGACCTTTACCAGCACATAGCGCTCGTTGAGCAGCCGCACCACAATCGGGTCACGATAGGTGATGTCGTCCATCACGTGACACCAGTGGCACCACACAGCTTCAAGATCGAGCAGCACAAACTTGTGCTCCGCCTTGGCCTGGGCGAATGCAGCATCGGACCAGGGCTGCCAGTGCAGCGCGGTGGGCTCAGTCTGCCCATTGGCCGCGCCGCAAAAAGTCAGGGCCAGAATAAGTGCCGCAATGTGCCGGATGAGTCGCATCGTCTTTGAAGGTACGCGCCGTGTGCTCAGATTGGATGTTCAGCCACTCGAAATCATGGCGCCGCAACCTGACTCGAGGGCAGGACCCGGGGCGTGCGCCATCCGAAGAGAGCAATGGTCAGCGAGACCGCCTGCGTGAACAGAATAAAGGCCACGCACGCGGGCCATTTTCCAATCGACCAGAACACGCCGGGCAAAAATCCCGCAGTTGTTCCGCCCAGGTAATAGCACGACATGTAAACGCCCGCGGCCGTCACGCGTCCCTCTGGCGGCGCCGCAACGCGCAGATGCGACTGTGCGGCTGTCTGCGCAATGAACACGCCCGAGGAGAGCATCGCCAGCCCCACGATCACGACGGTAAGCGACGGCGCAAGCGTAAGCAGCACGCCAATCATCGAAGTCCCGATTGCGCCGGCGATTCCGACCCGCAGGCCGACTCTTGTGATCAGCAGCCCCGCCGCCGGGGTCACGACGAGTCCGACCAGGTAGACGAAGAACAACGAGCTCAACGCGGTCGTCGACAGGGAAAATGGTGGCGCGGCGAGGTGAAACGTAATCCAGGTAAAGACGCCGACAAGGGAAAACAGCACATTGAAGCCGACCGCAAACGTCGCCACCAGCCGCGGCAAACGGAACAAATGACGCAACTGGCTAAAGAACGAAACACGAGCCAAGGGGAGCAAACCATCGCGGCCCGCGACCTCGATGCGCGCCCGATGTTTGCCATGCGGAAGCCACGACCACACCGCGGCTGCGCCGGCCAACGAGGCCACGCCAAGAACCACGAAGCTCACCCGCCACGAAAACCAGTCCGCCAGAATCCCCGCCGAGACCCGCCCCAGAAAGCCGCCCAGCGCGGTTCCGCTGACATAAAAGCTCATGATCAGCGCGACACGGTGCGGCGGCCACTCTTCGCCGATGTAGGTCACCAGCACGGCAACGACGCCTGGCACCATCACTCCCTGCAGGAACCGCCAGAAGATGAGTTGCGCGAGTGAAGTGGAAGTCGCTGCGAGCAATGTAGGAAACGCGATGCCCAGGATGGACGCGACGATCACGCGCTTGCGGGGCAGCCGCTCGGTGAGTGTCCCGAAGATTGGCGCCGAGAGCGCAACCCCAAGCGTCGCCGCCGACACGGTGAGGCCGACGCCCGTCTTCGACGCGTGAAACAGCCGCGTGAGCAGGGGCAGGATGGGCTGTGTGCAATAGAGCTGCAGAAATGCACAGACGCCGCAGAGGGCAACAGCCGCTCCCGCCCACGGGCTGGGCGTAGAAGGTTCGGGCGTGGCGTCTTGCAGCAAAGGACAGGATACCGGATGCTCTCGGCGATGCTGGTCGCGGGCTTACCGGTTTCGAAATGGCTTGTCGGCCTCGTAGAGCCGGATGCGAAAACGGATACCCTCGGCCATGGCTTGATCGCCCTTCGACTCGGCAATCGCCAGCGCGCGATTGGCCGCATCCAGCGCCTGCGGAAACTGCCCAGTTTCCGCATAGGCCGCGCCGAGCGTATCCAGAACGCTGGGGTCAGCGTTCTTCGTCATTTCATTGGCCTGCTCGGCGAGGGTGAGCGCGGCCTTGCCGTCACGCACTGTGTCCTCATGCGAACTCGACAGGATGCGCGCTTCGCCGACACGGGCGATCACGCTGTCGGGCGCCTGCACCAGCGCCTTGCGCCAGTGATCCACCGACTCCGCGTCGTCGCCAAGCGCTCCATACGCTCCGGCAAGAGTGTCTTCGCCGGAAGGGAAGTGGGGATTCAACTCCAGCGTTTTCTCAAGTTCTGGAATCGCCTGATCCGCGTGCCCCTGCTGCACCAGATACGCGCCGAGGTTGTAGTGGCTCTCAACCAGCGATGGATTGATGCGCAGCGCCTCGCGCAAATGCTGAATGGCCTCAGGAATATCGCCCTGGTAATACAGATTGGCCGCGAGATCGTTGTGAATGCGCGCGTCATTGGGATCGATTTTGACGGCCTTTTGCCAGATTTCGAGCGCCTCTCCGTAATGCTGGTCTTCCTGCAGATTCATCGCCTTGTCCATCAAGCGATAGAGATCGATGGCCGGAATGGTAATGTCTTCGATCGGGTCGTCTTCCACGTTAGCGAACTCGGGCAGGTTCACCGCGCGGTTTGAGGCAGTCGCATTGTCAATGATGATCGCGGGGCTCGAAGTTGCCCTCCGCGTCAATATGCGTCAGGTACATCTGCGTATAAGGCGAGCGCGATTTCGACGAGAACACCAGCCAGCGCCCATTCGGCGACCAGCTATGCCATGAATTCATGATGGGCTGATTCGACCGCAGCGGCCTCGCCTCGCCACCATTGAACGGCACGATGTAGAGCTTGCTGTCGGGCCGCATGAGCTGCCCATTCTTGTTTTTTACGAAGACAATCCACCGCCCGTCCGGCGAGACCTTGGGGAAATTGTTGCTCATCCCGTTTTCTGATGCGCCCACGATCCGTTCCGGCTTGCCGCCCTTACCACCGTTAAATGGAATTCGATAAAGATCGTAGTGCAGCGTTGTCTCGTTGGGATCGTTGGCGAAGTTGGCCGGAGCTTTGCCTTCCTCGCGCGGGTTGCGTGCCGTGGCACGCGCGAACACAATCCACTTGCCGTCGTGGCTCCAGACACCATCCGTCTGAACATATTGAGGATCGTCGGCGCCCGGCAAAGGCTGACGCTTGCCGGTCTCCTTCGAGTACCACTCGAGAATTCCGCGCGTGGGATAGAAGACCTGAAGAAACCGGTAATCGGTGAAATTCCGGATGTAAAAAGACGAGGGCACATCCATGTTTGCGCCACCAAATGTGGAAAGAACATACTTGCTATCGGGCGAAACCTGCGACATGAACCCGACGCGTATCTTGCCGATGAGGCCGTCGGTATTCCACTTCACCACTTGCGCGTTCTCAATCGTGATGTGTTTGGCCGTGGGAACAACCGCATATAAACCCTTGTCGTTGTTGGGCCCGTCGAGATCAATCCCCATCGTCTTGCCGTCTGCAGAGAACGAGTGGCAGTTCAAGCAGGTGGGCACATTGGTCAACACGGTGTGGCTTTCAGGCTGGCGAATATCGCGCAGACGCCACTTGATCAGGTGAATCGCGGTACCGGCCAGCGGTTGCACCGTGCCGTCAGTATTCTGCGTCGGCATGAGCGGAACATCGCGATAAAAGATGGGCGCGCCCACCTTGTCAGCCGAAGTGATGAACTTGATGTGCGACTCCGAAGACGGAATCCCCGCGTGGTAGCCGGTAATGGTGAGCGTCGCCGGCGTCTCCTTTGTGTGAAGCTGAATCGTCGCCCAGGTCTGCGCATCCGGAGTCCACACCCACGAGGCGGCTTGCTGCGGTGTAAGTTCCGGCAGCTTGTTTGTCTTGGCGATGCAATCCGGATCGATGGGCGCAATCTTCATCCGCTCGCCGGTTGAGAGCGCTCTAATCTCCTGCGCATGATCGGCAAAACTGATGGTGATGTGCCAGGAGTCGGCTGACGCATCCCGCCAGATCATGGTCGGCGGCGTGATTCCCGGCGGAAAGATCGATCCATCTTCAGGGTAATCAATCGTCAGTTTTGTTTCTTTGCTTGTCTCATCGGCAGAAATCTTGGCGGAAACTTCGGCGCCGTGTACCGACGAGGACAACTGAAGCGGTAGAAGGCCCAATGCTGTGATTGCGATGATCGGAACCGTGACCGCGGCTAAAACCACGTGCCGACTCAGCATGAATGGGACAGCGCGCTTCCCTGGCATCAACAACACCCCGCACCGGTTTCACGTGCTCATCCGGGAACTTCTGAATTTTACGGTTGAAACCGGCTCTGAGGCAACGGAAAGGCGCCTGCGGGCAGAAACGGCCGGCTGCTTGCCGAAGTTGATGCATTGAGGTTGCGAGCCTTCAGATCGAAAAGAAATTCTGGAGCGCCGGGCGGGAATTGAACCCGCGAATACCGGTTTTGCAGACCGGCGCGTTAGCCACTTCGCCACCGGCGCTCATGTTCAGGGCTCTTGATCCGGCCCTTTAAAACTTGAAGAACCACGTTGCAGCATCTCCCGAGTCCGAACAGATTGATGCGCAAGAAGAGAGCATCCCGGATGCCCATTGGAGGATAAATTGAAGATGAAAAAGTGCGCGCCGAATGGCGAAGAGAGAACTAGCGACAACAACAGGCGGAGAGCCTGGAGGCCACGATCGAGAGAGCGAATTGGATGCGGCTGTTCATCGCTTGCTTCGTTTGTACCATGGGTCTTGTTTGTCCGCAACCCCTTCGCGGCGCTTTCAAACTCTGCTCGATGCAAATGCAAGTGGGCAGCGGTCTCACGGCGATATACCCTATGTGCAGACCATGACCTCAGATCCCCCCAGCAAAACCAGGCGCGGCATGGAAGCCTTCGGCTCCCGCGACTTCAAGCGCTATCAGCTTGCGCGCGTCACAGCCATCGTGGGAGCTGAAGCGCAGTCGGTCGCCGTGGCCTGGCAGGTCTACTCCATCACCCACCGCGCCATCGATCTGGGATACACCGGCCTGGCCCTCTTTCTTCCGGGCTTGCTGTTTCTGCTGCCCGCGGGCCACGTCGCCGACCGTTTCGATCGCCGGCAGGTGATCATGGTCTGCTATTCCATTCAGGTCTTCTGCACCCTCGGCCTCATTCTCTTCACGCGCATCGGGCTGCCCAATGTGTATCCCATTTATGTCGTGCTGTTTTTTGTCGGCACGGCGCGCGCGTTCTCGGGGCCGGCCAGTTCCGCGCTCATACCCCATCTCGTCCCGGAGCATCACTTCGTCAACGCGGTCACATGGGGCGGGGCGGTCTGGCAGTTCTCGAATATCGCCGGACCCGCGGTTGGCGGATTACTCTTCACCCTGCCGCTGGCCCATTTCGTCCCCGACACAAAACTGCAGGGCGCCGGCATCGTTTACGTCTTCACCCTCGGATCGCTCGGCTGGTTCCTGATCCTGATTGCCAGCCTGCATGTGCGGCCCGGACGCATGGAGCACAAAGCCGCTTCAATCAAGGTCGTGCTCGCCGGCTTTCAATACATGATCCATTCGCCGCTGCTTGTGGGCGCAAGTTCGCTCGATCTATTCGTAGTTCTGCTCGGCGGTGCCACCGCCCTGATGCCCATCTTTGCGCATGATGTGTTGCACCAGGGGCCGCGCGGGCTCGGGTTGCTGCGTGCCGCGCCGGCCGCCGGAGCTCTGATCATGTCGCTGAGCATGGCGCGCTTCCCCTTCAAGCGGAGAGCTGGTGCGCGCCTGTTTATCTGCGTCGCCATCTTCGGAGCAGCAACCGTAATCTTCGGCCTCTCGCGCAATTTATATATCAGCCTCGTTGCGCTGGCCATCGCGGGCGCGGCGGACACGATCAGCGTCATCATCCGCGGCAGCCTGTTGCAACTGGGTACGCCGCCTGAGATGCGTGGACGCGTCAGCGCCGTCAACTCACTCTTCATCGGTGCTTCAAACGAGCTCGGTGAGTTTGAAAGCGGTCTGACTGCACAATGGTGGGGAGCAGTGCGCGCGACCGTCTACGGAGGCCTCGGTGCCCTTGCAGTTGCCGGCATCTGGGCCGCTGCGTTCCCGCGCCTGCGCCAGGCCGATGAGCTCAGCTCCGCAGCCTTGCGGCCGGCAGCCTCGAGCGCCACAGTTTCTGAGTAGAACGATTTTTTTACTGCCAGCGAAATACTTTGGTCGAGAGCGCTGTGCACACCACAAAAACAACGCCCAGCGCAGCGATGTCGCCGAGATGGCTCGCCCACGCATCGCCGCTCCAGATTCCCTCGAGCAAAGAAACTGCATAGGTGATCGGCAGCATCTTCGCAAGCGCGTGCAGCACCGGCGGCAGCGACTGAATGGGCACGAAGAGTCCCGAAAAAGCAATCATCGGGTAGAAGATGACGCCCCCGATGGGCTGCGCAAAGCGTGCCGTGGGAACGATGCTGGCGATGACAAAGCCGATCGATAAGATGCTGACGGCGCTGATGAGCAGGGCAAGTGTGAACGAGAAAACGGGAACGTGACCGCCGAGCGGGTAGTAGCGCTTGCCGGCCAGAAGCATCAGGCACAGGGTTACCGCACTGAGGATCAACTTCACCAGCACTTGAGCGGTGAGGATGGTTTGCGGATGCAACGGGGTGGCGCGAAGTCGTTTCAGAATGCCGCTCTCCCGGTAGATAGAAATGATGGTGATCAGCGAAACCACAGCGTTGAGCACGATAAGCAGCGAGGCCAGAACCGGCAAGCCGACGCGGGTAAAGCTCGCAGGCATGAACGACGTCGCCGTTGGCACCGCGCGGCCTGCGATGCGGCCGAAGAAAACGAAGAAGAGAACCGGTACGGCGATGGCGCCGAACGCGCCCAGCGGTTCGCGCAGAAAGACCTTGATCTCGATCCATGTGAGTTTCCAGAGTCCACGCATCATGTCAGGCCTATTCGCGAATGGAGCGACCGGTGAGCTTGAGAAAGACATCCTCAAGGTTGGGTAGGATGGTGCGAAAATCTGTGACGCGGATGTGATTCTCTGACAGGCAATGAATCACATCGGTGACCAGATCGTCGTTGGAGCCGCTTATCGTGAATTGCCCGTCAACGCAAGTCACGGAGCTGACTCCGGAAAGTGTGCGAAAGCAATCCCCGGCACCTCGATCGGTTGTAGCTAGAGTGACCGTACGCTCAGGACAGTGACGGTCGACGAGGTTGCTCGGCGTGTCGATGTCGATGATTCTGCCGTGCTCGATGATGGCGACGCGGTCGCAAAGGCGTTCAGCTTCCTCCATCAGATGCGTGGTGAGGAAGACCGTCTTGCCGCGCTCGCGAATTCCGCGCACCAGGTCCCAGATGGCCCGGCGCGCCTGCGGATCAAGGCCCGTGGTGAGCTCGTCGAGGAACACCACTTCGGGATTATTGATGAGCGCCAACGCGATGAACAGGCGCTGTTTCTGGCCTCCAGAGAGATTCATGAACCACGCGTTGCGCTTCTCGGTGAGGCCTAACTGCTCGAGCAACTGGCTTGGATCTACCGCTCTCTTTCCATAGAGCGAGGCCCACAGATCAACCGCCTCCCACACTTTGATTCGCTTCTGCAGTTGAGCCTGCTGCAACTGAACGCCGATGAGGTCCTGTATCTTGCGTGCCTGGCGGAATGGGTCAAAGCCCAGAACGGAGATGGAGCCGCGGTCGGGTTTGTGCAGGCCCTCAATGCACTCCATGGTGGTGGTCTTTCCCGCGCCGTTCGGCCCGATCAGGCCGAAGATCTCTCCATCTTCCACTTCAAACGAAACGTCGTCGACGGCCACAAGCTGGCCGTAGGTCTTGCGGACTCCGGAGACTCGAATGACTGGATGCATGGACGACGAGCCTAGAGTAGCAGGCGGCGCGGCTCAAAGTTTCGACGAAGAGTCTTGGCAATTGAAGATATGATTTCGGCATGTTGAAAGTGCATGGATTTTCGATGCGACGATTTGTCGTTGCTTTCGCGTTGGCGTCGTGCCTCTCTGCGGCTGCGTCGCCCCAGCAGTACGACATCGTGATCAACAACGGCCGCGTGATGGACCCGGAAACCGGCCTAGATGCATTGCGCAACGTAGCCATTCAGGATAAGAAGATCGCTGCGGTCACCACCGACGCACTGCAGGGTAAGCTCGTCATCGACGCCACCGGCCTGGTGGTCGCGCCGGGTTTCATCGATCTTCATTCCCATGGGCAGGACGCCGAGAACTACCGCTACAAGGCGATGGACGGCGTGACCACGGCGCTTGAATTGGAGCGTGGTGTTTTTCCTGTCGCCCCCTGGTACGCCGAGCGCGAGGGCAAAGCCCTCATCAATTACGGCGCCAGCAGCGGGCACATTCCGGTGGTGATGAATGTCCTGCACGACACGGGGACTTTTCTGCCCCGCGACCACGCAGTCAGTGACACCGCGACCCCGGCCCAGCAAGCCGAGATTCTTTCCGAGCTCGAGCAAGGCCTGCGCGAAGGCGGCATCGGCATCGGAATGGGCCTGGCTTATACGCCAACGCAATCGCCCGCAAATATTCTGCGCGTCTTCGAACTCGCCGCAAAATGGAAGGAGCCGATCTTCGTGCACATGCGCACCGCAGGCGGCCTCACTCCGGGCGTTGTCGACTCGCTGCAGGAGATGATCGCCGACGCCGCCATTACCGGTGCATCGGTGCATATTGTGCACATCAACAGCATGTCGAACAAGCTGACCCCTCTGACGCTTGAGATGATTCACGGCGCGCAGGCGCGCGGACTCGATGTCACCACCGAGGCCTATCCCTACATCGCAGGGGCGACCCGGCTCGAGTCGAGCGTTTTCAATCCAGGGTGGCAGAAGCAGTTGGATATCAGTTACGGCGATCTGCAATGGGTCACGACCGGCGAACGCCTGACGGAGGAGAGTTTCAATCGCTATCGCAAGCAAGGCGGCAGCGTCATCCTCTTCACCAACACCGAAGAAATGGTGCGCAAAGTGATGGCCGATCCGATGGTGATGATCGCCAGCGACGGGCTGCTGAGCAATGGACAAGGCCATCCGCGCAGTGCGGGCACCTATGCGCGCGTGCTGGGCGTGTATGTGCGCGAGCAGAAAGTGCTCACGCTGATGGAAGCGATTCGAAGAGCGTCGCTGGCTCCTGCGCAGAGGCTCGAAGCGTTTACCCCGCAGATGAAACATAAAGGCCGCCTGCAGGTGGGCGCGGATGCGGACATTGATGTTTTCGATCCGGCGACAGTGATCGACAAGGCCACGTTTCAGAAACCCGATCAGTATTCTGAAGGCTTTCGCTACGTGCTCGTTGGTGGCGTCGCTGTAGTTCGAGATGGGAAGATCGATGAGTCCAAATTGCCTGGGCAACCGATTCGATCCCACTGAAGATTGCGCGGGCGCGGCCTAGTTCGGGGGTTTCACGTTGGACTCAACCACGGTCTCGCCCGCAGGCGTCGCGGCGGTTTTGAAATTAATCACGTGATAGATCGCCGGAGTTGTCCCGATGTTTTTCAACCCGTGCAGTTGATTTGAGCCGTTGAAGATGACCGATCCCGGGCCCACAGTCTTCCATACGCCGGCCGAGAGTGTCGCCACCGTGCCTTGATCGATGATGAGCATCTCCTCGTTGGGATGGCGGTGCGGCGGATGCGGCATCTGGCCAGGATTGAGCGTCGTGACGTGGACTTCGAGGTTTTCAAGCGTTGCTGTCGGCGTTGAAAAAAAGCTGCGCACAGTTCCTACAGGCGTCGTCTTCACTGCAATTGAGTTCCAATCGAACACGGAAGAACCCATCACGGGACTCTGGCTCGCAACCGCGAAAGCACCGACAGTGGCCATGGCGGCGATCAGGGCAACAGCAACATCTCGACGTGTGATCATTGAACCCTCTCAAATTGCGAAGCGCGTTGCATAAACAACGACCAGCATTGCTGATGGTTATAGTGGAAGGCATTGCCGATGGGCAAGCCGGCTCGAAGCAAAAGCAACTGAAGAGGGAACCAGCCCATCTGTACCTTGAAGCGTTTTTTCGGAGACAAGTTTGAAAATCTGGCAAAGAGTTCTCATCATTACGGGCATCACGCTTGCCCTCGGCAGCGGCTATCTGTTGTGGGTCTTTCATCAGCGTCAGCAGCCGGGCGTCGTCAAGCAAGCGGACCCGGAGCAGGCGCTCAGCAAAGATGATCTCGCCGTCGTCAAGGCTTACTTCCCGCAGCATTTCGACGATCTCGACCGCCTGGCCGGCACCTCAGCCTGGATCAAGAACGGCTACACCATGAGCTATTTTCCTTACGTGGGCGGTAAAGTTGAGTTCAGCAAAAAGGCCGGCCTTCTTCCTCCCGATCAGCGGATTGAAATTAAGAAAGCGATCAAGGCCGTTGCGCCCGCGAATGCACACGATGGCATCGAGCCCGGCGGGATGCAAGCCTTCCTCGTCTTTACGATGCCAGGCAACACTGACTCCTATGCAGTCGCGGTGGGCGTTCTGAAAGGCGGCGAAGAAGGCTACTTCACTGACATGCTCCTCTATTACGACGACCCGCACACCATTTACAGCGACTGGGGCAGCAGTGTCTGGTCGGCGATCGACGCACACCAGGTGAAGCCAGGCATGAGCGAACTCGAGACCCGCATGGCCATCGGCTCCAAGATTCATGTCGACGGGGCTGGTGAAGGCGACCGAACCGTAACCTACGAGGTGAACGGGAAAAACATCGCGGTCACGTATGCAAAAAACCACGCCACTGAGATCAAGAGTGAGTAGCGCAAAACGCCCCCGCAAAAAGAACCGGGTGGCTGCCTGGTAAGAGGGAGCCACCCGGAAAGTGAATCTTGATCTCTCAGAAGACCAATTCAGGAGACATGCTTAGAGTAGGTCCCACCAATCTGCGTGTCATGGGCCCATGGAGTGAGCAGTGCCTCCATCCATGGGTGGAGGAAATGTCCACCGTTCGGTTGATTGCGATAGTCTGATTGCGATCCCGTGCAGCCCTTGAAAGATCGAGGAAGTCCGGCGTCCGTCGCGCATTTACGTGCCCAAAGCCCAATTCAACTCGGAGAACAAAAAAGCGCTCTTGAGGATTGTGCGCGTCAGTGCGCTTGCGATGACGGGTCTGCTCGGCGGCGCCGCGCTTGCATGGAGCCTGCAGCCCTCGACCCCGCTAGCCGGTTATAGCCGTCAGTCCTGGGTCATGGAGAATGGGCTGCCGCAAAACACGGTTCAGGCGCTGGCGCAAACGCGCGATGGATTCGTCTGGCTCGGGACTGAAGTCGGCCTGGTTCGCTTCGATGGGGTTGCATTCCAGCTCTTTGACCGCAATACCACGCCGGCGCTTCCCGGGAATGATGTCCGGTGCCTGCTTGCTGCGAAAGATGGCGCTCTCTGGATCGGAACCAGCGAAGGCCTTGCCCGTTGGAACAACGGAACGATGACGGCGTACGCCGCGAAGGATGGACTGCAAGGAAGCGAAATCCGCGAGATTGGCGAGGAACCAGGGCTGGGACTGTGGATCACGACAAACGAAGGAATGTTTCGTTTGGATCAAGGGCATTTTGTTCCAGCCCAAACCGCAGCCGGAAATCTCGCCGGGATGTTGATTGATCTGAGAGCAGCCGAAAGTCAGCGCGTTGTGATCAGTTTCAACAAGACATCGGTTGACTTGGCGAGCAAGCCGCCCTCGCGCTTGACCGTCGGAAGAGAACTCCCCGGTACACGTATTCAAGCGCTGCTTGCCGACCGCGAAGGAAATCTCTGGATCGGCACCAACGCTGGACTCGCGCGCTGGTCCGCTGGCAAAGTGGAACGGCTGCCCGTCACCGACCCTTTGGCGACTGCTTCGGTTCTTTCTCTGCTCGAAGATCGTGAAGGCAACCTCTGGGCCGGCACAGAAACCGGCGGTCTGCACATTCTCCGCGATCAGCGGTTCAAAACGATTGGCGTGCGCGATGGCCTCAGCTCCGACGCGACTACCGCTGTTGTCGAAGATGCAGCCGGGACATTGTGGGTCGGCACCTCCGGAGCAGGCCTGAACGCACTCCATCCTGGTGCAGCCACAAAAATCTACACTGTGAAAAATGGGCTGCTCAGCGACGTGATTCTCTCGCTCGCCGCCGGCCCCCATGGCGATCTGTGGGTTGGCACGCCCGATGGCTTGAATCGCATTCAAGGCGGACGGATCGATGCATTCACCTCTGCTGACGGCTTGCCCGATGATTTCATCCGCTCCCTGCTTGCCGACCCCGACGGGTCCATCTGGATCGGCACGCGGCGCGGCCTGACACATTGGAATCCTGCAGTGCATGCCATGACAACCTTCACGCATGCCGACGGACTTGGTAGCGACCTCGTCGGCGCGATGGCGCGCGATGCTCGCGGCGACCTGTGGGTCGCGACCCTTGCGGGCCTGTCGCGCCTAAGCAACAACGAAAGCTATTCCATCACCAACTTCACCATCCAGGACGGGCTGAGCAGCAATGTAATCACCGCTCTGCTGGCGCTCAGCGATGGCACGATGGTCATTGGCACCCAGGACCATAGCTGGAACACGTGGGATGGCCAGGGGTTCAAAGTGGCGGCCACGCATGGCATTGGGGATGAAAGCATCCATGCGATTCTCGAGGATGGAGCCAATCACTTATGGTTCGCCACCGGTGCCGGCATTTCGCGCTGCGATCGCGATGCAGGCGGTTGCGCGCATTGGATCGACTTCGGTCCGGCGGACGGCCTGCGCAGCCGCGAAACCGCGATCAACAGTCACCCTTCCGCATGGCGCACGCACGATGGACATCTCTGTTTTGCAACTCCTAAAGGCCTGATCGAAGTCGACCCCGCGCACTTTCCCGTGAACTCGACCCCGCCCGGCGTCGCCCTCGAACGCCTCTCGATCGACGACACAAACCAGCCACTCGACAATCAAGGCTCGCTCCTCAAGATTCCAGCCGGCCACGTTCATTTCGAATTCGACTATGCCGGCCTTAGCTTTGTTGCTCCGCAAAAGGTTCGCTATCGCTACATGCTTGAGGGGTTCGACAAGCAGTGGACCGATGCGGGCGCGCGCCGCACAGCCTACTACACCAACATTCCCGCGGGCACGTACACCTTCCGCGTGCAGGCCGCGAACAACGACGGCGTGTGGAACGACGAAGGCGCGGCCCTGAAGTTCAAACTGCGCCCGCACTTCTACCAGACCCTCTGGTTTTATGCGCTGGTTGCATTGCTCATGCTGGCGCTGGTCGTGGCTCTTGCGCTGCTTGTTCAGCGCCGCCGCCTGCAGCGCGCGGAGCGCGAATTCGACGCCGTGCTGGGCGAGCGCAATCGCATCGCCCGCGAGATTCACGACACGCTTGCGCAGGGATACGTCGGAATCTCCGTTCAGCTTGAAGTGCGTGACCGAGTTGCTGCGGCAAAACAAGATCGAGAAGGCGCAAAAGCAGCTCGACACTACGCGTGGTCATCGTGCGCGAGGGACTGGCGGACGCGCGCCAGTCGATCTGGGCGCTGCGCAGCCAGGATTCGGGCGAAACAACGCTGCCCGTCCGCCTGCGGCGCATGGTTGAGGATGCCGGCAACCACGGCCTCGATGCGCGTTTCAGCGTCTTCGGCGCCTACCGCGTGCTCCCGCCGGGAACCGAGCAGGAGATCCAGCGCATCGCGCAGGAAGCCATCCATAATGTGAAGAAGCATGCGGGAGCAAAAACGCTGTCCGTCCAGATGGCCTACCGCCCGGAAGAGATCGCTCTTGAAGTGCGCGACGACGGCAGCGGATTTGCGCCCGAGAGCCGCGCCGGCGCCGGGCCATTTTGGATTGACCGGCATGCGCGAGCGAGCTGCCGCGCTGGGCGGGCAACTTGAAATGACCAGCGGTGCGGGCATGGGAACAACCGTGCGCCTGGTGGTTTCGCCAGGTTCCAAAAACAAGACCCACTCCACCAACGATCCGAGAGAAGACGGGAGACTAACGGTGAGCAACGAAACGATTCGAGTCCTGGTGGTTGAAGATCACCACGTGGTCCGCCAGGGGCTGGTGGCGCTGCTGAATGTCGTCGATGGCCTTGAGGTAGTGGGCGAAGCGGCCGATGGCGTCGAGGCCATCACGCAGTTCCGCAAGCACCTGCCGGATATTACGCTGATGGACCTGCGGCTGCCACGCATGGGCGGCGTGGACGTGATTCAGCGCCTGCGCATGGAGACGCCGGGCGCGCGCTTCATTGTGCTCACCACGTACGACGGCGATGAAGACATCTATCGCGCCTTGCAGGCCGGCGCGCGCGCTTATCTGCTGAAGGGCATGACCAGCGAAGAGCTGATCACCACCATTCGCGCAGTGCATGCGGGCAAGTCGCATATTCCGCCTGCCATCGCCGAAAAGCTTGCCGAGCGCATGGGCACTGAAGAGCTGACGCCGCGCGAGTTCGACGTGCTCGAACAGATCGTGATGGGCAAGAGCAACAAAGAGATCGCGGCTGAGCTCGCAATCAGCGAAGCCACGGTCAAAACGCATATCAATTCGCTGCTCGGCAAGCTTGGCGTCACCGATCGAACCCAGGCAGCGACCGCTGCCATCCAACGCGGCATCGTACCTCTCGAAACACTAAGGAAGCCCAAATCATGAAAGCTAAGGGAATCAGGAACGCCATTTTTATTGCTCTCCTCTTTTGTCTTTGCCTGACACTTCAAGCGCAGAAGGGAAGTTGGCATCAGGCTTCGGACGTCGAGCTTGCATCGCAGCTCCCTGCGCGTGCGCCAGTCGAGAAGGAACACATCGAGACCGAGATGCGCACTGCGAGCGGTATTGTGGATGCGCGCGGGCACTTTATCGCCGGCGTGGTGCTGCTTACCGCCGGCTACTCGGCGGACGGCAAATACTCGCATTACCTTTTGGTTCAGGCCCCCATCAGGATCGGGGGCGTAATGCTGAAGCCGGGCGAGTATGTTTTTGGCTGGACACGGGCGCAGAACGGCGATGCGCTGAATGTCCACTTCCACGAAGCGTCGACGGGCGCGTTGATCGGAACCACCGATGCGCATCGGATGGTCGGCTCAACAAGGGTCGAGAGCTTGCACATCTGGCCGCCGGGGGATAAGGCGATTGTGCAGATTGGCCGGTTTGCGATTCCGTATGAGCTGGGCGAGGAGTAGGTGTGGCTGAGGGCCGGGAGGCCCTCAGCACATCCGGCGGGACGCCGGCGTTACAGATTCCGATCAGGCTATTTTCGAGCCTGAAGCGTGGCCTTCGCTCCACTCTGTGGATTCACCTGCGCGTTCAAGTAGTCAGCCAGGTCGCTGATGTCCTGCTTCGTCCCCACCATCGGCGGCATGAACTTGTGATAAGGTGAGTCGGCCTTGTAGTCGTGCAGCATGGTAATGAAGCTGCCGATGTCGGCGCGGTCGCGGCCAGCAAGCAACTGCGCCAGCGGCCGATAGCCATTGAGCGTGTGGCACGACCCGCATTCCCCGCGAAAGATTGCTTCGCCGCGCGAATAACTGGTCGGTGGCGCGCCGGCTTCGCTCCATGTCCATGCGGAGTGGGCGAGATAGCCCTGTTGATTGATGCGTTCGACCGCGTTGACGCGCACGCCGTTAGAAAACATCCAGCGTCCGATGACGTAGGGCTTGCGGAGCATTTCGCGTGAGTACTCGCCGGCGCCGGTGGCGATGAGCGCCAGAAGCAGGACGGCCATTGCATGCGAAAGATTGAACTCAACGGGATTGCGATAGGCCAGGTAGTACGCGACGCCGATGATGGTTGCCGAGGTCACAATGATGATCAGCGCCATGCGCGTGACGGTCGAAAAGGTTCCCGATCCAATCGTGTCGATGCCCAGCGTGAGCAGCGCCCTCTGCGATTCCGGCACCATGAAGAGATACCAGATCATCAGGAAGGGCATGGCGACGAAGGACGGCACCAGCCACTTGACGCTCCACTTGACCAGGGAGGTTTTCAGCACCGGTTCGTAGTCGCCATCGATGCGGCTCGCGGTGATAAGCGCCCAGATGCCTGCCAGCGAGATGCACACGCAGGTGCGCAGAAGGAGGCTCGGCCAGTAGGTGGGATTAAAGAACGCGTTCCAGAATTTGCTTGCTTCGTTGCCGGTGCCGGCGACGGCCAGCCAGGTATCGCCGGGCGTCAGCATGAACGTCAGAATGCCATTGATGATGATGAGCGTGCAGAGCGAGGCGCCCGCGTAGACCCAGCCCACCGCGAGGTGCAACTTGGGGTCAATTTTGTTCCAGGTGTAGTAGTAGACGGCGGCGGTGGTCAGTTCGACCATGAAGAAGACCCACTCGATGGCCCAGCCGAAGACGAAATTGTGAATGAGCGTGCTGGTGGCTTCAGGATGAGTCAGGCCGATCGCGAACCATATACCCACGCCTGAAACGGTGCCGAAGACTCCGGTAAGAATGAGGAAGAACTTCGAATGGTGCACGAGCTGGGCAAGCCACGCCTCGCGCAGCATCGGGTCTTTCATGTTCATTGCCTTGCGCTCGGCCATGGGGAGATAGAATCCGCCGCCGACGGCGAACTGCGAGATCATGACGTGATAGATGGCGATCATGCCAATGACCCAGCCGGAGCCGAGAATCGGAATGTCCCAGAATGGATAGTTCATTTGAGCTCCTAAGAAAGTTCACAGTTCGCAGTTCACAGTTGCCGGGATTGCGGAACGCGCTTGGTGAGCGTGGAACCGAAGACTACGAACTGCGAACTACGAACTGTTCCTACCGAATCGTCCAGTAACCTATCACCGTTGTGGCGATAAGCGCGAAGACTGCCAGCAAGCCGAAGTAATGCGCGGCGCGGGCACGCTGGCCCGATTCCGTGCGCTTGTCGTAGAAGGGAATCAGAATCCAGAGTGCGATGCCGAGTGTAAACAGCAGCAAGCCTGCAATCTCTCCGGACTCGCCGGGCAACACGTTGCCGAGCAGCTTGAGCATTTCAAACGGGCTCATGAAGTACCACTCGGGATGAATGCCGGCAGGTGCAGGGACCAGCGAGTCGGCCGGCTTGCCCAGGGCCCACGGGAACACCGAGGCCAGTAGCGCCAGAACATTCAGCGAGATCAGCCACATGGCCAGATCCTTGCGCAAAAAGTTGGGCATGAAGGGAATGCTTTTGCGCTTCGATGCAGGAAGCGCTTCAACCGAAGGCGGCGCCGCATTGCCGTGCCGCTGGACGAGCCAGAGGTGGAAGGCCAGCAGCGGAAGGAACAGCGCGGGCAGTACCACCACATGCAGCGCAAAGAACCGTTGCACCGTAAATTCGCCCACTTCAGGGCCGCCGCGCAGCATGTTGGCGATCGCCGGCCCGATCCATGGAATTGCAGAGGGAATCTCGCAGGCCGACTTTGGTGGCAAAGTAGCTCAGCTCGTCCATGGGCAGCAGATAGCCTGAAAAGCCGAAGACCGACGCAATCCCCAGCAGCACCATGCCGCTCAGCCAGCCGAACTCGCGCGGCTTGCGATACGCCTTCATGAAGTAGACCGAGAACATGTGCACGAGGATGGCGAAGATGAAAAGATTGGCGGCCCACGCATGGGCGGAGCGGATCAGCCATCCGAAGTGCATCACGAAGGTGATCTGGCGAACCGACTCGTAGGCCTCCGCACCGGGGCGGTAGTAAACCAGCAGCAGAACGCCGGTGAAGCACTGGACAAGAAAGAGGAACAGAGAGATGCCGCCCCAGTAGTACCAGAACGATTGCGCGTGGACCGGAACCGTCTTGTGGCGCGCGAAGGCGGCAATCTCCGAGAGGCCGAGCCGTTCATCCACCCAGTCGTAGATCTTGTTGCTCTTCCCGGCGGGCTTGATCACAGTTTGTGTTGACATGGTCGATCCTTCGTTGATGGGGAATTTTGGTTACGCGCGCGAGACTTCCACGCCGGTATCGTTGACGGCAACTTTGAAGGTCTTCAGGGGCTTGGGAGGCGGTCCACTGACGTTGGCGCCCGTGTAGGGGTTGTAGACGCCGCCGTGACAGGCGCAGTGAATGCGGTCGGCCTGCGGCTCATACTGCACCGTGCAGCCAAGATGCGTGCAGACCGCGGTCATCGCGATCCAGCGTCCGTCTTCGTGGTGAATCAGCATCGCTGGTGAGGTGCCGAACTTGAACATCAGCACCGAGGCGAGCGGAAGCTTCTGCGCATCCTTGAGCGTCACCTCGGTCACGGCGGTTGCGTTCATCGCCATCTCGCTCGGCGAGGCCAGGTAGCGATAGATGGGATAGGCAAGCGCGGCGGTATACAGCAGTCCCGCGGCGCCGGCGGCTGCCAGAAAGGCCCGCCGCGTGTTTTGTTCCCCCGGCTCGGCCGGGGTCTCAGGAGTAATGGGGACGATGGTCGATTGGCTCATATCTTGTGCGCGGGTTATGCCGCTCCCTCCATTGGTTTCTGGGCGCGCGCCACAACCGACACGAGCCATGCCACGACAACGAGGCCGCCGACGAAGAGAGCGAGGAACAGGCCAACCACGCTCCAGTTGGTCACAACCACGCGATCCCACACGTCGTAGCCTTTGCTCAGCAGCGTCAAGTCGCGCACGCCATCCCGATATACGGTGAACATGATCTCAAGCAGCACCGCGAGCAGTACGGCGGTCCAGCTCAGCCATGCCGCGGCAATTTTGCCGAAGCCGGCAAGCCCCGCCGCGAGAATCGCAACCGCGACCAGCGCCAGCCATCCGTACCCGGCAAAGCCGGCGAATTTGTACAGTGCATGCGTGTGCAATCCGGCTTTGACCACATCGGGTTGCGCGCTTGCGGCCCACATCCCTGCAGCCAGATAGACAACGCCAAACAGCGCGGCCACTTTGCCGCCTACGCTTGCCAGGAAAGTCTTTTCCTCGGCGGTGAAAGTCGCGCGACCGGAGAGATACACCATCCACAACCCGCCGATGAAAAGGCCGCCCGCCAGCATTAACAGCCAGCGAGGCGTAAGCGTCGGATCGCCAGTGGGCAGATACGCGCCGGCGCCGGAGGCCGAATACATGTCGCGCCAAACCTCAGGCCGCAACATCAACGTCATGTTGGTCGAGAGCAGGCGTGCGACAAATCCGCAGCAAACCCACGCGATCAGCCCCACCCACCAGGCGGACTTGCCCGCATCCAATCGCGCCGTGAACTTGTAGAGCATCCAGTAGGTAAAGGTGAGAATCGCGATGATCGAGATCCAGTAAAGACCGATCAGGACGGTGCTGGTGTAGAGCGCCCGTCCATAGAGCACCTGCGCAAACAACAGCGGCGGCACGCCGAGGTTGATGACATAGGTCATCACGACGGTAAGGCGCCGTGCCAGGGAGCGCGCGACAACCCAGCAAGTCGTCGATTTCGTGCACAGGCTCAAGAGGACTGCCAGCAGAAGCCCGCCCAGCAGCATCTCCACGGCAACAAAATGCAGCGATAGCGTAACGATATGCAGCAGCTTGAGCAGCCATATGGGCGCGGGCAAAGGAATGGGATCGACTGCAGGGAAATTCGGATTCAGTTGCATGTTTTTCCTTGATGGTCCCCGGGTTTGCGGCTTTTCCAAAAGACGAGGATCTCGCGAGGCATTTTGGACTAAACCTCTCCAAATTGGTTCGAACAATGTCAACTTAAGATGTCCGCCGATTTGGGGTCTGTGACGGCCGTTACATTTGTCGGCGCGCCGATGTCGGATGATGCCCTTGCCGGAAGCCGGTTTCAGACCATGAAACGAAACAACTCCTCCATGCAACTCACCCGCGCGGCCGACTACGGCATCCGCGTGATGGTGCATCTGGCCACCCTGGCCCCCGGCGAGCGCACGCTTTTGCCGGCGCTGGCCCAGGCCACCGGCGCTCCGGAAAGCTTTCTATCCAAGATTCTGCAGGTGCTTAGCGGCGCGCGGCTCATTGTTTCGCGCCGGGGTCACACGGGCGGTTTTGAGATTCTTCCGCGAGGCCGCCAGGCTTCGATGCGCCAGGTGATTGAGGTAATTGACGGCCCCATCCATCTGAATGCCTGCCTCATGACCGACCGCGCCTGCGGCCGGAAGAAGTGCTGTCCCGCGCACCCTGTTTGGGCGAGGGCGCAGAAGGCGATGCTCGATGTGCTGGCGAGTGCGGTGATGGCTGACCTGGCAAGCGATCAAATGGCTCTTCGAGAGAGGGAGTCGGGGCTGGTTGGCCTGGGCCGTCTGGCCGAGCCGCCGGCCGCATTCACTTCGATCCAGCTTTGATCGGTGCACCCTGCAGCCTGAAGGTGCGGTCTTGCTCGATTCACTTGAAACAAAATTGCGTGCCCGGGAGTCTCCCAGCAGTAGCCCTTAAATTCGTGCGCTGGAGACAAATCATGTTCTCGAAGATGCCCGCTCTTGCTGTTCTTGGTGTTCTGCTCGCTGCCCCCTGCATCGCTCAAAACAGCGGGCCCTATAAGGTCGATAAGATTCAGCTGGTCGGGGGCGATGGCGGATTCGACTATGTGACCGCCGATCCTGACGGGCGCAATCTCTATGTCGCGCGCTCTGGGTCAGCCGGGCACATCGGCGTCTTCAATCTCGACACGCTGGCTCAGGTCGGCGATATCCCCGGGGTCAGCTCCCATGGCGGCGCGGTCGATACGGCGACCGGGCACGGCTTTGCGACGTCAAAGCCGGTCACCATGTTCGATTCGAAGACGTTTGCCATTCTCAAGAAGATCGACGTGGCCGGCAATCCCGATGGCTACCTGAACGACGTCTATAACCACCGCTTCTATGTTCTGAGCCACACAACGCCCAACGTCACGGTGCTCGACGACAAGGACGGAGCCATCCTGGGCACCATCGACATTGGCGGCGCGCCCGAGCAGGCCGTTACAGACGGGCACGGCAGAATTTATGTGGACATTGAAGACAAGGCCGCCATCGCCGTGATCGATGCCAACAGCATGAAGATGGTTGGCAAATACGACGTTTCAAGCAAAGGCAGCGGGTGTGCCGGACTGGCGATCGATGCCAAAAGCAATATTCTGTTCGCCGCCTGCCGCGACAAGAACAACATGGTGATTCTCTCCGCAACCGACGGGCACATTCTCACGGATTTGCCGATCGGCGTGGGTTGTGATGGCGCCACGTTCAATCCGGACACGATGGAAGCTTTCAGTTCGCAGGGCGACGGCACCCTTACTGTCATCAAAGAAGATTCGCCCGCCAGCTTTTCTGTCGAGCAGACTGTTCCCACCCCAGCCCGCGCCAAGACGCTGACCCTCGACAGCAAGACCGGGCAGATCTACCTGATCACGGCGGAATACGGTCCCACGCCGGCCGTACCAGCCAACGCGCCGCCCCCGCCGGCGGGTGCTCCCGCATGGGCGCGCATGCCCAGGCCGCCCATGATCCCCAACTCTTTTCAGATTCTTGTTGTCGGAAAGTAGTCACGCCCTGCGTTGCGCCTGGCTTCTTCCTGCATCCAACGCAGGGAGGAGAACAACACGATGCGCGCAACCAATCTGTTAGCAGTTACGGCCTCAGGATTTCTGAGCCTTGGACTGATCTTCGCCAGCGGATGCAAGTCGAATACTGTCGATAAGGGAGCCTTCAAGAGCGCGATCAACAACTATTTGAGCAGCCAGCAGGACTGCCTGTGGTCCGCGCCCATCAAGTTTCCCGTGCAGGCCGACACCAACAACGATGAACAAACGAAGGGCTACGATGCGCTGGTCGATGCCGGGCTTCTGACGCGTGGATCAGCGGAGAAGAAGCGCTTCCTGATCGGGTCAAAGCAGGTGAATGACTACGATCTGTCTGACAAAGGTCGCTCGACGTGGACTGCGGATCAGACCCAGCCGGGCTATGGAAACTTCTGCTTCGGGCATCCCAGCGTGACGGCGATCGATAACTATACGCCGGCCGATCCTGACGCCGTGCAGTACACGGTGAACTACCACTACGGCCTCAACTCGCTTCCAGACTGGGCCAATTCCACAGAGATGAAGACGGCGTATCCGAAGCTTGCAGCGGAGAGCTTTGGGCAACGCTCGGCAACGGCGCAACTGGCGAAAAGCAACAATGGCTGGCTGGTTTCAAATGTTCAGCCCGTGCCCGCGAGCCAGACTATGTAGCCTCGCCGCGTCAGGCTGCCTGAAAACGCTGCACATCGGTGGTCGGAGGGAGCAGGAGGCTTCATCCTCCCCACAAAAGCTATTTGATCCAATGTGGCTTTAGCCACGGGGCTCTTCGTCCGGCCTGCAGAACTCGCCGCCTCTTCCCCGGACTAAGTGGCAACGGGTGTGCAACCCTCCTCACACAAGCGATAGCCACAGTCAGGGCGCGACTTTCAGTCGTGCCGCCGTCCAGGATTCAACCAACAAAATCAGGGTACGCGGCGAAGCCGCGCAAGAAGCTGAAGCAAAAACACGCACCTGAATAGCGTCCGCGCTTCGGGGCCCCGATACCCACCTTTCGGACGATCCTGCCCTCCACTGCGGACCCGTATACTGACTGCCATGTTTCAAGACCTGCGCGTGGTGCCACTGGGCGTGTTGCTGACGGCCCTTTCCGTTTCTGTCTCGGCACAGACCGCCGCTTCCAGCGCTGTTCCTCAAGCGACAACGCCTTCGTCCCAGCAAGCCACGGCGCGCACCCCTCAGCTTGATGCGCAGCACAGGCCGATCACCGCGGGCGGCTTCGTCAAGGCCGGCCCCGTGGTCTTCGAGGACATCTCAGAAAAGGCCGGCCTGACCAAATGGACCCACAAGATGGGCACGCAGGAGAAAAGCTACATCATCGAGACCAAGGGTTCCGGCGTCGGCCTCATCGACTACGACCACAGCGGCTGGCTTTCCATCTACGTGGTCAACGGCTCGACCGTGGATGCGCTGACCGGCAAGGCGACCCCGCCGCATGCGGCTCTGTTCCGCAACAATCACGACGGCACTTTTACCGATGTGGCCAAACAGGCAGGCGTTGAGAACGATCGCTGGGGCACCGGCGTTGCCATTGCCGATTACGACAACGACGGCTGGCCTGACATCTATGTCTCGAACGTCGGCAAGAATCGGCTCTATCACAACAATCACAACGGCACCTTTACCGACGTAGCCGAGAAGGCCGGCGTGCAACTCGGCAACTGGTCGAGCGGCGCCACCTGGGGCGACTACGACGGCGACGGGCGCCTCGATCTGTTTGTTGCCGGCTACATTCACTGGGACTGGAACAACCTGCCCAACAGCAAAGAGAGCGGCGGCAACAACGCCTTCTGCACCTTTCGCGGCGAGCAGGTGGCCTGCGGGCCGCGCGGGCTGAAGGGCGAGCCGGACCATCTGTTCCACAACAACGGCGACGGCACGTTTACCGATGTGAGCGAGAAGGCCGGCGTGGCCGATAAGGCCGGCTACTACGGATTGGGCGCGGTCTTCGTTGACATCAACAACGATGGCAAGGTCGACCTGCTGGTGGGCAACGACTCGACGCCCAACTACATGTACCTGAACAAAGGCGACGGCACGTTTGAAGATGTGAGCTACTCCTCGGGCTTCGCGTTGAATGAGCAGGGGCGCGAGACCGCGTCCATGGGCATCGCTGTCGGCGACTACCAGAACAACGGCCAGCTCGCGATTTTCGACACCACGTTCTCTGACGATTACAAGCCCTTCTACCGCAACGAGGGCGACGGCAACCTGACCGATATCAGCTATCAGTTGGGCATCGCGGAGATCTCGGTGCCGTTTCTCAGTTGGGGCGACGCGTTCATCGACTACGACAACGACGGCTGGAAGGACCTGCTGATGGCCGACGGGCATGTCTATCCCGAGGCGGACAAGTATCCCTGGGGCACAAGCTGGGCGCAGCGGCCGATGCTCTTCCACAACATTGAGGGCAAGCGATTCGAGGCTGTTCCCGCTGTTGAAGGCTCGGGCCTCGCCACGGTGGTTGCGGGGCGTGGCATGGCGGTGGGCGACCTGTTCAACGACGGCAAGCTGGACGCAGTGATCAACGTGATGGACGGGCACCCGGTTCTGCTGCGCAACGTCTCGCCGGACAAGAACCACTGGCTGGAACTGAAGCTGGTGGGCGGCGCGAAGAGTCCGCGCGACGCGGTTGGGGCGACCGTGTACGTCACGGCGAACGGCATGAAGCAGCGCGGCGACGTGATCGCCGGCGGCAGCTACATGTCAACCAACGACCCGCGGCCGCATTTCGGGCTGGGACCGGCGACGAGCGTGGACGCGCTTGAAGTCCACTGGCCGAGCGGCAAGGTGGAGCAGTTCACCGTGCCGGGCGTCGACCGGATCGTCACGCTGACCGAGGGCTCCGGGAAATAACTCAGCCTCTAGCATTTCCGGTGAAACTGTGCCCCCCCTCGGAAACTCTTTAACCTTCGAGGTTTAGGAGGGGATTCACAGTTTCACGGCCGTTTTCGAGGATCGTTGGACAGTGAACAGTCTAAGTTTTTCCCTGCCTTGCTCTTGTCGCCGCGGGTCCAAAAACTTAAAAAATACTTTGGAAATAAGTGATCTTCTTTGTTGAGGTTAGCGGGCATTGCTCCGGCTAAGATCCTGACAGCAAAAGAATTATTTGCAGGGCCCAGACAGCAAAGGAGTTAGGGGGCGTTTCCGAGGCCACCACCTCGGATTTTAAAGGGGTTAGCACTAAAGCATCTGAGCAAACGACTATTTCCAAAGCCAAGGTCAGGGCCGTTTCCGCGCTGATCGACTCCCGACTGTTGATTTTTTGGGCCAGGCGGCTCGCATCCCCGAACGCCCTTTGCTCTGCCGCGATCATCGAAGCAATTAGCGGATTCCCGTAGAATCCCAGAAGGGCTGAATTGAGACCCATCTCTCAAACTCGGACAGCGGGACCTAGGTGGTTGCTCTCCATTTCTGGAGTTCTTTGCCTCACCCTCGCCTTCATGGTCTTTGCGTGGGGGACAAATTACAAGCTCTCGCTTTACAAGGTGGGCCATGAAGCTTCCCCCGCCAAATTGTGCACACGCGGCAGCGACGGCGCAAAGAGCGCTTTAGCCCGGGCTGTTGGGTCGTCCCCAGCCTCGGTTCAGATTCATCTCGTTGCAGCGGTTCTCTTTTCTCTTTCTCAAGGACCTGAAGTTCAATCCCATGATCGGCTGAGGGTCGAGGCGGTCAGCGACCTGTCCCCCTTGAGCCAAGCCCCGATTCTCTATTTGCGACCGCCGCCGGACGATAGACGCGCTCTCGATTAGCCGCTGGAGAAAAGCCCTTCAGCGGATGATTCAGCCATCCAATCGAAGGAAGGTCTCTGATGCGCACCAAGCGTCTATTCCTGGTTGCTGCCTGTGTTTTGGTTGCAATCCTGGTGTCGTCCTATTTTTTGCATGATCGCCATGGGGCAGAAACTGCCGCGGATGCCACGGCAGCGCCGCCGGCCGTTTCGATTGCCACAGCCCACACCGGCCCTATCGCGAATCAGCTCACGGTTGCCGGTGTGTTCCAGGCATTTCAGGAAATCGACGTCCATGGGAAGGTCTCGGGGTATATCCGGCACATCTACGTGGACATTGGCGATCGGGTCCATCAGGGGCAGACTCTCGCGGTGCTCGAAGTCCCTGAACTTCAAGCGGAAGTGGCAGGAGCGCAAGCGGGTATCACGCAAACCGAGCAAAACATCTCACGTCTGCAGAATGAAGTTGCCCGGGAGCAAGCGACCTACGCAGCCGTTCACGCCAATTACACGCGCTTGAAGCAGGCATCCGACGAACAGCCTGGGCTCGTCGCCGCACAGGAGCTTGAAGATGCTCTGGCGAAAGACAGATCGGCGGCTTCGCAGGTCGATGCGGCCAAATCGGCGGTAGCCGCTGCGCAGGGGCAGTTGGGCGTTTCGCGTGCTGAAAACCTCAGGGTCACCAGCATGGAGCAATACGCGACGATCACGGCTCCCTATAACGGGGTCGTGACCAAGCGGTACGCGGACACCGGCTCGCTGATTCCCGCTGGAACGGCGGAGGGGTTGAATCAGGCCGTCGTCAGGCTCGCTCAGAGCGATGTGCTGCGTCTGCGCATGCCGGTTCCTGAACGGGATGTGCCCCTTGTGCATGTCGGCTCCCAAGTCACGGTCCATGTGCAGGCGACGGGGCAGCAGTTCCCAGGAACTGTGGTGCGCTACGCACGGGACGTATCCGATTCGACGAGAACGATGCTGACCGAAGTGGATGTGAACAATCCTGATCTGAAGCTCACCCCGGGAATGTACGCGGATGTGACCTTTAATCTCGAACAGAAAAACGATGCGCTCCTTGTTCCGGCAAGCGCGGTCATCCAGGGCGATCAGCCTTCGGTGATGCTTGTCGACAGCAGCAATCGAGTCGAGAAGCGGGCGGTGGTGCTGGGGATCAGCAACGCAAACTCTCAGGAAGTCACCTCGGGACTTCAGCCAGGAGACAGGATCATCATCGGGGGTTTGTCCAGGCTGCAGCCAGGCCAGCACGTCACGCCGCAACCGGCAAAAAGTGACCTGGAGAACTATCAACCGGAGAATCAGAAGGGCGGCGAGTAACCATGTCGTTCTTTGCGATTCGTTACCCCTTCTTCATCCTCATGGCCTGCATGATTGTCGTCGTCGTCGGTGTCGCGGCGATTACAAGTATGCCAGTTGATCTTTTTCCTCCAGTCAGGATTCCAGTGGTGGTGGTAGCAACTTTTTATGCCGGCATGCCGCCTCAACAGATTGAATCGGACATCACAAACAGCGACGAGCGCTTCTTTACTCTCGGCAGCAATATCGACCATATTGAATCGCGCTCATTGTCCGGCGTCAGCCTTATCAAGATCTACTTTCAGCCTGGCACTGATCCGACGGCGGCCGTGAGCGGCATCTCGAATCTGGCGATGGCCAATCTGCGCCGCCTGCCTCCGGGCACTCTGCCGCCGGTCGTTCTCAGCTTCGACGCAGCCAATCTCCCGGTTTGCCTGATTACGCTGAAAGGCGCCGGGATGAATCAGACCCAATTGAAAGACGTCGCACAGTTCACTGTCCGAAACCAGGTGGCCAATGTTCCGGGAGCTTCAGTACCACAGCCCTACGGGGGGACGTATCGGCAGATCATGATCTACGTCGATCCGTTGAAGCTGCAAGCTTCGCAGCTCGGCATTATGGACGTGGTCCACGCGGTCAACGAGTCCAATCTCATCCTGCCGGCGGGCGATGTTCGCATCGGTCCCAAGGACTACAACATCTACGCCAACAGCCAGGTGCCGACGCCCGACGCCGTAAACAGCATTCCGCTCAAGACAGTGGGCAATGCTTCGATCCTCGTGGGCGACGTTGGCCATGCCGTCGATGGCGGCCAGTTGCAGACCAACATCGTGCGTGTCGACGGCCAGCACTCGGTCTACATTCCAATCCTCAAACAGGGCGGCGATTCGAACACAATCACCATCGTCAACGGGGTCCGCAAAGCGACAGCTCATCTGCTCGATATTCCGCAGCAGCTCAAGACCGCGGTCGTTTTCGATCAATCGGTGTTCGTCAAAACCGCGATCAAGAATGTCATCAGCGAAGGTTCGATCGGCCTATGCCTGACCGGCATCATGATCCTTCTGTTTCTCGGCAACGTGCGCGCCACGGTTGCGGTGCTCTTATCGATCCCGATTTCGTGCATTGCAACCTTTCTGGTTCTGAAGGCAATGGGCAACTCGATCAACACGATGGTGCTGGGGGGCATGGCGCTGGTGTTATCCCGGCTGATCGACAACTCGGTCGTGGTGCTCGAAAACATCTTTCGCCATTTCGAGATGGGTTCAGACCCGGTCAAAGCCTCGCAGGAGGGCGGTAAGGAGGTTCAACTCGCCGTGTTGGCGGCAACCTTCAGCACCGCGATTGTCTTCTTTCCGGTGGTGCTGCTTACGGGCGTCAGCAAGTATCTCTTTACGGCGCTCGCGCTTGCAGTGGTGATCGCGCTCTTCTGCTCTTACGTCGTCGCGATGACCGTGGTGCCGCTCTTCTGCTCTCGCTTTATCAAGCACACCAAGCATGACCATGCGCACGAGTCCGCACAAAAGGATGATCCGGTCCCCGAGCACATGCAAGGCGGGCACGGTCAAACCAACATCTTTGCCAAGACTGTCTATTCACTTCAATGAAGGCTTCGGCTGGCTGCAGGCGCATTACGACCGGGCGATCCACTACTGCCTGGGCAGGCCCGCGCTGGTCGATTATCGTGTTTTCAATATTTGTTGTTCTTAGTTTCGCACTGGCTCCATTTCTCGGGCGCGCCTATTTTCCGCGCACCGATCCTGGCCAATTCGTCATCAGCGTCAAGGCTCCAACCGGCACACGCATTGAACTCACTGACCAATACATCGCTCGCGTCGAAGAGGATGTGCGCGAGGTGGTGGCTGCCAAAGACCTCAACATGATCGTCTCGAACATCGGAGTTACACCCGATCTTTCGGCGATCTACACCTCCAACTCCGGAATGCATACCGCGTTTGTCCAGGTGAGCCTGAACGAAGATCACAGTCTCAGCAGCTTTGCTTATATGCAGCGAGTGCGAACCAAGCTCGCTGCCGATCTTCCATCGATCCAAACCTACTTTCAGTCCGGCGGACTCGTCGATTCGATCGTCAATCAGGGACTTCCCGCACCATTCGACATCCAGGTCAGCAGCAACGACATGGAGGGAGGATATGCCGTCGCGCAGCAGCTTGCGCAAAAGATGCGAGCGCTTCACGGCGTAAGCGATGTTCTCATTCCTCAAGACATCGACTATCCCGGGCTTGCTCTCAACATCGATCGCCAGCAGGCAAGCCTCGAAGGCCTTACCCCGAAGACCATCGTCGACAGTGTCATCACAGCCATGACTTCGAACGGCATGGTCGCCCCAAGTTACTGGATCGATCCGAAGACCGGCAACAACTACATGCTCACCGTTCAGTACCCGGAGACACAGGTACAAACGCTCAATGACTTCAAGCAGATTCCGCTGCGGTCGGCTGACGGCAAGACGACCACTCCGCTGGAGACAGTCGCATCGATCCGGTCAATCAACACGCCAACTGAAGTCGATCACTATCAGCTCCGGCGGGTCTTCGACGTCTACGTCATGCCGCAAGGGAGAACCTCTCTACGATCAGCAAGGACGTAAACAAGATCGTCGCAGGGATGCATCCGCCTCATGGAACGGTGCTGACGGTGCGAGGCACCGTCAACAACATGAATGAGTCCTTCAAGTCCTTTGCGATCGGCCTCATCCTGTCGATCGTGCTTGTCTTCCTCATTCTGATGGCGCAGTTCGCGTCCTTTGTCGATCCCTTCATCATCCTGCTCGCCATTCCTCCCGGTATCTCGGGCGTGATTCTCTTCCTGCTTGATTACCGGCACCACCATCAACATCATGAGCCTCATGGGCGTGCTGATGATGACGGGCATCGTCGTATCGGACAGCATCCTGATCGTCGAGTTCACGGGCCAGCTCCGCGAGCAGGGGCTGAAGCTCGAAGAGGCGATCATCACTGCCTGCAAAGTGCGCCTGCGACCGATTCTGATGACCACGCTCGCCACTGTGCTCGGGCTCATCCCCATGGCGCTGGCGTTGGAGGCGGGGAGCGAACAGTACGCGCCGCTCGCCCGGGCGATTCTCGGTGGTCTCACCGTCTCCGGCATCGTGACGGTCTTCCTGGTACCCAGCGCTTACCTGCTCATCCATCGCCGCATTGAGAGGCGTCGAGAGCGCGCCGGCACCCGTCTATTGGAGATGCCTCGCAGGCAGGTGAGGTGATCGCATGAAAATCGTGCTGCTCAGTTTCTTACTCACAGCGACTTTGTCAGGGCTGGCCCAGAGAGATGCCCGGACCAGCGCCGCCGATCTCCCCGCCGCTCCGCTGCCGTCACCGTCTTCGTTGTTCGCGGCGTCGGTTGCGGGGCCTGGCTTATCTCAATCTCAAGCCGCGTCTCCGAATCAACAGCAGCCACTCATCAACCCCGCATCTGCTGCGATCTCCATTACGCGCACCGATGCCGAGCGTATCGCTCTGAAAAGCAATCCACGCATCACTGCAAGTCATCTTCTCGCCCTTGCTGGGGGGCAGGTCACGCGTGAAACGCGGTCGGGTGAATTGCCTCAGATCACCGCCGCCATCACTGCGGAAAAGGCAGAGGATGGGAGCCGCATCGGCGCTGGTGAACTGACTAACTCACGCCTTTATACGCACGCCGGAACCGGTGGCTCGCTTGCGCAGCTCATCACAGACTTCGGTCGTACGCGCAATCTTGTCGCAACGAGCAAGCTGCAGCAAAAAGCGCAGGACCAGAGCGCACTCGCTACTGAGCAGGATGTTTTGCTGGCCACGGACGAGGCCTTCTACCGCCTTCTTGACGCGCAATCTCTACTCGATGTGGCGAGAGCAACAGTTGCGGCCAGGGGCAATGTCCAGAACCTTACCTCTGCGCTGACCAAGAGTGCGCTGAAGAGCGAACTCGATCTGAGCGTTGCCTCCGCCGATCTCTCCCAGGCGCAACTGCTGCAGCTCGACGCAGAAAACGCAGTTGCTTCCGCCAGCGCCGCTCTTGCCGCCCTCCTCGCAATGCCTGCCGACACGGTCTATCAGGCCGCTGAGGAACCTGGAGCCGCACCGCCACCGCCACTGGCCGATGGCTCTGAAGTCATCAGCGCCAGCGCTCAGGCCCAACGCCCTGACCTTCAGGCGCTTCGCTTCAGTGCCGCGGCCGATCAGAAGTTTGCCACCGCCCAGCAGCTCCAACGTATGCCTACCATCTCAGCAATGGCGATTGGAGGCATTACGCCCGTCGCTCCGGATGGCATCTTCGTGCCCAACTGGTATGCGGCCGCAGGGGTGAACCTTTCTTTCCCGCTCTTTACCGGATTCCGCATCGACGCCCAGGTGCAGGAAGCCAGGCTGCGCCAGAAAGCTGCCGAGAAGCAGGCTGAAGACCTTTCTGACACCATCGGCCGCGATGTGCGCGTTGCCGTCCTGAACGCACAAACGGCTTTTCGGCGAATTGCGGTTGCCGAGCAGTTTCGGCAACAATCCGCCCAGGCGCTCGCTCTTGCTCAAACCAGATACAAGCTGGGGCTCAGCTCGATCGTCGAACTCAGCCAGGCTCAACTGCAGAGCACCCAGGCTGCGGTCGCGGCAGTCAATGCGCGCTACGACTACCTTCTGTCTTTGCGCTCGCTGGATTACGCGCGCGGCCAATTGGCACCCTAGGCGAACTGGCGACTAAGTCAGATTCACGGTGTCTGAATGAAATGTGGGTTAGTTTGCTTAAGCGTATGCTTGTGGAATGATCAGTCAACAGAATGGCAACGTCATCAGAAGGCAAAAACCTGCGAAGATCAGTTTCGGGAAACAGATTGTCTACCGCTTCAACGGCGATCCAAAGGACGACGAAACGGTATCTGACCGGGATGGAACGATGCCCTATCGGAGAGTTGGCGAGATCCTTACTAGGAAGGGTAAGGAGTGGCGCGTCGCCATCGTACGAGATGACTTGAATATGTCCGCTTCGAGGACCGCAGTCTCTATCCATCACGTTTTCTTGACGGATAATTTCTAGCGACGTTCATCCTTCTGGAGAATCTATCTGGCCGACCTTTGATGGCGCTCCTCCGGACGCTTCCGAATAGACTGAAAGCGGACGGAGACCTGCATGGCCTTATGGACGGCATTCATTCTTTCGTTGAGCGCACTGCTGCCGATCATCAATCCGCTGGGGTCGGCGATTGTGCTGCTGGGGCTGGTTGGCGAGGCGCCGCCTGCGGTTTATGCCACGCTCGCGCGGCGCATCGCTGTGAACAACATCATCTTTCTCGGCGTTGTTGAGCTGGTGGGTTCGGCCATCCTCAACTTTTTCGGGATCTCGCTGCCCATTGTGGAGCTGGCCGGCGGCCTGGTGGTGACGGCCCTGGGCTGGAAGGTTCTGAATGAGAGCGACCCCGACGCGACCGCTCGCGAGAAGCAGGAGGACTTCGAAGAAGCGAGCGAGATCAAGCTGCGGACCCTGCAGGAGAAGACGTTTTATCCCTTCACGTTTCCCATCACGTCGGGGCCGGGAACGATGGTGACGATGCTGACCCTGACCGCCCACATCTCGGGCCGCGCGCTCAGCGACAACCTGCTCGGCCATGCCGGCATTTTTCTCGCCGTGGTGGTTGTGAGCCTCCTCTGCTATCTCTGCTACCGCTATGCGGCGAAGATTACCACCCGGATCTCGAGCAATTCGATTCATGGGATTTTGCGGGTGATTGCGTTCATCTTGCTGTGCATCGGGGTGCAGATTGCGTGGAATGGGCTCTCGGCGCTGATTCAGCCCTTGTTGAAGCATTAAAGCGACAGTGGACAGCGTGTGAGGGGCGCGTTAATCTTTCTTGCTCCCCGTGAGGGCGTCGGGTAGAATGGGGCGAATTTCCCCCCGCTTCAAATCACGGCTAAGACAGAAGGCAGTCTATGCATCGGCGGACCTGGTGGTTCTCGACCAACCAACCCGGATTGTCCCGTGCATCCATTCATGAATCCAAAGCTGGACCCAGGGCCGGATTCCGAGGCCTGAGTTTCTTCACGAAAAACAAGGTGAATTGCGATGAACACGATCTCTTGCCCTCATTGTGGCGGTGTGAATCCGCCGACCTCTGCCTTCTGCGGCAGCTGTGGCGCGTCTTTGGCTCAGCCCCCCGCAGCCCAGCAACCGCCAGTTCCTCCGCAGCCAGAGGCGCCACCACCACCGCCGCCGCCTCCGCCGGCTAGTCTGCAGCCTCCCTATGTGCAGCCTCCGTATACGCCGCCTCCTCCGCCACCGGGCGCGTATCCTCAGACATATCCGACGGGGAAGATTCTTGGCGACAAGACGAAGTGGGCGCTTGGCTTGGGGGCGGCTTCGATCTTCTGCTGCGGACCTTTCACGGGCGTGGTGGGATTGATTCTTGCCAAGCAGGATATGGACGAGATCGCTTCAGGCCGCGCTCCGCACATGGATGACGCCTGGGCCAAGGCCGCCTTCTACATCAATCTCGCGGCCCTGATTCTCTCGGTCCTGGGCATGTGCGCGTTCTTTGGCTTGCACGGGCTGCGGCGGTTCTAGAACCGCCGCAGTCCTGGCGGGGAGCGGGCGCATGAACAACGGTTGGACGTACAACTGGGTGGACCGACTGGTTGCCGCCGGGCTGCTGCTGGGGGCCAGTGGGCTGCTGGTTGTTGCACACTGGCTGACACCTTCAGCCGCCGGATTCGGGACCCACACGCAGCTTGGGCTGCCACCGTGCATTTTTCTGAGCCTGACGCATCTGCCGTGCCCGAGCTGCGGACTGACAACGTGCTTTGCGTGGGCGGTGCGCGGCCAGTTTGGCAAGGCGTTTCTCGCCAATCCGTTCGGCATTGTGGCTTTCGTGATTACGGCGGCCATGATTCCGACGGCTCTGGTCCTGCTCTGGCGCCGTGTTTCGTTTCGCGTGATCACGGAGAGCGTGCATTTCTGCAAGGGCCTGTATCTTCTTACAGGTCTCTACTTGTTGAACTGGATTGTGAAGCTGGCTGAGATTCAGTTCGCAACCCATTAAACGGCTCCAGTGCTTATCAGGAAGGAGGCGGTTTGGCAACCACGATGCCTTCGCTCATCTGTCCTCATGGACACGGGCCTGGAGTCGCGGGGGCGCACTTTTGCCATGCATGCGGGACGCCGCTGATTCCTCTGGAACAAGGGCATCCCATGGAGATCGCACCGGCGCATCCGGTGGTGAAGGTGCCCACGGTCTGCGCGACCTGCGGAGGCAAAGGGGCTCATCTTGCCGCGGACCAGGTTGTCTGCATGGAGTGCCGCTGGCTGCGGCCACTATTGCCCGACTATCACCTGGATCGCTCCGTTTTTTTGTGGGCGCAGGACGGCCAGGCGATGTCGCACCTCGACAGTCTTTCCGCGCTCACCACGGCGGCGCGCGCGGTCTCTGACCATGTCGGGCGCCCCTGGATTGAAGCGACGTTCAACGGTATCCGCGTCGGTCCGAAGCAACTGCCCGATGTGTGGGAGATCGCGGTGCTGGCCGGGCGCATTCTCGGCCTGCCGATTATGCCCGATGTCTACGTCGCGGGCGACAGCATGTGGCAGACGTACACCTTCGGCTCTGAGACCAGCTCGTTTATCGTGCTTGGCACTTCGCTGCTCAACAATTTTCATGGCGACGACCTGCTGTTTGTTCTTGCTCGGGAGATGGGGCACTGCCGCGCCGGCCACGCGCTGTGGAAGACGGTGCTCCGCTTCGTCGCCGGCAACACGGGTCCGAAGAGCAGCCTGTCCGGTGGGCTGATGGGAGCACTGAGTCCGCTGAAGCTGGTGTGGAGCGCGGTAGAGATGCCGCTGATGATGTGGTCGCGGCAATCAGAGATCACCGCGGACCGCGCCGGGCTGCTTGCCGTTGGGGATGAGACGCTGGCGCGGCGGGTTCTGCTGGGCTGGTCGATTCGCTCATCCACCTTTCTCAAGCGCGTCAATATCGACGAGTGGATGAAGCAGGAGGAGGACAGCGATGCGACGGTGACGCGCCTCTCCGAGTTCACCACATCTTCGGCGATGTATACGACACGGCGGCTCAGGCTGCTGGGCCAGGCGGCCAAAGAAGCGGAGCTGATGCGCTGGAGCGCCAGCATTCAGCCGGTACGCAAGCGGATTCTTCCGCCGCCACCGCCGAGGCCGGCAAAAACTGGGGCGTCAGCTCAGAAGCCGGCCGGGGAGTTTCTTCGCATTGCGTGTGCGAAATGCCAGACGCCGATGCGCATTCCGCGCGCTGTTCTTGAGGGCAAGACGTCCCTCATTGTCCGTTGTCCAAACTGCGAAAATGTTGTGACCTTGCGCCCACGACCGGTTGCCCCCTCGCCCGCACCGGGTGCCCAGGAGAAATGATTCCACACCTGCGAAAGAGAGAGGATGAACCATGGCCGACGATGATGTGTACGACGCGACTGCCGATCCAGATGGCGCCGATGCCACCGATCCAACCACCCAGGCTGCCATTGATTCGGCGACTGATTTGCAACAGCAGGCTGATAACGCGGTCGCGCAGGGCGACTACTCCGCCGCTGCTGACCTGACCAGTCAGGCGGAGGATGCGGCCGGGCAGGCGGGCGATACCGACATGCTGACCGGCGCCAACTCCCTTGACCTGCAAACTGCGGCCGCCGATCAGCAGACGGCGCAGGCCGACCAGACGCAGGAAGCGCAGGACGCAGCGTCGGGAAATTATGCGGCAGCGGAGACGGACGCGCAGCAGGCAGAGGGCGTGACGCAGGACGCGGACTCGACGGCGGGCGGCACAGACCACTCCGGCACCGACTACGACGAAGCGCAAAACGAGAGCTGGGCCAACTGGGACCAGGAAACCGCCGATCAGGATGCGCAAACCGCAGCGGGCGACGCGGCTTCAGGCGATACGAATGCCGCAGACGTCTATTCGGCAGCCGCGGACAATGAACAGGGCAACGCCGACAATTGGGGAGAACTTGGCCAGGCGGGCGATCCGCTGGCTGAGACCGATCCGTCTTCGGCCGTGACGACGGGCGAGCCGGACAGTGCATTTTCGACGACGGATGACTATGTCGCCGGAGAAGATGCGGCTGCCGCTCCCGATGACACGGTTGCCGCTGTGGACGATACAGCGCCGGCTGTGGATGACTCCGTCGCGACGGATGACGTGGCGCTTGACGATACAGCGGCCGTCGATGATACGGCTGCGGTGGACGATACGACCATGGACGACGATGCGTCGGTGGATGATGCGACCGTGTAGCACCCTTCCGGAATTGAAGACCAGGCTTTCGGCGCGGATTCAGGGGTCCTGAAGGCCCCTGGTCCCTCCGGCTCTCTAGAAGTTCAGCCGGCCCGACAACTCGAGGCTCCGCGGGCCGGCGCCTTCGGCCGTCTGCAGCGCTGTAATCGCCCCGAAGCCGGCCGCATCCACCTGCATGTTGGGCGGCTCGTAGTTGCGATGGTTGAAGACGTTGGCCGCTTCCAGTCCGAAGACGAACTTGCTGGTTTCGTGAATCGAGAAGCTCTTCATCAGCGAGAGCGAGAAATTGTCAGTCCCAGGGCCGATGACGCCGCCGACGGGCGCGTTGCCAAAGCGTCCGATGCCGTTGCCGCTTGCGTCTTGCAGATTCAGATAAGGAAACGCGGCCGGATTGAGCCACTGACTGGTGGTGCGCTGCGGCGCATAGAGCGAGACGCCTGCGAGTTGATCGGGGCGCGCCTGCCCGACCGTGGTGAGGATGTTGGTATTCGCGGGATCGACGGACTGCTGATAGGGCGTGAGGAACGGCCCGCTCTGCAGTATGGTGACGCCGGCCAGTTGCCAGTTGCCTACAAACCAGTTGAGGGGTGAAGCGGTGCTGAGCCAGCGCTGTCCATGGCCGAAGGGCAAGTCGTAGAGATAGGTGGCGAGAAAGCGATGGCGGCGATCGTAGATGACGTTGCCATAATCGAGCCCCGGATCGAAGCGATTCGTAAGATAGGTGCCGCCCGCCACCGCAAAGGCATTGGGCGTTGCGCCGCCCGCGTTCGACAAATCGCGCGTCCAGGTATAGCTGACATCGAAGGTGAGCGACTTGCCCGAGTGGCGCGAGACTTCTGCCGTGCCGCTGTTGTAATTGCTGAACGCCTGGTTGGTGACGCTCTGAATCACGCTCCAGTCAGGATAGGGTCGGTTGGGCCCAACAACGGCGTAGCCAAGCGTGTTGGGCTGCACCTGGTTGAGGTCGACCATGGCTTCAAGGTTCTGCCCGTGGCTGCCGCTATACGAGAGGCGCATGCCGATCTGGTGTCCGAGATCCTGCTCGATGGTGAGGTTCCACTGCTGCACGTTGGGGTCGTGATAGTGAATGGGGAACGCATAGTAGAAGCCCGCGGTTCCTGTCGAGCTGCCGGCCGCAGTGTTGAATGGATTCGTGAACGAGAGCAGAGGTGTGTAGGGGGTGACTGCGTTGGGGTCGTAATCCTGGTTGTAGGTGCCGACGTAGCTTGAGGCGACGGCCCATCCTGAAACCAGCGAGAAGCCCAGCGGCGACTCGATGAAGCGTCCCCATCCGCCGCGCAGAACGGTCTTGTCGTTTCCGTAGGGACGCCAGGCGAAGCCGATGCGCGGACCGTAGTCGGTGTGGTCGGTGTAGCGCAATGCGGTGGGAATGCCTGCCTGCGCCGCGGTGAGAATCGGCGTGGGTGCGATGGCGCTCGCGAAGTCTTGTGAGCTTGCAGCGAGGGCCTGCGCATTCGACACCACAACCGCACCATTGACGCTGGTCGCGCCGTCGGTCCCAAGACCACTGAAGGTGGGAAGAAATGCCGCGGTGTTGGAGTGGCTCTCACGCAGCGGGGGATGGATCTCGTAGCGCATGCCGAGGTTGAGCGTGAGGTTGGGCGTGATCTTCCAGTCGTCCTGGCCGTAGAACGCGTAGGCGTAGCCGACTCCGTCCATGGTGGGATTGTTGGTGGAGCTGACCTCGGTGTAGTCGGGATAGCCGAGCAGGAAGGCCGTGTAGGGATCGCCAATGGCCATGCCCACATCCGACGAGCCGTCGAAGACATACCATCCAGAACGGTAGTTGCCGAAGACGTTGTCGTCGTGGTCGGTGAGGCGCTTGAAGTCTGCGCCAAATTTGAACGTGTGGTTGTGCGTGCAGCCAGCTCACGTTATCCAGCGCCTGGATGATCTGGCCGCGCTGCACGCCAGGATTGCCTGCGCCCGTCGAGAGAAATCCGTTGATGAGCACCTGCGGCGCCTCGGACCAATCGGTGTCGGGCTGGGGCACGGTCGTCAGCCCGGTCGCGGACAGGATTGAACTGGTCGAGTAGCTTTGCTCCTCTGAGGTGTGCTGCGCGTTGTAGCCGGCGCGAAATTCGTTGAGCAGGTTCGGCGTGAAGACGTAGTTATGCGCGAAGGTCAGTCCCTCATCGATCTCGGGCGTGTTGTAGGCGCCCTGCAGCGGACTGCCGGCTTCAGCGCAGTAGGTGAAGGTGCAGGCGGCGGAGGGCGCGGTGATGACTTGCCGGTTCTTGTAGGAGAAGCGCGCAAAGACGGTCTGCTTGTCCGAGAGGACCTTGTCGAGTCGCACATCGCCCTGGTTGGACGAGATGGGCGAGGGAAAGTTGATCTGATAGTTGTTCGCGTAGCTGCCCGGCGCGCCATAGTTGGGCGTGGGAAAAAGCACGGAGAGCAGATTGGCGGAGATCTGGCTGACGGGCACGTTCGAAGGGTCGATGGGCGTGACGCCATCGGGCTGGTAGATTGCCGAGACGCCCTGGCCGGCAAGGTAGTTGGTGAGGTTGCCGTTGCGCATGTCGGTGGAGGGAACGCTGAGCACAATCGGCGTCTCGCGCGGCAGGCGCAGGCCCTCATAGCTGATGAAGAAGAATGCGGAAGGGTTCGTGGATTGGCGATGCGGCAGCTTGACGGGCCCGCCCAGCGTTCCGCCGAAGTCGTTCATGATGATGCGCGGCTTTGAGAGCGCGAAGGTGTCGTTCGAATTGAAGACGGTGTTTTCGTTATTTTCGAAGAGGCCGCCGTGAAAGTGGTTGGTGCCCGCCTTGGACACGGTGGTGATGTCGGCGACGCCGCCAAACTCGGCGTTGTTGTTCGACTCGGAGACGCGAATCTCTTCAATCGAGTTGAACGAGGGAAACATCTCGTTCACCGGGCCGGAGTATTCGACGCCGACGGAGGAGATGCCGTCGACGGTGACGCTCGAGCAGCGCGGCGGTGGTGCCCATCACGGCCAGGTTGCCGCTGTCGTCGGTCTGCACGCCGGCTTCGGTGGTCAGGGTGGAGATGGGGCTGGTCGATCCGGTGGAGCGCGAGTAGATGGCCACGGGCAGATTCACCAGCTCGTCGCCCAGCTTGGTCTCCGCAAGGTTCGAGACATCGGTCGTGATCACGGGAACAGAGCTGGAGTCGTCAATGACTACGGTCTGCGTGTCCGCGCCCGAGCTTCAGCGTGACATCGGCGCGCCGCGTCTCGCGCGCAGTCAGGGCAGATGTCGGGCAGCGACTCCTTTTGAAAGCCCTGCGCGGTAAGCGTAATGGCATAGGTGCCGACGTCAATGTTCCGGAAGGAATAATCTCCGGCCTCGTCGGTGACCACGGTGCGCGTGGCTGCGGTTCCGCGATTGGTCAGCGTCACCTCGGCGCCCTGTACGACGGCGCCGCTGGAGTCATGCACGGTGCCGAGAATGGTGCCGTACGTGGACTGGGCCGCGGCGTGGCCGAGCGCAACGACGAGAAGAAGACTGGCAATCAGAAATCCGCAAGACACACGAAGGCGTGGGGATGAAGACGAAGGGAAGTTGCGCATCTGGGCAAGCCTTTCAGCAGGAATTGAAGCAAACGGGCGGTTGATTGCAGCGAATGAATGGTTTGCTTTTTCAATGTAGCGCCTGCAGCAAGGCTGGGAGGCAGATTTTTTCACAAAAAATTGACCGGCCCGCCACGCGGCGTTGTTCGTTGTCGCTCGGCGGCTGCTGGGACGGTCGATTTGCACCTTTCCCGCAGAAGTGTTTCAATTCAAATATTGAAACAGGGGTGCTCCACGAAGTGGGGCTGAGAAATACCCTAGAACCCGATCCGGATAATGCCGGCGTGGGAAGTTTCCGAGACCTGAACGGTCTTCTTTCCTCGAACTTCAGCAGCATTCCTGGTTTCAAGCACGTTGGAAACAAGGAATTCGTATGCTCGAAGGCTCTTCAACAATTTCAAAATGGGCAGCCGCGTTGGTTGCGTTCTGCTGTTTGTGCGGCGCAGCCTCCGCACAGCAGGCGCAATCTGCTCCTGCGACGGCACAGAATCCTGCTGCGCAGAAGATTCCGCCGGTGAGCACGACCGTCGTCGTTCATGGCCAGACCGACGACACGTATCTTCCGGACGCGGTGACCGTGGGCACGCTCGATGGCGCGTCGCTCAAAGAGACGCCGCTTTCCGCGACGGTGGTGACGCACGAGATTCTGCTCGACCAGGGGGCGCGTTTGCTCACCGACGTGGTCAAGAACGACGCCTCGATCGGCGAGGACTACGCGCCTGTCGGCTACTACGGCGACTATCAGATTCGCGGATTCCCCATCGATCTTGCCACCGGGCTCGAGATCAACGGGCTGACCATTGCCGGCGAGCAGGATGTTCCGCTCGAAAACAAGGAGCGGGTCGAATTGCTCAAGGGCATCGCCGGCCTGGAGAGCGGCGTCGCTTCAGCCGGCGGCCTGATCGACTACGTGACCAAGCGACCCGCGATGGTGAAGGCGCTCGACCTGGCCACCGATCAGCGCGGAACCGCCTATGGCGCGGCCGATCTGGGGCATCTGTTCGGCAGCCGCAAGCAGGTGGGCGCGCGCGTCAATCTGGGCGGTGAGCGCATTGCGACCTATGTGAACGATGCGAACGGCTGGCGCGCTGTGGGCGCCGGCGCCGCGGACTGGCAGCATGACGCCGAAGGCGATTCTGAAAGGCGACTTCGAATATCAGCACAAGGTGGAGCGGAGCGTCTGCGGCTATCAACTGCTGGGCGGCACGACGGTTCCCGATCTGAACGAGATTCATCCTTCGACGATGCTGGGCGAGCAATCGTGGGAGAAGCCGAATACGTTCGACACGTTCAACACCGGGCGCGCGCTTCGACTACGATCTGCCGCATGCGCTGGAAGGCCTTCGCCGCGGCGAGTCTCAGCCACTCGCTCATCGACGACAACGTGGTGTACGCCTACGGCTGCTCGTATGAGGCGCTCTGCCAGGGGAATGGCGGCACCGCGCCGGATTATTTCTTCGCACCCGATGGCGGCTACGACATCTACGACTATCGCGATCCCGGCGAGCTGCGCATCGATGCGCAAGGCGGAGGCGCTGGTCACGGGCCATGTCCGCACCGGCGCAATCAGCCACGATCTTGCCGGCGGATTCGAGTTGTTTCTGCGCAGCGTGCAACAGCCGGGCGCGCCGCCGGCCAACTGCCGACGCGACCGTGCAGGATGGCGCGGTCTACACCTACGTCGGCTCGGAAAACATCTATCAGCCGATTGTTGCCTTTCCCGTACGAAGATCCGCATCAATCGGCGGGCCCGCGCACGCTGTGGGAAGACAATCATCAGTCCGGACTGATGGTGCAGGATCGCATTCATCTGCCCGGCCACATGCAACTGCATGGCGGGCGGGCGATACGACTCGCTCCGCGATCATAATTACTCGCTCACCGCGACCAGCCCGTCAACGCCGCCGATCTTCACCGACAAGCCGGTCTGGTTACCGCAGTACGCGATCACGTACAACCCGGTCGGCAGCCTGACGCTCTATGGAAACTATGGCGTGCTGCTGTCGCTGGGCCCGCAGGGGCCGTGGTGGGTTGATAACGCGAGCCAGTTTCTTGCGTCCTTCCTCACGCGGCAGGCGGAGGTTGGCGCAAAGTACCAGGCAGGATCGAAGCTGCTGCTGACCGGAGATTTGTTCCACATGCGGGCGCCATTTTTTTATCCCAAAGTGATTCAGGCGCCCGATAGCTTTTGCTCGGCAAGCGAGTTCTATGGCCCGGGCGATCTGTGTTTCGAAGAAGAAGGCCACGAAACACACGACGGCGTGGAACTGAATGCCGAGGGTAAGGCAACAAACTGGCTGCGACTCACAGCGTCCGCTGCAGCGATCCGGGCGATCTCAAGTGACACGGGCACGCCCAGCTTCGATAACAAGCAGGTGTTGAATGTGCCGCATCTGCGCACCACGATGTTTGCTGATCTGGTAATTCCGCACGCCTATGGGCTGCACCTGATGCCTGGCTGGAGTTATACGGATCGCAAAGAAGCAACACGCGACGACACGGTAGCGGTCCCGGGGTATAACCTGATTAACTTAGGTGCGCGTTATTCACCGGGCGGCGAGCAGGGGCATGTTACTCTGCGCCTCTACGCGGATAACATAGTCGACAAGCGCTACTGGAAGGACACCGGCGCGAGTTACGGCGATACGTTCATTCATCTTGGTGCGCCGACCACGGTGCGGCTCTCCGCGCACTACACGTTTTAGAAGCTCACACGAGGAACGGATCGGAACCGCAATGACGACGGAAGCCAGAGTGCACGGATTGGATGGAGGGCTGACGGAGCCCGATTGGTCGCCCCTTACGCTGGATGAGGTGCGCGCGGTGCTCGGCCAATTTCCGTCGGTCGGCGACTCAATGGAGATTGTCACCGTGAGTCCGCGTCCGTTCTCCGCAGCGAGTGTTGTTGCCACCGCAAACGGCCGCGTGTTTGTGAAGCGCCATCCGCGCGCTGTACGCGATGGGGAAGGCTTGCGCGAAGAGCATTGCTTCATGGCGCATCTGCTGCAGCACAGTGCCCCCGTTGCTCGCGTCTTAGCCACTGCCGGGGGAGAGACCGTCTTCGAGACAGAAGCTTCGACCTATGAGGTGCACGAGGCGCCGACAGCGCTCGACATCTATCAGGATGCGGCTTCGTGGTCCCCGTTCCTCAGTGCGGATCATGCGCGTGCGGCCGGTGCAGCCATGGCGCGGCTGCATCTTGCCGCCGAGGGGTTTGACGCACCGCGTCGAAAGACGCAGCCGCTGGTGGCGAGTTTCACAATCTTCGCGGAGCAGGACGCGGTAGCCGGCATGAAGCGCTTCCTTGCTGAACGCCCGGCGCTTGAAGGTGACTCTGAAATACGCACGGCGTGCGATGAGGCCCTCGAACTGCTCGCTTCGTTTCATCAGGAGTTGTTGCCGCTGTTGCCGGCGCTTGGTTCTCTTTGGACGCACAATGATTTCCACGCCTCGAATCTTTTATGGAGCGCTGAGAGCAATGGGCCCGTGGTTGCGGCGGTCGACTTCGGGCTCGCGGATCGCACCAATCCTGTTCACGACCTTGCCCATGCCATCGAGCGCAACATCGTTGAGTGGCTGGTGCTGGTCGACGACCCGGACCATCCCGAGAAGGTGCCGATCCACTTCCATCACCTGAAGCAAATGCTGATTGGCTACGAATCCGTGCGCCCATTGAGTGATGCAGAAGCCGCGGCCCTGGCGCCGATGGCCGCGTTGTGTCATGCCGAGTTCGCTTTAAGCGAGAGCGATTATTTTCTCGGCATCTTGCAATCTCGCTGCCGGGCACGCATGGCCTACAACGGCTGGCTGGTCGGCCATGCGCAATGGTTTCGCTCGGTGCGCGGGTATCAATTGCTCACCTTTCTGCGGCAGTGGGCGGCAACGCGGTCGGGCTCCGGGACCAAGGCCGACGTCCAATGAGCTGGTTCACAATTGCGCATTGGCTGCATGCGAATTGGGTCGAGCTGGCCGGATTTCTCACCACCTGGATCGGGATATGGCTGACAACGAAGCGCTGGCTCCTCTGCTGGCCTGTGGTTCTCGCGGCGGACATCTTTTATCTGGTCGTCTTTTACCAGGCCCGGCTGTACTCGGACACATTGCTGCAGGTTTTTTTCATCGGCTTCACGCTGTACGGCTGGTGGAACTGGTGGCTCGGCGTGCGCACCGATGGCGAGGTGCGTGTGGTTCCGCTCAGCATTCGCGGCTGGATCGCCGGTCTCATTGCAGGTGCAGTCGGTGCGCTTCTGCTTGGTGCCCTCATGGTGCGCATCGGCGCGGCGTTGCCGCATCTTGATGCAGCGCTGACGAGCTACAGCCTGGTCGCGAGTTGGTGGCAGGCGCGCAAACACACGGCGAACTGGTGGCTGTGGATCGTGATCGATGGGGTCTACGTGGGCGAGTACGCGTACAAGAATCTATGGCTGACGGCGGTGCTTTCGGTCGGCCTTGTTGCTTTGGCGATCCTTGGGTTGCGCGACTGGCGCCGCGCCGCCATCCCCCATCAGATCGCGGCCTGAACCACGTTATGCAGCGGCTCTCCGGCCATATAGCGCCGCAATTCTTCTTCGGCTGTCTTTACGGAGCGCGGCGCAAATTGCGGGCTCGATCCCGCGACGTGCGGGGTAAGCAGAAGATTCGGACAACTCCACAAGGCGTGGCCATCGGGGAGTGGCTCCGGATCGGTGACATCCGCTGCAGCGCGCACACGGCCTGATTGCAACGCTTCGACCAGCGCGTTGGTATCCACAATGGGCCCGCGCGCAGCATTCACCAGCAGCGCCCCTTGCTGCATCAGGGCAAACTGCTTTGCGCCGATCAGCCCATGCGACTCAGGCGTGTGGGGGAGAATCAAAATCACGATCTGCGCATGGGGCAGCAGAGTATCCAACTCCGTTACAGGATGCACAACCGGTGCGGTCCTCGCGCTGCGTGCAATGCGCACCAGCTCGACATGGAACGGCTCGAGCATGCGCTCGATCTCCTTGCCGATGGAGCCATAGCCAACCAGGAGCACTTTTTTGCCGGTCAGCTCTTCGAGCATCACCGGCGGATAGATGGGCCGCTTGTCGCCCGTCACCTCGACGTAGTGGGCCGTTGCTTCGAATCGCCGCTTCCATCGCCCTTCGCGCTGAATGTCCTGGTAGAGCGGAAAATACTTGAGCATGGCGAGCGTTGCTGAGATGGTCCACTCAGCCGTGGAGATATTGTGCGCGCCGCTGGCGTTGCAGATGGTCACGTGCGGTCCCACGCGTGACGGGATCCACTCCGTGCCCGCCATCAACGAAAGTACGAGCCTCACGCCCTTGATATGCGGCCATGCCTTGATCGCTCTCGTCGAGTAAGGATCAGGGATCCAGACTTCGATCTCAACATCGTGATCGAGCGAGTCCGAGATCGGAATCAGTTCGATGCCCTTTGGAAAATCGCGAAACAGCTCAATCGCCAACGTCGCGGGATAGCCAACTCGAATCATGCTTGCATTCGCCCAGGAATGACGGGCTCCTCAAGACCATGGTATATGGGGGCGCAAAAGTGAACCTGTGAGCGCGGGCACGGCCTCTCCTTCTGCTGCGCGCGTAAAAACCACAAAGTGATACGACAGACTGAAGAATAGGCTCGAAGACTTAGCGAAGCATCGCGCATTGCGCGTATGAGAGAATTCGACCTGCGGATTGGATCGATGCGCCTGAAAGTCAACAAGACGGCTTCGCAGCATCAGCTCGCAACCAAGTTGCGCGTTGAAGCGCAAGCCGAGCAGGGAATTCTGACCTGGGAGCGCAAGCGGCTCCTGGTGCATGCGGCGAAGACGGCGCTTGCAGCTACGCTGTGCTGGTGGCTCGCGCTGCTGTTTGGATTGCACGACGGCTACTGGGGATCGATCAGCGCCATCATCGTGATGCAGTCGAACGTGGGTTCGACCGTGAGCGCGTCGCGCGATCGAATTCTCGGCACCCTCATCGGAGCCCTGTTCGGGTTCTCGTTCTCCCTCTTCGGCGTGCTGCCGTGGAACTATATTCTGGCAGTGCTGACCGCGATGATTGTGTGTGGGCTTCTGGGACTCAAGAGCAGTTCGCGCCTGGCCGGCGTCACCATCACCATCGTCATGCTCGTGGAGAAGACCGGCCCGCGCTGGAGCCTGGCGCTTGATCGCGTCATCGAGGTGATGGTGGGCATCTTCATCGCGCTTGCCGTCACCACGCTTGTTTTTCCTGACCGCGCCCGGCTCCGCTTACGTGACGGATTGGCCCAGGAGTTTCTTGTTCTCGGCGCGCTCTTCGAGGCCATTCTCGAAGGGTTTCGCGGCGTTCCTGCCGCAAACCTTTCTACGCTGCGCGACGATGCGCTGGCCATGCTGCGCGGCAATAATCAATTGCTCGATGAGGCGCGGCACGAACCGTCAGGCGGCCCGGGCTGGCGCGAGGGCCTGGGCATGCTCGCGCAATTTGGCCGTTCGCTCTATGACGCGCTGGTCGCGCTCGACCTCAGCGTGCAAGACAGTCATGAGGACGGTTTCGCGCAGCAACTCGAACCGGCGCTCGGCAAATTGGCTACCGATATTCGCAACGGGTTTCATCACGTTGCCAAATGCATTCATGAATGGAAGTTCGATGTCGCTCCCCCCAACATGAGCCTCGAAGAGGACATCGCCGGCCTCGAAGCACGCATGGCCGAAGTGCGGCATACGGGGATCGGTTTCTCGCAGGCGGAGATTCTGCGCGCCTATGCCGTGCAATTGCATCTGAAGCAGATCGCGCGCCTGCTGCGCGCGTCGCGCGTTGAAACAGCGAGCGCCGTGGGCGAACTTCAGTCGACCAAAAGTTAGAAGCCATCTCATAGATCGCTTTGTAACAGGGCACGACTTCAGTCGTGCCGCAAACGAGCCCTAAACTCAAGGGCTTTAGCCCCTGAGACAGGTCTCTTTCGGGCGATGAGCCATCTAATCAATCAGCCCTACGAGAAAAACTTCCGCAGCGCGTCGACGCAGTCTTCGATCTCTTTGATGGTCACCGCGTAACCGAACCGCAAGTGCCCCTCGCCCTGCGCGCCAAACACCGATCCCGGAATGGTTGCGATGTGCGCCTTGTCGAGGAGAATCTGCGCAGCCGTGCGGCTGTTCGCGTTGATCTTCTCCACATTCGGAAACGCATAGAAGGCGCCCGCTGGCGGCTCGCATTCAAGGCCCACTTCATTCAGGCCCGCCACAAGCAGATCACGCCGCTTGCGATATTCGCCGCGCAGGCGCTCGATCTCAGACTCAGGCGTACCGAGAGCCTGAATCATGGCAGTCTGCACAAAGGTTGTGACTCCGTTGGTTGAGTAGAGCACGATCTTGCGCAGCGCCGTCATGAAGGGCTCTTTGGCGACCGCATACCCAGCGCGCCATCCAGTCATCCCATAGGTCTTTGAGAAGGTGAAGCACGTGATGGTGCGCTCGTCCATACCCGGCAAAGAGGCGATAGAAAAATGCTTGCTGTCGTAGACCAAGTCCTCGTAAGCTTCGTCGGCAATCACAATCAGGTCGCGCTCTTTGGCGAAGGCTGCCACTTCTTCAGCTTCCGCTCTTGTGAATACCAGGCCGCTCGGATTTTGCGGCGTGTTGTAATAAATCGCCCGCGTCTGCGGCGTTGAGAACTGCTCAAGCGTGTTGCGGATTCCATTGCGCCGCGCGGTGCTTGTGGGCACACGCAGCGGCCGTGCCTGCGCACCGGTGACCAGATCGCCGATCGGCGTCCAATAGGGCGAAAACACCAGCGCATCATCGCCGGGATCAAGCACGCTCTGGAACGCCGCATACAATCCCTGCGACCCGCCAACGGTTGCAATGACTTCGTCGGTTGTGACCTTGATGTTGTTTTTTATTGCGAGCTTTTCGACCAGGGCTTGCCGCAGCGGCAGCACGCCAGATGACGGCGCGTAGTGGGTTTGATTCTCAACCAGGCCCTTCATCGCCGCATATTTGATGTCGCCGGGCGTCTCAAAAAATGGCTCGCCGCCGTGCATCAGGTGCACCTGCTGGCCTGAGGCGCGCAGTTCCATCACCTTGTTGCGGATCTGCACGATGTCAGAGAAACCAACCTCGTCCAGCCGCTTTGCCAGACGAATCCCGCTCTGTTTGGTCGCCATTGCTTGAATTTCCTTTCGGGTCAAATGCGGGGAAGCTGCTTCTCTCAGCATATCCGAAAGATCGCAAAACATTTCACTATGCGCGAAAAGGCCCTTCAGGCGCGTCTCAGACCGCGAGCAGATTGGTATAAACCGCCATGCCCACCACGGCATCGGCGCCGAGATCGTCGAGCGCATCAACCTCCTGCTGGGTGCGGATTCCGCCAGCCACGATGAGTTGGCGCTTGGTGAGCGCCCGCAGGCGCGCGGCAACGTCAATGGGGAATCCGCCGAGAAGGCCCTCGCCATCGACATGCGTATAGAGAAAGGCCGCGACATGGGGCTCGAGTTGCGGAATAGCTTCGTCCGGCGTTAGCTCGACCTGGGCCTTCCAACCCTTCACGGCAATCTTGCCGTTCTTGGTGTCGATCCCCGCGACGACGCGATCTGGGCTGATTGCGGCTGCAAGGTCGGCGGCGAACGTGGTGTTGACTCCCCCGTCCGCGGAGAAAAGCGCTGAGCCGATAATGACGCGTTGCGCCCCCGCGTCGAGCACCTGGCGCGCGCGATCGATGGAGTGGATGCCGCCGCCGGCTTGCACGGGGAGCCGCCTGGCAATTTGCGCGACCAGTGCGGAGTTGTCGCCCTGGCGCATGGCCGCGTCCAGATCGATCAACTGCACGAGCGGGAATCGCGAGAATTTATCGATCCAGTATTCGAAGTCGTCAAAGGCCAGGCGGAGCTTTTCGCCCTGGACAAGCTGGACGATGCGGCCGCCAAGCAAATCAATGGAAGGGATCAGCATGGAAGCCTCACCGATACGCCTGCCCGCGCCAGCTCTTCTTTCAGCGATCGCGCGCTGGATACGCCGAAGTGAAAGATGCTCGCGGCGAGCGCGGCATCGGCCTTGCCGCGCGCAAAGACATCGGCAAAATGGGCTACGGTCCCGGCACCGCCAGACGCAATGACCGGGATGCGCACCGCTTCACTCACCGCCGCGGTCAGCTCGCAGTCAAATCCAGCGCGAGTACCATCCGAATCCATCGAGGTGAGCAAAATCTCGCCTGCTCCACGGGCTTCGGCTTCGCGCGCCCACTCGACCACACGACGGCCAGTTGGCTTGCGGCCGCCTTGCACAAACACTTCGGCGTCGCGGACCGGATCGGCAGCGGAAGGGTCGCGCCGCGCGTCGATGGCGACCACGACAGCCTGCGCTCCGAAGCTGCGGCCAATGGCATCAATCAGTGCGGGGTCGGCAAGCGCGGCGGAGTTAACGCTGACCTTGTCGGCTCCTGCTTCGAAGACTTGCGCCGCATCGTCGGCGGTGCGAATGCCTCCGCCCACGCAGAAGGGAACAAATAGTTCTCGCGCCGTGCGCCGCACCGTATCGAGAAGCGTGGCGCGGCCTTCATGCGTGGCCGTGATGTCGAGCAGCACAATCTCGTCTGCTCCCTCGCGTGCGTGCCTCGCTGCCTGCGTCGCTGGGTCGCCCGCGTCGATCAGGTCGACAAACTGCACGCCCTTAACCACACGCCCCGCGTGCACGTCGAGGCAGGCGATGATGCGCTTGGTGATCATGGCTTCCTCGTGGGCAGATGACGCGCAATCAGTTCGTTGAGTTCGGTGTGGTTTTCCGGGGAGAGCGAGGTCGTAGGAAGAGAGAGAAATCTCGTTTTGGAAGTGTAGAGCAAGATGAATCGGCCATCCTGAATGAACTTTAGGAATGAACCCCATTGATAAGTCGCTTCTGCAATCAAGGGGATCTCAACATCCACGCCTTCTTCTGAAACTGTGTAGCGAATGATCCTTGCGGGAGTCCTGGATGGAAACATCGACTGAAAATTCCTGCGCATGATCCATTGCTCAATCAACGGAGCAAGTAGACAGACCGCGAGCACCCCAAACGTAGCCGAGGATCCGCTTGCAAATTCCACTGGAAAGAAGCACGCGACGATTGCCACGAACAGGATCAGGAAAAGAGCGATGCCCGGCGCAAGCCAGGTCGCGCCGAGATGGAAGGCGAGATGGGACCAGTTCATCCGCCGGTCAAGCTTGACAGCGTGTTTAAAATCCGCAAACGTGGGTGAATATTCGATCTTGATCATTCAATCTCCAAAAATCTACCGAGGATTTTAAGGCCGTTTGCGCCCGACTTCTCGGGGTGAAATTGAACGCCGAAGACGTTTCCTCGTTCAACGGCAGATGCAAATGGCTCGATGTAGGTGGTGTAGGCGGCGGAGTCGGCGCTGACCGGCGCTTTGTAAGAGTGGGTAAAGTAGACAAACTCTCCCGGCTCCACGCCTGCCAGGAGGCGCGAACCAGCGCGCACCTCGAGCGAATTCCAGCCGACGTGCGGAACCTTTTCTGGACCTTCAGGAAACCGCGCGCAAGACTCAGCGAAGTGACCCAGGCCTGGCTGGGTCGGGGCTTCGGTCGATCCGGCGTAGAGCCATTGCATGCCCACGCAGATGCCGAGAAAGGGAACGCCTCGCGAAATTGCCGAGCGAATCGCGTCTGTCAGTCCGGTCTTGTCGAGTCGCTCCGTCGCCTGAAAATGCCCCACCCCAGGCAGCACGATTCGCTCTGCAGCAGCAACCATGTTGAGATCACAATCTGTGACCTCAACCTCAGCACCCAGATGGCGCAGCGCCTTGAGCACCGAGGCCAGATTGCCCGCCTTGTAATCGATGACGGTGACGCGCATCAGAGCAGTCCCTTGGTGCTGGGCAGCATCTCGCCTAACTGCGCATCGCGCGAGCAGGCCACGCGGAGCGCGCGCGCAAAGGCCTTGAAGATGGCTTCGATCTTATGATGGTTCGAGCGGCCGTACATGGTCTTGACGTGCACGTTGGCCCGCGCGCCGCGCGCGAATCCCTCAAAGAAATCCGTGACCAGTTCAGTCTGCAAGTCACCGACCAGACGGGTGCGAACTTTTGTGTCGACGGCGAAGGCGGCGCGTCCACTAAGATCAACGGCGGCGATGGCTAGCGTCTCGTCCATAGGCATCAGGAAATAACCGGCGCGCAGGATACCGCGCTTGTCGCCCAGCGCGCGGTCAAATGCCTCGCCCAGCGCAATGCCGACGTCTTCGACCGTGTGGTGCTGGTCGACATCGAGGTCGCCCTTGCAGGTGAGTTCGAGATTGAAGGCGCCATGACGCGTGAAAAGTTCGAGCATGTGGTCGAAGAAGCGGATGCCGGTTGTGACCTTGTACTGTCCCTGCCCCTCAATGGTGAGCTGGATGTAAATGCGCGTCTCTGCCGTATTGCGCTCGACAACGGACGTCCGGATCTTCTCTTGCGTCGCGCTTTTTGCGGTTTTCTTTGTGCTCATCGTGCTTCCCTCCCGAGCTTCAGGGTGGCAACCACACGCGCCAGCGCCTGCGCAGCGTGCTGCATCTGCTCACGCGTTCCGATGGTGATGCGCACGCGGCCATCGCAGCCCGGATCGTTAGATCGGTCGCGCACCAGGACGCCTTCGGTACGCATAAGCCGCACGAACTCCGCGTGCTGTGTGCCAATATCGACAAGGATAAAGTTGGCGCTGCTCGGCCATCGGCGCAGGCCCGCGGCATCGAGCGCGGCTTCGAACTCACTGCGCGCTGCCAGCACCTCGCCGACATACCAATCGAGGTACTGCGTGTCTTCGAGCGCGGGCGGCAGGCAGGCGAGGGCCAGCGAGTTGACGCTGTACGGCGAAAGAACGCGGCGGATCCATTGCATCAACTCCACCGGCGCGGCAAGCAGTCCCAACCGCAAGCCGGCAAGTCCGTAGGCTTTTGAAAACGTCCGCGCAACGATCAGGTTCGGCACTTTGCCGATGAGATCGATGACAGTCTCGCCGTGAAAATGGAAGTACGCTTCGTCGACCAGGATCACGGCCTGCGGGGCGCGCGCGGCGAGAGCCAGAAGTTGCTCGCGCGTCGCGGAGGTTCCCGAAGGACTGTTGGGATTGGCGATGGCGATGATCTTGGTGCGCGGCGTAATGGCGGCGAGCAGACGATCGAAGGGAAACTCCAGCGAATCGTCAGCCTGCACCGCGACCACCTGCGCATCGGTGGACGACGCGTAGACCTCATACATGGTGTAGGTGGGCACGGGCAGCAGCAGTTCGTCGCCCGCTTCGAGGAACGCTTCGAAGAGGACGTGGATGGCTTCGTCGACGCCGTTGGTCAGCGCAACCTGCGCAGGGGCGAGGCCAAGATGCGCGGCGACGATTGCTTCGACCGGCTCGCGCTCGGGATAACGCGTTAAATGGCCGGTCGAGATGTGCGCGAGAACCTCGCCCACGCGCGGCGAGCAGGCGAGCGTGTTCTCGTTGAAGTCGAGGCGCAGTGCGTCGCGGTTGCCGAGGGGCGGGTGATACTCCTTCATCGCCTGCACGCGGGCGCGAGGCCTGGGTGTGATGACGCGTGTTAGAGATTGTGTCACGATGCTCTCCTCCTCCGCAGACGGGCGCGGATGGCTGCTGCGTGGCCCGCGAGCCCTTCGGCGTCGGCAAGCAAGGCGGCACGCGGGCCCAGAGTGCGCAGCGCCTGCTGGTCGTACTGCTGCACGGTGATCAGCTTGACGAAGTCGTTGACGCTAAGGCCGCCGCGTACACGCGCCATGCCGCCGGTGGGCAAGGTGTGGTTGGGGCCGGAGATGTAGTCGCCCATGGGCTGCGGCGACCAGCGGCCGATGAAGACCGAGCCCGCGTTCTGCACCCAGTCGAGATCGCGCGGCGCATCGACGGTGAGGTGCTCGGGCGCGAGGCGGTTGGTCAGTGCATGCGCTTCGTCGATGCCGCCGGCGAGAATCGCCACGCCATTTTTGGTGAGGGCTTCGCGCGCGGTTGGATTGTCGCGGCTCTGCACGCGCGTCTCGGCGACGACTTCTTTTGCCAGCTCTGAATTGGTTGTGATGAAAATTGCGAGGGCGGCTGGGTCGTGCTCGGCCTGGGCAACAAGGTCGGCGGCGATGTCCGCGGCGTGGCCGCGCTCGCTGGTAACGACAATCTCAGTTGGCCCGGCAAGCATGTCGATGGCGCAGTCGAAGGCAACGAGTCGCTTCGCGGCGGTGACGTAGAGATTGCCCGGACCAACGATTTTGTCGACGCGTGCAATTGTCGCGGTCCCATAGGCCAATGCGGCAATCGCGTGTGCGCCGCCCAGGCGATAGAACTCGCTGATGCCCAGCAGATGCGCGGCGGCAAGCGTCTCCGGCGCGGGCTTGGGCGAGACGACGACGATGCGCGGAAACGCCTGCGACCTGCGCGGGGATCGCGGTCATCAGCAGCGTTGAAGGCAGCGGATGACGGCCGCTGGGCACGTAGCAGCCGACGGATTCAAGCGGCCGAACAAGCTGCCCGGTCATCAGACCGTCGAGCGATTCTTCAGCCCACGAAGCCGGTAACTGGTTCACGGCGAAGCCCCGAATCTGTTCGGCGGCGGTCGTGAGCGCGTCACGAAGCTCGAAAGAGAGCCCTTCCCACGCGGCGGCCATTTCCTCTTTCGTGACGCGCAACAGCGTAAGCTCCGTCAGGCCGTCGAACTGCGCTGCGTAGCGCAAGAGCGCGCGATCGCCGCGCAGGCGCACATCGCCAACGATCGTCTTCACCGCGGGAAGAACGGCATCGAGAGCCGCCCCGCCGCGACGCGTGAGCGCAGCGATCACACGCTCTGCTTCCGCTGCTCTTCGTCCTCGGGTCCGGATGATCTTCATGCTTTGCTTGCTCCGGTTACAGAACCACTTTGTTCAGCGGATATTCAACGATGCCGGTTGCCTTTGCCGCTTTCAATCGAGGGATCACATCGCGGGCGACGCCCTCCTCCACGATGGTGTTGACCGCAACCCACTCGCTGTCGCTAAGCTGCGAGACGGTGGGCGAATTGAGAGCGGGCAACACCGACAGTACGTTCTGCAAGTCTTCGCGCTTGACGTTGAGCATGAGGCCCACCTGCGATTGCGCATCGATGGCGCCACGCAGCATGAGGGCGATCTGATCGAGCTTCTGCTTCTTCCATGGATCGGCCATCGTCTTCGGTCCCGGCGATCAGATGCGTTTCGCTCTCCATCACCGTGTCGATAATTTTGAGGTGGTTGGCCTTGAGCGAACTGCCCGTCTCGGTCACTTCAACAATCGCGTCGGCCAGCGTGGGCGGCTTCACTTCGGTTGCGCCCCAACTGAACTCGACTTTCACGTTCACGCCCTTGGCGGCGAAGTAGCGCTTGCTCACCTCAACCAGCTCGGTGGCGATGATCTTGCCTTCCAGGTCTTCGGCCTTCTCAAAGCCGCTGTTTTCAGGAACGGCAAGCACCCAGCGCACTTTGCGGCGCGTCTGCTTGGAGTAGGTAAGCGTGGTGACGCTGGTCAGGCTCGAGGCCGCTCTCGACCACCCAGTCGATGCCGGTGAGGCCGGCGTCGAGAACGCCGTGATCGACGTAGCGCGCCATCTCCTGCGCGCGAATGAGCATGCATTCGATCTCCGGGTCGTCGATGGAGGGAAAATAAGAGCGGCCATCGGCGTAGATGTTCCAGCCGGCGCGCTTGAAGAGGGCGATGGTCGCGTCCTGCAGGCTGCCTTTGGGAATTCCGAGTCTGAGCTTATTGGCCACGGGCTGCCTCTTTCTGCGGTCGTCTCCGCGATCGAAACAGGGCCGAGTGAAACAGCTTATCGTGCCCTCGTGGCAAACCAGGCCGTCGCCCTCGACCTCGACTTTGAAGAGCAGGGTATCGTTGTCGCAGTCGGTTGAAGCGGAGACGATGCGCAGCCGGTTGCCGCTGGTTTCGCCCTTCATCCAGAGCTTCTGGCGGGTGCGGCTCCAGAAAGTGACGAAGCCGGATTGCTGCGTTTTCTCATAGGATGCCTGGTTCAGAAAGCCCAGCATCAGCACCTCGCCGGTCCGCGCGTCCTGCACGATGCCCGGGACGAGGCCGTCCATTTTGTCAAAGTCGATAGTTGATTTCAGTTCGCTCATTTTTTCTTCTTTCAAGATTATTTGAGAGGCACGAAAAAGCCCGCCAGCGTTGATCGCCGGCGGGCTTGGGTGTTTCTTGAGATCTCTCTGGCCGTTCTAGTTCAGGCCATGGCAGTCCGCCGGCATGGAGGTTCCATGATGGTGCTGGTGGCCGTGATGGCGGAGGCTCTGCATCTTTCTCAAAGCGTACGGGGAGACGGGGTGCGGTGTCAAATCGATCTGATTTAATATTGCCCGCGAAGGAGCGTGATGCGAGTCATTGCGGTGCGCGGCAGGGTGATCCAAGATTGAAATCATGCGGGTCGTTCTGGCATTTTGTTTGTTGGCTCTCTGGTGGTCGGGAGCAGAGTGCGGCGGTGCGCTCGCGCAAAAGAATGCGGCTCCAACTCATCTCATTCCGGCGCCCGAAGATCGAGTCGACATCAACCACGCCTCGCTTGAGCAACTCAGCAAGATCCCCGGCATGACTCAGACGTGGGCGGCGCGCATCGTGCGGTTCCGGCCTTACCGCACCAAGGTCGATCTGGTGGACAAAGGGATTGTGACGCCCGAAGTGTATGAGCGGATCAAGGATTACATCATCGCCCATCGGGAAAAAGCCGAGTGAGAAGCTAGCTGCCGGTTGAAGTGTCTGCGTGAGAACTCGTGCTTCGGGTTTTGTCGGAGGGAGAAGCGGCCCTTGGGCCGCTTGAAGGACGGAGAAATCTCCCGGCGGCTTGAGCCGCGGGCCTCATACACAACATCCGCGGCCTACGAAAGTAGTGCAGGGTACTTCTGCTAGTGCGCGGCCGACAACGCCATTGCGTCAGGCCGAGCCGCGGTCTTTTTGTCGCGCCCCAGCAGTTTGCTCAGGATGACGTAGAGCACCGGGATAAAGAACAGGTTCAGCACCGTCGAGAGCAACATGCCGCCGACAATCGTGGTGCCGACGGATCGCCTGCCCAGCGCTCCGGCGCCGGTGGCAAACACCAGCGGCAGCACGCCGAGAATGAAGGCAAACGAGGTCATGAGAATCGGCCGCAAGCGCAGCTCAGCAGCCTCGATGGCGGCCAGTTCGATGGTGTGTCCCTTGCGCCGCAACTGCTCAGCAAACTCGACAATCAGAATGGAGTTCTTCGCCGAGAGACCGATCAGCATGACCAGGCCAATCTGGCAGTAGACGTCATTCGATTGACCGCGCAGAGCGACCAGGCCCAGCGCGCCGAGCACCGCCATGGGCACCGCGAGCAAAATGATGAAGGGCAACGCGAAGCTCTCGTATTGTGCCGAGAGCGTGAGATAGACAACCAGAATGCCGAGCCCGAAGATGATCAACGCTCTGCCACTGGATTCGATTTCATCGAGCGTCAGGCCCGTCCATTGGTAGGTCATGCCGGGCATCATGTTTTGCTTCGCCAGGTTCTCCATTGCAGTGAGTGCGACGCTGGAGCCGACCCCCGGCGCCGGCGAGCCGTCGATTTCAACGGAGCGGAACAGGTCGTAGTGCGTAATGACCGGTGGGCCCGCGCTCTCGGTCACGGTGACCAGGTTGTCCAGAGGGATCATTTGCCCGCTGTCCGAGCGCACGTAAAAGGCATGCAGGTCGGCGGCGGACATGCGGAAAGGTTGATCGGCCTGGACGAAAACGCGGTAGGTGCGGTTGTTGTAGTCGAAGTCGTTGATGTACTCCGATCCCATGAAGACAGAGAGCGTATTGGTGATTTGCGAGAGCGGGATGTTGAGCGCCTTCGCCTTTTCGCGATCGATGGTGACCAGGATCTGGGGGTCATTGGCCGAGTAGGTAGTGGTGAGACCCGTCAGCTGCTTGCTGGTGCGGCTGACGCCGACCATCTGATGCGCAACTCGATCGAGATCCGCGAGCGTGTTGTTGCCTGAGTCGAGCAGTTCAAACTGGAAGCCGCCGTAGCTGCCGACTCCCTGCACTGCGGGCGGTTCGAACGCTGCAACCAGGCCCCCATTGGGCGCAAACATCAGGCTGAAGAGCTTGGGCGACAGACCGGCCACAATGTCGCCGGCTGAATGGCCCTTCCCGCGACGCTCGTCGGAAGGCTTGAGACTGACAAACATCAAGCCCTGGTTTGAGGCGGCGCCGGAGAGCGAGAATCCCATCACCGAGAAAGCGCCATTGACGTCGGGGCTCTGGGCGATCATGGCCTCGGCGCGGTCTGCCAGAGACGTGGTGTACGAGAGCGAAGAACCCGGAGGCGCCTGCACGATCACCATCAGATATCCCTGATCTTCCTGCGGGATAAAAGCGGTCGGCACATGCTGGTACATCCACACCGTTGCAGCCAGTCCCACGAAGAACAACACCAGCAGCACGTACCGCAGCCGCAACGCCACGTGAATCATCTTCGCGTAGCTCTTGTTCATCCAGTTGACGGTGGCGTCGGCGCCATGAACAAAGCCGGAAAAGGCGCGCGAAACCGGGCGGATATGCAGGAAGTCGAGCTGTTTGGGCCTGTCTTCTTCGCCACGCAGAAACATGGCAGAAAGCGCAGGGGAGAGCGTCAAAGCGTTGAACGCGGAGATCGCGATCGCAAACGCAATCGTCATCGAGAATTGCCGGTAGAGGATGCCGGTGGTTCCCGGGAAGAACGACACGGGGAGAAACACGGCAATCAAAACAAGCGAGGTTGCGATCACGGCGCTGGTCACTTCGCCCATCGCGTTCGAGGTGGCCACGTGCGGATCGGAGTGCTCCATGGCGATGTGCCGCTGCACGTTTTCAATCACGACGATCGCGTCATCCACAACCAGGCCCGTGGCCAGAGTGATGCCGAACAGCGTGAGCGAATTGATGGAGAAGCCGAACATCTTGATGAACGCGAAGGTTCCAATCAGCGACACCGGGATGGTAACGGCGGGAATAATGGTGGCGCGCCAGTCGAGAAGGAAGACAAAGATCACCACGATGACGATGATGATGGCTTCAGCCAGCGTGACCAGGACTTCGTGAATCGAATCGCCCACGATGGTGGTCGAGTCAAAGGCGATGGCGTATTCCAGCCCCGGAGGAAAGCTCTTGGCAAGCTCAGCCAGTGCGGCCTTGCCCTTCGCATCCACATCGAGCGCGTTGGCGTTTGAGAGCAACTGCACGCCGATGCCCATCGCATCGTGCCCACTGTATTTGAGGGACGTGCTGTAGTCCTCCGCGCCGATGACGGAGTGGCCAATGTCCTTGAGCAACACCAGGCCGTTTGCGGAGTTCTTCACGATAATGTTGTCGAACTCGCCCGGGCTTGAAAGGCGGCCGACCACGCGCACCGGAATCTCAAAGGCCTGCGCGTTGCCGGAAGGCGGCTGCCCCAACTGACCCGCAGGAATCTCAACGTTCTGTTCCGCCAGGGCATTGATCACATCGGTCGCAGTAAGGCCGCGCGCCGCCATACGCACCGGATCAAGCCACAGGCGCATCGCGTATTTGCGCTCGCCGAAGATCATCGCGTCGCCCACGCCGGGTACGCGCTTGATGGCGTCTTTCACATACACGTCGAGATAGTTGGAAAGAAACTCAGAGGAGTAGCGGCCGTCGCGCGTAAAAAATCCCGCTGCGAACACGAAGTTATTGTTGGCCTTGGTGATCGTGATCCCCGTCGAGTTGACCGCTGCCGGCAAGCGCCCCTGCACACTGGCCACGCGGTTCTGCACGTCCACCGCGGCGATGTCGAGGCTGTATCCGGTCTGAAAGGTTGCCGTGATGCTGCTCAGCCCGCTGTTGGTGCTTGAGGAGCTGATGTAGCGCATACCCTCAACGCCGTTGATCGCTTCTTCAAGCGGAATGGTGACCGCCTTCTCAACGGTGTCGGCATTGGCGCCAATGTAGCTCGACGTGACCATCACCTGCGGCGGGGCCAGCGTGGGATACATCGAGATGGGCAGCAGGGGGATGCACACCGCGCCGACGAGAATGATCATCAACGCGCAGACGGTGGCGAAGACTGGCCGGTGAATGAAAAAATCAACAAACAAAGTAAGCCATCCTTTTTCGGTTGAATCGGCGCCGTTCTATTCATCCCAGCGCATCCCCAAAACTCGCGGGCCGCGCCAAACGCTCCTTGCTCAGGCGTGCGCGGGCAGCAGCATCACCGGCATGCCGTTCACCAGGAACTGCGTGCTCGAGACAACCACCTTATCGCCCACACTCAAGCCCGACGTGATCGAGTAGTTGTTGCCGACGGTGTCGCCCAGCGTGACCGGCGTCTGCTGCGCCATGTATTGACCGTTCTGCTGCTTCACCACAAACACAAAGCTCTGTCCGCCCTGGCGCTTCACCGCAAGAACCGGAACCACAGCCATCGGTTGCGTGGTCCAGATAACGCGCGCTTTGACCATCTGCGCGTTACGCAGCACCTCGGGGGTGGGATGGACGGGCGCCTTGGCCAGAATGCCCTGCAGCGTGTTGTCCACCTGGGGAGACAGAAAATCGATCCGGGTCTTCTCCAGCAGGTTGCCATTCGTGTCGGTCAAGTCAACCGGGAGACCGATCTTCACCTCCGCGGCGCGCTCTGTGGGAACATAGATATAGGCTTCGAGATCCTTGTTTTCGTCCACCGTGGTCAGCATGGTCGTACGCCGAAACATAGTCGCCCACATGCACCGGGATATCGCCCACCACGCCGTCAAACGGGGCGCGGATCGAGTAGTACGCCAGCTGCTCCTGCTGCGTCTTGCGCAGGCCCACGCTCGACTCGTAGTCGGCCTTGGCGTTTTCATACGCCTGCTGCGCCTGCTCAAACGTGTCCCGGCTGGTGATGCCGGCTTCAAACAGCTTCCGCTGGCGCTCAATCTCCGAGGTGTTGTAGTCGAGCAGAGCCTTCTTCTGGCGCTCGGTGGCCTGCGCGGCGTCGACTGAAGCCTGCTGGTGCTGCGGATCGATCTCCATCATCAACTGGCCAGCCGCCACATGGTCGCCCGACTTCACGCGGATCTGCGTCAGCCGGCCATCCACCTGGGGCTGCAGCGTTGCCGAGCGGCGCGACTTGATGGTGGCCACATACTCGTTGCTCTGCGCCACCGGCTGCAGGGCCACGGCCATGGTCTGCACCGGCATGGCCTGCATTCCGGCGCCCGCTGGCGGACCAGCCGGTTTCTTGGTGCAGCCCGTGGCCCCAAAACCGACGACGGCAAGACACCCGGCTACGGCAGCATGAAAGAGAAGATGAATGCGCTTCGGCTTGATCCGTTTCAAGTTGGAATTCCTCGCTCGGCGGTTCTCACTCGACCCCTGTGCAAGGGAGTGCGAACGTTGTCCGGTTAGTTTCACTTCTGTCTGGCGAGCTGGCCCGGCAGGTTAAAGCTTGGGCAGATTCAAACTCGGTCAGCAAAAAGGGTTGCGGTTGAGGCTCGTATGCGGCCTGCCAGAGAAATTGTTTGTCGTTACCTATCCATTTTGACGCCTCGAGGCAGCTCGATGACGCAAAAAGTTCTATTTCGGAGCTGGCAGCGGCCAAGGTCGGGCCAAAGAGGGTCAAAGTGGGCCGGCCCAGGCAGTTTTCCCCCCGCGCACCAGGCAGAAGCGGAGATGTCGGCGACTGGGACGATGTTTTTGACACCACCCCCGCGAGTTGGTAGCCTTCATAAGGGCGCCTACGGCTATGCGCCGTCCAGACTGCCCTGAGAGCGTCCCCGTCGTCTAGCCCGGCCTAGGACACCGCCCTTTCACGGCGATAACACGGGTTCAAATCCCGTCGGGGACGCCAACAAAATGAACATCTTATAACTATTGTGGGGAACTCTCCCAAAAGCAGTCACGCTACGGGGCCCCAGCTGCGCTCTCAGTGGGATCTCGTCATCGTGGCCGGACATGCTTTACCCATGGGCGCGACAGAAAACAACTCTTGCTGAGGATTCCTGCCGTTGTCCCTTGCTCACTACAGCGCTTCCTCATTCAGGCTCACACCGCACCTCTTCCTCGGGGGAGGGCCTCAAGTTCGATCCATCATCTGCCTTGGTGTCGATTGAATGAATCTCGATGGCCCGCGTTGCGCGATGCGATAATTCGTGGCAGAACGCTTTTATGAAATGTTACTCCCAGCTCGGCGAAGACATTTTTGTCTTTCAGAATTTCATCAATGTCCCGCGAACTGACGTCGTGCTTTTTGAGATCGGCGCTTTCGATGGGGTGACTTACTCGAATACCCTTGCCCTTGAGGAATTTTGCAAATGCAAGTGCGTTCTCGTTGAACCGTCTCCGGTAAACGTCAGAAAAATCTCTATCAACAGGCCAAATGCTGATATACACAAGGTCGCTGTCGCAGGCGAGTTTGGGATCTGTGAGTTCGTGGGGCATACTGCTATCGCTGGTATTACGAACGAATTGAGCGAACGATATATCGATCAATGGGGCCTTAAAAACGTGGACAAGTACAAAGTGATTTCTGCCCCCATGCGCGCAATTACTGACGTTGAGGATGTGTCGTATGTAGATTTTCTTTCAATTGACGTTCAAGGGGCTGAATTCTACGCCCTCAGTTCAATGAACTGGAATGTACCCGTGGGCGTAATCTGCATTGAATTGGAGGGGCAACGCCCGCAATACGATGAAGCATGCCGAGGGATATTGAAGGGTATGGGCTTTCAATTTAAGCGCAGGCTTCATATAAGTGAGTTTTGGTTCAGGCCCGACTATTTTCGTTCCGAGCTATTGTTTGATCCTGAGCAGAAATTTCCTATAAGGTCATTTGATTGTCAGCACTTCAATGATTTGTGGCAAACGAATCTCAAAGACTGCTTCTATTAATCGCGGCGTTCTTCGGATCAACGCCGGCAACGCCGCTAACAAGCGGCAAGAGAACAACCACTGGGCATGAAGTATTAAGAGCGAGAATAGGAGCCATTTGCGCACAGGCTTCGTGACTTGCGGCTTCAGCATTAAAAAACGGCGGCCATCTTGTCTTGGCGGCGATGGCTTCGCAAATAACCCAAAGGACAACCTCATCAGTCTCCTGTTGCTTTCCAAAAGGAAGCGTGCGATGATTCCTGTTGGAAACCTATAAGGTGGGCCGGCCATGAAGGAAAAACCAGACGTCTTGCAAGGGACACTCACCCTGATGGTCCTCAAGACACTCGATGTCTTGGGGTCGCAGCACGGGTGGGGGATCGCCCGGCGCATCGGGCAGATCAGCGGAGACCTTCTGGATGTGAATCAAGGCACCCTCTATCCCCTGTTGCTCAAACTGGAGCACGAAGGCTCAATTGCCTCCGAGTGGGGCCTGTCAGAGAACAACCGGCGCGCGCGCTTCTATCGCCTCACCCCACCCGGCCGCCGGCTGCTGCAGGCCGAGACGCGCGAGTGGGAGCAAACCTCAGCCATCATTGCGCGCTTTTTCAAGATCAAAGCGGAGGATCTGCCGTGAAATCTCTGCGACGCTTCTGGATGCGCTTCTCAAATCTCGCCACGGGACGGCGTGCCGACCAGCGCCTGCAGGATGAAATCGCGGAACATCTCGCATTGCAGATCGACGAGAATCTGCGCGCCGGCATGACCGCGGCCGAAGCGCGGCGTCAGGCTGCGCTCCAGTTCGGCGCGACGCAGGCGATCAGGGAGAGTCATCACGCCGAGCAGAGCCTTCCGTTCGTCGAGAATCTCCTCTTCGATCTGCGCTACGCGGTGCGCATGCTGGTGCGCTCGCCGGGGTTTTCCTTCATTGCGATCGCCACAATGGCGCTCGGTATCGGCGCCACCACGGCGATCTATAGCGTGATCGCCGCGACCTTGCTGCATCCCTTGCCGTACCCCAACCCGGATGAGTTGGTGCGCGTCGTCGACGATCTCCCCGGCGTAGGCGCGCACGGCGTCGGCATCTCCGTCCCGGAGTGGAGAGACCTCGAGAACTCAGGGATATTCCAGTCGGCGGCACTTGCCGGCGCCGGCGCAAACGTAAACCTCACCGGCAGCGAACAGCCCCTGCGCCTCAGCTTCAAGCAGGTGACGCCGAATTATTTCGCGGTTCTGGGTGTCGATGCGCAGTTGGGGCGCACGTTCGATCCGCACGACACCACCCCCGGCTACAACCTTGAGGTCGTGATCAGCGACGGGCTCTGGAGAAGGGAATTCGGAGCCGACCCGCACATCCTGGGCAGAACGCTGCGCCTGGACAACGACGAATATCACGTAGTGGGCGTGATGCCGCGCGGCTTTCGCGATCAGGGCGCAACCAGCGACGAGCAGAATGTGGAGTTGTGGCTGGGGGCAGGCTTTACCGGTGTGCCGTTTCCGCCGCCGCTCCGCGACTCGCGTTTGCGCACTCGCGTGGTCCTCGCGCGCCTCAAGCCTGGCCTCACGCTTGCGGCAGCGCAGGGCCATCTGGATGCGCTGGTGGAGTCGCTCAAGAAACAATATCCGGCGGAGTATCCGGCACAAACGGCATGGACCGTGCGCCTCATTCCCCTCAGCGAAACCGTGGTCGGCAGCGTTCGCCAATCGCTCACGCTTCTGTTCGGCGCGGTCGGCCTGGTCCTTCTGATCAGTTGCGTGAATGTCGCGAATCTACTGCTTGCCCGGGCCAACGGGCGTAGCCGCGAGATTGCTGTGCGCCAGGCGATGGGCGCGCAGAGAACGCGCCTCATCCGCCAGCTTCTTACCGAGAGCCTGCTGCTGTTTCTGCTCGGCGGCGTTGCCGGATTCGGCCTTCTCTTCTGCGCCAGGAATCTTCTGCTGCGGCTGGTTCCAGAAAGCCTCCCGCACCTCAACGACATAACCATTAGCTGGAGCGTGCTGGCCTTCGCTCTCGCCCTGTCAGTTGCGGCCGGAGTGATCTTCGGCATTGCCCCCGCGTGGCTCATGAGCCGCGTCGATCTGATGGGGACGCTCCGCCAAGGCGGCCGCGGAGCCAGCGGGCCAGGTGGACAATCGGGCCGCGCGCGCCAGATCCTCGTCATCAGTGAATTGGCGCTTTCCCTGGTGCTCATGGTGGTCGCGGGTCTCTTGCTGCGCAGCTTCTGGGACCTGTTCAAGGTGCAGCCCGGCTTCAATGCAGATCGCGTGATGGCCGTTGAAACTTGGCTCCCGGGGCCGAACGACCCCACCATGGATCCCTATCAAACCGCAACGAAGGAAGCCGTGTTGCTGCGCGAGATTCTTCGTCGCAGCCGAACCATCGCCGGAGTCGAAGAAGCAGCAGTCGGCGACGAGGCTGCGCTCCCCCTCGGCCACACCCAACCCGGCCGGCTGCCTCTGATCCGCGAAGGGATCGAGACCATGGACAACCAGGCACCGGTCATCGAGAGTCCCATCGTTTCGCCCGAATACTTCCACCTGTTGAGCATCCCGCTCGAGCGCGGACGTCTCTTCAGCGATCAGGATATTGAAACGACGCCGCAGGTCGCGATCATCAATCAGGCGGCGGCTCAGACTTACTGGCCCAATCAAAATCCGGTTGGCAAACGCGTCCGTTTGCACCTGGATACCCGCGGGCTGCCGAGTACTGCTGCGCCGGCCTGGACCACGATTATCGGCGTGGTCGCCGATGCCCGAACAGAATCGCTGGCGAACGCGGCAGTCCCGCAAATCTACCGCAGCGTGTACCAGCGGGCCTCAAAAGAAGTGATCATCTTTCTTCGCGGGCAGCTTGACCCGAGCGCCATCTCCACGCAGGTGCGGCAGCAGGTCCAGGCCATCGATGCGACCCTTCCCGTTTTCCATGCCCAGACCCTCGATGACGTGCTCTCCACCTCGCTTTCGGTTCGGCGATTCTCGATGGAGATGGTAGCTCTTTTTGCGTCCACTGCGTTGCTCCTGGCGCACTCGGAATCTACGGCACGATCTCTTACGTTGTGAATGAACAGCGGCGTGACTTCGCCATTCGCCTCGCGCTGGGAGCGCAAAAAAGTACGATCCTCAAAATGGTTTTGCGGCGCGGACTCGGCCTCGCAGCCACCGGCGCCCTGCTCGGTGTCGCCGGCGCGCTCATCGTCGCGCACCTCATGGCCTCACTGCTCTACGGCGTGTCGCCGAACGACCTGCCCACGTTCGCCGGCGTCACCCTGGTTCTCACCGCGGTTGCTCTTGCTGCAAGCTACATTCCGGCGTTGCGCGCCATGCGCGTCGATCCAAACACGACGCTCCATGCCGAATGACTTCTTGAAGCAGGGACCCGCTTACAGGACATACACGCCGTTCGTCATGTCTGCGGCGGCTTGCGCGATGTTCGCGGGGCGGCCCAGGTCCCGCCAGTAAGCCCCGTCCGCGCGGAAAGCCGAAATCTTCTCGCCCTGCGCCGCGAGTCGAATGTAGGCGTCGATGATCGAGAACGGCCCATCCTCCTGGAGCAGCCCAAAAATTCTCGGCGAGAGGACATGGATGCCCGCGAAGGCGAGAGACTCAACTCCGCTTGTCGGGCCGAGCGGCTCAGCGCCTGCTTCCACACCCACGCCACGCCCACGCAGACGGCCTTGCGGGTCGAACAGGAGGGGCCGCGCAGTTGCTCGCTTCTGCACCGCGAGCGTCGCCAGAGCCCCGTCTCTCTTGTGGACCTCGACCATGCGATTCAAATCAATCGCGCTCAGCACATCGACGTTATGCACGAGGAACGGTGCGTCCGGCTCCTCAAGAAAAAACCACGCCGCCTTCTTCAGACCGCCGCCCGTATCCAGCAGTTCCGCCTCGCGCGAAATCTCGATCCGCATGCCGAAGTTTTCATGGGCGCGTAGAAATCCTCCACCATCTCCGCGTAGTGGTGGGTGTTCACGATGACTTCGTTGACGCCAAAACTTTGGAGGCGCAGCAGCGTGATCTCGAGTAGCGTGCGACCGGCCAATTCAACCAGCGCCTTGGGCCGGTCGTCAGTGAGTGGACGCAAGCGCGTTCCCAGGCCGGCCGCGAGCACCATGGCCTTCATTGCGCCACGGTCTCAAGCATGCCCATCTTCGTCAGCTCAACGTGATGGAGCACCACGTCAACGCCCGGAACCCCGCGCAGATGCCTGGCCATCTGTTCGGCGAGATAGACAGACCGATGTTGCCCACCCGTGCAGCCAAACGAAACCATCAGGTCAGAAAATCCTCGCCGCTGATAGGCCGCAACCGTTGCGTCCACCAGAGACTCGGCGTTCGATAAAAACTGATGCACCTCATCGAGATGCTCGAGATACTCGATCACCGACGCATCCCGGCCGGTGAGCTTTTTGAATCGCTCCTCGCGCCCGGGATTCGGCAAGCTGCGCGCATCGAAGACGTACCCACCGCCGTTCCCCGAGGGATCGACCGGCATCTCGCGATGAAACGAAAAACTAAAAACGCGCACAGTCAGTCTCTGCGCCGGGGCCGACAGCGCCTGCAGCTTCTCTGACGCCGCGATGGTGTCGAGCGCGGCCATCAACGAAGGCAGCGCAATCGGCAGCTTCACGTTCGCAGCCAGCCAGCGCAGGTTCTTCAGTGCATAGGGCACAGACTGCAGAAAGTGCGTCTTGCGCTCATAAAACCCGCGAAACCCGTACGCCCCCAGCGCCTGCAGAATCCGCACATACACGTACGCGTAGTAGTGCTCCATGAAGGCAGCCCGATCGAGCGCAATGAACCCGGCCAGCGAATCCAGATAAAAATCCAGCAACTCCTGCCGCAGTTGCGGAGGCAGATCCGCCTTGCCGTCATAGAGCAGCGACGCAATGTCGTACTGCAGCGCGCCCTTGCGGCCTCCCTGGTAGTCGAGAAACCAGGGCTGTCCATCGCGCAGCATGATGTTGCGCGATTGAAAGTCGCGATAGAGAAAGTAATCGCGATCGGCGCTGAGCAAAAACTTCGTCAACCGCCCAAAGTCGTGTTCCAGGTCCTGCTCGTTGAACGGCACACCCGCGAGGCGCAGAAAGTAGTACTTGAAATAGTTCAGATCCCACGCAATCGACTGCCGATCGAAGCTCGCTCGCGGATAACACACCTTGTAATTCAAATCGCGGCCCGCCTCCACCTGGAAGCGCGGCAGCGTCGCCACCACGCGCCGATACGCCTCAACCGCCGGAGCCCCAATCACATCGCCCGCTCGATTCTTGCCCAGGAATTCAAACAGCGTCATGTCGCCGAGGTCTTCTTCGAGATACGCGCCATGCGCCAGATCCTCGCCATAGATTGCAGGCACTGGCAACCCATGCCGCCTGAAGCTGCGCGAGAACTCGATGAACGCCACGTTCTCTTCGCGGACCGGATACTGAATCCCGATCGCAGACACATCTTCAGCGCTCAGCCGAACGATGATGCGGCCCGATCCGCCAAGCTGCCCCTGCAGGGCGCGCACCTGCTCGGCCGGCCGATGAAAATGCTGTTCGAAGAGCCGTTTAAGAACGTCCATCCAACTCTTTCCGCAAAAATTGCTGCTGTTTCACCAAGATACGCAGGCCGGGGAATCAGGCGCAAGGCAGGGTGCTGATTGGTGTTGATAAAAGTTGATCGACTAGGAATGATTGTCCGAATCAGCCTTCTTCTTTTTCTTTCTGACAATGATCGACCAAATAATTATGACCAATCCAGCACTCATCGCGACCGTCGCTCGTGCTGCGATACGCCCAGCTTCATAGGTGGAGGGAAAGAGATGGAAGTGGTCCAAAAGGAAGTACACACATATTCCCACGCCAATGGCCGTATATTGCTCGCTGCGACCCATGCGCCATGCTCTCATGGCTTCGAATGCCCCACAAGGCCACTATCTACTGAAGCCCCCAATGCCAGAGAAGTCTTGATTTTGGTACCATGAGGGACTGAACAGCAGACCAGCGAACGTGGGCTCCGAGGTCGCCGGGGAGCCGAGGTCGGGAGCTTGGCAATGAATCCAAACGACGGATGCCGCGAACCGCTGCGTCCAAAGAATTCCAAATTGATGCGAGCCGCAGGCGTCCTCTGCGCCCTCGCCGCAGCGTTGGTCGCCGGCGTAGGCCTGGTCAACGTCAAAGCCGGCAACGAGCCGGCGCGCCTCTCCATCGACTACCCCCTCAACGGCAGCGTCTTTCCCCCCGACATGGCAGCGCCCACCTTCCTCTGGCGCGACCCCGCCACGGCCGCCGACTCCTGGCAAATCGACATCGCCTTCGCCAACGGCAGCGCACCCCTGCATCTCCAATCCAAAGGCGAGCGCATGCAGGTCGGCGACATCGACAAGCGCTGCATCTCGAATACCAACAAGCTCCCCGAACTCACTCCCGAGCAGGCCGCCGCCCACACCTTGAAGCCCGACCCTGCAACCTGGGCCGCGATCAAAAAGCAAGCCGGCGCCGGCGCAGTCACCATCGCGATCCACGGTCTGGCCGGCACTGCCGCCGTCTCGCAAGGCCAGATGCAACTCAGCGTTTCGTCCGACCCCGTTGGCGCGCCCATCTTCTATCGCGATGTGCCCCTGATGCCCACCGACTCCGAAAAAGGATTCATCAAGCCGCTCGCGCAAACCGCCATCCCGCTCATCAACTGGAGCATGCGCAACGTCGCCGACGACAAGCCCCACGTCGTCATGAACGACCTGCATAGCTGCGCCAACTGCCACTCCTTCGCGGCCAATGGCAAAACCCTGGGCCTCGACATGGACGGCCCGCAAAACGACAAGGGCCTCTACGCGATGGTTCCGGTCGCGAAGAAAATGACCATCCGCAATGAAGACATGCTGTCGTGGTCTTCGTTCCCCGCCGAGGGATCAACCCCCGTGCGCGTCGGCTTCATGTCGCAGGTCTCGCCCGACGGCAAGTACGTCGTCACCACCACGCGCCCGCCCGGCACCAAGAGCAACCAGTTCTATTACGTCTCCAACTTCAAGGACTACCGCTTCCTCCAGGTCTTCTATCCCACGCGCGGCATCATTCAGTGGTACGACAAGACGGAGAAGAAGCTGCGTCCACTCCCCGGCGCCAGCGATCCGAAATACATCCAGTCGAATGCCGTTTGGAGCCCCGACGGAAAGTTCCTGGTCTTCGAGCGCGCCGAGGCCAAAGACCCTTATCCAGCCGACGGCGTCATGGCCGACTACGCCAACGATCCCAAAGAAGTGCAGATCCAGTACAGCCTCTATCGCATCCCCTTCAACGAGGGGCGCGGCGGCACGCCCGAGCGCATCGAGGGCGCGTCCGACAATGGCATGTCGAACAGCTTTCCCAAGATATCGCCCGACGGCAAATGGATCGTCTTCGTCCAGGCCAAGAACGGCCAGCTTATGCGCCCCGACTCCAAGCTCTGGATCGTGCCGTTCTCGGGAGGCAAGGCGCGCCTGATGGATTGCAACACGCCGCTCATGAACTCCTGGCACAGCTTCTCGCCCAATGGGCGCTGGCTGGTCTTCTCCTCGAAGAGCCGTTCGCCCTACACGCAGATGTTCCTGACCCACATCGACGACCAAGGCAATTCGACCCCGCCGGTTTTGATTGAGAACTCGACAGCGGCCAATCGCGCCGTCAATATTCCTGAGTTCGTGAATATGGACCCAGCCGGCATCGAGCACATCGATACGCCGGCCGTCGACTTCTACAAGCAATATGATCTGGCCGCCGATCTGGCCAAAAAAGGCGAATACGCGCAAGCCATCCCCGAGTGGACCAAGGCCCTTGCCATGAGCCCCGGCGATGCGCGCGCGCACAACAATTTCGGGCAGACGCTGGCCCATGCCGGCAAAACCGACGCGGCCATTGCGGAGTTCAAAAAAGCCATCGCCGCCAAGCCGGCGTACCCCGAGGCGCAAAACAATCTCGCCGTCGCGCTGGCCGGCGCCGGCCACACCACTGAAGCCATCACTCTCTACAAAGCCGCCATCGAAGAAAACCCCGGCTACGCCGAGGCGCACAGCAACCTGGGCCGCGTGCTCGCTGAGCAGGGCAAGATTCCCGAGGCCATCGAAGAGTACGAGTTCGCCCTCAAAATCAATCCCGATTACGCCGAGGCGCACAACAATCTCGGCTTCGCGCTCGCCCAGGCCGGCCATCTCGATGAAGCGATGGAGCAATACAAACTGGCCATCGCCGACGATCCAAAATACTCGCACGCCTACAACAATCTCGGCCTCGCGCTCGCCATGCAGGGCAAGCTCGACGACGCCATCGGTGCAGTTTGCGAAGGCCGTCGAAATCGATCCCGAGTATGGCGCCGCCGAGGGCAACCTGGGCCGCGCCCTGGTTGAGTCGGGCAAGCTCGACGACGGCATCGCGCGTCTCCAGAAGGCTCTTGCTCTCGCTCCCGAGTCGGCTGAGGTCGAGACCGAACTGGGCCTCGGCCTTGCCGAGAAGGGCCAGGTCGACGTCGCGATTCCGCACTTCCAGCACGCAATCGCGCTGGCGCCCAAATCCGCTGACGCCCATGCGTACCTCGGCACCGCCCTGGTCATGAAGGGGCAACGCGCCGACGCGCTCGAGCAGTGGCGCGATGCTCTGAAAGTCGATCCGGACAACGTGCGGGTGCTCAACGATGCCGCCTGGCTGATGTCCACGTCGTCTGAGGCTTCGCTGCGCAATGGAACCGAAGCCGTGCGCCTTGCCGGCCATGCCGCCGACCTGACCAAAGGCCAGGAGCCAATGGTGCTCGGCACTCTGGCCGCATCGCTCGCCGAATCCGGCGATTTCGACAAAGCCGTCGATGCCGAGCAGCACGCCGTCGAACTGGCGCAGCAGCACGGCAACGAGCGCCTCGCCCAACTGCTCCAGCAGCGTCTGGCGCTCTTCCAGGCAAAGACCCCGATCCGCGAACACTAATTAGGTCCCGGAGGGACCAGGGACATTAGCCCAGGACAAGCGAAGCGCAGTCCTGGGAACACCATTCTCTCCACTCCGAGCCCCGTAGGGGCGATGCCTTCCGAATTTCTTGTCAAGCCCCAAGCCTGAAACAAATCTTGTATCTAACTCATTCTAAACAAAATATACTTCCGACAATTTTGCATATCATTTCCCGGAAAAGCGCACACTTGAATCACCCTCAAGAAAGAAGGAGCCCATGCCCATTCAACTCGTCCATCAAAATCTCATAGGCCTCCCAAGAGGAAAATTCCACCCCTGCCCGGCAGGAATTACTGTTACTTGGTAAACACCCAAAAGCATCCTCAAAAAAGCCCGTGCTGCGGTGCAACCCTCTCAACATGCGCCGAATCAATGCGCTGCAGACACCCCTTGCACGCTAGCACAGGCTTTTTTGTTAAGTTCGCTGGATTTTGGCGAACCAGGCAGCCGCGCCGTCGGGGTGAAAGCGGGTCTCAATGCGGTCCGGTTCAACAGAGATGATCGTCCACCCAGCGCTGGGGCTGAAAGCCGCTCTGAGCACTTCCTCGCGGACCGGGTGCGGCACGTAAGCAGAGTCGCGATCGCTGAAGCAAAGCACGTACAGCATTCCTTCCGGCTGCATCACCGATGCAAGGCTCGCGACATATTGGGGCCGCTCGTCGTCGTCGAAGGTGTGGAAGAGTCCGCAGTCCAACACCGTCTCAAACTGACGCCCGAGACGTTCCAGATGAAGCGCGTCAGCGGGTACGAACTCAGCCTGCAATCCACGCTCTTTCGCCTTCGCACGAGCAAGCGCGAGGGCCGTCTCCGCCACATCAATGCCAAGCACCGGCAACCCCAGCGAGGCAGCGAGCAATGCGTGCTCGCCCGAGCCGCATCCCGCATCCAGCACCGCGCCGGAGAATCCACCGGCAGCGGCCACACGCGCAAAAGCCTGCTGGGGCCGTCCAATATCCCAGGGCGCGCGCCCGCCCTGGTACGACACATCCCAGGGCTCGCCGGTCATTCGTTCGTGGCTGGTTGGGGGCCGATTCAATTCGCTCGTCCTTATCGTTGCAGCAGGTCGATGGGCTTGGTGAAGTCCGTGACCCGTATGTACCGGGCCAGCGAGGGATGCTGCTTCTGCATGGCCAGGAACATCTCCCACGCGATGCGCCGGTAACTGAAGTGGCCTGCGGGGCCCGAACGTAACTCGGAGATGTACTGGGCCTCGGCAAAATCCATCTTGAACAGGCTGCGTACGCGCGTGGCCAGCGGAAGCAGGTATTGCGCGGATTGCGCGGCCTCAGGCGCAGCGCTTGCCGCGATCTGTGCGCTGGCGGACAGGGCGCCGGCAAGTGAGGACTCAAATTCGCGCAGGATGCCAGCCTCTTCCAGCAGATTGACGCCTGGCTCGAGATCGCCGGAGTCGGGAATCTCGCAGCCATGCAGCGCGGTGAAGGGCTGAATGATCTGCACGCAGCGGCGATGGCGATGCATGTCGCGGAAGCCGCCGATGTCCATCAGGATGTCGAAGCGCAGCGCAGCGCCGGCGTGAAATGCGCGCAGTGCCTCGTCGTGCTTGCCGCGATGACGCAGGCCCAGCTCCACAATCTCGGCAACGCGCCGCGAAGAAAGCGAGGCCACCAGGTCACGAATCTGGCGGTAGGGATGATGGGCAACGGAGTAGAGCAGCGTCGCAGCCAGTTCCGCTTCCAGTCCTTCAGTACGTTCGACAAGGTCGACAGCGGGAGACTGTGCGATGGTCACTTTGGCGAGCAGTTCAGCGGCAACCTGACTGAGCTCGGCCTGCGTCTGCCGAAGGTAGGCATTGGGCTGGGCATATTTCACCAGCGTGGGCGCGGTGTGCACCTCGCGCGTGAAGAGGTCGCGGGCCTCCTGAGCAAGCTCTGGATCGAGAGAATTGATCTTCTCAACAAAGGCTGTAGCGGCGCGTGCATTCACGTTCCAGGCAGGGCCTGTGGCCGCATCGCGCAGCTTGTTGCCCAGATCGCGCACCTCGGCGAAATCGCTGGAAAGCAGGCGCGAGACCTGGGTCTCAAGGGTGCGCGCATTCACGATCTGGCCCAGCGACGTGTTGGTCGCCAGCGGAAGCAGATAACGCGCCACATCGAAGGCTCGTGCCTTTAAGGTGCGCTCGTAGGCATCGGGCTTTAGGGTTTCCGGGCAGGGAACGCGGCGCCGCAACGCCTCCTGCACGGCAGCTGTGGTGCGCTGGTAGGTGGCAAAGAGCTTGTCGATGGTGTCGACGTAGATTTTTGCCGCAGCCGCGTGCTGATCGCCGAATTCGGGCAGATACCAGCCCGACTTCATGAAGTTCTGGTAGCGGGTGGAGCGCTCCTGCCCATCCCAGCGCTGCTCGTCGACCAGGACAATGGCGGCCAGCAGGCTCAGGCGCTCGACGGCAAGAGCTATGTGGGCCAGGTCGGCGATGGAGCGGTGCCCGTATTGAAAGTAGAACGTGTTGAGGAACTGCTCAGCGCGTTGCGAGCTGATCTCGGCCAGCGATTCGCGCATGGACAACGAGGAGCGGGAGTACTTTGCCATGGCATAGGCCAGGACCTCGGGGTCGGCCCCGTGGACGGCAAAGACATCGGTCTGGTTCCGGGAGGCGGGGGGACGAAAAGATTCACTGGACATGGAAGAGGACTCGCGACCAGAATACGGCATGAGGGGTGGGTGCACCCCCAAAGGTCACCGCTTGCCGAGGGTGGCACTTCAGGTACAAGCTATTTCAGGGACAAGATTGAACCGTTGAGGCAAGCTCCAGGAAAAGGAATCGAGAAAAGGAGCGAAGGCCATGCAGGAATTTTTGGTTCGCACATCGCACCGGCCCAGGCCGCTGCCGCCAGGACGCTGGCGGATGACGCAGCGGTGGAACGACCTGCTTTTTGCGCACTGGCCGGTTCCCATCAGCGCCATCGAGCGGTTGCTGCCCAGCGGACTCAGAGCCGATACGTATCAAGGCTCAGCATGGCTCGGGGTGGTGCCCTTCTGGCTCGACCGCATCAAGGTGCGGGGCATGCCGCCAATTCCAGGCACGCAGAATTTTCCTGACTTGAATGTGCGTACATATGTGCGCGATGAGCACTCCAACACCCCGGGGCTGTATTTCTTCAGTCTCGATGCGAGCAACCTGCTGGCCGTGGCCGCAGCGCGGTTGATCTTCGATCTGCCTTATCATTGGGCCGAAATGCGGCTCGATCAGCGCTCTGAGCGCGAGTTTTCGTTCTATAGCCGCAGGCGCTTCACGCGCAAACCGACGGTCTTTCAGGTGCGCTATCGAGGCCTGGGCCCCACGCATGCGACGGCTGAAGCCAAGGTCGGATCGCTTGAATATTTTTTGATGGAGCGGTCGTGTCTGTTTACTTTGAACCGCGCCGGCCAACCGGTACGCGCCAACCTTCACCACGTGCCGTGGCCGCTGGAAGAGGCGGAGGCGGAGATTGAGCGCAACGACCTTGCCAACGCCATCGGAATTCCGCTGCCCGATCAAGAACCGGTTTTGCATTATTCGCGCCGGCTCGCTGTGTACATCTGGCCACACGAACCGGTGCGTGCTTCGCTGACGACCAGGCCGGTGACGGTCGCGGTCACGCCTTCGGGATAGCATCCCTTCCGACAAACATCCTGCCGTTGCGCCGTGTCATGGATCACATGGCGGTCGAGTGCGCGTGTTCGAGAATTGAAGTCGCAAGATCGGTCCCGATAAGGATAGGCGCCTATTACTAAAGTGATGGTCTGGCTGCTCACGCCGCCTGCGCTGTGCACAATCGAAATACGGAACATCTAAATCCGATAAATCCTCAATAACATTTCGCAACTTTTAAAAGGACCTTGTGTTTCCGCGATAGGTGACTGGCGATTGGTTCGGTTTCGTTGCGTGAAACTGCAAACTTCTGCATGTCAGTCTCTCCTCAACTCCTGTTTATGAATCGGCGCGCGCGCGCCAGCGGACGAAAGATTTCTCAGGGGACGTTTCAAAAAATCAGAGCAATTCGATGATTTGAACTGCGAGCCTTCGCACACGATACGACAAGTCAAGACACAAAACGGAGAGGTGCACTCACTATGGATTCCAGGATGCGATTCAAATTTCTGCCCGCGGCCGTTCTTTCTTTAACGGCGGCTGCAATCGTGATCGCCGGCTGCACTGGCGGATCGTCCCTCAACAACACCAACACTCAGTCCACTTCGCCGACGGGCTCATCCTTTGTCATTGGGACGGACGCGCCGATGGCCAGCGTGGTTTCGTTCTCGGTTCCGGTTGAAAGCGTGAGCGCGACTGACTCCAATAACAACACCATTCAGTTAGTCAGCGGAACGCCCACTGTGGACTTTGCGCGCTATAACGGCCTGCAAACTCTGATCGACATGAATGACGTTCCTGCGGGCACTTACACGAGCATCTCGGTCACGCTGGGAACGGCGACCATCGGCTACCTGCAGACCGCTGCTAACGCCGCGCCTTCCATTGAGACGCTGACCGCCACTTATCCCAACTCTGCCTCAACGTTCACTTATACCGAGACTCTAACAGGATGCCTTGGTGCCAAGAGGCGATGAAGGACGTAGCAGGTTGCGATAAGCCCCGGGGAGCCGCATAACAGGCGCTGATCCGGGGATTTCCGAATGGGACAACCCAGCCGGCTTAACGCGGAGTTATCGACCGGATGAATTCATAGTCCGGCGAAGCCAAACGGGGTGAAGTGAAACATCTCAGTAACCCCAGGAAAAGAAAACGAATGTGATTCCGTAAGTAGTGGCGAGCGAAAGCGGAACAGCCTAAACCGGGAGGACTTGTCTTCCCGGGGTTGCGGGACCTTGATGTGGGAGGTGGAGAGTTAGCGTAACGATGTGGAAAAATCGGCCAGAGACCGTGACAGCCGGGTGCGCGAAAACTCAAAGCCCCCTAGAGGTATCCCAAGTAATGCGGTGCACGTGAAACTCTGCATGAATCCGTCCCGACCACGGGATAAGGCTAAATACTCCTTGGCAACCGATAGTGAACAAGTACCGCGAGGGAAAGGTGAAAAGAACCCCTTTTAGGGGAGTGAAATAGACCTGAAACCGATTGCATACAATGTGTAGGAGCCCGCGTAAGGGGTGACTGCTTGCCTTTTGCATAATGAGTCTGCGAGTTATTGTCAGTGGCGTCAGCCTAAGGTCTTCTGGACTGGAGGCGAAGCGAAAGCGAGTACCAAATGCGCGACCAGTCGCTGGCAATAGACCCGAAGCGGAGGTGATCTACTCTTGAGCAGGTTGAAGCCCAGGTAACACTGGGTGAAGGACCGAACTCGTGAATGTTGAAAAATTCTGAGATGACTTGAGAGTAGGAGCGAAAGACTAATCAAACCCCGTGATAGCTGGTTCTCTCCGAAATCGCTTGAGGGCGAGTCTTATGGAAGTACCCAGATGGAGGTAGAGCACTGAATGGCTTAGGGGCCCCACCAGGCTGCCAAAACCAATCAAACTCCGAATTCCATCGGTCTCAGTATCATAGGAATCAGGCTGCGAGGGATAAGCTTCGTAGCCGAGAGGGCAACAGCCCAGACCATCAGCTAAGGTGCCTAAATACGATTAAGTGGAAAGGATGTGACGTTGCTTAGACAGTGAGGATGTTGGCTTAGAGGCAGCCATCATTTAAACAGTGCGTAATAGCTGACTCATCGAGCGATGTCGCGCCGAAAATGATTGGCGATTAAATCGTATACCGAAGCTATGGATTCCAGAGGTTTTCGAATCTTTGGAGTGGTAGGAGAGCGTAATCAGTGCAGTGAAGCCGGACGGAAACGGAAGGTGGAGCGCTGATTAGTGAGAATGCAGACACGAGTAGCGATAAACCAGATGAGAATTCTGGTCGCCGTAAACCCAAGGTTTCCTGGGCCAGGTTCGTCCTCCCAGGGTTAGCCGGGAGCTAAGATGAGGCCGTAAGGCGTAATCGATGCACAGCAGGTTAAATATTCCTGCGCCGGCTGGGGTTAAGGCTGGGAATGCGCGTGACGTAAGGTGATTAACCGATCGAATCGTGAGCTTAGGCGCAAGCCGAAGCGTATCACTAGCAGTTGCGCCTAGAAAAGTTCCCAGTTGTTCCCCCAGTCGCCCGTACCGTAAACCGACACAGGTGGGTGGGTAGAGTATACCAAGGCGCGCGAGAGAGACCTCTCTAAGGAACTCGGCATAAATAGCCCCGTAACTTCGGGAGAAGGGGTGCCCGTCGCAAGACGGGTCTCAGTAAAGTGGGTTTAGCGACTGTTTAACAAAAACACAGCTCTCTGCAAAGTCGTCAAGACGACGTATAGGGAGTGACACGTGACCAATGCGGAAAGATCAAGGCAAGTTGTTAGCCGCAAGGCGAAGCTCCGAACCTAAGTCCCCGTGAATGTCGGCCGTAACTATAACGGTCCTAAGGTAGCGAAATTCCTTGTCGGGTAAGTTCCGACCTGCACGAATCGTGTAACGACTGAACCGCTGTCTCGGAGAGGATCTCGGCGAAACTGTAATTGCGGTGAAGATGCCGCATGCCCGCAGTAGGACGGAAAGACCCTATGCACCTTTACTGTAAGCTCGTATTGTGTTCTGGTTAGTGATGCTTAGCGTAGGTGGGAGACTTTGAAGCCCCGGTTTAGGCCGGGGTGGAGTCGAAATGTGAAACACCACTCTTCGCTAACTAGGATTCTAACCCCAAGCTGTTAGCCAGCTGGGGGACAGTGCGTGCGGGTCAGTTTGACTGGGGCGGTTTCCTCCCAAATGGTAACGGAGGAGCGCGAAGCTTGGCTCAGCATGGTTTGTAACCATGCGTCGAGCGTATGGGTAGAAGCCAGGTTAACTGCGAGACCTACAAGTCGAGCAGATGCGAAAGCAGGCCCAAATGATCCGACGGTGGAATGTGGAATTGCCGTCGCTCAACGGACAAAAGGTACGCTAGGGATAACAGGCTGATCGGGTCC